>MHBI01000107.1 GCA_001804815.1 Lentisphaerae bacterium GWF2_50_93
GGCCTGACTTTGGACTGCGGTGATTATTCACCGCTTTGTTTTTAGAGCTGTTCGTCACGCCATGGCATCTTAACAAAAGCGAATGCTGTTATCTTCTCCACGGTTCCAGTGGAATCCAAAGCGCAGAATGATCTGCGCACTCCAAAGATTCGTCCTCCGATTGGAGGACTCATCATAAAGAATTCTAAACAGAGCAAAAAAATGCGTATAGTAGACAGCCCTAAAGGGCGTACCTACTACTCACACAGGATTCGGAACAAAGCTCCCGCCACGGCAGTTCTTCAGATAATTGAGGGCGTGGACCTGTCCGGTCATTTCGAGATCCTTCTTATAGATCGGATCATGCCAGCCTTCAATGTCAATCGAGCCCTTGAATCCGCCTATTCGAAGATCCGAAATTATGTTGGTCCAGTTGCTGTCGCCGAATCCGGGCGTACGGTGGAACGCATACTGCTTTGCACCGTATACGCCGAATTCACGGACAGTATCCCAGTGGATCGTGGCGTCCTTGCCATGCACATGGAAAATCCTGCTGACATATTTCCTGAGCTGGGGCATGGGATCGATGAGCTTCACCATCTGGTGGCAGGGCTCCCATTCAAGTCCGACATTCTTTGAAGGAACGGCATCGAACATCATGTCCCAGACAACCGGGATCTGCGCGATATTCCAGTCTCCGCTCTGCCATGATCCGCCCATGTCGCAGTTTTCAAATGCTATCCGTACCCCTTTATCTTCTGCACGTTTCGCAAGAGGTCCGAAAACCTTCTTATATCGTGGGATGGAATCTGGAATTGATTTGCCTCTGACGCGTCCTGCAAAACCTGCGACGATGTCAGTCCCGAAAAGATGGGCATTATCGATCAGCTTCTCCCAGCCCTTGACGGTTTTCTTGTCTACTTCACCTGTCTCGAGGGGGTTTCCGAATATTCCCACTGAGCTTATCACAACTCCTGTGCCTTCGAGCGTGGCATTCACGTCCTTGGCAAGCTTCTTGATGTCAGTGTCACCGGTCGTCTGCCAGAAGGTGAGGGAGAAACTCTCGAAGCCATGCGGGAGTATCTGTTTGATGTAGCCGCACGGATCCTTCTGCCCTGCACTTACAAGCGTTCCGATCCTGATGCTCTCTTTCGACAAGTCATTCTTCATTTAAAAATCCTTTCTTTAGTACGGCAGGCTTTCCAGCCTGCTATTTTCCTTAAACAGGCTAAAAGCCTGTCCTACTCCAAGAACATGCCTCACGACGAATCTCGAATTTGTTCGTTAAGCCCGTAAGGGCTGTGCATTGATTACTTTTTGTTTCGATTTTCGGATTTCGATATTCGAATTTCAGATCTTGATTTCTATCTTCTTCCCCGTCTCCGCGCTTTTCACGGCCGCATGTACCATCGCGAGGCTCTTGATGTTGTCATGGCAGATCGTCTGAGGCGTTCCGCCGCTCTTGACGCAATCGACAAACTCGCGGATCAATCCTGCGTGTCCAGTGTGAACAAGCTTCTTTTCCACCGGCAAGTTAAAATCCTTCTGCGTCCTGAAGAAGCCTTCGGCATTGCTAGCCGCCTGGCCCTTGATTTTCTCGCCTCCATCCCATAGGCAGGAGCCTTTTGCTCCAACAGCCCTCCAGTCGCATTCCCAGGAAGTGTTCATGCCTTCCGCGCACCAGCTGCCGCGGTATGTCAGGACGACACCGTCCGTCATCTCAAATACCGCTATTGCCGAAGCGCCATGGGCGTACCAGGAACCCTTCGGATTGAACTCCTGGCTGTAGACCGACACGGGATCCTTTCCTGAAATGAAACGTGCCTGGTCGAAGGAATGTATAGCCATGTCGACAAGAAGCACATGCTTCATCACGTCGCGGAACCCTCCGAAATGCGCCCCGATATAGAAATCGGCGTTCAATGTCGTTATCTCGCCCATCTCTCCGGATTTGATGAAATCGCGGTATGTGATGATGTTGTCCATATAGCGGCGGTTCTGTATGACTGCATATATCTTTTTCTTAGCATCCGCAGTTTTGACCATCTTCTGGGCGGCCTTCATGCTTTCGGCCATAGGCTTCTCGCCAAGGACATGGCAGCCTTTCTTCAGGGCGGTGATCGTGACGTCAGGATGTGCCAGGGGAATCGTGCAGTCGAAAACTACATCGGGCTTCGCCTTCTTCAGGACAGCCTTGAGGTCCGTTCCAGTAACGGCATTTTCCAGTTTGAATTCCTGTTTTATCTTCTCTGCGCTTTCAAGATTGAGGTCTACAAGCCCGACCATCTCAATATCATTGAACCCTGCTATCGGATTCAGCCACGCCTTGCATATGCCCCCGCACCCGCACAACACCGCCCTTATCTTGCCGCTCATAATATCCTCGCTCCTAAAGTTATTAAAAAATCCTGCTTTGTATTATTATTTTATCTGATTACCTGCACAATATTTATTTGCACAATTCCAAAACTAGGATATAATGAATGGTTTTCAAGCGTTAATTGCAACTTATTTATATTATTATTTTATACGATTTATGGATATCTTCAAAGACATATACACCCTGGACACCCTGCTCGGGTACAATCCACGCCCGGTCATACACCAGCACGAGAATCATCATGAATTCTTCTTCTGCGCGGAAGGACGTGGCACACAGCATCTGCAGAACAGGACCATAAAGATGTCTCCAGGTGATTTTTTCCTCTTTCCCGAGGGACAGCTCCACATCGGGAACGGATCGGAAAAGGAAAAGTGCAGGGGCTACGTCCTCAACATCAAGGATTCAACGCTTCTCAAGTTCGCCGAAAACGATCTTGAATTCGGAATGATCTTCAAGATCCTGAAGGAAAACGCCCTCAGGGGCATGATCAGGATCAACCTTTCACCCGAGGGTACGGCAAAGATAAAACGGATTTTCGAAGAAATCATCGAGGAGAACAAGATCCGTAGAATTGGCTACCAGCTCGCAATAAGGGCCTGCATCGAGGAGCTTGCCGTCACCCTTTTAAGAAACTCGAAGATCAAGCTGGAGACGAAGCAGAAACGCAAGGCGTCTCCGGAAGACAAGATAGACGAGTTCTGCCGTTTCGTGGAATCGCACTTCATGTATGACATCAACGTCGACCAGGCGGCGAAGATGACCAATTTCAGCCGCAGCCACTTCCATAACGTCTTTGCCAGGAAAAAAGGTACGACGCTGGTGAAATACCTGAATTCCGTGAGAATCATGAAGGCCATCGGCATGCTGAAGAATTCCGACATGGGCTTCGACCGCATCGGCAGCGCCTGCGGCTTCAAGTCACTCAGCCATTTCTACCTGGTGTTCCGCAAGGAGACAGGAAAGAAGCCCGGTGATTTCAGGAAATAAATTTTCCGGACGGAAAATTTATAACGGGAAGTGCGTATAGTTCTCAAGATTGAAAACCTTGCCTTTTACGGCCCATGGCACTCCTAGCTCGCTGAACAGCTTCTCCTTCTCATAGGATTCCATGACTAGCGCGTCAATCCCTTTGACCGTATGCTGTTTCGATTCGGCGTGGGTGTATGCATCCTTTATCGTCTGAACATATATGAGCTTCTCGTCTATCTGGTGAATTTCAGAGGATTCGTGCGCGCCATTTGCTGCAAGGGTCTGGGTTCCGGCAATGTCAAGGGAACAGATGAAGGCATCCTTGTCGCCAACCCTCTGGACGATGCTGTCCATCACGCAGGCGCGCAGGTCCTCGCCGTTCTTGTTGATCATCTCCTCGATGGCGCCGCCGGAGACGCATATGGACGACTTGGACTGGTTCCATCTGACCTCTCCCTTCTCGCAGGAGATGGTCATATCGGGTCCGAACTGCTTTTCGCAGGCGTGGGTCAGGGTGAAAAGAAGCTGGACACCGTCCTTCGTCATTATCCTCATGCATGCCGTATCCGGGCTTTCAATCTTGTTGGCGCGGTAGAGTTCGGCCTCTATGGTCTTAAGGTATGCGGATTTCGCAATTTCCTTTCCTGCAAAGAAGCATATGAGGTTGAGGTAATGGGCGCAGGCGTTGTTGAACGGAGAATCCAGCACCCAGGTATCCTTGACCTTGAGCTTGCCGGCCCAGTTATTCCTGTTGTAGTAGGCTTCGGCCCTGGGCCAGAGAGCGCAGCATCTGATGGTTTTGACTTTTCCGAGCCTGCCGGAGCAAAGCGCAGTCTTTATCTTCATGACTTCCGGAGTATACATGGTCTGATATCCGACGGCGGCGAACTTTCCGGAGGCCTTCTCGGCCTTCCTCATATCAATCACATCCTGGATCGTGGCGGCAAGAGGTTTTTCAACGAAGACGTTCACGCCGGCCTCCAGGGCTGCAACAGTCATGGGCTTATGGAGATGGATTCCAGTTGGTATGAAACAGATGTCCAGATTCCCCTTGAAATCGTCCAGCATCTGCCTGTAGTCGGTGTATATCATGCAGTTCAGGGAGCGGAGCTTCTCGCACTTCTCCTTCTCCTCGTCCTGGTTTATTATAGTTGCGGCCACTATTTCAAGCAGCCCTTTTTCCTGATATTTAACCAGATCCCTGTAGTGGACGTTGCCGAACCCCGAGACACCGATTATTGCCGTCTTAATGGTAGTGTTTTTTGTTTTCATAATCTTCCAAAATAGTGTAAAGAAGGAAAAGAATCAAGGGATGAATTATTGATTTATCTCACGGAGGCACAATGACCACCATGAAGATCTCCAGTCTGGCATGTTTTCTGCCTGATTCCGTAAAGATTCAAGAATCCTGTCTCAGTCTGGTAAAAATCTCCTCTATGACGAATTTTGTCTTGACGGGAACTGAATTCTCAGGATAGTATTTGCAGATGATGTTAAATACGGTGTCCTTGTCTTTTATGTTCAGATGCTTCAGGAGGAATTCGATATCCTCGCCGTCCATTGAATCGTATCTTGCAGACACGCATTTCATTGCCAACATATATTCAGCAGAGGGTGACCATATTCGCAGATTCGAATATTCTCTTACCTCCTGCTTTGGCGGATCGCCGTGGAAGAATCCCTTGACGCCGTCATTGAGCCAGTCCTCGGGTAGATTGTTTTCATTGGAGATTTCCTTTATCGCCTGCCTTATCTCCTGAGTGGGGCAGAATATGCCGTCAATATCCTTCGTCGAAACTCTCGCCTTGAATACGAGACACATGGCGGCACCGCCGCAGATTCCCAGCTCGCCCAGGACATTCCTAACTTTAAGCTTGTCATTGAGAGCCAGAAGATATTTTTCTATTTCTTCTATGTCCATATTCAAACCCTTCTTAAAAAATTACCTAGGACGAATATGTTTTTCCCCCTGAAGCTGACGGGGGATTCGACGAGGGCAGAGGTCTTGAGGCTTTCGTATCCGGACACAAACCAAGGCGTTTCAAGGCTCTGTGTTTCAAGCGTCCAGGGCGGTATATGGACATTCTTTTCCATGCATAACGCGTGGACAGCTGCGGCAAGAAGACATTTTATTCTTTCGGGAAGTTCCTTCGCGGGCTCCTTTTCTATCAACGAATAAACAGGGGTTTTCCTAAACTGGTCGACAAATTCAAACAACCAGAGCTTCCATGAGTTTTCACCGTCACGGACGACAAGTATTGATACATCATATGCTGTAAGGAGCTTATTCATGTTCGTTTTCTTCCTGATGTGATGTGTAAGATACCATGAATATGACAAAATTCTATTCCATAGGCGATGACGCAAATTCCTCGATGAATTATACGAATGCGATAGGATTCCCAGAATTGCGATGCCAGAGTCACCGCAGGATGGAGGCATATATTCTGGCTCGCGCCCTTCCTCAAGACTGCAACACAATAGTGTATTCTGTTACTTATTCATCATCAATCACCTAGCTAGACTGGCACCGGTTTTCTCATAACCCACTAGAAAAAACAGAGACTCCCTTTTCCTTTAATTCATCAAGTTGTTTAGTAATATCACTATTAGCCTTACAGCCGAACAAATGAATTGCTTTCAAATGCGATAGGTTAAGAAGATGTTCCGGATATTGTATTTCACAGTAACCTAAAGTCAGTTCTTCTAAGGCAGAACAAAAGTGCAGATTCGATAGATCAAAACAACCGCCTATATTTTGGATCCATAATCCTCGAAGACAAGTTAAGTTGCGAAGGAATTCCCATGAATGCGGAGAGTTGCCCCTTATACCCAAAAAAACAAGTTGCTCCGATGGTATATCCGCCAAAAATGTACTATCTCTAAATGATTGAATATTAAGAGTATTTAATAAATGAAATTTACCGATATGTTTTCCCATGTTCTTGTCAAGATGCAGATCCAAGTGCAAAAGCTTAGGGACATTGAATGATTCAAGGCGAGTTTTTCCTGCGATTATACGCTCCACGCTAGGGAAAACAATATCTTTGTCAAATTTTGACAATTCTTGCCCTGGAAATTCCAAGATTTTTATTGAAGAAGGTAATAGCCCTGGAGTTAATTCTCCAGCAAATTCATCTGGTATGCTCAAATAAGCTAACTGGGTCATCGTACTTAAAGTTTTTGCAAATAAATCTATATTGCTTGGGATGCTCATTAATCTTACGGCTGATATTGCAGAAGCTCCAACAGGAAAAGCACTCCCCATAATCCAAGCTCGAGAAGCTTGATTTGGGCTTAGCTTGCAGATTTGGTTAAACTCAGCATGAGTTGTGGCTAGCAGCCATCTATCCTGAGATGCAACTCCAGGATAAGATAGAAAATCTCGGTGCATTTCTGCAAGATTTTTAATTTTGTTGTTCAACGGCAACTTTCAAATTCGCTAATAATTTCGAATACGGGTGCAGCCCGATTTCAACCAGCGGATCTTCTGTTCCCGAGACATATGCTGCGGCGCTCGACCACATATATTCTTCCGGCGCATCCCTGCTTATTCACACGCCCTGCGCGGGAGTTGCAGGCACGGCTCCGATGCTGTGCCCATGTTTTCAAGAAACATTCCCGATATTGGTTTGGGAGAGTTTTAGCTATTTTAAGGAATCCAGTTTGCAAGTTTTGTAAATTGCAGGAGCCTGTCCCCAAATTTCCCTGATTGGGCGCAACCTCCGACATCGCCTTTTTTTGAGAAAATTACCAGTTTTCAATAGGAAACGTCTGTCGAAAATCGCGTTAGATAAATTTTGGATTAAAAATTTATATGTTTAGAAATCCTTTCGTAATTATAGTAAACATTTAAATCCAGCCTGTATAAAATGCCTATCTGTAGCCAAGGCATGCTCAATCTTGAAATCTTTCATTACAACGAAGGAAACACAGTCGGTCAAGCTCCAATCTTTATCTATTCTGGATTCATATAGGTGAAATGCTTTTTTATGCAAATCTTTATCATAAGGAATAATCTGAAATTCTTCGGAGGATTCTATCCACTTGATTATCTTGACACCTGCCCTCTTTCGTTTATTTGATGAAAAGGCATTTCCGATCTCGAGGATTATCGCCTGTGTTAAAACAAAGGCACCTCCGTTTATTTTCGGAAGAATTGCCACGGCACCAGCATGAAATTCATCGTCCTTGTTGAACAGGGCAATAATGAATGATGTATCTACGAAAATGTTCTTCATTTTGCCCGTTTCGAATCATAAATGTGTTGGTCGTGGTTTCTCGACCAGTCCTTAATACCTGTATTTACGGATTCATCGACAATCATCCTGAAAACATCTCCTTTGGACTTCCTCTTTGGAAGTTCAAAAGCAATCTTTAACCTTGTGTTAATGGGAATTCTCAACGGTTTTTCAAGAGCAAGATTCTGCCCGTCATATATCGCTGTAACTTGTTGAATCATAAATTTTCTCCTTAATTGTGCGTGTGCCATGCAACATGCAAAACTTATTATATATAGTACACCGATGCCTGTCAATTTCAAATAATTCCGCCTTTGGCGGAATTATCAATTGAAGAAGGCTGTTTCAGGGTAAATATTCACCGAATCCGTCAATGCGGATCGTTCAATTAATATTTACAAACAGGACAAAGATGAAAAATAAATACAGGAAAAGCGGCAAGGGGCTCGAACAGACTGAAGAGAAGTTCCATAAGACGAACGGATGGCTCACCGACGACGAATATGAAATACGGCTCAGGAGGCACCGCGCCGAGACCGAGGACATGTCGGTCAAAAAGCTTGATGGATTTCCCGGCATATTTTCCGATTACGCCGTATCAAGGAAAGATGCCGACAAAAAGACTTCATATACCGTAGAACTCCGCTCGCTGGATTCACACACAAATTTCTGCACATGCCCCGATTTCAAGAAGAACTTCCTCGGCACCTGCAAGCATATCGAGAAAATACTGCTCAAGCCCGTCATGATCAGGAGGAGGAAAACAGATATAAGCGAACAACTTCCGGAAAGGATCGACAACAATTATTTCGTCGGGATTACGGAAGAGCAGCGGAAAAGGTATGACGAGTACGAATACCAGGTCTCGATCATGTTGCGGATGGCCCAGAAACACCCTCTCCGCGAGGCGGAGATGAAGAGGCTCCAGCGTCTGCTCGCATGCATGAGGATGCTCTGCGACTCAGTCTTCATCCTCGATAGAAAAACAAAGGATGCGCCGAAAGTTGATGAACTTTTCAGGATACTTGACGATATCTGATCGGATGAGCCGGACCGCAAGGTGATCATCTTTTCGGAATGGGTCGGAATGCTGGATCTTGTCAAGGAGAGGCTCGAAGACAAGGACACGAAGTACGCTCTTCATACCGGCTCGGTCAGACAGGATTTGAGGCGAGAGGAGATAAACAAGTTCAAGAACGACCAGGAATGCCGTGTATTCCTCTCCACCGATTCCGGCGGAGTTGGTCTTAATCTCCAGGCGGCGAGCGTTGTCGTCAATCTCGACCTGCCATGGAATCCCGCGAAACTTGAGCAGAGGATTTCCCGCGCCTGGAGGAAGCATCAGAAGAACAGCGTGAACGTGATCAACATCATCGCAGAAAACACCATTGAACACAGGATGCTTGCAACACTTGACTTCAAGAAGGAGATTGCCTCAGGAGTCCTTGATCCCGACAGTTCCGTTGACAATCTCCATCTCCAGACCTCAAGGAAAGAGTTCATGGAGCGGCTTGAGAGAATTCTAGGCACGGATTTTGCGAAATCCGCAGACAAGAGGAACTTGGATGCAGCCGGAACACCTGCCCAGACACAGGAAGAAAGTTTATCGAAAACTTCCATCACAGCTCCACCTTATGAGTGCGCACGCCAGGATCTTCTGGTACGTTTCAATGATGGCATTTTCTCATTCAAGGCAGATATAGGGTCGTCAGGACAGATAGTGAAAGCTCTTGTGATCATCCAGTACAGGCAGGAGGCACAGGCAGGAAATATAATTTCAATACTGCGTGAATATTCCGGAGAAACCCCCATTTCAAAACTGAACGTCGTCACCAGGTCGAATTATGAGGCGATGCTGAAACTCGCCGAATCAGGACTCATCACATTAAACGATTCCGCAATGAAGGACTTGATTGTGAATGATTCGATTGGCAGGCCGGAAAAGAGCGACGCGCTACGCCGGAAGGAAATGGCGGAATCGATCATGAAAAAGGCTGACAGGAAGATCAAGATGGCTGAATATCTTAACAATGGCGGTTTTTCATGTGAGGCAATTCCTGCGTCAAAGGAATTTATTGATTTTGCCGGATGCGCCCTGATGGTCATCAACTCCAAGGGGTCTTTTGAAAATGAACCGGCTTCCTTTGATCCTGTCTTCGTCCAGATTTTCAGGGAAAGGAACCTTCTCGACGAAGATCTGTGCTGGCTCTTTAAAACTGATCTGTCTCTCATCAATGACGACAAGGAGGCCGATGCAATTGTCAGGAAATGCGGAAAATTGAACGATTTGGTGCATGAATCTCTGATCAAAAGTTCGTTTTAAATAAATTTTTGTTTCAAAAATTTATAATTAGCGCCTCTTTATACTCTCGGAATCCGACATGCTGCGCTCCACCGCCTTTACAGCATCAATGGCGGAACTCGTTATTCCTCCTGCATAGCCTGCCCCTTCGCCTATAGGGTACAGGTTATTCATATTCACTGATTCGAAATTCTCATCGCGCTTGATTCTTACCGGAGAGGAGGTCCTTGTTTCCGGTGACAGGAGTATCGCGTGCTCTGAAACAAATGACGGATAGCTTTCTTTCCATGCAGCGAATGCACTTAGAAGTTCCTCGCAGACAAATTTGGGGAAAATTCCATTCATGTCGGCTGACGATACTCCCATCTTGAACGAATTCACATTTAATTCGGTGGATATCCTGCCGGACAGGAAATCGATCAGATTCTGCGCAGGGGCTTTCCATCCACCGCCGGATGCATCAAATGCCCTTCGCTCGATATTCCTCTGGAAATCAATGCCTGCCAGGGGCTCTGCTGATCCATAATCATCCGTATGGCAGCGAACGACAAGAGCTGCGTTTGAGAACGCCGACGCCCTACCCGAGCAGCTCATGCCGTTCAAGACCATCAGTCCATTTTCAGACGAAGCGTTCACAATCTCACCACCGGGGCACATGCAAAACGTATATACGCCTCTCCCCGTGCTTCTATTGGTGTAGTTGAAGGAATAAGTAGCGGCGCCCAGGCCGGGAAAGTCCTTATATTTACTGCCATATCTTATAAGATTGATGATTTCAACGGGATGTTCGATCCTCACACCTACAGAAATCGCCTTCTGCTCTATCGCAACGCCTTTTTCATGAAGCATCCTGAAGGTGTCACGCGCGGAATGCCCCACGGCGAGATAGATGTTCGCCGAACGGTATTCCTTCTCCCCGTTTATCAGTACACCTGAAACTCTGCCGTCTGAAACGAGCAGATCCGACATTCTAGAGGAATAATGTATCTCTCCGCCTCTTTCAATAATATGTTTCCTCATGTTGCGGACAATCCTGCACAGTACGTCAGTCCCGACATGTGGTTTGCCGATGTATCCTATTTCTTCGGGCGCTCCAAACTTGATGAAAGTATCCAGCACCCTGCTTGCATATATTGAATTATTAATCTTCGAGAACAGCTTGCCGTCCGAGTACGAACCGGCGCCGCCTTCACCGAACTGGATGTTTGATTCGGGATCCAGCGTCCTGTCCCTGATGAATTTCTGAACATCGAGATCGCGTTCTTCGATCTTCCTGCCCCTCTCAAATATAAGAGGTTTAAATCCATACTCGACAAGCTCGAGGGCGGCGAATATGCCAGCAGGGCCGAAACCGATTACTACAGGCCTCCCCTTGATGTTTTTCGCTTTTCTGATCGGCTCTGCGATTACAGTGTATACCGGGAAGTTTTCCGCGTTGGCGAAGCTGTCAGGGACTCTTACAACTATTGAGATGCGGTAGTAGAATTGTTCCTGGCTGTCCAAGTCCAGCGATTTGTTCAGGATCTTGATTAAGCCTATGTCAGAGTCAATGATTTTCAGCTTTTCCGAAGCGGCTCTTATATATTCAGCCGGGCCGTCATTCTCAACGGGTATCCGCAGATTGCTTATTATCAAATCCAAGGCATGCCTCGTCTTACAAGTTCACAATTCTTTGTTATCTCACAAAGGCGTGGAGCCACAAAGTCGAAGATCCCGGCCCGAGGGCGTCGGAAAATATTCTCACCACGAAGAAACGAAGTTCTCGAAGGTCCGGCAAATTACCGTGAACAAGGCAAAATTTTTCAAGCAGTCTTGATTTCAGGAGCTGGAGCAGCTGGAGCGCTGACTTCAGGAGCTGCCGGCACTGCTGTCTTCTTCTCTTCAAAGCCAAGAAGTTTTCTGACTTCAGCTCCGTCGAGAGTTTCCACTTCGAGAAGCTTGTTCGCCAGAAGATCGAGCTTGTACCTGTTTTCAGTGAGCATCGTATCAGAGCGTTTTTTGGCGCTATCGATGAGGGCTTTTATTTCAAGGTCGATTTCCCTGGCTGTTTCCTCGCTGAATCCTTCAGACTTGACGATATCCCTGCCTAGATAGATGTGCCCCTCGCGGCTGCCGTACTGCATCGTACCCATTTTTGAACTCATACCAAATGTGCAGACCATGAGTTTTGCAATCTTGGTGGCATGTTCAATATCGGAAGAAGCGCCGCTTGTTATTTCGTTGAAGGCAATCTGTTCTGCGGATCTTCCACCCATGAGGACAGCCAGTTCGTCAATAAGTTCGGATCTGCTCTGGGTGTAGCGGTCCTCCTCGGGGAGATGCATGGTTGCTCCGAGATATGCCATTCCCCTGGGTATGATAGTGACTTTGTGGATTGGTTCGGAGTTTGGACAGAGGAGCGAGACAATCGTGTGTCCAGCTTCATGAAATGCCGTTATCTTTCTTTCCCTGTCGCTGACTTTCCTGCTTTTGCGCTCCCTGCCCCAGCGTACCTTGTCGCGCGCCTCCTCCATTTCCGACATTCCCGCAGCCTTCTTGTCGAGTCTTGCCGCGAGAAGCGCGGCCTCGTTGATGAGGTTTGCGAGATCCGCGCCGCTGAATCCGGGAGTCCCCCTGGCAATGGTGTCGAGATTGACGTCCGCATCGATCTTTATACCTTTGATATGAACATCGAGAATCTGCCTTCTCCCCTTGATGTCGGGGAGGTCGAGCACGATCTGCCTGTCGAACCTGCCGGGCCTGAGGAGAGCCGGATCAAGCACGTCGGGCCTGTTTGTCGCGGCGATTATTATGACGCCTTCCTGCGTCTCGAGTCCGTCCATTTCGACGAGGAGCGCGTTGAGAGTCTGCTCCCTTTCGTCGTGTCCGCCGCCGATTCCGCTGAAGCGCGAACGGCCTACGGCATCTATTTCATCTATGAAGATAATGCATGGGGCATGTTTTCTCGCCTGTTCGAACATGTCGCGCACACGGCTTGCGCCGACGCCGACGAACATTTCCACGAAATCCGAACCGCTTATCGAGAAGAAGGGGACTTCGGCTTCACCGGCGATCGCCTTTGCGAGGAGCGTCTTGCCAGTACCCGGAGGCCCCATCAGGAGCGCGCCCTTGGGGATTCTTCCGCCAATCAGCTTGAACTTGAGAGGATCCTTGAGGAAGTCGATTATCTCCTTTGTCTCCTCCTTGGCCTCGTCCGCACCCGCGACATCGTTGAACGTGATCTTCTTGTCGCTCGGAAGGATCATCCTGGCCTTGCTCTTGCCAAACTGCATGGCGCCCTTGCCGGCCATCTTGATCTGCCTTGAGAACAGGAAATAGAACACACCTATGATGAGGATCACCGGAAGGATCATGAGCACCAGGTTCTTGAACCAGGGATCCTTGTTCTCAATCTTCCTGACAATTGCCGCATGGCTCCTGAGCATTTCATCGATTTTCTCGGTATACACTACCTTGGTCTTGTACAGCAGCTCCCCGTTTTCAGCCTGTGCGGCCTCGCCCGGAACCGATGACTTGTATTTTCCGTCGACATAGAAGACCCTGTCGTTCTCGGGAGACAGGTTCGCGGTCAGTATGTTGCCTTCAGAAAGCTCCTTCTCGAATTTTGTCTGTTCCCATTCGGAGAAATCCTTCTTGTTGTGGTTGTATACGAAGAGGACTCCCAGGGAGAGGAAGATGAGGAGCCACACGAATATGGCCATCTGGGGTGTCTTCCTTGCGGATGAGGGAGGCGGAGGGGAGGGTTTCTTCTTATCCTCCTTCACATTGTTGTCTTTATTGTAATCCTTATTGCCGTTCATGCTTAACTCCGTGTGAATACGTGGAAAAATAAATGTCCCGCCAGCGAGGGATACGAGGGTGAAAATACAAATCTATAATTATAGCTGGACCTGTTCAAACTGTCCTTGGATCTCCGTGCGCGGCTGGCTTGATTTAAAGAACATCAGGTTTATCAGGTAGGCTAGCAGTGCAAGGATGACGATGACCAGAAGCACGACGATGATTATCATGAGCTTCTGGCTCTTTCCACCTTTCTTGCTTGAAGCGAACGGCGAGAAGTTGCTCATTTCCTTGATTGTCGAAATTCCGACCTGTGCGCCCTGGAGATTTATTCCAGTCTGTGTTTTCAAGGCTGTGGTCACGGTCTTGTCCTCGCAGTCGTAAAGTATCTCTACACCGCCGATCTGGAGGATGTCGCTGCTCTGGAGATCCTGTTCGCCGGTTATCGGTATGTTGTTGATGCGCGTACCGTTGGTGCTCTGGCAGTCCTTGAGCGTATAGGTGGCGCCCTTCTTTATGAATTCGCAATGATAGGTGCTGACTGTAGGATCCTTGATGCAGATTTCCCGCTGATCCACGCGGCCAACCGAATATTTGTCGTTGACCAGCTCAAAGCTCTTGCCCCTGAACTGCTCCGACAGTATTATCAATTTGGGTACTCCGGCCATTATAGATGAACCCTGCTTTTATAATTTTTATAGTAAATTAAAGCTAAAATATATCTTTGAAGAGAACAAATGTCAAAAAAAATAATTAAAAAACTGCAAATTCCCTCTTTTTTATATAAAACCTTATTCAAAGCTGCTGGAATAAAGAAGGTGCAATGATATATTACGGGCTTTTGGAATTTTAACCCAGTTACTCGGTTGTTCAAACAAGTCCTGTATCATCGCGTTAATTTCCATAATAAAGCAATCAGTCAATCAGAATAGCATAGGAAAGTAAAATTACATGACATCAAAACAGGAAAATCTCCTTAAAGATGCGATCAAGACGGAACTCAGCGGATCTGAACCATGCATCAAGAGCGTAAAATTCACGGTGCCGGCGGATGCCGTGGACAGGGAAATCAATTCCATGGTGAAGGAATTTGTAAAATTCGCGCAGGTTCCCGGTTTCAGGGCGGGGAAAACGCCTGCGGCCCTCATAAGGAACCGTTTCATGCCAAGGATAGAATCCGAGGCCGTGAAAAGCTTCTATACGGCGGCGTTTGAGAAGATAAACACGGATGAAAAACAGAAGCTGGACGTGGTCAGCTACACTTTCCCCCAGACCGAGCCCCAGAAGCTCGAGGCCGGCAAGGATTACTCATTTGCAATAGTGTTCAACGTCGCGCCTGAATTCAACCTTCCTTCCTACAAGGGGCTGAAAATAACCCCTCCTGAAGTGAAAATACCCGAGAACAAGGTTTCCGATGAAATCAAGAACCTAAGGGATCTCTATGGCGATTTCAGCAAGATCGACGGGCCTGCCGCCAAGGGCGACATGGTCAAGATCTCCTACAAGTCGGATTTCGAAGCGCCAAAGGATTCCGCCGCAAAGATCAAGCAGCTGCTTGAAACACCCGAGACCTGGGCATGGCTTTCAGATCCCGAGATAATTCCAGGAATCAACAAGGCCCTCGAAGGCGCCTCCATAGGCAAGGACTGCTCCCTTGACACCGTATTCCCTGCCGACTTCAGGGAAAAGGAGCTTGCAGGAAAAAAGATCAAGTACGATATAAAGGTGATGGAGATACAGAGAAGGGTTCCCGTCACCTCGGACGAGGATCTCGTGAAGAAGCTGAATGCGAAGGACATGACCGAGCTCACCGACAGAATCAAGGCGAGCCTTGAGTTCCAGGAGAAGCAGAAGTCCGACGCCGAAGCCAAGAAGCAGGTTCTCGAAAAGCTCATAGCCGAAGCCGGAGATTTCGCCCTTCCGCCCGCAGTCATTGCCGAAGCGGAACAGAAGGAGTTCAGGCTGATCGCGACAAGGGAGGTCAAGAAGGAGTCGGACGTTGAAAAATTCAAGACGGAAAAGGAGAAGTTCCTCGCCGAGGCCAAGAAGTCCGCGGCAGACCGCATCCGCAGATATTTCATACTGCGCAAAATCGCCCAGGCTGAAAAAATCACCGTCGAGAAAGAGGAGTTTGAAAGCCATATCCAGGGCATCAGCAAGTACTACGGCGTAAAGGAGCAGGATTTCGTGAACCAGATTGAATCCAGCGGAGGCATGGAAGACCTCCAGATGGACATGCTCATGGCCAAGGTCACCGACTTCATCGTCAAGAACGCCGACACCTCAACCAAATAATCATCAAAACAGCAGGAGATCTTATAATGTCAGTACTTGTTCCAATGGTGGTTGAACAGACCGGCCAGGGTGAAAGAGGCTATGATATATACTCGCGCCTTCTCAAGGACAGAATAATACTGCTTGGGACTCCGGTCGACGACAATATCGCGAACCTGATAGTCGCCCAGCTTCTCTTCCTGCAGTCGGAAGATCCCAAGAAGGACATCGACATGTATGTGAATTCGCCCGGAGGTTCGGTCACGGCCGGCCTCGCCATCTATGATACGATGAGGATACTCACATGCGGGATCAAGACATACTGCCTTGGGCAGGCATCCAGCATGGGCGCAGTGCTCCTGTGCGCTGGCTCCAAGGGCAAGAGATACGCGCTGCCCAACGCCAGGATCATGATCCACCAGCCCTGGGGAGGCGCCGAGGGGACGGCCGCCGACATCGACATCCAGGCGAAGGAGATCCTCAGACTGAGGAGCAGCCTCCACAAGATCCTGTCCCATCATACAGGGCAGACCATAGCCAAAATCGCCTCCGACACGGAGAGGGATTTCTTCATGTCCGCCGAAGAGGCGATGGCATACGGAATAGTAGACCACGTTTTCACAAAGAAATAAAAGAAGACACAATAATCAATGAATGACAGAAGAATAAGCCAGAGCAAGACAAGATGTTCTTTCTGCGGACAGCCCGCGGAAAAGGTCGGCCCCCTCATATCAAGCCCCTCGGGCTCGACAATCTGCCGCAACTGCCTTGAAATATGCATGGGCATGTACAAGGACGAAGACAAGACCACCGAAAAGAAGGCCCCTCAGGCCATACCTCCCCTGAAGATCCCGAATCCACAGAAGATCAAGGAGGAGCTCGACAGGTTTGTAATAGGACAGGAGCATGCCAAGAAAGTTCTTTCGGTGGCGGTCCACAACCACTACAAGCGTCTTGCATGCCATAAGAACAAGGCTGCCTTCAACAGGGAGGACGACGTCGAGATCGAGAAGAGCAATGTCCTCCTCATCGGGCCTACGGGTTCCGGGAAGACACTTCTTGCCAGGACTCTCGCGAAGCTTCTCGATGTGCCGTTCAGCATTTCAGACGCCACGACAGTGACAGAAGCAGGCTATGTCGGAGAGGATGTCGAGAACATCGTCCTCAGGCTTCTCCAGGCCGCCAACTACGATGTCCAGAAGGCCCAGATTGGAATTGTATACATAGATGAAATAGACAAGATCGCCAGGAAGACCGAGAATGTGTCGATAACTAGGGACGTTTCCGGCGAAGGTGTCCAGCAGGCCCTCCTGAAAATGCTTGAAGGCACAATTTCGAACATACCGCCCAAGGGCGGAAGAAAACATCCCCATCAGGAATTCATACAGGTGGACACTTCGAACATCCTGTTCATATGCGGCGGCGCATTTGTCGGACTCGACAAGCTCGTCCGCAGAAGGATAGGCAAGCATGTCCTCGGATTCAGACAGGTGGAAGAACAGAAGAAGGAGGAGATCTCCGTCGACAGCGAGGCCGTCCTGCGTCTTGCTGAACCGGAGGACTTCATAAGGTTCGGTTTCATTCCTGAATTCATCGGCAGGCTGCCGGTGGTGACGGATCTGACTCCGTTGAAGAAAGAAGACCTCGTAAAGATCCTCACAGAGCCGAAGAACGCCCTCATCAAGCAGTATGTGAAGCTGATGGAGATGGAGAATGTGAAGCTGTCCTTTGAAGACGACGCCATTAATGCCCTTGCCGACAAGGCAGTCGCCAAGGGCACGGGGGCGCGCGGCCTCAGATCCATACTTGAGGCTCTCATGCTCGACATCATGTATACCGTTCCGTCACAGACGGAAATCACGGAATGCGTGATCACCGCCGAGACGGTAAAGGGCTCCCTGCCCCTGCTGAAGAAGAAGACCAGGACAAAGGACCATCCCAAGGAACGGATGACAGCCTAACGCACGACTTCACCTGTTTTTTTACTTTGAATTTACAGTTTTATAAAATTTTCATATATTCTTATCACGGAGGATCCACTGATGGCTGTCGAACTTTCATATGTGCTGATAACACCATACACTATTCTGAAATCCCGCACCGGAGGAGTCATCGCAAGACTTCTTTCCCGCACCGACCTCGAACTTGTCGGCGCGCAGATGCTGAACCCCACGAAGGAACTCGCCGAAAACTACGCAGGCATACTCAAGAAAACTGTCTCAACGAAGGCCGCAGACCTCCTTTCGGATTATGTGCTGAACAATTTCACTCCTAACGAGGACGGTACCAGGAGACGGATACTCATGCTCCTCTTCAAGGGCGATAACGCCTGTTCCAAGCTTTATTCAATAGCCGGAAGGCTTTCTCCCGAATCAAGGGGCGCAGGCGAAATGAGGATTACCGGTGAAACAGTGCGCGACACCTACGCCGACCTCGTTTTCGACAGGGATGGCAGCCTCAGATATTTCGAGCCCGCGGTACTGCTTCCTCCGGATCAGGAATTCGCGATGGAGAAGCTCAAGCTGTTTGCGAACTTCGCAGATTCGCATCCCAACATGATCGACATGAACTACGACGACAAGACCGACGTGGAACGCACACTTGTCATAATCAAGCCCGACAACTGGCGCTATCCCAGCTCGAAGCCCGGCAACATCATCGACATGTTCAGCAGGACAGGCCTCAGGATAATCGCCACCAAGATCTATCAGATGACCGTCTCCGAAGCCCTTGAGTTCTATGGTCCGGTACAGGGCGTGCTGAGGGAGAAGCTCGCTCCCAAGATCGGAGACAAGGCAAAAGCCCTCCTGGAAACTGAACTGAAACTGAAACTCGACGACAAGGCCTCGTCCAGGCTTTCAGAAATAGTCGGCGTTCCTTTTGCCGACGATCAGTTCTCGCAGATCGTGGAGTTCATGTCCGGAATCCGCCCTGACACCTGTCCAAAGAACAAACTGCATGAGCCGGGCCTTGTGAAGACAATGGTGCTGGTATATGAAGGCAAGAAGGCCGTCAAGAAGATCCGCGACGTGCTCGGACCGACGGATCCCACCAAGGCGCCCAGCGGCACAATCAGGAGGGAATTCGGACAGGACGTGATGGTGAACACCGCGCATGCCTCGGATTCAGCTGAAAACGCCGTGAGGGAAATGAAGATCATCAGGATTCAGGAGAACAACCTGAGCAGGATAATAAAGGACTTCCTAGCGGAGAAAGGATATAAATGAAGGATTTGAAAACCACCAAGGGTACCATGGGCGGCCTTGAATTGTCCGCAACTCTGTCCATCACGGCAAAAGCCAAGGCCATGAAGGCCGCAGGCGAAGACGTGCTGAGCCTCTGTGCCGGCGAACCGGATTTCGACACTCCTGAACATATCAAGAACGCTGCAATAGAAGCCTTGAAGAGGGGCGAAACCAAATATACTCCTGAAAGCGGAAGGCCCGATCTCAAGGAGGCATGCGCTGAAAAATTCGTCAGGGAGAACAATGTCCCATCGTCCGCAGCACAGATCGTCGTAGCTGCCGGCGCGAAATTCAGCATCTTCTCGGCGATAGCCGCCCTCTGCGGCCCAGGAGACGAGGTCATCCTCGGCTCCCCCTACTGGGTCAGCTATCCGGAAATGATAAAGGCCAGCGGCGCGACTCCCGTCATAGTCCCCTGCTCCGCCGAGAACAACTACGAACTTGATCCGGAGAAGCTCAAGGCTGCCGTGACTTCGAATACAAAGCTCCTCATCCTGAATTCCCCAAGCAATCCTACCGGAGCCGTATACAGGAAGGAGACCCTGGAGAAAATCGCGAAGCTCGCAATAGAGAGGAACTTCATGGTCCTTTCCGACGAGATCTACGAGAAGCTCACATATGAACCAGATTTCCCCCATATCAGCATCGCTTCGTTTTCCAAGGAGATATCAGACCTCACCATCACCGTGAACGGCTTCAGCAAAGCCTATTCGATGACCGGATGGAGGCTTGGATATCTTACTGCTCCGAAATGGCTGACAGACAGAATATGCGCCCTGCAGAGCAACACCACTTCAAATCCTACGACATTTGCGCAGTTCGGAGCAATCGCCGCACTGAAGGGCGATCAGGCCCCGGTAGAAACTATGAGACAGGCCTTTGCCAGGAGAAGGGACATGATATACGGACTCATGAGCGATATTCCCGGAGTCAAATGCATCCGGCCGCAGGGAGCCTTCTACATATTCTGCGATATCTCCTCGTTCGGCCTGAACTCCTGGGACTTCTCAGGAAGACTGCTCTCGGAGACGAAGACCGCAGTGATTCCCGGACAGCCGTTTGGCGCCGACGGAAACATCCGTCTTTCTTATGCATGTTCGGAACAGACAATCCAGAAATCCGTCGAAAGGATCAGGGGCTTCTGCTCCAAGCTCAAATAGGAACAGCCGTCAGTAATCGGTCGTCAGCTATCAGTAAAAGAAAATAGGGCATATGAAAATAGAACACATAGGCTTCCAGGTGGCAGCTCCGGCCGCAATGGCCGACTGGTACATCGCCAATTTGAATTTCTCATGCAGGCGTTCAGCGGATGAGCCGGTTCCGGTCAGGTTCATCGCAGACAGCGGTGGAAAAGTAATGCTCGAGATTTATAACAATCCGAAGGTCGAAGTTCCAGACTATAGCCAAATCGATCCACTGACGCTCCATTTCGCATATACCTGCGATGACATCCCTGGAACAGTGGATAAACTTGTGAAGGCAGGCGCAGTACTTATATCTGGTCCTGAAATGATTCCCAGCGGCGACCAGCTCGCCATGCTGAGGGATCCGTGGGGGCTTGTGATCCAGCTGTGCCACAGGAAAAACCCGATGGTCTGAGAGAGGCAAGCTCCAATTCCAAATCTTCAATTTCCAGATATTTTCTCGATGTGGCGTTCAAATAAGGAAACTAGAATAAAAAACACAGTTATCCGGAAAACCAAAGAGGAAATTGACTATTCCAGAATTGAATGATTTATTGATGAGCAAAGCGAATCTTTGAAGTATGTCGGGTTTTAACCCGACACATGGTTGGCGGTTTAAAAACCGCCCTACTTATGAGGCAGACCATCAAAAGAATAGCTTCTATATGCTATATATCATTGGCTCAACATTTTAATATTCTTTTAGTTATCTGGAAAATGCTTCTGCCCTGAGACGGAACAGGCAGCCTATCCCCCCATCGGAGTACTCCACAAAGGACGGTTCTGGCTAGCTGAAAACCTGGAGAACGTATGCATATGTCCCGCATGCCCCTGCCCTATGGTCATGACGCTGTTTGTCGTGCCAAAGCCGTTAGGGACCAGGTCCTTGCATTCCGGAGCGTTGCACCAGACTCCGTTGACAATGAACTTGTATTCAATCCTGCCCGCCGGAATAAGCACTGTCGTTGCATAAGTGCCGTGGCTGTCCCTTTCAAGCCTGATGGATGATGGATCCCAGCTGTTGAAAGTTCCCGCCACGTAGACCTTGGCATTCTTCGGCGCATGGATCTTGAAAGTAACCCAGGCTCCTTCAGGCTTGCTCAAATGTTCAAGTAGCTTTCTTTCGTAATCAAGACTGATGAGCTTGGACGGATCATATTCAGGGCTCTTCCTGACTGCATCACGGGAAATGTCCACGAATACCTTGTCCTCGATCCAACTGACGCTTTTGATCCATTTGGGCGATATGAGAACCCGTCTGCCCGGCAGCCAGTTGCGCGTGTCAACCAGCAGATAACGGATGCACCATGTTTCTTCATCTACGATGAAGTCCTCGACATGTCCGATGTCTCCATCAGTCGCATGGATGCGGTTGTCAATGACATCCCTCATGCTGCGCAGGTGTGGATCGAGTTTTAGTAAATTTGACTGGGGTTCCTCAACATCCATCCTACTTTCACCCATGTCCGTCGGCATCTCGGTCTCGTATCCTGGGATGACATAGAATCCACCTCCCCAGTAAGCACTCCAAGAATAGTGGTTGTGCAGCGCCAGCTCGTATTTCCGTGAGATAGGTTCTTCAATGTCGGTATCAGGGCTGTTGCGCACCTGTTCGCGGGAAAGACTGACGTTGAATGTATGGGACGCCCAGTTCATCTTTTCCAATGCGGCAATGGAAACCAAAGTTCTGCGTCCTGTCAGCCACTTGCCTGTTTCAACAGCCATGTAACGGATGGTCCAGGTCGCATCATCGAAGTAGAACTCCTTGATTTTTCCCAAGTCCCCATCGGTCCCCCTGACTTTATAGCCGATCATGCTGCTAATGGCCTGTTGCATAAATCCTCCTTAGGTGCTTTTCCATCATGCTGCCGGAATTTAATTCCTGCAATAATTATTTCCCTTGATTCTTCCATAGGGTACTAAGTTAGTTTATCATCTTATCTCAGCCTATTAGGGATAACCCTACCTTGATCTGGGGGATAACCCTACTCCGGCCCCAGCCTGCCAGGATACTGGCATCCATTATCTCCGGGATCGGGCCCGGCAATTTGCAATCATAATTCAAAATTGTATATTCCGGGCTGAAATTACAGCGAAACAAAATCCGGAGACTACACATACCATGCGGCAAACCAGCCTCATCCTCGTGCTTCTTTCAGTCCTGCTCCTTGCATCTTCCTGCAGGAAAAAACCTGTACCACCGCCACCGCCGCCGCCTGGCGTCGTATGCACCATCGCGGAAAAGCAGGACGTTTCCAAAACGCATGAATTCATCGGGCAGATAGTCGCCGAGGACTGGGTGGATCTAGTTGCGAGGGTGGAAGGCTATCTTGTAAAACGCAATTTCGAGGAAGGAAGCTTCGTAAAGAAGGACACCCTCATATTTGAAATAGATCCGCGCCCGTTCGAGGCCCAGGTCAAGGAGGCGGAAGGCCAGCTCGTCCATGCCCAGGCTTCGCTCACATATGCGAACATACAGGTCGAACGTTATACAACCCTGGTCAAGGGCGACGCCGTTTCCCAGAAGGATCTCGACGCCGCGAACATGCAGCAGGGAGTTTCAAAAGGTGAAGTGCTTGTAGCCCAGGGGCAGCTTGATCTCGCAAAAATAAACCTCGAATACACCAGGCTGACCGCTCCATTCGACGGCAAGATCGGAGAATGCCCCATCAGTGTCGGCAACCTCGTAGGCCCTACGATAAACACCAATCTTTCAAGGATAGTGCGCATGGATCCCGTGAAAGTGGAGTTCAGCGTTCCCGAAGCAACAGTCATCGACATCAGGCAGCGGGAAGGGAGCATGGAAAAGATCGCCTCGCGGATCATCCCAAAGATCGTACTATCAAATGGAACCGAATACCCTCTGGCAGGCCAGATCTACTTTACAGACAATGTCGTGGACACTTCGACCGGCACGCTGCTTGTCAGGGCGCGCTTCCAGAATCCCAACGGGCTTCTGAACTCGGGCAATTATGTAAAGATCCGCCTGGAAACCAAGGATAAGACTCCGTCCATAATGGTTCCGGCCGTCGCAATCCAAAGGGATCAGACCGGAGAATTCGTCCTGAGCGTCGACAAGGATTCAAAAGTCCAGCGCCGCCTCGTTAAAACCGGACAGGCGCACGGCATGAACATAGTCATACTCGAAGGGATTTCAGAAGGGGAGAAGATAATTGTCAGGGGTGTGCTGAAAGTCAGGCCGGGCATGACAGCCAACGCCACTCTTGAGGAATCCGCCAAGCCGGAATCAAAGACCCAGCCCGCTGCCCCCAAGGCAACGGGTGGCAACTAAAACTGCAGCAGAGCCACCCCGCATGATGACGGATGACGGATGACGGATGATTGGATTGTTGGATGAATGGATTGATGGGTTTAGTTCAAAAGAATACAGAAATACGAGGATTATGGAAAAGTCATTTTCAAAGTTCTCTCAAATTATCATGAGTTATTTCATATGTATTTGATACGCAACCATCCAGTAATCCATTCATCCAGCAATCCATGTTTCGAGAATTGAAACTGCATGAGGAAGACAGATGATAAGTAAGATATTCATACACAGGCCGAGGCTGGCCTTCGTGATTTCAATAGTGCTGGTCATTGCCGGCCTCATATCCATCTTCAGCCTGCCTGTGTCACAGTACCCAAACATAACACCCCCCCAGGTGCAGGTGTCCTCGACCTATACCGGCGCAAGCGCCGATGTCGTCACCAAGACGGTCGTCGAGCCGCTCGAAAACCAGGTCAACGGCGTCGAGGACATGATCTACATGTCGTCGACAGGAGGCAACGACGGTTCACAGAATACGATGGTGACCTTCTATTCCGGCACGAACGGCGACATGAACACCGTGAATACGCAGAACCGGGTCAGCCTTGCGACACCACAGCTCCCGGACAGCGTCAAAAGGCAGGGTATCACCGTAAAGCAGAAATCCACCAACATGCTCATGGTGATCAATCTTTACTCCCCGAAAAACACTTATGATTCCATATTCCTCAGCAACTACGCGCTGATCAACATCCAGAATGAAATGCTCCGCATAAGAGGGGTGGCGGATGTCAAGATCCTCGGCGAACTGGACTACTCGATGCGGATCTGGCTCGATTCCGACAAGCTTGCAAGCCTCGGAGTCTCACCCCAGGAAGTGACAAATGCAATCCAGGCCCAGAACGTACAGGCCGCAGCCGGACAGATAGGACTTCCACCCTCGCCGCCCGGACAGGCCAACCAGATCATGATCCAGGTCAAGGGAAGACTCGAATTCCCCGAGGAGTTCGCGGAAATAGTCGTAAGGGCGCGGCCCGACGGCTCGCAGATAAAGATCAAGGACATAGCCAAGGTCGAACTCGGTTCCTTCAGCTACCAGTCGTTCGGCGAACGCGACAACATGCCCGGCTTGAACCTGGCAATCTACCAGCTTCCGTCCGCAAACGGCCTGCAGATCGCCGATGCCGCCTACAAGAAGATGAAGGAACTGGAGAAATATTTCCCTCCCGATCTCAAATATTCGATCAACTACGACACCACCCAGTTTGTCCGCCGTTCCATCAAGGAAGTTGTGTTCACCCTTTTCGTCGCGGTCTTCCTTGTGATCGGAGTCGTATTCCTCTTCCTGCAGGACTGGCGCGCGGTCGTTGTCCCCACGCTCGCGGTTCCTGTATCACTGATTGGAACATTCGCCGCGCTACTGGCGATGGGATACTCGATCAATCTCGTCTCGTTGTTCGGACTGATACTCGCGATCGGCATCGTGGTTGACGACGCCATTGTGGTGGTGGAGAATTGTAAACGTCTCATGCGGGATGAAGGTCTTGATCCTGTCCGTGCGACTGAAAAGACCATGGAGCAGGTGACGAACCCCATCGTAGCCACCACGTTCGTCCTGATGGCGATGTTCATCCCGGTGTGCTTCCTTCCCGGGATATCCGGAGCCATGTACCGCCAGTTCGCAATCACCATCTCCTGCGCCGTCCTCATTTCCGCGATCAACGCACTCTCCCTGAGCCCCGCCCTCTGCGCCACGCTGCTGAAACCTGAAGAGAAGGAGCCCCTCCTCCCGTTCCGCATGTTCAACAAGTTCTTCGACTGGATCACCCTTGGATTCGCGTCCGCGTCGGAAATGTTCGCGCGCCGCGCGTTTCTCGGCGTCTTCTTCCTGGGTGCATGCCTCTGGGGCTCCAGCTGGCTCTATGATAAGATTCCCACGGGTTTCATTCCAGACGAGGACATGGGTATTTTCTTCGTAAACGTCCAGCTGCCCGAAGCCGCATCCGTCGAACGCACACACGCCGCAGTCAAGAAGGCCACCGACAAAGTGCTTTCCACGGAAGGAGTGGACCATGTGCTGACAGTTACCGGATACAACATGATCGACCAGGTGAACAATCCCAACAACGCACTGCTCATTGTCACACTGAAGGACTGGGATCAGCGCAAGGCTCCGAACCTCGTCCAAAAATCCATAATGCACAAGCTCCAAGGTGAACTTAACGTAATTCCGGATGCGGCCTTCTTCTGCTTCCCACTGCCCGCAATCCCCGGACTCGGAACTGCCGGAGGGCTTTCATTCATCCTGGAAGATCTCCACGGCGTCGACCCGCAGATCATGGCGCAGATACTTGCCGCCTTCCTGACGGAGGCGAAAAAGGAACCTGCGATCGGTACCGCATATAGCACTTACAGCGCCTCCGTACCGCAGATTTACCTCGAAATAGACCGTGAAAAAGTCATGAAACTGGAAATGAGCCTTTCAGACGTATTCAATGCCCTGCAGACATATCTAGGGTCATATTATGTAAATGACTTCAACAAGTACGGACAGGTCTTCAAGGTCATGCTCCAATCGCAGGGCCAGCTACGCAAGGACGCCTCCGACATCATGGGCATATATGTCCGCAATTCTAAAGGCAAGATGGTGCCAATGGGCACCCTGGCGACGGCAAAGATCGTATTCGGGCCGCAGACCATGCTGCGCTACAACATGTATCAGGCCGTAAGGATAAACGGATCCACAGCCCCCGGAGCAAGTTCCGGTGACGCGATGGCCGCATTCGAGCGCATAGCCAAGAACGTTCTTCCGGAAGGTTTCAAATACGAATGGACCGACATGTCGTACCAGGAGCTTGAAGCCGCCGGCAAGACGGGTTTCATATTCGCGCTGGCGCTGGCCTTCATCTATCTCTTCCTGGTCGGACAATACGAGAGCTGGATGATCCCGATCGCGATCATGCTTTCAGTCCCGGTCGCCCTGCTGGGTTCGCTGGCCTTCCTGCTGATACTCGGTGTCGAAAACAACATCTACACGCAGATCGGATTCGTCCTGCTGTTTGGAATGACATGCAAGACCGAAATCCTGATCGTCGAGTTCGCCATGCACATGCGCGAAGGCGGCATGGGAATAGTCCAGTCGGCCATCGAAGCCAGAAAAACCCGTTTCCGCGCAGTGGTCATGACCGGCACCGCGTTCATCCTGGGCGTCATGCCGCTGGTGATCGCAGTGGGCGCCGGAGCCGAAAGCCGCCGCTGCCTCGGAACTGCCGTCTTCGGCGGAATGATCGTAGGCGAAGTCCTGGGAACCATCATGACCCCGATGTTCTACGTGGCAATCCAGTGGCTCCGCGAAAAAGTCGGCGGCTGGAAGCCTCCGACAGATGCAAAAACAGCAGATGCCGCCAAGCCTACTGAAAACAAGGCAGCTACATAAGAACTTACCGGCAAGAATGGCAGGGGATTGAGCAGCTCAGACATTTCTGCGTGCCATGCCATAGCATCTTGGCGAAGACTGGGCTGCGGTTGGTTTTGGAATTAAACACCACAGACAGGAATGTCTGTGCTGCTTTTCTGAGATCGTTGTATGCGGATTTCGCAATCAAAACACTACCCGTTATCTCATGAATGACTCTTGTTGGAGTTCACAGCTTCAGCGTGTCTTCTCTTCTGGATGAGGCATCGGAGTTTTAGAAAAGTAACTTTCTCATGTGCGCTTGCGCTTCGGGTTCTTAGGCTTGGAGAAATTTGTTTGTAGTAGCGCATGTTTGCGCGTTCTTGAAGTAGGGACGTGCTTCAGCCTGTCCCATTCTTGGAAATTAACCTAGATATTGCATTTGGTTGTCGAGTTCAGCAATATCTACCTTGGCGGCATAGAATTATGCCGCCAAGACCGAGGGCATAAAAATGCCTCGGGGTTAACCCCGGTTTTCGAGGCATTCGCCTCGAAACATCGGCCTCTCGGTAAATTTTGCTATCTCAAAAGCAAAATTTAGGTTAAGATGGTACATGTTTCCGCCGTAGCTAGACGCTGCTCGGAAAGGTAATCTCGAAATGTAATTTGTCTTGAAAGTAACACAGACATTCTTGTCTGTGGGTTCAAATTTCATTTTCCATCACAGACAGGAATGTCTGTGCTACCCCCCCTTTTAGAACAGGCTCTAATCAAGCTCATTTATACGCCCAAAATGCTCCTGATGATAAGATTCTGATATGATTCCTAAACAGACTATATTATTTTTATATGGGTGCTATTGCAAATTTGTAATATCACCCATATAGAAATGTCAGGAAAATAGAAAAAGCGGCGGTCGCCATTTTGAAGGACAGGTACAAGTACAGGACCGTCAATTGCCACACCTCCGACATGGAAAACCTTGATGCCAGATGCACCCTTCTCTATTCGGAAGATATGCAGCACGGTCAGGTAATCGAAAAATCCCTCACAATAAGAAATCCCTTTAAATCCTGATCCCGATATTAGCCGCATCCTCGTACATTCCCTCAGCAGTGGCATATCCTGCGAAATTCGCAGTAAAGGCTTTTACACTCTGAGAAGATACCTGTTTATATCAACAACTCCTTGATACTTCGCCATATCCGGATTATTTTCATAACATTACAACATTATGAAAATCAAAGTTCCTATCTGTTATGATTGAATTAATCTTGTCAGATAACGCAAACAGCCAGAAATTTCCTCTGGAAAAGGGCACCTCTTGGACAATAGGAAGAGCCGACGATTGCAATATCTTTCTCAATAATCCTGGCATCTCTCGTCATCACTGCAGAATAACAAAGGATTCGAACAGTTACTTTACTGTTGATGACTTTGGAAGTTCAGCTGGGACTTTTATAAACAACACCAGGATTTCAAATAATGCCACCATGCGCGACGGTGATGAACTTCGACTCGGAGAATTAAAACTCATCTTCTCCATGCCCCCTCCTCTAGCTCCACGAAATCATAACGTGAAATCACAAAACCACGACCTGACAATTGTGGGACATGTTCATAAACCGATGCCAGGAAACGATAGAGGAGCATCTGGCTCCTCTCCAAAATATTTTTCTTTCAAACCTCGGCTTCTGATAGGGCGTGCTCCCGAATGCGATGTCCTGCTTGCTAGTCCAGGCGTGTCCCGTTTCCATGCGGAATTGTGCCGCAAGGAGGATGGACGCATTATGATCCGCGACCTCAATTCCGTCAACGGCACTTTTGTCAATGGAACACCATTCACAGGGCTGCTGGAGCTGAAAAAGGATTCCAGAATCCGAATTGGACCATTCATAATCAGGTTAAGAGAAGATGGCATAAATATCTATTCTGAGCACAATAATACGAAACTCGTTGCCGACAAGCTGACAAAGACCGTAGTAAGCCGCGACACCGGAAAAACCATAAAGCTTATAGATCAAGTCTCCCTTGTGATCAACCCCAGGGAGTTCGTTGCCCTTCTTGGCGGATCTGGAGCAGGCAAGTCAACGCTTATGGATTCGCTGAATGGACGCAGACCTCCCAGTTCCGGACGCCTGATGGTCAATGACGAGGATTTCTATGCCAATTATCGCTATTTCAAGACTGCAATCGCGTATGTCCCCCAGAAAGACATTGTCCATCTTTCATTGACAGTATTTGAAGCCTTCTCCTACGCCGCCCGCCTGCGCCTCCCAGCCGATACCACAAATCGCGAGATAGAGGAACGCTCCGACCGAGTCATCGATCTTCTGGGGCTTAAAGAAAGGAGGAACACTATTATCGGCAATCTCTCTGGAGGCCAGCTGAAACGTGTCAGTCTCGGAGTGGAACTCCTTGCAGAACCAAGCCTGGTGTATCTGGACGAAGCTACTTCCGGACTTGATGCTGGCACTGAAGCGCAGATGATGTCATTGTTCAGGGAACTTGCCGACAGCGGTAAAACCGTAATCTGCATCACGCATAACATTGATAACGTTTCGCAATGCGACCTTGTCGCCGTTCTCTGCAAGGGTAAGCTTGCCTACTACGGACCACCGTCAGATCTTCCCGCGTATTTCGGTATTGAACGCATCAGCCAGGTATATGAGAAGCTGGAAACTAAGGATTCGAATTTCTGGAGTGAAAAATTCACTGACTCCACTTACTTCCGTGACTTTGTGAGTTCAAGAATGCAAAGTCAGGATGGTAGCATGTCCCCGATATCCAAGAGGCGTCACACCACCATGACAGAAGTACTCTCTGCGAATTTCCGGCAGTTTGCAATTTTTGCAGCGCGTTCAGTCAAGTTGATGTGCAGGGATCCACGAAACATTGCCCTCATTGCCGGTTTCCCATTCCTGATAGGCATACTGATTGCGCTGGTCTTCGGACTTCAGGACCTGAAAGATCCCGAAATCAAGGCAAATGCCCACAAGTTTTCTCCCTTCATAATGGCGATTGCGGTTCTGTTCTTCGGATGCATCAATGCCGCAAAGGACATTGTGAAGGAAATCTCGGTCTATCTCAGGGAACGCGCGATAAATCTCGAAATACCAGCCTATCTTCTTTCAAAGGTCGCCGTGCTTTCAGCCATAAATTTCTTCCAGTGCATTGTCCTGCTGGGAATAGTCTACCCTTCAGTTCAGCTGGAAATGGATTTCATGAAGACATTCCTGACCCTGTTTGCCACATCACTCGGAGGAATGGGAATGGGTCTTTGCATATCCTCCCTTGTCGACAATAATGACAAGGCCATATCCCTTGCGATTCTCGCAGTAATTCCGCAGATAATCCTGGCCGGGGCGATAATTGCTCTGCCTAAAGCCATTAAATCAATTGCCGCTGGCATGATAATCCTTTTCTGGGAGAATGACGCAATGTTGCTTTCTCTTGACAGTAAAATGCGTTCCATGCTGAACGTCAAGGACGGGAACTGGACTGTTGACATTTTAGTCATGCTGGGGTTTAGTATTGTTTTCATAATGTTGTCTGGACTAATCTTACGCCAGAAGGACGTGAACAGATGAACAAGACAACCCTTATCATAGTTCTGATTGTCCTTGGCTTTGTCGGACTCGCCTCCTTCATCCATTATGAAATTGAAAGGTCTCGGGATAAAAATGTGCAGGCGGCCACGAAAATCATAAAAGAGGACATCCCTAATACAGTCCGGAAAACGGCAGACCAGATACCAGAGATAGTTCGGGAGACAGGTGATGCCGTGAAGAAGGTAACTTCCCCTCAAACTGCTCCATCACCAGGAAAGTCAGTGAAAGAAGCCTCTGTCAATGAGGCACCTGTAGTGAAACAGATCCCACTTCAAGGCGAAAACGCTGCTTCTCAGCCCAAAGACGATTCTACTTTTAAGTCCCCAGTCGGAACTATTTTCGAAATAGGAACGGCTGTTATAAGAGAGACTGACAAAGCCGCACAAGAATTTCTGCCTCCTGTCACTTCAGATGAAGAAAAACAGATAGGAGCTGAAATAAACAGAATGATTCTTAACGATACTCCAGAATGGAAAGATACCACTCTTGCTAAAAAAGCTTCCGCAGTATTCATCAAACTGCTCCCTCTGACCATCAGGAAGGACATCTCCTACAGGATGGTGGTGCTCGACGACCGGAAGATAATAAACGCCTATGCCGCACCTGGAGGCTATATATATGTGACGAGGGCGCTGCTTGAGCGTTTCAATTCCGAGGCCGCAATAGCGATGTGCCTTGGGCACGAGATCGGCCATCAGGAGTTGCACCACACAACTGATCGCCTTAGGACAATGATGGCCGCTAGGAAAATCGTGGGCTCCGATATCGCGATGATAGCCCAGCTCGGTTATCAGATGCTAACGAACTGCTATACAAAAGAACAGGAGTTCGCGGCCGACGAGTTTGGGTTCCGCATCTCCTTAAAAATTGGCATATCCAGAGAAGAGATGCTATCATTTCTTTATGGATTGAGTTCTCTCGAAAAGGAAATGAGTAAAAAATCGGGAACGGCACCATCCGACATGCCGGTGGTGTTGCAGGATATGGAATACTTCCTGCAAAGCCATCCCTACACCGCTGAGCGGCTGGAACGCCTTAAGAAGTATTAAAAATAGAGCCGATTGAAAATATACATGAAAGGTTGTTTTGTAAGGATGCTTTGTTGGAGTTCACAACTTTAGTGTGTCTTGAATTTGTTGGTAGTAGCGCAATTAATTGCGCGTTCTTGAGGTAGTTTGCGATCTTCGAGCGCAAGAGACGGAATTGGATATTGCTCTTTGCGCCAGGGATGTCGCAAGCTACTCCAGCGATAAATATTCACTGAAGGAATTTTTTGATGTATCACTGTTCGAAATGCGGGAAAGACATAGAGGCACCAAAGGATCTCACCGTGCGTGCGGCACGCTGCCAGTGCGGCAACATGGTCTCATTCTCGGAAGCCGTCACCATGGTTCCGCAGCCTGCCTCTCCCCAAGCTGCTTCGCAGGCACATTCAGGAGAAATTCTCATCCCTGGCTACCGCATTGTCAAAAAGATAGGTGAAGGCGGCATGGGCAGCGTGTTCGAGGCTGTGCAAGAATCACTCGGACGCAGGGTAGCAATAAAGGTTCTCCCCGGAAAACTTGCATCCGACCCGCAGTTTGTAAAGCGTTTCGACAGGGAAGCCGGTACATTGTCGCAGCTACGCCATCCCAACATTGTCGGGATAATAGACAGGGGATCCGTCAATGGAACCTACTATTTTGTAATGGAATACATTGCGGACAAAGATGGAAACAGCGTCACACTATATGATCTCATAAGTCAGCACACCTTGAGCAGGGACAGTATTCTCAGATTCACGCGGGAGATTGCAGGTGCCTTGGCATATGCACATTCAAAGGGGATCATACACCGTGACATAAAGCCATCGAATATTCTGATAGACGAATTATCAGCAGCAAGGGTCGTCGACTTCGGCATTGCCCAGATATTGGGCGATGAGCAAAACAGGAAAATCCATCTGACAATGACCGGGGAGGCAATTGGAACCCCTCAATACATGTCTCCAGAACAGAAAACGAATGCATCCAAGTCTGACGCTAGGTCAGACATCTATAGCCTTGGCGTAATGGTATATGAGATGCTCACGGGTGGATTTCCTGAAGGAGCCTGGGATCTCCCGAGCGAAGTTGGATGCGATCCCAAGTGGGACTCAATCATTGAAAACTCAATAAGAAAGCTTCCCGAGCGACGTTTCCAGACCATGACAGACTTCCTTTCTTCGCTAGATGCCATCGGGGCAGAACCTTCGGTGCCAAAGGAAGCCACCGTTTCCATCGAGACGGGGAAGGAGGAACGCTATCGGACACCAGTACCCTCAACATCCATTCTAGGAAAATGTCCTAGCTGTGGAGTGGAAAATTCAGGTGACAATAGGTTCTGCAACGGATGTGGAAAATCCTTATACGAGGCATGTCCGGCCTGTCAGGGAGAAATCCGTGTTGGATTGAAATTCTGTGGTAAATGCGGCGTTGACATTCCGAAGCAGAAAAAGATAAACGAACTGAAAGAGACTATTTCTAAGGCTTTGGAGGCTGCATCGGTTAAGAAGGATGATATCGTTGCAGCAACAGAAATACTCTTGGACACTGTACAATCCGAGGATTCCCTTGTCGAAATGTCAAGCACAGGGAACGGAAACATCCATCCTACAACCGTGCATGGCACACTTAATAGCCTATGGGATGAAAAGGCTCTTGAATACGAAATCTTTCCGTCTTCAGGTACAGAGCACATCGAGTTCCTAAGCCGATTATCCATTGTATTACCAGACCGAAAGGATATCCAGGCTAAGATCGAGAAGCTCTTTTCCGAGAGAGACAATTTGCTGGAGGAAATTAGAAGACTTTACAAAAACGGTCATTTCCTGTCTCTTTTACAGATTACTTCAAAGTCCAGATGGGATGAAAATGCCGATATCGCCTCAATTGTCTCTGATGCGCACGAAAGGTATGACAAAGCTTATAAATTGGTTGACTCACAAATTCCGAATTTGATCGAAGAAAAACGGTATTACGAGTTGAACAAAGTGCTTGTCGAACTGGAAGGACTCGGTACACCCATTGAGGGGCTTAGCGAACTTCACAAAGAAACAGATATGACTCTACAGCAGGCAAAGAAGCTTTATGAGCATGCCGTCAAGCTCTCTTTTGTTAATAAACTGCCGGAAGCAGTAAGAACCCTGGAGAAATTGATGGCCTTGTGTTCAGATTACCTTGATGCATCCGATTTACTGGTTAAAATCAATCATAAAATTCCTGAATGCTTGAAGCATTTTGAAGACGCAAAGAAACACGTTGCCTGCAAAAAATACGGGAAGGCACTTTTGTCGCTTCTTTCCACGTATGATTCGGAAGAGGTTAAAATTTTATATGCAGAGGCCGTCAAAGGGAAGGACAGGATGTTCAAGAGAAACCTAATCATCTCTTTTATTGCTTTTCTGTCAGTCCTTTCTATAGCTATTATTGCATTCGTTGCCAACAGGCAATTAACCTACAATTCATACTTCGAAAAGGCGAACTTAGCACTTGCAGGCAAAGAATACGATAAGGCGATAGAGCTTTATAGTAAAGCACTTCAGGTCCCAGGTCATCAAGATGAAGTATCTGCAAGGAATTTTCTGCAGGAAGCTATGACAGCAGCCCAATTCAACGAATTGATGGCCGAAGGAAAACAATATCTTGAGAAAAAGGAGTTGACGTCTGCCGAAAAAGCATTCAAAGATGCAAGAAATGTTAAAGGATATGAAAATGATAGCGAAGTTAGCTACTATATAAAAAAATGCAAGAACTTATATGAGGCTGGAATCAAACAGGCAGATCTAGCTAAATTAACTCAAGATCGTGAAAATCAGTTTAAATCGGCGATGAACGATGGGAAGCTATGTTTAAACAGGAAAGAATGGAACCGCGCCGAAACTGCATTCAGAAAAGCACTAGCGGTTCCAGGTTACGAGGATAACAAAGAGGCTATTGACAGTATCAAAGAAGCAAAGAATGGGCCTGAATCCCAAAGAAAACAAAGCGAAGCGGTATGGGATGAAAGCAGGACTGAAGTGAATAAATTACTTTCAGAAGCAAAAAACAATTCTCTTAATATTGCTAGACGAATTGAATCAGCAGATACCGCAATGGCTCTTCTCCAAAAGATATCGGACTCTCTCGAAATGTCATATCTATCTGATGTATCAAAAACTGAAATAGCTAATTTAAAATCTGAAATTATATCTCTGAAACCCAAACTCAACCCCTGCCCTGTATTAGGAAACGACTGGAAAATACCTGACATCCATATGGAATTCATATGGATTAAAGCGTTGAATTGCTGGATAGGCAAATATGAGGTTACAAACGGCGAATACCGCATGTTCAAGCCCGAGCACAACAGTAAGGAATATGAGAATATAACTTTAAATGAAGATCGTCAGCCGGTAGTATTTGTGAATTTTGATAATTCCATAGAATTCGCGAAATGGTTGACCGAGCGTGAAGTAAAGGCTGGACGTCTACCATCAGGATATAGCTATCGGCTACCGACGGAAAGAGAATGGACAATATTCTGCCAGTGCGGAGACAAACGAGAATACCCGTGGGGGAATGGATCTCCGGCATTTGGAAATTACTGCGGGCAGGAAACGAATGGAAAAGCGGGTAGTATGCTCCCTGGCTATAACGATGGTTTCCTAACAACTTGTCCTGTAGAAAAGAGCGGAAAGAACGACTGGGGGCTGTATGGAGTTGGGGGAAACGTATGGGAATGTACAATCTCGTCTTCTTCGAATGTGTCTTTTGATGCGTGGCGCGGCGCGTCATGGTATGATGATGATCCCGCCCGTTTGAAATCATCATTTCGATATATTGGCGTTGCTTCGAGATGTAACGACAACTACGGTTTCCGCCTGGTGTTGTCGCGCTAAGCACCTGATTGGAGATGATAGGGTCGATCTGGCTATGGCATAGGGTTGTGACCAAAGAGAGGCTTGTCCTGAGGACCTATCAATAATGATTCCTGCTATTTTCGGGCTCTGCTGAAGCACCAGCGGAATAACAATACTATTCAGTTGCTTCTCGGTTAATTCATTTATTAATGAACTTAAAGTCCCTAATTGTAATAAAGTTCGGAGATCGATATCCATCAGGAAGAACATATTTTACTTTACCCTCTTTAAAAATTTTGGGAGCCACGGAAATACGCACTTTCCAATCACCGGAAGCAGGTGCAACAATTGGATCATTTGCAATTAGCGCCTCATTGAGTAAAACATCAAATTTGATATTAGCTGGTTCTTCTTCTTTCACATAGTCAATGTCCTTATTCCATAAATGCACGCATGCAGATATCCCATAACTGGAGTTAATGTTCGATGTTCGTGTTAAGATTTTATAAACATGATTTTTACCAGTTTTGACGACGGGATGCTCGGTAGGAAAATTGTCAAATCCCTGTTTGAACCAGAATGCTCTTGATTCCGAGGTGTATTCCAATTGAATTGCCAAGATTCCTTCTTTATCTCGAAGATACGTTTCAATACTTTTATAAAACAGGGAACCTTCTCCTTTATTCCGCAAATCTGGCCTAAGCGCCAAAATAGGATCAGTTACTACGCTACCGTCTAGAGACCAAGTAAAAAAGGCAACTGGTTGATCATGCTGAAGTTCGCATAGAAACCGATTGTTTTCAAAACAGGATTTAATGATCTCCCAATTGCAGATAAAGCTATGCCCTACGTCTTGCTCTTCTTCTTTGAGCCATGCCTTAATCTGGTTAAGATGCTGTCTACTCGGCTTTAGTGATAATGCCATATTTTTTCTCCAGCCAACTATTAATGTGGGTAATTACCGATTTCCTACCTTTACAATTCCCTTATGGCAAGTGATGGCTCTCAATTTGTATCCTTAAAATTCATATACTACAAAATCAGCAAAAAGTCAACTAGGGTCATTTGGGGTCAAGGGTCATTCGGGGTCAGGCTCCCGCAATTGCAAAATAAGAGTCTGACATACAAGCGTTTGAAAACAGCACGTTATCATTTCAATCCTCATGAATTCTCAAGAGAGAGGCTCTTCCTGAACTGTGACGGCGTCATTCCCATCCTGCGCTTGAAGACTGTCGAGAAATGGAACTGGTCGCAGAATCCGCACTCCGAAGAGATCTCCTTGAGGCTCTTCGAGCCGGACCGGAGCATGTTTCCGGCCTTTCTCATCCTCATCGAGTTTATGTAGTCCAAGGGAGGAGTTCCGAAAGTCGAATGGAACAGATTCGTGAAATAGTTCTCCTGGAATCCTGCGATCTTCGCAATCTCTGGAATCCTTATCTGTCTCGAGAGGTTCTTGTCAATGAAATCGAGCGACGGCTTGAAGCGGTTCCAGGATTCTGATTTTTTCCTCGCCTTGGATTCGTCCGCAGTCGCCAGAAAACGCGATATCAGTATGTTAAGGATGCCGGTCGACTCGACATTTGCCGCTGCAGTTTCCAGAGATGAAACAGTTACGAAACGCTTCCACATTTTCAGCATGTCATCCGTCTCTGACTGCGGAATTCGCACCTCATGGCTGCATCCGTAGTAGTCGAACAGATCTATCTCCCCGAATATCCTGGCGGTGAAATGGCACCATAGCAGCTCCATCCGTTTCGGGCAGACATATTTTCCTGGCGAATGCGCGGGTATCAGATAAAGCGAACCGGGCAGGAGTTCATATCTGCGTCCATGGTGCTCGACAGAAGCCTCGCCTTTCCTGACATAGTATATCCTTCCGAAAGGATCGTTGTAGATGACTTTCCCGGCACATCCCCAGTTGTCGGTACAGACAGTGAGTTGCACAGTCAGCACGTTCGCCACCAGGGATTCAGTCATGTCTTTCATCTGTTTCCATCCTAATATAAAATTACAATCAAAGAGCACGTCAGCAGAGTGACGTGGCTACACCAAAAAATTAATTTATTTCCAAATGTAGCCGCGTCACTCTGCTGACGCGTCCTGTTCCATATGAATATAATCCATATACTTTCTTAGAATTACGCATATTTATCTTAATTTACCAAATAGGCATTGGAAACTATATAATGTAATTTACGAATATTATAAAACAAGGAGATCGGGAACATGAGCAGAAAAAGAGCACTTGACAATATCTTTCTCAGGAAGACGGACGAGATAGCGCATACGGAATACTCGCTCGGATACCACGATTCATTGGTGAACAAGTTCAAGCCTGCAAAGATCGATGATGCCTTCGAACTTGATTTCCTCTGGAGCGTCAACGATGTAGTCAACTGGAAGGAGAAGGGTCGCGCAACCGACATGGGGCACGCGGAATATGCGTCCAACGGAAGCGACAAGAGGGATTCAGGCAACTGTCCTTTCACCGAAGTCGAGGAAATATACGAATTTGATCCGGTCCGCGAATACGGCCTGCTCTCCCACCGTGAACTTGTGAAGCACTACGAGGAACACTACCAGAAATGTTCGGCCGCCAATCCCAACCAGGTATTCACGGGCGGTTACTACAAGACCGTGGTCTCAGGCGCCATCGAAGCGTTCGGATGGGACATGCTCCTGATGGCAGCTGCAGATCCTGATAAATTCGCCGAAGTGCTGAGGCGCTTCGGGGATTACACATATAATTATAACTGCGCCTGGGCCGACACTTCCATAGATGTCTTCATCCAGCACGACGACATGGTCTGGACGCAGGGGCCGTTCATGGATCCTGAGTTCTACCGCAAAGTGATTTTCCCAATATACAAGAAGCTATGGGAGCCCCTGAAGAAAAAGGGGAAGAAGGTCCTTTACTGCTCGGACGGCACCTGGGACATGTTCATGAAGGACATCGCTGAATGCGGTGCCGACGGATTCATCTTCGAACCCACGAACAATTTTGAGTATGTCGTCGAGAATTTCGGAGCGACTCATTGTATCGTAGGAAGCAAGGTCGACTGCAGGACGATGACGTTCGGAACCTGGGAGGACGTAAAGAAGGAAATGGATGAGACATTCGCACTGGCCCAGAAATGCAAGGGTCTCATATTCGCCGTCGGCAACCATATGCCGGCGAACATCAGCGACGAGATGTGCCTAAAGTACCTCGACTATTTCCTGAAGAACAGGAACCGTAAATAAAAAAGGCGTGCATTGAGCCCGCCTTTATAATGCATCAGTCTTTCAAGGATATTCGTAAAAGTTGTCCAAGGCAGGGCGTCTCTCGCCGAGAGCGCCGTCTTAAGAACGGACGCCTCGGCGAGGCGTCCCTACCTTTAAAAACTGACACATTACCCTTTTTTTAAGTTATAAGCATATCTCTATTTCAATACCGGGACATCGACCCAGGCTCTCTTCTGCCATGACTTGAATGCGACTTCCGCAAGCTGAACTCCCTTTGCGCCTTCCAGCAGTGTCCAACGGAACGGAGTGTTGCAGACGACATGCTTCAGGAAAAGCTCCCACTGTATCTTGAAAGCGTTGTCATAGTTCGACGTGTCTGGCACCTGTGTCCAGCTGTCATAGAAGTTGATCGGGTTGTCGATGTCGGGATTCCATATCGCCTTGGGAGTTCCGGCTGAAGCCTGGAACAGGCATTTCCTGAGTCCCGCGACCGCCGAACCTTTTGTACCATCGACCTGCATGGTGAAGAGGTCGTCCCTGCGCACCCTTACGCTCCACGATGAATTGAAATGGGCGATTGTCCCGTTTTCCAGCTCGAATGTGCCATATGCTGAATCATCGGCGGTACATTTGTATTCCTTGCCCTGTTCGTCGCGCCTTTTCGGAATATGGGTTGCTCCGAGGCACGACACTGCTTTTATCTCTCCAAAAAGGTTGTCAATAACATAACGCCAGTGAGGGAACATGTCGAGAATCATGCTGCCTCCGTCTTCCTTCCTGTAGTTCCATGATGGCCTCTGTGCAGGAATGATGTCGCCTTCGAAGACCCAGTATCCGAACTCGCCCCTGACCGAAAGGATCTTCCCGAAGAATCCAGAATCAATGAGCATCTTCAGCTTTAGAAGACCCGGCAGCCAGAGCTTGTCCTGGACGACTCCGCTCTTGACTCCCGCCTTTTTCGCAAGGGCGTGCATTTCCAGGGCGTCCTTGCTGTTTACGGCAATAGGCTTCTCACAGTATACGTGCTTTCCAGCCTTGATCGCCTTTTTAACGGCTTCAACGCGCCTGTCAGTCGTCTGCGAATCAAAATATACGGTGTATGCAGGATCCTTCAGTACCGCATCAAGATCAGTCGAACATTTGGTGAGTCCCGACATCTTGAGCAGCTCTTGCAGCTTTGTCTCATTCCTTCCTATGAGGATAGGATCCGGCATGATCGCCTCGGTATCCGATATCTTCACACCGCCCTGCTTGATAATGGCAACAATCGAACGCATTAGATGCTGGTTCGTCCCCATGCGCCCGGTAACTCCGTTCATGATAATCCCGACCTTGTGCAACTTCATAAAATTTTTCCTTCCGTAATAAAATTTTCCTGCGTAAAATTTTAAATTTTAATTTTCTTTATTCGATGTTCAAAGTTCGATGTTGAATGTTCGATGTTCATTTTCCTAACGCCGATTCTCCGTTTCACCCATTCGCCGTTTCTTCTTACCTCGGCTTCTCCGTGCACTGCGGCTTTGCTCCCTCCGGCAGCGGGGGCGCTTCAACACCAGCCTTAGGCAGGGTACCTTCCAGTTCCTGCTTCCAGTGGGCGACATCTCCAGCCGGACCGTAGCAGTAGATCATCTTCGCAGGCCTATTGGAAATATTCGTAACCTGATGGAAGACCTTCGAAGGAATGTAGACCGCCTGCAATGGCTTCATAACCCTCTTCTCGCCTCCAAGACACATCTCCGCCTCTCCTTCAAGGAGGAAATAGACCTCCTCCTGCTCCTGGTTGTGCCATGGAACCTGTCCGCCATCGGCTTCAAGCGTCACAAACCCCATTGCGAAGTTCGCAGCCTGTACGGGCGAAACTCCGCCGACAATGTTCTGTGTCCTGCGCCTTGCAGGATATGTGCGGCCTTTGATTTCTGACAGATCAGCAATAGTCATATTTCACCTTCATTGTTAAAAAGATTCTAGCGCATCCGCGCTAGAATCTTTTTGCTTTCTTGATATGTATTATCAGTACCGTGCAATCTTCAAGCACTTCATAAGTATGCTCCATCAGGGCGTCGAACTGGACGGCCTCCCCGTTCTTGAGTTCATGGTTCTCATAAGGCAGATGTGCAACAAGCCTGCCCGATATCACCCAGCAGATCTCATAGTCGTCCTTGTGGACTTCCGGGCGCGATGTCCTGCTTCCGGCCTTTCCGGTGCCATAAAGGCATCTGATGTTCCCGTAGTTGATTTCCGTGAACTTGAAGCCGTTGGAGGAATGCGTGGATGAATTGATCTTGTGGGCCGAATGGGACTCGGCGAAGTTCAGGAGTTCCGAAGGATTCATCCCGAACACGCGTCCGAGCTTGTAAAGGGTTTCGAGTTCGGCGGAGCACTGGTTCCTCTCGAGCTTCGATATCACGGCGACGGAGACTCCTGACTTGGTGGAGACGTCCTGGATGCTCAGCTTCTCGTTCTTGCGGAGATCGCGGAGCACCGAGAAATCATACATCGATATCGCCGTCTTTTTCTTTTTCATAAAATTTATAAACCGTGCTTGCTTTATTTCTTTAACAATATAATTATATTGTTAATTTATCGTTAAAGAATAATTCGTTCTGATATCAATTCAAGTCTTTAAAGGAGAAAATATGAAAAAAGAAAACAACCCCGCAGCGCTGGTCGCTGAAAAGCTCAGTGCATGCAGGATCATCCCCGTACTGGTGATAAACACGGTGGATGAAGGCGTAAAAATATGCGAGATCCTCTACAAGGCCGGACTCCCTTCCGCGGAGATCACGTTCAGGACATCGGCCGCCGAAGGGACGATACGCGAAGTGACAAAAAGATTTCCCGACATGACGGCAGGAGCGGGTACGATACTCAATGTCTCCGACCTGGAGAAGGCCGTCGCCGCAGGTGCGAAGTTCGCAGTTGCACCTGGATGCAACCCGAGGATCATGCAGGCCGCTGAAAAGCTCGGAATCCCTTTCTTCCCCGGCGTCTGCACGCCCAGCGACATTGAATGCGCATACGAGAACGGCGCAAGGATCATGAAATTCTTCCCGGCAGAGGCTTCAGGCGGCATCCCCATGCTCAAGGCGCTCATCGGCCCGTACAAGCATCTCGGCATAAAATTCATCCCGCTCGGTGGAATTGACGCTTCAAACGCGAGGAAATATTTCGAGCTAAAGGAAGTCATTGCAGCAGGTGGTTCATGGATGGTGAAGCAGGAGGACGTCACTGCAGGAAAATGGGATCTCATAGAAAAGAATGTACGAGAAGCGGCGGCGTTGGTGAATCCTAGGTAGGGACGTCTCACCGAGACGTCCGCGGCGCTTTCGGCGAAAGCGCCCTACCTTCAAATAAAAACAATGCGAATATAAGTGAGGATTATGAACATGAAGAAAGTAGCTTTGATAACGGGTGCCGCAAGAGGCATAGGATTCGGAATAGCCCAGTCTCTATCCAATGAGGGATTCGACATCGTGGTCGCAGATGTGATGGAGGAGGCGAAGGCCGCGGACAATATGGCCGCATTGAAGAAGCTTGGTGCGGAAGTGCTCTATTGCAGGGGTGATATCAGCAGCGCGGCCGACAGGAAGAAGATGCTCGAAGACATAAAGGGTAAATTCGGGTGCCTCAACGTCCTTGTCAACAACGCCGGCGTCGCGCCTTCAGTGCGCGCCGATATCCTGGAAGCCACGGAGGAGAGCTATGAACGCGTGATGAAGATCAACCTCCAGGGCCCCTATTTCCTTACCCAGCTCGCAGGAAAGTGGATGGCTGAACAGAAGAAGTCCGACGAAAAATTCACGGGCTGCATCATCAACATCTCCTCGATATCCTCTACGGTCGCCTCCATCGGCCGCGGCGAATACTGCATCTCGAAGGCCGGACTCAGCATGATGACAAAGCTCTATGCCGTCCGCCTCGCCGAATTCAACATCCCGGTCTACGAGATACGCCCCGGAATCATAATGACCGACATGACGTCCACCGTAAAGGAGAAGTATGACAAGCTCATCGCCGAGGGGATACTCCTCCAGAAGCGCTGGGGATTGCCAGAGGATATCGCAAAGGCCGCAGCAATGATGGCAAGGGGCGACATCGCCTACTCCACCGGACAGGTCATAATGATCGACGGCGGATTCACAGTGGAAAGATTATAGAGCGGCAGTTCTAAAGTTCTAAAGTTCGAGAGTTCGGAAGTTTTAAGACTAAGAAATCTAATACTTATATTTCATAAAGAGGAATTCCATGCAGAAGAGCAAAATTTCGGTTCAGATGGGCAAGGGCAAAAAAGCGACATTTCCATGCATCAAGGTGCATACATTGATCATCGGCAGCGGTGCGGCGGGGCTAAATGCTGCCGTACAGCTTGATGCCAACGGGGTGAAGGACATCCTGATCCTGACGGAGGGCCTGCAGAAGGGAACGTCCATAAATACAGGAAGCGACAAGCAGACATACTACAAGCTCGGGATGTACGGGGAGAACAACGACTCACCCGGCCTGCTGGCGCAGTCGTTCTTCAACGGCGGCAGCATGCACGGAGATCTGGCGCTTGTGGAGGCGAGCCTTTCGCCAAGGGCCTTCTTCAATCTCGTCAATCTCGGCGTGCCGTTTCCCAGGGACAGGTTCGGGCAGTTCGTCGGATACAAGACTGACCATGATCCGTTCAGGCGTGCGACATCAGTCGGACCGTACACTTCGCGGGAGATGTGCCGCGCCCTGATCGCCGAGGTAAAGAAGAGGGGGATCCCGGTACATGAGGACAGGGTTTCGATTTCCCTGCTCACTGTGAATGAAAAGGGCATAAAACGCGCAGCAGGCGCGATCGCCGTGAATTCAAAGGTCAAAGGTAAGGACGTAAAGAAGGCCATCGAGATCTACATTGCCGAGAATGTAGTGTTCGCGGTGGGTGGACCCGGAGGACTGTACAAGACGAGCGTATATCCCGAAGTCCACACCGGCGCGATAGGACTCGCCCTGATGGAAGGGGCGAAGGCGCAGAGCCTGCCGGAATCACAATACGGTCTCGCTTCGATAAAGTTCCGCTGGAACGTCTCGGGGACGTATATGCAGGTGATACCGAAGTTCATCAGCACAGCACAGGACGGGAAGAGCGACGTGCGCGAATTCATGCGCGACTACTTCACTTCCACCGGCGAAATGAACAGCATGATCTTCCTGAAGGGCTACCAATGGCCGTTTGATCCCAGGAAAGTGGACGGAGGCTCGTCCATAGTCGACATCCTTGTCTACATTGAGACGGTCCTCAAGGGACGCAGGGTATATCTTGATTTCCGCGCCAACGGCGACGGTTTCGACTTCAAGGGACTCAGCCCTGAAGCCCACGAGTATCTTGAAAAGTCGCACGCGCTCTTCGGCACACCAATCGAAAGGCTCACGAAAATGAACGAGCCGGCGATCTCCCTCTACCAGGATCACGGCATCAACATCAGGAAGGAACCTCTTGAGATAGCGGTCTGCGCCCAGCACAACAACGGCGGGCTTGCAGGCAACCTCTGGTGGGAGTCAATAAACATCAAGCATCTATTCCCGGTAGGCGAAGTCAATGGTTCGCATGGCGTATACCGCCCCGGCGGATCCGCCCTCAATTCCGGACAGGCCTCTAGCATCCGCGCCGCAGAGTTCATCGCCAACGCATACAAGGGCAAATCGCTGAACGCGAAATCCGCAAAGAAGGCCGCCGCGGCGAAACTCGGCAGCATCGTCGACTGGCTCGGAAAAAGCGCAGCCTCAGGCATGAAATGGCAGGACGTAAGGAACGAATTCCAGAGCAGGATGTCGAAGGCCGCCGCCCATATACGTTCAGAAAAAGTCCTTTCTGAAGCCTCGTCTGAAGCCTGGAAACAGGTCAGGGACATCCGTGAGAAAGGATGCCGCAGCGCAGGCATGAAGGATTCCATAGAGAACCTGCGCAATCTGCAGCTATGCTTCGCGCATGCCGTATATGTCGCGGCCGTACTTGAAACAATCAAGTCAGGAGTCGGAAGCAGGGGTTCGGCGCTTGTCCTGGACGACAAGGGCGTCTCCGCGCATCCGAAACTCGGCAAGGAATGGAAATTCCTGCTGGAGAATCCCGAGTTCAGGAACAAAGTCCTCGAAACGGCCGCATCAATCGACGGCAAGGTTGAGAACAAATGGGTTCCAAGGCGCGAACTTCCGAAGGACGATGCGTGGTTCGAGACGGCCTGGGCGGCATACCGCAATGGGGAAATCTACAAATAAAATTTGCCGATGCAAATTTTATTATTTCCTGACCCTCATGCCCTGGTTGAAGTCCCACATGAGAATCTTCTCCATTTTGGGAAGAGGCGATTCCTTGACTTCACTGCTTGAGACTCCGTATCTCCAGTCAGGAGGGCATACTGCTATGAATCTGGCGTAGCCGCCTGTACCGCCCTGGAATTTAGTGAAGCCGATTATCACAAGCGCGCCCTTTTCAGGGACCTTGTCGAGGTTTGCTATGGCCTCGGCCTGCGCATATCCGTTGTGCATCAGCCAGTATTCCCCATCGAGACCCGGCGTTGAATCCGTATCCAGAGGCTCATGACCATGCATGAGTATCTTCCTGTCGACATGCAGGAACTTCAATGCGTCCAGGCTGATTCCCGGGAAGAGCCGCTGACGAGCCAGAGTCGGCGACGGCCATGTCTGTGACCAGTCGGATCTGATGAAGACAACCGAACCTTCGGGAATCACTCCGTTGGTCTTCTCCCATCTCAGGATGTCGTCAACCTTCAGATGGTAGTTTGGATTCTGGCCGATCCTGTCTGCAATAGATATGACGACAAGCGGACGTATCGCGTAGGTCGCGGGCAGTTCGTCGATCGCAGGGTATTCAGGGGCCCAGTGGGCGGGTGCGTCGATATGGGTTCCGAGCTGGTCGCTCGACAGGATATACCTGGTCGCTTCGAATCCATCATCCTTGTAGCTGTATGGCTTCGAGGTGGCAGCATTCATGGCAGGTCCGAATACTGGAGGGCCGAATCCCTCCCACACAGGTATCTGGGGGTTGACCGTATGGGTGAGGTCGACATACTTTGCGTTCTTGAAGGAGTTTTCATAGACCTTCCAGAGGTCGACTTTGACATGTTCCTTTGACGACTTGCTGGCACAAGACGTCAGGAAGAGAGCAACCGGGAGAAGCAGGATTGAGAATGTAATGTTCTTCATTTTATAATTCCAATTCCATCTTTAATGTTGTTGGGTTTGGAATCTACCACTAAAGATATGCTTTTCCAGTTGAATGATATTCTTAACTTCCAGATTCAGAGTTGAAAAAACAGCATCATGTATTACGCTACGTATTACACGATGGAGGAAAAATGATAACGCTGAGAACCGACAAGAAACTTGAAGAGGCGCTGGAAAAGACAGCCAAGGAAAAGGGAACGACCAAATCTGAAATCATAAGACAGAGCCTGGCCATGTACCTGTCAGCCAATGCCACGAAAAATCCCTATCAGATAGGCGAGAGCCTTTTCGGCGCATATGGCAGCGGGAAAGGCAATCTTTCCGAAGATTCTGAAAAGATATTGAAAATGAAATTCCGGAAAAACTCAAGGAAGAACAAAGATGCGCTCAACGAAGGCCGTAATTGACACAGGGCCCCTTGTGGCTCTTTTTGACAGTTCCGACAAGCATTTCAAGGCTTCAGTGGAATTCATAAGACACTCTGAATTTCAATTATATACCACGGTTCCGGTGATAGCTGAAACGCTCTTCCTGCTCGATTTCAACATAAACGCCCAGACGAACTTCCTTTCGTGGATATATTCTGGCGCAATGGATTTTACCGAGTTGAAACAAGATGACATGAAGAGGATTTCCCAGCTCATGAGAAAATACCATGACTTGCCAATGGATTTTGCCGACGCCTCAGTCGTCCTGGCCTGCGAAAAGCTTGGAAGCAACAACGTAGCCACATTTGACAAGGATTTCGACATTTATCGCTGTTTCGACAAGTCGCGTTTCATAAATATTTTTCAGCGAAGCTGAAAAATATCAGTAGTTGTGGTCCCATTTGATGCGCTTTACCGGAATCTTCGCGTCGAGGAACGCATTGATTATGGAGTGGGAGAGCTTATCTGTTATCCCCTTGTGGAAAAGTCGGATGGTAAGCTTCACGGTGGTGTATCCGCTGTCGAAGTTCCTTTCAAAGTCGAAATACAGGATCTTCAGCTCCTTGAACTGCTTCAGAGGCTTAACGATTTCAGTAAGATCAGTCTCGTTCGGGAAGTCAATCACAAGAGTCCTGTAGGAATCGCGCGGATACAGCTTGTCGAGGTTCTTCAGCACTACGAGGCATATGACAGCTATCAGAGTCGCATAGATTCCGAGCATATAGAGTCCGGCGCCTACGGCCATGCCTAGTCCGGCCACCAGCCAGAGGCATGACGCCGTGGTCAGCCCCCTGATGTTGAAGCCTTCCTTGATGATGGCGCCTGCGCCGATGAAGCCTATGCCGGTGATTATCTGGGCGGCTATACGGCCGGGATCGGCAAACCTTCCAGCCGAGGTAGCGGCTACGCTGCTGGCGACCATTTCGGATATGATCATGAAAAGGGCCGAACCCATGCTGACAAGGAGATTGGTGCGCAGCCCGGCCGCACGCCCGTGCATGTCGCGCTCAAAGCCGATTACAGCCCCGAGCACACCCGCAAGCAGGAGCTTGAAAAGGATCGTGGAAGTCTCTGAATTTAACAGCTCGTTCAAATTATCATCCCTCTTTTTAATTTCTAATAAGAGATAATAATAGTTCCTGTTCCGGAAATGTCAAGGAGTGATGCTCGTGTTCGAGCATTCTTCATGGAATCCAAAATAAATATGCTCCGTCGATTCCTGTTCGCCGGAGCATATTTGAAGCCTACGCAGAAAACTGTTTAAAACCAATCATGCCTTCGCGAGCCATTTCTTCAGGTTGTTGACGGTCTCACGGATATCCTTCGTCTGCTGGGCGCCGCTGATCTCGCGCTCGATGATGAGCTCGCCCTTGAATCCAATCTCCTTGAGCTTCTTGATGAATTCAGGGAACTTGACCTTTCCTTCACCGACCTTGACCTCATGTCCGAGATTGTCACCGTTCGTCGGATAGAAACCGTCCTTCACATGGATGTTCCTGACATATTTGCCGAACACGTCCAGCGAGTCGATCGGGTTGCCTTTCCCGTAGAGGATGAGGTTCGCGGGATCAAGGTTGATGCCCATGTTGCCTGTGCCTACGCGCTCGATCGTGCGCAGGACTGTGACGGGCGTCTCCTGTCCGGTCTCGAACCAGAACTCCACCCCCCTCTTCTTGCAGTGTTCCGCGACATCCCTGATGGCGACGACGACTCCGGCATAGTTCGGATCGTTTGGATTCTCTGGGATGAACCCGCAGTGCGTGATGATCGCAGGCGCCTTTATCCATGACGCGAAATCAGCCCACTTCTTCAATGCTTCGATCCTTGCCCAGCGGAATTCAGGGGGTACAAGTCCGAGCGTCGAGGGCCCCTCTGTGAAATTCCATTTCGCCGGCCCCGGGACACCAGCCCACATCCCGCATACCCTGACCTTCGACTTCTTCGACTCCTTGACGACAGTCGCTGCAGTCTCCTCCGTAGCCTGCGAGGCGTCCCAGCTGACAAGCTGGCAGACATTCAGACCGAACTGGCTCACGTGATCAAAGCATTTTCCGCCGTTGTTCAAACTGTTGAGAACTCCGATTTCCATTGCACTCTCCTTTTTAAAATTTTTGCCATGCAAAAATTTAATTATTTCCATTTAGGGCTGCCCTAAATGGAAATCCACTTCTGCCTTGCAATCGACTTATTTTCCAGCATTACCAGTCCAACGCTCTCCTTCGTGCTTTCAGCTGTACAGACGGTGTTCTTCACCTTTCCACGCACAGAGTCGAGAAAATACCGCATCTCCCTGGAATATCCGTTTTCATTCGATGGCAGATCGACTTTCCTGAAGCCCTTATCCCCTCTGACGTTCACCCTGAGCGCCGTATCCGGATGAACGCCGAAATCCATCGCGGCGTTTTCGAAGAACGCCTGGAACGACATGCTGAAAGTCTGGTACATCCAGCTGCCACGGATCGTAACGACGAAGCCGTCATACTGCCAGAGCGCGGTGACGTCGTCTACCGCCCCGGACCTGCCGACAACGCCTGCGGCGCATATCGCCTTCGGCATTCCGAGCGCATGCTGCGCCCAGTCGACGTCATGGAGATGGAGATCAAGTATCGCACCACCTGAAAGTTTTCCATCGTTGAACCATTCCGCCCATGTGGAATAGCCGCCTATGCGGGTCATCGTGAGGGACTTCAACGGCCCATACGTCTTCTCAGATACAGCCTTCTCCAGCATCTCGTATTCCGGCCAGAAGCGGAGGCACTGCCCGATCTGGAGCTGCACCTTGTTCTCATCCCGCGCCTTGATCATCTTGTCGCATTCCCGGGAATTCAGCGCCATCGGCTTTTCGCTGAACACGTGTATCCCCTCATTCATAGCCATCACTGCGTATTTCGCATGTATGTCTGTGGGAAGCGCAGTGACTACCGCATCGAGTTTCTCCTTCTTGAGCATCTTCCTGAAATCCAAGTAGGTCCTGCAGTTCCTGATGTCGAAGACCGGGCCGTTATGTTCTATGTTTATCTTTACTTCCTTTGATTCGAGCCTCTCCGGATTGTTGTCGCAGACCGCGACGATCTCGACATCGTCCATAGCCATCATACTTCCGACATGGACTCTTCCGAGTCCGCCGTAGCCGCATATTCCAACCTTCAGTTTTTCCATCTTCCCCTTTCCTTGCATTGATAAATCATACATCTGCAATTAAGTTAACTGGACAATTTCGCGAATAAGATATTACAGGGCTCGTGGATATAAATGGATAAATCAATCATAAATAATGCCATTATCAAGCATGACGGATGCGGCGTCCACAGGATACCGGACGGACGACAGAAGGTCCACGGGGAATACGGGCTGTGGATATGCAGGTATACGCGCGACGGCTCATCCCCTCCCCGCGATCCGCCGAACGAACCCAGATATTTCGAGTTCTACTGCATCTCGCATCTGATACGTGGACGCGGCTGGTACTGGGTGCCCGGAAAACCGCTTGAGCCGTTCGTGGAAGGCGAGGCGGTGCTTGTGACACCGCGTTTCATCCACTGCTACAGCGGTCTTGGAGCGGACTATGTGGAGGACACTGTCTGCTTCACCGGAATCGTCGCCGACTGTCTTTACAGGACAGGCCTGTTCAAGGACGGGATCATCGGGATCGGCAAGGCGAGGCGGCTCCTGCCAATAATAGAGAAGGTCTCGGATCCTTCGCGGAACTCGCAGATCCAGGCGAACATCGAGCTCCAGAAACTGATCGTGGATCTCTATTTCGAGAACCGTGATCTCAAGGACAAGGGAAGGCATCCGTTCCTGAACGCGCTCATCGAGGGGATCAAATCCTCTCCGGGAAAGCTGTGGACGGTGTCGGCGATGGCTGAATTCTGCAGCCTGAGCGAGGCCCAGTTCCGGCGCGTATTCTATGGCCATACCGGGACATCTCCCAAGAACTATGTCGACAGGCTGAAGATCATGCAGGCGGCCGAGAATCTTTCCAACTCAACCGAGAGCGTTGCGGACATCGCAATCCAGTTCGGATATTCGGATCCCTTCCATTTCAGCCGCCGCTTCAAGCAGATCACCGGGCTATCCCCGGAGAACTACAGGCTTGAGATGAAGAGATGATAATTTCAAAAGGATTTTGAAATTATATTTTCTTAAAAAACGCTGTGCAGCCAAGCTGCGGATTGTTCTTCGACATCTTGAAGATTAGATAATTTGTATTCGAAAGCCATAGAAGGCGTTCCCTTGGAGTAAGCTTCGCAAAATCAGTGTGCCCGTCGAAATATTCGGCTGGGCACTCTGAAATTTTCCGGAGCAACGAATCCCTGTTGGTTTTTGCGTATGTCTTTTTCATTTTCTTCTTCCTATGATTTTCTTCAACGCCTTAATATCACCAACATCCTTTTCGCGTGGAGGCTTTATCTGGAGCTTCATTCCAAAAGGTATTTTTCTGATTCCGGCATATTTAAAAGCTCCATATGCATTTGCAAGGCAAAAGGATATCTACATGAAATTAATCCTAGAACCAGCAATAATCAAGGATGCGGTATTTAAATGAACGAAGTAAAGTTTTTCAATTTGAAGATTGGCATTTATGATTTGCCGTGTTAAATGTTTCACATGAAAATCAAAAGCAAAAACCTTCATCCAGTTCTCTCCGCCTTGGTATTTTTTTCTTTTCTTATCACGTCTGGAATGACAGCAAAGGCGGAAAACGAGAAGTTCGCGGAAGTGGACGGAGTAGAATACGTCACCGGATATCTTGCCCGTCTTCTGATAAACGAGAACCCGTTCCCCGGAGAGCGCGGATACAAGAGCATGGATGACAGCAAGATCGGGATGGTGCAGATATTGTGGGTGGTCCACTGCAGGATAAAGCATATTCCGCCGGGATACCGCCAGGAGCATGTCGCCAACGTCAAATCCGAGGATATAATAGATATAATAACCGCCCAGGGGCAGTGTGACGGGTTCTCCCGCAACGAGGCAGGAAAGGCCGTGGTCGCCCCGCGCGTCGAGGAAAGGCTCCAGTATCTTATCAAGCTCGCCAACAAGGGAAGCAAGCCCGGCAAGTTCGCCGAACTCCTCAACTATGCGCAGGGACTGGCGGTGGCGTATGTCGAAGGCGGAATAAAGCAGGCGGACCGCTTCGCCGGCCTTGAGATCATAAAGAAGATCGCGGTGACAGGCCGTGCGTATTCATGGATGACCGACAAGGACTACTACAGGCCGGGAGGGGACTTCGTCACCATTCCCGACTCGCTCAACGGCTCGATAGGAGGAAACCGCTATTACACCCTAAGAAAGAAAGTGAATTCCAAATGAAAATCATTGCCTCGCTCATTATTGCACTCTCCCTGCTTGCAATATCCCCCGCGGTCATCGCAGGGGATGCGCCTGCCGCCGCCGTTCCCTCCAGGGGTTCGGCAGTACCTCCAGAACTGCTGGACAAGACATTCCTCTACGAGATCACCAGGCATCTCTACCGCTGGTATCTTGATGAGATAGACATCGAGAACATCATGGAAAAGAAGGGTTTCACATTCAAATTGCACATGCTCAATCCGAAGCTGGATGATGACGACAAGAGCATATATGCTGAAATATTCTTTCCGGACCTGAAGATATGCGTCACTATCAAAAAGGCCGACTACAAGATCGAGGAGCTCGGTATCGAGGTGAAAAGCAAGAGCTTCAAGATAACCAATGTCGGCAGATATGAGAAGGACTCAGCCGTACCGGCAGACTGCACGGACGTGGATATCGACATGAAGGAGATGAAGGACTATCTCTTCAAGACGCGCATGAATTCCGAATTCCCCACCCCTGAGCTCTACGAGAGGATCAGGATGGCGTTCCGCAAGCAGTTCAACGATGAGTTCCGCAAGAAGCTCCCTGCGGACGCCTTCCAGAAGGACTGGGTGACTTTTGTCGCACCCCTTTCGCCTGTCGCCAATGAATTCTGGGCATTCTGGGACAACGGGAAGCTGCTGGTCCGCTGCTCCTCCGACATCGAACTCACGAATCCGGCCGTCTGGGAGCATGATTCCCTCTCATTCAAAGTCTATGATCTCCGGAGCCAGGTTGTCATCTCACTCGCGGAAACCGCAGGTGACAACTCTTTCATGACCCGCGACCAGATCGGACGCGCCCTCTTCAACTGCGTCGTCATCGGGGACAGGCTGATGGTCAAAAAAGGTTCGGAGCAGGAAGGGAAAAAAGGGGAGATAGAGAAGAAGTAGCTGGGCAGCTTCCATTTCTAATCAGGCTTTTATGGGGTCGGACCAGAATGGCGCTAAGTTAAGCACTTCTGCCATCATGAATACACAAGCTGAAGCTTGAACTCCAACCTCAGCACACCGACAAATGTTGGAGTTCAAACTTTAGTTTGTCTTCTCTTATCTTAGCGGTATTCGGGTCGGACAAGAATGGTTACCAGCTGGAATTTTCTGGCTCCGTCATGTCCTCGTTCGTAGTCAATCCGCAAGGCATATTTGAAAGTGATACAGGCATCCCTGCCCGTATATTTGTTTATATGGATCCCTGGCATCCTGCCGGCAATTATCTCGTGTATTCTTCCAGGATACTCCAGACCTCATGCTTGGGTAAGTAACGGTGAGGCCTGTCCATATAAAAATGCAATACTTTTGTTGTAACTATATTAATATTAAGTATTAACTTAGAATGGCACCTGTTTTTACAATTGGGTTTAATTTGGTCGGAATATCATAAAGACAAGCCTTAAACGCACTATTTGGCGCTATTTTAAGCGTTTTAGACTGATATTTGGCATTTAACTCATCGCATCGTGCTGACATTCAACATTATAAGTGCTAACGACACCGCTTAAGAATAAACAAGTATAAAACAATTACAAAGGCAATGATTATGGCTACGCCCCACTCTAGCAATCTTGATTTATTTATAAAATTCATAATCGAGTAGCCTGGGAGGTTTCCCTCCCATGGCTCTCACACCACCGGACGTACGGTTCCGTATCACGGCGGTTCCTATGTTGATGTTGTTC
>MHBI01000108.1 GCA_001804815.1 Lentisphaerae bacterium GWF2_50_93
TAACATTGCTTATGTAAAGCAAAAGGCAGGGAATTGTGCTGATAATCAGATTATTTTAACAGTTACTTTGCATAATATTATCCTTGGCATAACACAGGTTATGTCAAGCTTGACATAAGCGATGGGCGATGGCGTTGACGATGGCTTCTGAAATGGCGTCCGGGGGAAGTTCATAGGTGGCCGGGGCCGTAGGGCCGGATGTACGAAGTCCGACTGGGCGGTTAATCTTGGCGAGCACGAAGTCGCGGGCCTGGTCCACCTGTTCGAAGAGATCGCCGGAATAAATCTGCTGGGAGGCAAAAGGCCTACTATATTCTGTGCCATGGCAATGAATGCATTTTGTCTCTGCTGTGCGATGATGGCGCTGGGGGTTGGTGCCAAACAGAAGAATGGCGGCGTTCGTAGGTTTTCCGTGTTCGAGCAGGTTCAGGTGTGTGAGCAAGGCCTCCGTGGCTGTATTTTGCTTGAGAGGGAATCCCCGTTCCCGTCGAGCAGTCTCTAAAAACCAGTCAATGCGCTTGCGTGACAGCTCTGCCAGAGTTGCGCCGTCGCAGGCGGTCTTGTCGAACGGGGGGACGCGAAGAGCGCCCATGCCGTCGAGGATGTCAACAAGGCTGTTATATACCTCGGATGTCAATGCGCTGAAATTCTCGATTCTACGCCGTATCAGTTCGCCGCTGGCCCTCTTGACCAGTGCCTGCATTTTCGGATGGCGCTTCTTTTCCTCGGAGCCCCAGACATATACGAGCCTGGTTTTGCGGTGTTTGGTGGCGAAATTATATTCGTGCTCGGTCGGTGAAATTCCTTTCTCATCTTCATATCCGTATTCATATCCGAATATCCCGAGGTAGATATCGCATTGTCCCACTTCCTCAAGATAAACCTCATCTGCACGCTGATCTTTTGAGGGGAGTTCTTCAAATAGGAAGACTTTTGCGATAAATCTGTGCAGTAGAGCATCCCCGAGCAAAAACGATTTCAAGTCCTGACGGATCTGGGCAAATTCCTTCTGAGGACTGCTGATAAATATTTTAAATCGTGGGGCGTGCATAGAATTTAAGCCTTTCCTTTCGCAGCTTTCTCAACCATCTTGTTGAATTCGGCTTCGACTTTCTTCTCAAAATCGGCCTCTATCTGATATACCTCGGTGAATTCTGCAAAAGCCCAGCGCCCGAACTGGCCGTGGTTGTTTACCCCGGGAATCCAGTATGTGTCCATGGTAGATTTTTTATTTTTGGCATCTTTGCGCCGGTACTCGATGATTTTCTGGGTGGGCTGACCGTCCTTGTCGAGTTCCCAATGCCGTGAAGGATAGTCATATGGGGAATTGAGAATAGGCTTTTCAAAGAATAGGTTATTCATTTTTCCCTTTAAAGGCGGAATTCAGTCCATGATTTCACAGTCGATCACATGATTCAAATATAGTTAAGGTAAACAGGTTGTAAAAAATAGCACGCATGAAAATACATTCAATAGGATGGACGACAGGTAATCCCCTATTTCCAGGACACCTTGCTGTAGATCTCCAAAGTCCTTTCCGCCATTCTTCCAGATGAGAAATGCTTCTCGGTTCCTTTCCGTCCATTCTCAGCCAGGGCATGCAGCTTTGCTGGATTGTCCAGCAGGCCTTCAAGAGCCACGGCAAGAGCTTCTGGTGTATTTGGAGAATAGAGGACACCGCCCTGCGCCAAGTTAACAATTTCATGGAATCCCCATGCGTCAGGCTGGACAACTGGCACGTGGCTTGCCATCGCCTCGATCTGGAAAAGCCCGAACGCCTCAGGCTGTATTGAAGGTACCGAGAGCAAGGTCAGTTCCTTAAAAAACTCCAGCCTGCATTTCTCATCGTATCCCGTGATGATCTCGCAGTCATCCAATACATTATTTTGAGCCAGCAGTTCTTTGATACCTTTTATGAATTTCAAGTCATCGCCGGTAATTCCACCGGCGGCCTTGAGCTTTAAATCCTTGAATTTACTTTTTTTCTTTAGAATTATGAAAGCCTTCACAAGCACTCCAAGCCCGCACGATTCAGATAACCTGGACAGGTAACCTATTGTCGGATGGCCGTTATCCTGCGAGGCAGGAAAATATTCGTCCGTATCTATTCCTATGTGGCAGACATGTAGTTTGGCATCAGGAATCTTCAGGCGCTCCTTCATCTTCGCCCCGTAGAACTCACTCACGGATATGAATGCGTCCACATCTGGGACTTTTCCCGATATTATCTCCCATATCCTCTTCCTGCTGCCCTCATGCATGGCGTCGACCCATTGATCTTCGTCCTGCAGGGAGCAGATGACAGGACATTTGATCTCCTGCCTGATGCGTTTTGCCAGTCCTATCAGCAGGGCGTTCGACAGATGGATGATATCAGGCTTATGTTCCTTTTTCATCCAGTCAATCATCCTTTCAAGCTCCTCCGCCTGCCTGCCATGCTCACCCTGGAGCATTGAAATCGTCATGTCCTCCAGGCCGGACGCCCGCATGATTCCGGGATTTTTCACAATGAGCTTTAAAAGCACCGGGGAATTCAACAGCTTCCTGGCCCAGGCCGGAATTTTCCTGTACCACCGGAAATGGTCTCCGAGATAAAGGTTGATCGCATCGTAGAAGATCGGCGAATTCTCGCAGGATTGTCCCTGCTCATCTGGAAACGGCAGATACATTGGCATGAGGACGATGTCATGCCCCAGCGCCCTGAGCTTCCTGGCGAGGAGCTGGTCGCGGATGCAGTTCTGGCAGTAGAAGCTGCCAGTTCCGGGAACTATCTGGAGGATCCTCATTTAATTTCCCTCATTCCCATGCCATTCGGAATTTCATTTGTTTTCTATTTGTTTCGGATTTCGAAATTCGGATTTCGAGTTCTGGGAGCGGGCCAAGCTCCCCTTAAAGGCATATACCCGTTTATCAGCTGTGGCAATTATCATTTCACCGGTGACGGCAAAGCCCGACACTTCCGAACCTATTTCGTACGACCAGAGCTTGGCGCCATTGTCAAGATTTAAAATGTAAAGCCTGCCATCTGAGGAGCCTGCCACGACTTTGCCGCCGAAAATTACCGGCGAACTTTTCACTTCGCCTTTCGTGTCGAAAGTCCACAGGAGTTCTCCAGTGGCGCGGCTGACAGAATATATTTTGCTGTCCTGGCCGCCTATAACGACCTTGTCCCTGCTGACAGCCGGGGATCCCATGAAAGGACCAACCGACGAATCCTTCGGGAACTGCCAAATGATTTTGTTTTGCGTGACAGAGACGCTGAAAAGGTTTCCGCCATAATGCCCGAGATAGATGTTGTCATCGCAAAAGCTGACGGAGCTGGGGATGTAAGATCCCATCGGGATGCTGGCTATCTCCTTACCGTCTGATATTTTCAGGATCCTGAGGTTTGCATCGCATCCTCCGAAGGCCAGCATGTCCCTGCTTATGGACGGAGAGCCGTTGATGTAGTTCTGGGTGGCGTACTGCCATGCCTCCTTCCCGGTATCGGCGTCGAGTGCGCGCATGATGTTGTCGTAGCCCCCAACGAAGACCAGCGACAGTTTTTCAGAAACCTCTGCGAAGTTCGCAGAACCTGCGATCTTGTCCTCTGCGGAATATTTCCATTTCTCCTTGCCGGTCCCGGCCTCAAGTGCATATAAGATGCCTTTCTGATTTCCCGCGTAGACGGTATCCTTGAAATATAGTGGTGAAGCCTCAAGCGGAGCTCCTGTATCAAACTCCCATAGCTTGTTTCCCTTTTCGGATGAGAGCGCGTAAATCTTTCCATCAGCGGAAGCCGCGAATATCGTACCCCTGCTTATTATCGGAGCGGATCCTATTTCTCCTCCGGAAGTGAATGTCCAGGCAAGTTCAAAGTCATCCGCCAGAACTCCATCCGCAGCCCCGGTAAGCCCCTGGTTTCCGCGGAACACCGGCCAGTCAATGTTTGACGGAGCCTTTTTCGAGGATGCAGGCGCAGGTGGATTCGGGAACTGGGAAAATGCGGATATCGCAGCAAACGCTAACGCCGAAAAAATCACCAAGGGAATTTTAATCCTGTTCATATGGAAACTTCCTTAGATATTTCATCGGCAAGCTGCCAGTAGTAAAAGGCCTCTGGACTGGCTTGCAAGACCTTGTTCAATTCAGGGAACTTATTCAGTGTTTTCCCTTTCAGGCTTGCCACTTTTGCATTATCAAAGCGAATATCGCCAAAAGACCTCTTACGTCCGTTTTTGATAGCTGTCGCCAAATAAGCGGACTTGGCGGCGGCAACTGCTGCATCGCGAGCACTAAAACCAACACCCATCAGATGACCACGAAGCTGATCTATGCCTTGACGAATCAAAGATGAGTTCTCGGAATGAAACTTCTGGTCGATTGACAAGCCCGAAACTATACGGGCGGTTTCAACAGTATCATCAAGGCATTCATTGAAGACTATCTTCTTCTCTTTCTCGCGGTATCCTATTTCAGTTTTTGCTATACGCTCATATACATCCATAACAGTGTGAATGCTGTCAGCCCAATTGAAAAGCTCTCCTATATCAAAAAGATGCTTGACCATTTTTTCAGGATATTCCTCATCGTATTTCTGCCCAATCGTATTTGGCGCAAAGGCTGTCAGCTTGTCGGCAAGAAGATTGTCAATCGAAGGAACACTAACTCTTATGTCATGATTGGTCTCAATGAATGATGTCTTAATGTCTACCTCTTCGACATCAGAATATAGAACCTTCTCGTCAAGTACGTCTAGAATTACATACTGTTTCGGACTTTTAGGATCGATTGTGTCATAGTGAAAATTCCAATGTCTTCTGCGAGGTGGCTGTTTATGAACTCTTTTCTTGTCCTCTTCATAGCCAGTAAATGGACTGGAAACACATTTCCCAAGAATTTTTTCAAGTCTTTCCGGAGTCTCCTGTGAAAGAACGTCAATATCAATTGAAAGCCTTTTCGGGTTGGGAAGCCTTAAAAGGAGACTTGTCCCGCCTTTGAAGACAAAATCCAAGCCCTCCTCCTGAAGTCGCCCCAGCAGCTCAAACGCATGCAAACTCTTCTCAAGGAAGGTGTTTCCAGTATGAAGACTCTGGCTTTTCCTATTAATCCAGTCTTTTCTGAAGCATTCTTTCGCCAGAGTACGCATTTACTGTTAAATATCCCTTAAAACGAGAGCTTTTTACCTGCTTACAATTGACCGACTATTGGCACTTTTTATTATTTTGTGCCATTAGTCGGTCAATTTATTATCAAACAACTCCTTTAATTCCCTATGGTTCCTTTTGGCATAGCGGGAAAGGGTGCCCATTGAGATTCGAGCGCTGGAAACTGCGCGCCATGCCATTTCCTGAAACTGTCCACGACTAAGAATTGGTAGTTTTTCAACCTCAATTGCCAAATCCACAAGAAGTTTCTCAATCGGGGCGGCATGGCTTTCTCCGGTGCCGGGAGCTTCGCTTGTTTCTGGACGGATGACAATTGTCTTTTGTTCAATTCTAAATGTTTTTTCAGCATCCTTTGAACTTGGATTTAAATAAACCGTATAGCCTTTCCAAGTGCGAATCTCATCGACGACAGACTGCATCAGATCCCTGTCCACATAGATAAAAGTTGCGAACTTCGCCAGCAGATGGCTCATGTATGGGTTAATCTGTTCGGTTGACCAGCATGAAAATTCGAGGTGGGGGAACGCCTTTTCAACACGTCTAATGAAATCCTTGACCGGACCGGTATCAAGTTTGAACGGTTCAGCAATCCCTGAATACCATCCACGCCCAGCATCATGTATAACCCCGGCGGACATGTAGTCGTAAAAATAGTCCTTTAGCGTTGCGTTGTCGACCTCAATCCCCTTCTCCTTTAGCATTTTCCGGACGGCCTCGATGTTGAAATAAGGAGCTTTCTTCTTCAGTTCGGGAAGCAAAACCGATCTGAGATAGGGTTTGATGCCACGACGCAAGGCGGCATCGCCGGTTAAAGCATTATCGTGATAACCTGTTTTCACTGCCTGTGAAATATTTTTAAAGCTTTTTCCCATTATTTGATTGCTATCCTATTTCTCTTCCCGGGATACTGGTGTAAAATTAGTTGTGGAAGATAGTCCAGTCGGGATTGAATTTCAAGATGCTTTAATAATGCTTTCGGGTCGATGCGGTCTTCAGGGCTGTGACCGTAAAAATCAAAGGATAAAGCCGTTCGGAATACCATAGCATTGAAAAATAGAGGCCTATCGGGGAAGCGGGCGGAAGATCGCATCCATCCGCAAGTTCGATCAGCTTGTCAATTCCTTTCCTTTTCGCGGACTCAATTTCAGGATTTGTAATTGGCAGCACGGAAAGGGCGTTTACTGCAAGTGCGGTCTCTTCGACAGTAGTCGGAAGTCCTATGTCCCCACCCCAGCCGTTATCTGGATTCTGGGCCTTTACCAGCCATACTGCCGCCCGGCTGATCATCAGCAATCTTATTTCATCTGAAAAGAAGTCTGTCCTATTCAAGGCGCTCAGACCAATCAGCACCCTGCTCGTTCCGTAGGTGGGATTCCCATGGTCCTTTGCGGACTGGTTCCCAAACCACAACGGCATCCATGAACCATCATCTTTTTGCGACTTTCGCAGATATCCAAGTCCGCGCGCCATGGAGGCGTCCACGCTTTCCCTCCGGGCATCATCCATCTCATTGCGCCAGCAGCTAAACGCTTCGAGCATATGCGCTGTAATTTCCGGACAGCTTCTGTCAAAAGGCAATCTGCCCCAGCCCCTGCAGAAGGTAGGCATTCCTCCGTCGGAGTTCTGCAGATCAATTAGCCAGTCTATCCCGGCGGAAACTGATTGCCAACTGGAGGACTTGTTCAGCAATTTCAAGGCAATAAGCGCACCAGAAGTGTCGTCGGCGTCGGGAACACCTCCGGGAAGATCCGTCCAGGCCCAGCCGCCGGGCGCCGCCCCGGTGAAGGGATGGACATCCCTGTATTGCTGCGCCGTAAGCCATTTCTCTACGGCATCAGCTTTTTCAGCACCTAATCCACCCGCTCCGCCCATCGCTTTTATCGAAAGCGTCGTCAGCCATGTCGCGAGGTTGGTGTCTATTGGACAACTCCCGTCTTCGCGGAACGATTTCTCAAGGAAACCGGAACATGGACCTATTATGCTTTCATCCCTGCAGCCTGCGGCAACGAGGGACATCGTGACAAATCCTGTCAGAGGGATGGCTTCCAAAAAACCTCCCGATGACGGCAGAGAATTTCTCAACACTTCAAGAGACCGGCCTGCAGCCATGTCCCTTATGATCTTCATGACCAGATTGTATTTCCTGGCTTTCCTGTGTCTGAGCATTCCCATTGCGATCAGCGCTGGCAGCGCATAACTCACTACAGGCAATCCGATCAAACGGAAAAAACATCTTGGAAGCACTGATATTTCGAAAGGAAGCTGAATAACATGATCCCATTCACTGCCATCTTTTCCGAGCCTGCCTGCCAGTGCGCACATGGTCAGTATAGGAACTGAAAATGTCCGGTCCTTACCATAATGTCCAAGTATTGTCCTGGAAATATCCGCGGGTTCCAGCGTGCCCGTCGTCTTCCTTATATATTGCCCGGCATTCTCAATCAGCTTTTCATAGGGCTGCCCATGTTCCACCACAGAAAGTGCTGACCATGCCAGAAGCGTGGTGCTTATATTGCTCGGGCTTTCCGGGGTGTCCCCCCAGCCGCCGTCCTGGTTGGCATTTTCCAGCAGCCAGCGTGCGGCCTTCTGAACAAGTCCGCCGTATTTCACCGGATCAACCTTCGACAATGCGAACATCGCAACGGCGGTAGAGAGGGCGCTCGAGGACAGCTTCCCGCGCCAGCAGCATCCTGACTGGAGTTCCCCGATCAGCTTCTGCTCGAGGCGGGACAAGCTGCCTTCAAGCGATTTGTCAATGTCATTATTTTCAGGCACCAGATCCCCTCTCTTAAAATGCTATTGAAAAATTTACTGTTTTTGCTGATTGCCGAGGTTGGAGTCCACGGCTTCAGCGTGTTCTAGCTGATGAAAATCAAGACACACAAATACTCCTTCGGAACCTGTCGGATTTAAGGTTTTTCGCTTGTAGTAGCGCATGTTTGCGCGTTCTTAACGGAATCTCAAAAGACCGAAGAATGCGCAAACATGCGCTACTACGAACAAATTCAGCCATTCCTGAACTCATTTGCTGGTCCGAAAGGCCCTTCGGAGGACCAACATGGTTTATTTCCGCAACAACCGATTACCGTGATTTCGAAATCAGATCCAAAGATTAAATTCACAATTCTATTCCAGCAAGCATCCAAGGGTTAAGAGTGCATAAAAAGTATATTCACAGTCGCACTTCTGATCAAGCATCGAGCCGAAGAAACCGCCTGAATCATCCCAGTGGCCTTCAACGAAATCGATGATACCCTGCCTGGATTCGAACTTATGACCCATCTGTTTCAACGCAAGCACGGCTGTTGCAGTTGACAGCATGTCTGCAACCGGGGTCTGCGGGCTTGCCCTGAATCCTCCGGATGTAAGCTGCTGTTTGAGCAGCCAGTTCCCGACAGACCTTGAAGACTTGTTTTCCAGATGGAGTTTCATTATTCCTGCTGCCGCAGTGGCGGTGGTTGTCCCGCACGCCATGTCCGGCTGGTTTGCATAAGCTCCGTCGGAGGCCTTCAAAGCTTCCAGGCTGTTGAGGATTCCCTTCTTGTCCGGAATTGCCAGCCCCAGATTCTCATACGCCTGGCATGCCAGGAATGATGCATAGACAGTGCCATGCCTTGAATTCCTGGCGGTCTGATTATATCCGCCATCCTTGGATCTGAAATCTTCGAGCCTTCCGACGATCGCCTTCACCGCCCTGCCCGCAAACATACTGTTCTTCCGGGCAAACATCAGCGCAATGGCTTTGCCCTTATCCGGCAATCCGAGGTAGGTTAACAAAGGCAGGGTGCAGGCCATGCAGTACAGGTCGACAAATCCAAGTTGTCTGTCATCAAGTTTCCTGATATATGAATTTACCGGTGCAACTAGCTCCGGTAAATTCATATTTGTTTTTGAAACTCCAATGCCCGCGAGTGTTGCAAGTGCGAAGAAAGTATAATAGAGATCGCTTGAGGACGACCTGCCCCGGAAGCCTCCGTCATCATTCATCTTCGACATCACAAAACCGGAAATTCCATTTATGGCGTCATCATCCAAGTGCTTTTTAGCGGATGAGGCGATGCCGAAGACATCCATGCCAGTTGGATTACTTGCTTTCATCGGCCCTGACAATTCTCCCGATGATCCTGTATAGAAAAGTCTTCAAGGCGATGCTTTCAACTCCGTTGGCGGAGGAAATGGCCAAACTTCTATGGTGTTCCAATATGCTGCCGACTCTCTCCTTGACCTTCGGAGAAGCGAGTGCGTTTCTTAAGCCAGCTTCACTGCGTTTGTTGAAACCGCTCTTCCAACCATCGGCTATCAGTCTTTTTACAGATCCGCGTGCCAGCTCATTGGCAACAGCCAGGTTGATCGACAGTTCCGGATGCTTGCCCGGCCTCCGGAATGCATCCTTCATGTCATCGCTGATCTGGTAGGCTATGCCCAGGTGCCTGCTGAAATCCCCCAGGGCGCTGCAGGTTTTATCATCGGCCCCTGCGGTGATCGCACCAAGCAGGAAAGCGACTTCAAAGGCAGGCGCCGTCTTCAGGCGGGATATGTCGACAACATCCCTTACCCGTGGAAGTCCCGGAGACATCCTCAGCGACAGTTCCTTCCCCTGCCCTATGCAGAGGTTCCGGTGCCCCTCGGAAACAACTTTCAAAAGGAGTTCCTTCTGCGCCGGCGACAAACCGCATTCGGCGATCAGTCGGTATCCTTCGCCAAGAAGGAAATCACCGATATTAAGGGCGACAGGAACACCGTATTCGGCATGCAGAGTCTTTTCGCCGTCCCTGAGATCATCATCATCTTCAATATCGTCGTGCAGGAGCGACGCCTTATGGAAGCATTCTATGGACAAGGCCAAGGCCTTGACTTCACTGGGAATCTTTTCAGAGGAAGATTTAGTAAGCGCCTTGTAGGTTGCGGCGACGATAAAGGGTCTCCATCGCTTACCGGCCTTTGCGAGATATTCAAAGGCAATTTTCTCTACCGTACTCCGTCCCGGCCTCAAGAAACCTTTCAGATGAGGCATGGAGAACCAGGAGGCGACTTCCTTCTGGAGGGCGTGATAGTCCACATGGCTGACGTTCCTGTCTTCAGATTTCAGATGGAGCGTGTCCATCACCCACCTGACATCGACCTGTGTGTTTATGCAGCCGTTGCGCAGGAGAGGGATCGCCAGTCCTGGCACGGCGTTGGAAGCTACATATGGAAATGTCTTTTCGAGGGATGAAAGGCAGCCGATCCCTATGACGGCATCTATCCTGCCCTGTTCGATGAGGCTGGTGACAAGAGTCGTCCCTTCAGCTACCAGGACCAGATAACCAAGGGATTCCGCCTCCTTCTTCAATGCGGCAATTGGACATTTCCCGCATTCCCGGCAGAGAAGTCCGAACTGATCCATCTCGGCGGTACATGTCTTCTTGTCGCGGAGGCAGTGGGGGATCAGGAACACCCTCCTGTTGAAAGGAACGGTGGAGACCGTCTCACGCCACAGGGTATTGCCCAGCAGCACGGAAATGAAATCAGAATAGCGGCTGTCGATGCGGCCGCGTCCGCGCAGTACGCCTGCATGTCTTTTGATCTCATCGACAGTAAGCGGCGGAACAAGGACGTTTGTTCCGACGTATTCATTGACTCGCCTGAAGAATATCTCCCGCTCAGCTCCCGACTGCGGAACTGCATTTGTGGCGGCAACGCCTGTTTTTGACTTGTCCTGCTTTTTCATCATCCATATGCTCCAAAACCGAAGAACCAGTATTTTTTAGCCAGCTTGTACGCCCAATGTTTTTCAGGAACCTCACCACCCGGCTGGTGATGGCTTGCGCAGCAGCCCATCGCCTCCAGCTCCTCCACGCCTGCGCATCTCCCGCTCGTGTTCCTGGCTTTCTGTTCAACAATGAATTTAGCCATAAGCCCGGGATTTTCCAGCAGTATGCATCCACGGGACGAACTGCTCGCGAGCTTCCGGAATCCCGCCAGGAATTCCGACTTCCTGACCGCCTCCGTCCAGTTCGCGTCCCTTATATTTTCCTTAGCATATTGTATGGGAGGGCAGAATTCAACATATCCAGCAGGATTGATGTGATATCCGATCCCGGTGGCCGCAGGACACAGCGCCCTGCCAAGATGGTCCCAGTAGGAGTCGACAAGGGCGATAGGCGCCTTCATCCTGGTGTTGACAATGAACTTCCTCAGTTCCAAAATCTCCCCGCGGTCGAGCGCCAGTTCAGGATGCGGAGTCCCCCCCACAGGCCGATATATGTAATACCACAGGTAATGGACTTTTCTTGCAACAAGCTCGTTTACGAATTTCTCGGACACCAGGTCGCGGAAATTGCTTTTGCAAACGCTCGTGGCCACTCCGGTGACCAGCCTGTTCCTGCTGCAGTTCTCCAGGGCCTGCATTGCGTGCGAATATACATCACTGCCTCCGCGCCGGACGTCGCTGACATCTGCCGTGCCTTCAACGCTGATGAGTGGGGTCACATTGCCCAGCCTGCGCATTGTCCTGGCGACTTCATCGGTGAGCAATGTGCCATTGGTAAATATCAGAAAATAGCATTCAGGATGTTTTTCCATTATGTCAAACAACCCTTTGTAGAGCAGCGGCTCGCCGCCCATTATCCCAAAGAAGTACGAGCCATGCCGTTTGCATCCTTCTATCACATTTTCAATATCGCCGGGGGCGAGTTCCAATGCCGGTACGGAAGGAGTGACCCAGCACCCCTGGCATCTGAGGTTGCAGTTGCTGGTGATGGACAGGAACATGAACGCGGGGAACTGCTCCCCTCTGCCCAGCCTCCGCTGGAACGCCTGCACGGCCCTGATCCCCTTCCATCCGAAGTTATAGGCAAACTTGAAAAGGAGCCTCTTGTCAGTCTCCGCCAGCATCCGTTTTGTGAGTCGAAATATCATTATGATTTTTTCAATAGCCTTCTTTTACTTGATTTGCCGCCGGCTGGCGCGTTCTGCTCCTTCAGAAGTCCTGCCATTGCAAGCCTTCTGCGCTGATGCAGTACGGCGTACGTGTCATCACCCAGGATCTTGTCATAATCAATTTTCATGTTTTTACCCGCCGGAGCATTTCCGTCCACCTCGCCGCCATTGATCGGGGATTCGGGATATTTCGGGAATATGATCGCGGATTTTGGACAGACCTTGGCGCAGGCCGGACAGTTTGTCTTGCAGTTTTCGGGCTTTGCAACGAGCACCTTGCCTTTTTTCGAAAGCTCATAGACGCCGAAAAGGCAGAAGCTCAGGCATTGCTTGCAGTTGACACAGCGCCCGTATTCGATCACGGGGAACCACGGTATCCAGTCTTTCTTTACTGACTTCCATCTGATCTTGGAATCCCCATTCCGCTTTGCGGCCACCTTGACACCCAGCTTCCTGAGAATTTCAGCAGCGCTTGACGTCTTCATGTTGAAGACTTGCAGTTTTGTTTTCTTATCAGCTCCGGCATAGTCAAACAAGCTCTTTACAGCCCTGTGATGACATGCGACTACCGCAAGCTCCCCCGAAGATGCAATACCCTTAAGAAGGGATTTTTCCTTTGCCGCGACCTGGCAGAGATCTGGTATTGCGACAAAATCCATTCCTGACGAGGCCAGCGCGGAACGCACCGATTGCTTTTTCTTCCCATCAATAATATCGTAGTATGCACAGTCGCAATATAGAATCTTCATTGGAATTCCTTATGTTTTTACGGAACGTACAGGACTAAGCCTCATGCAGATGACAAACACGCAGAGTCCCGCAACCAGCAGATATGCCCCAGTACGTATTTTTGCCTGCGCGTTGAAATAATTCTGCCTTATCTGCTGATCAAGCACCTGAATATCCTTCCTGATAAATTCATCTTCCGGATTCAAACGCTGCTGCGCCACCAGCTCGTCCAGCTTCCGGGCATTGCCCGAAGACATCGGATCGTTCTGCCTCAATTCATGGAAGCTCATCAGAAGAAGAAGGATGACGGCTATCGAGAAAAGTCCCGCTGCCATGGCGACCCTATATGCCACAAGGCGGCGGAAAGCCACTTGTCCTCCTGGTTCAGATTTTGCTTTATCCTGCATTCTTCTCCTCCTTGAGTTTCTTCAGCCTGAGCTGTTCCCTTGGACAATATGAGTGGCATCTGCCGCATGAGAAACAGAGCCCGCGGTCAGGAAGATATTCGTCCTGCTTCCTTCTGATGTTCATGCCAACCAGCTGCAATCCAAGAATAAGTCCCAGGAATCCACCGGCGGCCGAAGCTCCAATGGCGAACTGCCTCCTGATACTGTCTGCACGCGCATAAAGGTCCGAGTCCATTGCGCCCAGCTGCCTGAACGCCGCAACAAGATCGCTTTCCCATGGCCCCTTGTCCTTCTGTAATGAGCGCAGGGCATCAGCAGTCTGGACTGTCTTGTTCAGGCCGCTCAACGGCGCGGCCGACAAATATCCGCCCCAGATGCCAAGCAGGATAAGCACGGGCAATATCATGAGGAATATCTTCAAACGGCGTTTTCTACTGCTGGCATCGCTTTCAGAATCTGCTTTTTCAGGAACAGTGATGGCGCCGTAGGGACAGGCGTTTTTGCAGAGACCGCACTTGACGCACTTGTCTGGAGTGATCGACGTATGCCATCCGGAGAATTTCGAACACAGGTTCAGCAGGACGCTGTACGGACATATGAAACGGCAATATGGCCTGCCGATGAACAATGAGAGCCCGATAAAGCAGCCGGAGAGGACCAGGATGTTGAAGACACCGTTCAGACGGAACAGCGATATGAAAGGGTCGAACTGGCAGATGATATACGCGCTTCCTGTCGCCGCAAGCAGTACCGCAAGCAAAAGATATGCAAGAGGGATGAACCTCAACGGCTTTTCCAGCCATGCCGGTATCCTGACAGGCCTGACAAGCACCGTCTCCTGCAATGATCCCAGCGGACAGACCGCAGCGCAGAAGACCCTGCCGAAGAACAATGCAAAGATCAGAGGGATCGTGAAAAACAGCACGACAACCGCAGGCACGAAGAAATCACTCTGGCAGATTCCCTGCGCCATGTTCTGCAGGCTGCCGACCGGACAGACACATCCTTTCCTGTAGAAACCGAAATAGATCACTGAAAACACCGCCAGAAGCGAGAGCCACCTGCGGGACCTCGACTTCAATGCCAGCACAGCCAGGATCAGGCATGCCAGCAATACCGCAGTATCTACGTATTCAAAAACAACAGGACGCGCCTGGACGTGCTGGACAACGGGATATGTGTGTTTTGTCTCATTGAAGTCAGGGCGCGGGAAACGGTCCGCAGCCGTCGCGTCGGACAATATGATAAACATTGCCATAGCAGCAAAAAAAAGTTTTTTTATGACAGTAGCCATTCAGGTCTCCTTTGGCTCTTCTTTAGGCTGCAGGCCCTTGAACAGGTAGGGTTTGTCGGATGGCACCCTTACAAAGGCGTTTGCGGGGCAGGCCTTGGCGATTGAGCATTCGTTGCAGTTGACGCAGTACGCCTGGTCCACCTGGAGATACAGGCTTCCGTTGCCGAAGGTCTGGCATCCCTTCACGCACCTTGAGCAGCCGACGCACTTGTCCTTGTCGACGGTATATTCGAAATAAGGTTGCTCAATGAATTTCCTTATCAGTGCGTTGGTGGGGCATAACTGCTTCTCTGCGGTCGTGTCAAACTCCAGGGTCCCCGGCTTGAAATAGGCGAAACAGAGGTCGCAGTAGCCGCACACGTTGAACGCATGGAAGCATTTCACGGCGGAAGGCGAGACCACGCACTGGGTGGCGCAGCGTCCACACTGCACGCACTTGGCGGGATCGATCTGCCATACCGTACCCTTTTTCCCTGACCTGCCAAGAAGCGCCAGGGCTCCGCCGCCTACCGCCAGGAACAAAAATGCGGCGACTGCCTTGCGAACCGCCTCACGCCTTGTCATGGGCCCGGCAACTCCGTCCTTGCCATTTACTTTTTCCGTGTCAGCCATTTCTATTTACGAATCCTTTCCGAAATCCTGCGTTTTGCTCCTGCATCCGTTTGAAGCAAAACAATTTGAACAATCCTTTCCGGGATACGGGCACTGCGCATTTGTCTTCCCCTCATCAGGTTTGCCAAAAGCCCTGATGATGCCGTAGCCGAGGAGGGCGAGAAGCCCCCCTCTTGCGATCATCCTCGCGAATTCGCGCCGTGAAATCCTGTTATCCATATGTCATTTCACCTTTTGTTTCTCAACAAATATCCTGATGTTGCCTTTGGCGGAATCCATCACATATACGCCGCCATTCCTGTCCACGGCTACATCACAGGGGGACTGACTGTCCGAAAATGATTCCGGAGGAGCGACGACTCCGATAAATTCCCCGGTGGAGGAATACAGCTTGATCCTAGGTATCGCCTTTTCGCTGGTAACTATGCTGCCATCCGGACGCAAAGCAATATAAGTTGGATTGCAGCATCCGGAAAACCCCTCGATTGCAGGTGTCGGATTGCTTTTCCACGTGGAGACCAGCCCCCCGGAATATGAATAGAGCTTGACCCTGTGCCTGCCGGGATCGGTCACAAACACCAGGTCGTTGTCGGACGCCGTAACATCAAGGAAAGGGGAATATACGACAATCCCATCATCTCCGGTCTCCTTGCTGGCGACTCCGATCTTATGCTCCTCCTTTTCCGGGCTGTCAAGATCTTTCACGTGCACCATCTTCTTTCCTGCATCCGCGATGAAAACTTTTTTTCCGGCCAGCGAGATCCCTGTGATTATGCTGCCTTTCTCGAATTTCCAAGTTCTTGTATCCGCCCCTTCCTTATTGAAAACAGAAACCTGGGACGAGGAACCGACAAAGATATCCTTGTTATCCGCTACGGCGATGCAGGTCGGCCGTATCTGCAGATCAATCTGCCACAGCTTTCTGCCCTCCATATCAAATACGCTCACCTGTGTATCGCCGCCCGCATATATCAGGCCGTCAGGACCAATGGCGGTGCAGGACGCCCGCTTGAATCCCGCAGGAATCGGCTTGAGCTCGTCGAACAGGATGATTTCAGGACGTGTCTTCTCGAATTCCTTGAGATTGTAGGTGGTGGACATCGACGTGCTGTCCGAATTCCATTTGAGCAGGAAGTATATCCCAGCTCCGGCAATACAGAGCAGAACGAGCGCAACAGCCAAACTTTTCGCGCTGAATCCTGGTTCAGGAACCTCAACAGGCGCGCACGGCTCCTGCAGGTTTTCCTGTTCCCCGTTTTTGCCGGATGCATCTTTCTCTTGTTTCATTTTGCGGCTTCCTTTGCGACATCAAGACACTTCATCATATTAAGGTCCCTCACGATCAGATTGCCGTCAACCAGCGCCATCGGACCCCATGAATCAGGTCCGGGAAGGACTTTCGCCCTGGCAAGCTGTACATAGCCCTTCGCCGTCGCCTCTGCGATGGTGAGGGTCCCCTCGTCGTCCATCACGAAGATCATTCCGCCGGCGATCATCCACGGACCTATGCCGAACTTGTTCTGGGGCCCGCTCGCCCATATCTCTTTCAGGTCTGTGTCCATGCAGACAAGCTCCTGGCGCGGCTTTGGAAGCACCGCGTAGATGCTGCCATCATACAGGATGGGTGAATGCTGTTCAACACCGAATTCCTTCGGCTTCATGGTTTTTATTATCTCCACCTTCGTCCTGCCTTCCGATTCCACAAGCTTCGCAAGCTTGGCGTCGCTGCCGTAGCCCGCAGTGAAAAGCACACGGTCCTCGGAGACATAAATCGGCGACGGCGCTATTGTATGCCATTTGAAATCCTGGGTCTCCCAGATGATGCTGCCATCATCGGCCGACACGCCGACAACTCCCTTCGATCCTGAATAGACGTATGTCTGCCTGCCTTTGTATGCCATCGGCACAACGCTTGAATGGCTCATCTTGGAGCCATGCGGATTCGGAGTCTTCCACAGTACATTTCCTGTAGCGCAGTCAACAGCCATCAGCAGGACGTCCGGTGCCCCGGGCGCCAGGATCAGTTTCCCGTTCTCAATCAGCGGACACTGTCCAGCATACCAGTTTGGCACGGTTGTACCGAGTTGTTCAACCAGATCGATGCGCCATAGGAAAGCGCCTGTCTCGGCGTTGAGGCAGGTCACCTGGCATTTCGGGGCGATCGCGATCAGCAGAGGCCCGTCGAGGGCAACTACAGATCGGCTGATCCCGTGGTTGCGCTTGATCTCCATCGGATATGAATATCTCCATATCTCTGCGGCATTCGCGGAGGAGATACACCTGATGGCGTCGCGCTTCTCCTTCTCATCATAGTCGAATATGTAGACACGTCCGTCGCGGACCGCCGCTCCGGCATATCCCTGTCCGAGTTCCAGTTCCCAGACAACAGGCGGTCCGTTTTCAGGCCATGAACGGGAAAGCTCCACTGTGCTGCTGCTTGTCGCATCCCTTCTGGCGCCACGGAAACAAGGCCATGACTCCTTCGTCTGCCCCGGCTTTCCCTTCCCTTGCTCTATCTTCGCGCCCTCTGGCATGGTACGGATTACAGCAAATCCATTCTCAGGCGCAATTGGCACAGGATTTTCCGGTTTAGCTTCGGAAACACCTTCCTTACCTTTTTCCTTGCCTCTGTCAGGTGCCGCAACCGGCTGGGGCTGGGATACTGCCTTATCCGCAGTCTTTTTCGGCGCTCCATCCTCGCCGGAAAGCCTGGGTGGCAGCGTCGGATAAGTGATCCCTAACTGCCAGTAGCCCATGATGCAGATGAATACAACTGCTGCTGCAGCCGGCAGGATAAAAGCTTTTAAATTTGTTTTGCGCTCTTCCGACACTGCTTCAACCTATTTGATATTGTATTGAAATCTTGGTAGGGACGGCTCGCCGAGCCGTCCGCGGCGCTCTCGGCGAGAGCGCCCTACCTTTATTATAAATACTATTTCGAGACTATTAGTAAAAGCCCAAACTACGGCTTAGGCGCTGCAACATCTCCAGCCGGAGCAATGCATATCAGCTTCTTGAGCGTGCGAACGTACAGGCAACCGCCGGATACTGCCGGAGTGGCGTCGACAGGTTCGCCGAATGATGCCTTGCCCAGCACCTCCAGTGTCTTGTCGGCCTTAAGTATGACCGCCGCGCCATCGCGGTTGATCAGGTACAGCTTTCCACCGGCAACTACCGGCGAGGCATAGATCTGCCCTTCAACCTCGCGCTCTCCGACCTTCTTGCCGTCCGTGGCGTTCAGGCACAGGACGGCAGTCGCCGCTACGAACACGCAGTCGCCGCTGGCGACCGGAGACGCCACATCCGAACCCGCCTCGTCGTTCCTCCACGCAACATGCGTCTTTGTAACGTCGCCTGCTCCGTCTGGACGGATCGCGAGCGTACATTTGCCATTCGTGGCAATGACAAGCCCCTTGATGAATGCCGGGGAAGGCACGATGTCGTTGCACTCGTTCTTGACGGCCCAGATCTCATGCCCGTCCTTCGGATCGTAGGCGGCGACGCCGCCGCAGGAGACTAAAATGATCTGCGGCCCCTTGGCAGTTTCCACGATGCCGGGGGAACACCAGGAAGCCCCCATTGAACGCTTGGTGCGCCAGGCCTCCTTTCCTGTCTGGGCGTCGAACGCGACAAGGGCCGCCTTCTCGTCGCTCTGGTCATGCTGTACAAGCAGAAGATTGTTGTAGAGGACAGGCGAAGATACGTATCCATAGTTGATTTCCGGCAAACCAAGATCGGCGATCCAAGCAGTAGAACCGTCCATGTTGAACGCCGCAACGGTACCGGTTGCGAATATCGCAAAAACCCGTTTGCCGTCGGTCACCGGTGTAGCCGGGGCGAAAGTCGTTGTTTCCTCCTCGAAAACTTCGGGCTTGCCTTTCAACGGGACTGTTCCCTTCCACAGGAGATTGCCTGACTTCGCATCGTAGCAGAAGATGGCGCCCTGGTTTCCTGCGGCGCTGCAAACCATAACATTGTTCCCGCTTACAATCGCCGAACCTGAACCGGGCAGCGGCAGATCCGCCTTCCAGAGGATGCCCTTGCCGCCATTCACGTCCCAGGTTACGGCAGTATTCGTGTCAGGCGACACTGCCAGGTTTCCCGCCCCGCGGAAAGCTGTCCAGCCACCCTTCACCGCATCGTCGCCCATGACGGCGCAGACCGGCAGGATCATCGCCGCCAGGATTATTGCGCACCCTGCGACCTCGGAACTTATATTCCATAATCTGCATTTCATTGTATGAATCCTCCTGATATTTCCAGATTTTAATTTCAAACGGTAATATATCACTTTCTCATGGGATAATAATTCTCCGATAAAAGAATTAGTGTGTTTATTGACAATTCTTGACATAGGTCGCGAAGTTAAGACCAGGCATTTTCGAAAACAATTATAATTCTTCGTGTGCTTCGTAATACTATCTGTCATTCTCGTGTTCTATCTGCACGATTATTGAAAGAATAGTGGCAAGTTTTTGCGTAGCACAACCTTGCCAATGACTTTTTTCGTGTCATTCGTATGTTTCGTAATTGTTTTTTTATCTGTGTTAAAGGAGGATATCTATGAATTTCAAATCATGTCTTGCGATATTCGCAATCGCCTGTTTCTCCGTAATGAAAACAACCGCCGCCGATGTGCCTGCTACCGACTGGCCGCAATGGCGCGGACCGACGGTGACAGGCGAGGCCACTCCGGACGCAAACCCGCCAGTGTCCTGGTCTGAGGAAAGCAACATCGCCTGGAAGACAGCCATCCCCGGAAGCGGACGTTCGACGCCGATCATATTGAAGGACCGCGTATTCGTGCTTACCGCAGTTCCTACAGAAAAGGATCTTGATCCGGAAAAAGTGAAGGCGGCTGAGGCAGGAATACCGGAATTCGCTAAGAAAGGCGCGCACATTCCGAAGAAAGTCATGCAGTTCGTGGTCATGGCGCTGAAACGCAGCGACGGCAGCGTGCTGTGGCAGAAGACTGTTTCAGAACATGCTCCCCTGTCAGGAACCCATGCCGACGGCAGCTGGGCTTCGGGATCGCCGATAACCGACGGCGAGATGCTCTATGCATATTTTGGTTCGTACGGACTCTATGCGATGACGCTGGACGGAGAAGTAAAATGGAGCAAGAACCTCGGAACATTCAAGACCAGGGCGAACTTCGGAGAGGGCACTTCGCCAGCGCTCTGCGGTGATCTGCTGATAATCAACCAGGACTTCGAGGGGCCTTCGTTCATTGTCGCGCTGGACAAGAAGTCTGGCGATGAGAAGTGGCGTGTCAAACGCGACGAGGTCACTTCCTGGGCCACTCCTCTTGTGATCCAGCAGGGGGAGAAAAAGCAGGTCGTCGTCTCCTCGAACAAGCTCATCCGCAGCTATAATCCGGCGGACGGTACCGTGCTATGGGAAATAGGAGGGATGACCCAGAATGTGATACCCTGCCCGGTCACCGACGGCAATCTGGTGTTCTGCATGAGCGGATTCCGCGGCAATGCACTTCTGGCGATCAAACTGGCGGAGGCGGCAGGAGATCTCTCCAACAAACCCGAAGCCGTCGCCTGGAGCAGCAAGGCAAACACGCCATATGTCCCGTCACCGGTTCTCAGCGGCGGACTAATCTACTATATAAAGACCAATGACGGTTTCCTGACCTGTGCGGATGCGGCTACAGGCAAGGTGCAGTACGCGGAAAAACTAGCCGATGTAAAGACGGTTTTTGCTTCGCCGGTTGCAGCCGGTGGACGCTTGTATATCCCGGGCAAGGATGGCCTGACGCTGGTATTGAAACTTGGTCCGAAGTTCGAGCTGCTTTCCAGCAACAAGCTTGGTGAAGGGATCATCTCATCGCCTGCAGTTGTGGGCAAGGATCTTTTCATCCGTGGATATAAGAGCCTGTACTGTATAAGGGAAAAGTAAGATCAGGAAAAGCTGCAAATCTATGAAATATGGTAGCAGTGGAATGGAAGCAGGTAGATTGGTACGCCCGAAGGGATTTGAACCCCTAACCTTCTGGTCCGTAGCCAGACGCTCTATCCAATTGAGCTACGGGCGCATAAAGAAATTGCGAGACTGGATGATTGGATTACTGGATGATTGTTCTGTACATAAACCATCCCGCAATCAACTTGTCCATGAATTTCGCAGCCACATACAATAATTTTACATTCCGCTTCTTCAAGCGACTGTTCAATAAAATATGAACTTATCGCCTTGCTATTCTCGACCTTAATGATATAATACAGGCCTTTTCGTCCCCGTAGAAGGGCAAATGCCTTTCCGGGAATAAGTTAACCAATGGCATTCTTCCAGTCCCCGAGTGGGACCGGCAAAGATGCAGTAACGCAAAATGGAGGCTGTAATGGCTAAGCTGACTATCAAGGATCTGATGGAAGCCGGTGTCCACTTCGGACATCAGACAAAACGCTGGAACCCCAAGATGAAGGACTATGTCTTCGGGGAGAAGAACGGAATCTATATAATCGACCTCACCAAGACAATGCGCCAGATCGCTGAAGCCAGCAATTTCCTGCAGAAGACAGTGATGAACGGCGGGAACATCCTTTTCGTCGGAACAAAGCGCCAGTCGCAGGAAGTCGTCAAGGAAGCAGCCATCAAGACAGGAATGTTCCATGTAACTGAGCGCTGGCTCGGCGGAACCCTGACAAACAACGCCACTATCCAGAAAAGCGTAACCAAGATGCTCGAATCCGACGTGCTTATTGCGAATCCCGACACTTCAGGCCTCAAGAAGAAGGAACTTTCATCCCTCAACAGGGACACCCTGAAACAGCACAAGAATCTCGACGGTATCGTAAAGATGAAGAAACTTCCCGCAGCGCTCGTCGTGGTCGACATCTGCAAGGAAGAGATCGCCGTCAGGGAAGCCATGAAGCTTAAAATACCTGTAGTCGCCATCGTCGACACGAACGCAGACATCGACCAGGTCGAATATCCCATCGTCGCCAATGATGATGCCGTCAGATCCATCAAGGTGATCGTCGACGTCCTCGCTGAAAGCATAAGCTACGCGAACGAGATCTACCAGAGGTCCGCAGGCGAACGCCAGGCCGCAGAAGCAGCTGAAAATGCCGCAAGACAGGCCGAGCAGAAGGACGCACCCCAGCAGAAACGCCCTCCTAGAAGAGGCGGACAAGGTGGACAGAGGAGAGATGGTGGTGGTCAGAGAAGAGACGGTGGCGCCCCGCACGCCGGTGGACCCAGGAAAGCCGCCGCACCCAAGGCCGCCGAGAAGAAGGCAGCAGCCCCTGCCGCAGCCGCCGCTCCAGCTAAAGAAGGTGAAGTGAAGGACGCTGCGGCACCTGCTGCAGCCGCTCCTGCACCTGCCGCCGAAAAACCGGCAAAAGTCGAAAAGCCGAAGGCCGCAAAGAAGCCGGAAGCAAAGAAAGAAAAAGCTGCTGAGAAGAAAGCTGAATAACTATACTATATTGGAGATTTGAATATTTATGGCTGAAATAAGCGCATTACAGGTGAAGGAGCTCCGCGAAAAGACCGGAGTCGGAATGATGGATTGCCGCAAAGCCCTTGTGGATTCGAACGGGGACATGGAAAAGGCAATTGACATACTTAGGAAATCTGGAGCCGCCAAGGCTGAAAAGAGAGCCAGCAAGGCCGTCAAGGAAGGACTCATATCCTCCTGCATAAGCGGAAGCAAGGGAACGCTCGTCGAGATCCTCTGCGAAACCGACTTCGTTGCCAAGAATGAGAAGTTCCGTGAATTCGTGAAGGGCATCGCCCATAACACGATGAATGTTTCCGGAAACGGCGACATCCTTGCCCAGGTACTTGAGAAGGAAAAGGAAGCCCTCACGCAGAATATCGCCGTCACAGGCGAGAACATGCAGATCCGCAGGGCCGTGAAATGGGAGAGCAATGGCGCATGCGCGATGTATCTGCACATGGGCGGAAAGATCGGCGTAATGATCGATGTCGAAGGCGACACGTCCAACACCGCCGCTCTGAACGACATATGCATGCACATAGCCGCGTTCAGGCCCCAGTATCTGAACCCGGAAAGCATTCCTGCGGATGTCATCACCAAGGAAAAGGAAATCGCGGCGGCACAGCTCGGCGACAAGCCGGCTGCAATGCTCGAAAAAATCCTCGTGGGCAAGATCAGCAAATGGTATACGGAAGTCTGCCTGACAAAACAGCCCTGGATCAGGGACGACAAGGTCTCTGTAGAGAAAGCCAATCCGGGCGTTGTCATCAAGCGTTTCCTCCGCTGGGAAGTCGGCGAGGAGATCTGATACGCCTAGTTCTGTCGATTCAAAAAAGCCTGCCCGAAACGGCAGGCTTTTTTTATTTGATTTGAAAAATCGCCTGCAATTGATATCTTACTTGCATGAGTAAAAGTATGGAACAAGTAATGGATCAGGCGCTTGGACTTCCTGTCCAAGCAAGGGCTTTTATCGCGGAAAAACTTCTTGAAAGCCTTGATTCCGGAGACAATTTCAAGATATCTCCTAAATGGAAAAAGGAAATAAGGAAAAGATGCCATGAAATTGACAAGGGGCTTGTTGAACTGATTCCCGCAGAAAAAGTTTTTGAAGAGGCGTTCAGGAGAATCGGATGAGATCCGTCAGATTTCATCCGCAATCTCAAATAGAGCTATTTGAGGCGGCTCAGTATTACGAAACCCAGCAGAAGGATCTTGGCAAAAGATTTCTCCTCTCCATCCAAGACTCTATTTTAAGCATTCAAATAAATCCACTCGTCTACCAGCTATCCGATGACAACTTAAGAAAATGCCGTGTCAGTAAATTCCCCTATGGCATTGTCTTCCGTGATGGAAAGGAATTCATAGAAGTGATTGCTGTCATGCACCTGAGACGAAAACCAGGATATTGGAAAAAGAGGCTTGTTCCGACCAGACAGAGGCATCTCTAGCCACAACCATCCGGCTTCTGCCTGGGTAATTAACCTCATTTGCTACCAATCTCTTCAAATGCTAATTTAAGAGCAGGCTGAAGTTCACCTGCATGCCATAGGCGTGCAAGCCTTTGGCAGCGCCTACGGGGCGACCATGGCTTGAACTCCAACATAAGTAATTTATCAGTTTCCAGGGGGTGGGAAGATGGATACAGGAACGATCGCTGGCACCGGCCATAACATGACTTTTAACACTGTCATGATAAATCACAATCCAATTCAATACCTTTTTTATGCCTGGGAACTTTTTGCCTGCATTACCATCCTGTGCCTGTTCTTCATTGTAGTATTCCGCCTAAGAAGGCAAGACGTTTCTCCAGCAGACATGAACAAAATAGAATTTCTTTTGACAATCGAGAAATATCTTGTACTCTCCTTGTTTGGTCTATGGGCATTTCAGTTTTCCTCTGCCTTTGCTTATACTATTTTATGCATGCCCTTGCCTCCAGTAATCAGCTCAGCTCAAACAGCTATGTTAATAATGAATATCAGACCAGTCTGTATCACATCATTTGCAGTATTCATCGGCACAATCCTCATTCTGATTTCAGTGACTCTTTTCGCATATCGGAGAATGAAATTGAAAGAGAATACCAAACCATTATCGGACTAAAGTCCAACATACTTTTATTGCATGTTTTTCTAGATGTAGAGTTCGCTGTCTCAGCGAAGATCTCCGGCTTTCTTTAGTAATGCAGACATTCCTGTCTGCAATTTCTATAAACAGGCTAAAAGCCTGTTTTACCTGAAGAACATGCCTTACGGCATTAACTACAAACAAAGCACAAAGTCATGTACTTGAATTTCGTTCGTAGTTAAGCTCGCAAGAGCTGTTTCATTTGTCCTTGCTACTTTCAAATGCTAGTTTACAAAGATAATAGAAGGATTTGATCCCATGAAACTCGAGATCAGGCAGCCGGTGAAGTTCGGAATGAACGAGGCGGTAATAGGAAACCTCCTGTCGACAGTCCCCTCGCTGGTGCTGGGCGCGCTGATAGCGCTGGGATTCGTCATACCTCCGATATGCCTGCTGTTCCTGCTGACCAGGACGACAACGCCCATAATCTTCATCCTCTCTGTGATGTTCAGCGCAATGTGCCTGATGGCAGGCTTCATCCTGTTCTACTTTTTCCCGCTGCTCTTGAATGTAAACTACTATATCAAGTTCATTGCCGGCAGGATCGTGTCTCCGCCCCCGGAAGGCGCACATGTCTGCCAGATATCAACGACCCCAAAACTCTGCAGCGGACTTCGCGCGGTCCTGGAGGATGCCGATGACATCGGATACGTTACAATTTCCGCCGACAGCGTAGAGTTCAGGGGCGACAGCGTTGATTTCTCGATTTCCGGGGCCGAAATTTCCAATGTGGGGAGCTGCAACGTCGGCTGGCGCGGATACTGGGTCGCCGGCAGGAGGATCAAGTTGACCATTAATGGACATGACAGGTTCAAGGAAATAGAGATCAGCGAACGCCATAGCTGGACGATACCTGGTTCAAGGTCGCTGGCGGATCAGCTACATGCCCAGATATCCTCCTTGTTGAAGCAAAATCCCTGAGCAAATTGTAAAATTTGAGAGGTAGGGCGCGTTCTGGAGTTTACCCCGGTTCCAAAGGACATCGGGGTAACGCGCCGCCTCAAGAACGGACACCTCGGAGAGGCGTCCCTACCTTAAGAAATAAGGACTGTAAACCCAACAATTCCAGTTTTTCTGCAAACTGAAATAGAATTTTCCGCAATGCTATATAGATTAAACCGATTTTAAACAAAAGTATCTCGGGCATTCCCGCCCGGGCTGGAACTGCAGACAGGAATGTCTGCGTTACTTAATAAGGAGTCACGCACATGTCATTTGAAAGAGGATCATTTGCCCTTACAATCTTCCGTCTTCCGGAGAAGCTTCCCGAAGACGCCCTCGAACTTTTCGAGTCCAAGGCCGCCGGAAAACTCGACGACATCAAGGACGAGCTTTCAGTCGGATGGGTGAGCGGAAGACATCTTCTCGAGAGGAACATCAACGAGGCGACCGCCACCTGCGGCGGACACTTCTACCTCAACCTGAGAAGCGCACAGCGCAAGGTGCCCGCAGCCCTGCTCAATGCCGAATGCCGCAAGGAGGAGCTCGAATACATGCAGATGAACAAGCTGATCTTCGTGCCCAACAAGGTCCGCAGGCAGATCAAGAAGGACGTCGAGGAAAAGCGCCTCATGCAGATGCCCCCTCTCCTTTCAGGAATTCCTTTCGTCATCGACAAGGCCTCGAACATGCTGTATCTCGGCACATCGTCGCCGAAAAAGATGGACACGTTCATCACTTTCTTCAATGACACCTTCAAGATGGAACCTCTGCAGGTCGGAATCAACGACATGATGTTCAGGATGTTCAAAGAGGACATCGACGGCCTCAAGCCCGTAAGATTCTCGAAGAACGCCAAGGCTGAATCCAATCCCGGCAGGGACTTTGTGACGTGGCTCTGGTTCTACAGCGAGGAAAAGGGCGGCAAGATCAACACCAAGAATTTCGGTGATTTCGAGATCATGATCGAAGGCCCCATCACGTTCGCGCTAAGCGACGAGGCCGAAGGCTCGGGCGAAACTGTCGTCCGCAAGGGAAATCCCCTGCGCAGCGCGGAAGCCAAGGCCGCCCTCGACGTCGGCAAGAAAATCAAGAAGGCCAAGTTCACGCTCGCCCGCGACAAGGAAGTCTGGTCCGGCACGATCGACGCGGATCTTCTTACCTTCAGCGGCCTCAAGCTCCCGGAAGGCGAGAAACTCGATGATCTCGGCAGCATCTTCGCCGAAAGGGTCAACCTCCTGCACATCTTCCAGAACGTGTTCCAGGAATACTTCAAGCTCTTCGCTTCATCCGTCAGAGGCGAAAAATGGTCGAAGGATGAAGGCGAAATCCTCAAATGGAGCGCCGACAAGCAGGCGTACTAAGGAATGGAATAATGGATGCTTGGATTATTGGATGATTCGTAGTTGATCCGACTAGGAGCCTGTCGGACTTATCAATGAGCATCAATTACGCAAGTATTTCGTTTGTAGTAGCGCATGTTTGCGCGTTCTTTGGCCTTTTAAGTTTACGTTAAGAACGCGCAAACATGCGCTACTACAAACGAATTTATAACTCTGATGGCTTCCACAGGTTTACGCGCCTAAGGCGAGCGACCATGGCCGATACTCCGGAATCAATTCAATTCATCCAGCTCTTTTCTGATGTTCTGATATAATTCCTGAGTCCATTTTGGAAATCCAGCAGTCGCCTGCTTTTCTCCATGTCTGAAATCTACAGGGGTTATAATGACTTTGATATTGCTCAACCCTGTATCTGAAGCTAAAACGAAAAGATCTTCAGAAGCAGGATCCCCCATCGCCAGACATCCAACAGAACATGTGCTTCCATGGATATAGATATCGCTTCCAGGGTATTTCCTTCCATCTTCCTTTGCATGTTTCAAATCAAACTCATTCGGATAATTCAGCCGCAAAGACACATGGAATTTACTTTTGGGATTCAACGACTCAACCGCGTATATCCCTTCGGGGATCTGCAAATCTCCCTCCTCAGTCTTGGGTCCCATGTCACCGCTCATGCCTAGTACGGGATATGTTTTAATGCAAACATTCTTTCCATCCTTGTTTCGTGCATAAACTTCAAGGGACTTTTTACTCTTGATTCCGAGGAGTGTTATTTTATTGGGCGGATATGAAATGCCGGCTTTATGAAAATCCGGAGCTAGCCTTTTTCTTGACTGTTCGCCAAATTCCTTGAGCCTTTCTGAAACGGACTTGCCTTCCTTGAACATACGCACAGGAGAATATACTATTTTTTTTACAGTTGACCGGAATGGAATTAGCAGGACAACAAGAATCAGCGCAGCATATAAAAAATAAATTCGTTTTGATTTCATATGTCAAAAGCCTTATGAGTAATCCTGAAAATCCTGTTATCCTGTCAATGTCTCTTCTGGATTTTTAAGATTAACAGGCAGGAATGCCTGTCCTAGTTCTTTAATATCTCTGCGGCGATGGCTTCGGCGGTGAATCCGGCTTTATTCCTTATGCCTGCGATGGTGCCGTGCGGGACTATGTCGTTGCCCCAGCCGAAATGACATACGCCTTTGTGGCCGGCCTTTATCAGGGTCTCGTCGGCAATGCTTCCGAGTCCGCCCTGGATCTGGCAGTCTTCAATCGTAGCGACAGGCATTTTTGCGGCATGCTCCAGGAGAAGCTCCGTATCGAACGGTTTCATGTACCTGGCGTTCACAACCATCGCGTCCTTTCCTGATCTGGCAAGTATCCCTGCAACTTCAAGGGCCGTGGAAACTTCTCTTCCGGAAGCCCATATCGAAATATCCTTCCCCTCCCTGACGACCAGGGATTTGCCCCAGGGGATCAATTCTGCCGCTTCGGTTCCAGGCTTTTTTACTGCAGAGCCTCTTGGATATCTTATTATGACGGGAGCTTTCCTTTCATAAGCCGCGAAAAGCATGTTGCGAAGTTCGCAGCCGTCGGCGGGACAGAGTATCGAAACGTTCGGCATGTTTCTCAGGAAGGAAAGATCATGTATGCCGTGGTGCGTGGCACCGTCCTCGACGATGCCGCTGCGGTCTTCGCAGATTATGACAGGAAGCCTCTGCAGGCAGACGTCGTGGAACACATAGTCGAGCGCCCTCTGCAGGAAAGTGGAATAGATGGCAATGACAGGGACAAATCCCTGGGTCGCCATTCCTGCGGCAAAGACTACCGCATGCTCCTCGGCAATGCCGACATCGAAAAACCTGCCAGGATACTTTTTGGAGAACTCAAGAAGCCCGGTACCCGAGCACATCCCGGCGGTGATCGCAACTACGTCCTTCTGCTTTTCCGCCAGTTCGCAGACTGAGCTGCCAAAAACGGCAGAGAATGAAGGAGTTGAAGTTCCGTCGAGGCCCTCCCCCGTTTCCGGATCGAAGCTCGAGAGGCCGTGGAACTTCTCAGGAGCATCCTCGGCATGCTTGTAACCCCGCCCCTTCTCAGTCACGACATGTATAATCACCGGTTTTTCAAATATCTTGATGCCTTCAAAGGTCCTTGTCATCTCCTCGATGTTATGTCCGTCTATCGGTCCAACGTAGCGGAATCCGAGCTCTTCGAAAAGCACGCCGGGTACGAGGATGCTCTTGGTGGCCTCTTCAAACCTGCCGATGATGCTGGTGATGGTTGAGCCGACACGCGGGATCTTCTCGACAAAGGTCCTGGCGGAATTCTTCAATCTGTTGTAGCCGCGTCCGGTGATGATCCTGTTAAGATAGCGGGACATTCCTCCGACATTTTTGGATATGGACATTTTGTTGTCGTTGAGGATTATTATGAAATCCTTCGTGGTTTCAGCAACATGGTTCAGGGCCTCGAACGAAACTCCGCAGTTCAAGGAGCCGTCACCGACCACTGCCACGACTTTCTCCTTTCCGTTCTTCCTGTCGCGCGCCGCGGCCATGCCAAGCGCGGCTGAAATGGCGGTACCTGCGTGCCCGGCCCCGAAGACGTCATATTCGGATTCATCGCGGGAAAGGAAACCCAGGCAGCCGTCGTCCTTGCGGAGAGTCCTGAAAAACTCCCTTCTCCCGGTCAGGATCTTGTGGACGTACGCCTGGTGCCCGATGTCCCATACGATCTTGTCCTCGGGCATCCTGAAGGCGCAGTGGAGCGCTATCGTAAGTTCGACCACGCCCATATTGGGGGCGAGATGCCCGCCGTTCTTTGATATGACATCAATCAGTTCCCCGCGGATCTCGCAGGCAAGGCGTTCTTTGGCCTCGGATGTAAGAATCCTGAGATCTTCCGGCTTGCTTATCTTATCTAAAATTTTAGTTTCCATAAATTCATCCCGAGTTCCATTATTATATTCGGGATGAATTTACATTGTATTAAAAAACAATTCAAATAAGGGAACGTGCTTCCCTTATGATTTGGAAAACCAACCTTAGAGATGTACCTTACCCATACTTGCATGACAATTCAGTGAACAGGCTCATAAGGAAGCCGCAAAGCCCCATGAAAATAAAGAAACAAGATGGAAAAACGCTGTTCTCGGTGATTGATCTGGGCTCCCATTCCGTCAGGATGGAAATCGTGCAGATTTCCGCGGACGGCAAATGCGAAGTCCTGGAGAACGTCTCCAATCCGATACCCATCGGCAGGGATGTGTTCACAAAAGGCAAGATATCCCCGGACAGCGTCAGGCTTGTCGGGAAAATACTGAACGACTACCGCAAGATCATGAAGGACTACGGCGCGGAGGACTGCAGGGCGGTGGCAACCAGCGCCGTGAGGGAGGCGACCAACAGGGACCTCTTCATCGAGCGCATAGAGCACATCTGCGGCATAAGGCTCGACATACTCGAGGCCTCGGAGGAAGTCAGGCTCACATATCTTTCCGTGAAGGACACCCTTGAAAAGAAGTACCCTCTTTCGAAGCAGGACGCCGTAATCTGCATGATCGGCACTGGATCGACGCATATGATACTTGTCCAGAACGGCAGGGTCAGGAGCTCGGAGACCTTCAGGATCGGGACGCTCAGGCTGTACGAGGAGATAGGGCAGCCGGCAAGCGGAAAGAAGGTCAAGGACATAATCGACACGTTCGTGGGATGCGTGGTGGACGACGTCACCAAGAACTATCCGAAGGGCCAGAAGCCCCCCCTCTTCATCGCAGTAGGAGCCCCGGTGAGGGCGCTGATGAACACGTTCAGCGGTGACAAGGAGGAACCGAAGATCCTCACGGTTTCCAGGAAGAACCTCGAGACGATGCACTCGTCGGTGGCGGGCGTCCCTTCGGAGAAGCTTGCGGAGACATACCGTCTTTCAGACATGATAGCGCAGAGCCTCGAGCCGTGCTGCGACATACTCGAGCATTTCATACAGATAACCGACGCCCAGAAGCTGGTCGTGCCGATGATCACGACCCGTGACGCGCTGATCGACGAGATATTGCGCGACTTCGCCGGCAAGGAGGATCCCTTCATGCAGGACATCATATCCTCGGTGGAGTTCCTGGGCGAGAAGTTCAGATACGACGCAGAGCACGGTAAATGCGCAAAGGAGGCCGCCCTCTCCATCTTCGACGCGCTGCAGCCGCTGCACGGCATAGGTAAAAGAGGAAGGATGATGCTCGAGGCCGCGGCGATCCTGCATGACATCGGCCAGTACGTCAACAACCGCCAGCACCACAAGCATTCATATTATCTCATCAGCAACAGCCAGCTTCCCGGAATATCGCCCGACGAGCTCGAGGAGGTCGCCGTGATCGCCCGATACCACCGCAGGGGGCTCCCAAAGGACTCGCATGTGGAATACATGGGCCTCTCCCCGGAGAAGCGCGTCGAGGTGAACAAGCTCGCCGGCATACTCCGCATCGCCGACGCCCTCGACAGGTCGAACAGCCATAAGATCAGGAATGTAAAGGTTTCCTATGACGACGAGAAGCTGACCATCGCCACGCACGCATCGTTCGAACTCACTCTGGAAAGGATGGAAGTGAAGAACAAGGGAGACCTCTTCACGGATGTGTTCGGGCTGAGGGCCGTGGTGGAGTAAAGAAGAGGATGATTGGATGGCTGGATTATTGGATGATTGGTTTAAATTCGAATCAGCACAGAAAAGAATCAAACATGAATTTTTCTTTCTATAATTTTACGCAACCATCCATCAATCCATTAATCCAACCATCCATGGAGTTTAATGAAAATAACAAATGAACATCTGATAAGCCGCGACTTGAGCTGGCTTGACTTCAATTCACGGGTCCTCGAGGAGGCCGAGGACAAGATGAACCCCGTGCTGGAACGTCTCAAGTTCATTGCGATATTCGCAAACAACCTGGACGAATTCTTCATGGTGCGCGTCGCCGGACTCAAACAGCTGAAGCCTGACGCCATAAGCTCCGACAGCGCAGGACTGACCGCCAAGGAGCAGCTGGACGAGATCAGGAAGAAGGTCAGCGCTCTGGTGGAAAAGCAGTATGCCTGCATGAACAATGACATTCTCCCGGAGCTGAAGAAGTCTGGAACGATGATCTTGAAGTGGACTGAACTTTCAGATGCCGAAAAGGACAACCTGAGGAAATTCTTCCAGAACCAGATATTTCCGGCCCTTACTCCGATAGCGGTCGATCCGAGCCATCCGTTTCCGATAATCAACAGCGGAGCGATAGAACTTGCCGTCAAGCTCAAACAAGACAACTCGAACAAGACGGTCCAGTCCTTCGTCGAAGTTCCTCCCGTGCTGCCCCGTTTCATCCCCGTCGCCAGCGCGCAATACAAGGATGCAAGAACATATATCCTCCTGGAGGATCTCATCATCGAGAACATCGGTCTTCTCTTCGCAAAATGCGAGATCCTCGAGGTAAGGCAGTTCAGGATTACCAGGGACATGGATCTCAGCATCGACGAGGACGGCATTTCAGACCTGCTCGTGCACATACAGGAAAAACTGCTCCACCGCAAGAAACGCAATGTTATCAGGTTCGAACTCATCAAGGGTGGGAACACCGTATTCGAAGAGTGGCTGATGAAGAAGCTCGAACTCGACGAGAATGCGAAATACTATGTTCCAGGCCCGCTGCATCCAGCCAATTTCTTCGAGCTGATATCCAAGGAGCTCAGGCCTGAAATCACCGAGGAGGCCTGGCCGCCGCTGCCGGTCGGCGGAATAGACGACAGGAAACCGATATTCGACTCCATTAAAAAAGAAGGCCTGATACCGATATTCCTCCCTTTCCAGACATTTGATCCGATCGTAAGGCTGCTTGATGAGGCGGCTGAAGACCCTTCGGTACTTGCGATCAAGCAGACTCTCTACAGGGTCAGCGGGGACTCGCCGATCGTCCGCGCCCTCCAGAAGGCGGCGGAGAACGGCAAGCAGGTGACGGTCATTGTCGAGCTCAAGGCGCGGTTCGACGAGAACAACAACATCCTGCGTGCAAGGAAGCTCGAGGAGTCGGGCGCCCATGTCATCTACGGGGTTTCCGGATTGAAGATCCACTGCAAGAGCCTTCTGATAATCCGCAAGGAGGAAGGCGCGATACGCAGGTACCTGCATCTATCCACCGGCAACTACAACGAGAAGACTGCGAGGATATATACCGACATCGGCATACTTACCGCAGATCAGGACCTGTGTTCGGACGTCTCCGCCCTCTTCAACGTCATGACAGGCTACGCCGCCGCCCCTGAGCGCTGGAACAAGATCTCAACCGCCCCGTATGATCTCAAGGAGAAATTCATCTCCCTGATCGACCGCGAGACCAGGCTTTCCGACAAGCACACCCCCGGCCGCATCATCGCAAAGATGAATTCACTTGTTGACACCGACATAATAGAAAGACTGTACGAGGCCGCCTACGCCGGCGTCAAGGTCGATCTCCTTGTCCGCGGGATCTGCTCCCTGAAGCCCGGAATAAAGACCGACAACATCAATGTGATCAGCATAGTCGACAGGTTCCTCGAGCACACGCGGATCTATTATTTCGGGAATGCCGGGAATCCGGAATATTACCTGTCCAGCGCCGACTGGATGCCGCGGAACCTCTACAAGCGGATTGAAATACTTTTCCCTGTGGAGCATGCAGGCACATGCAAGACACTGAAGAAGATGCTGGATTTCGAACTGGGAGATGTCAGGAAAGGGCGAATACTTGGGAAAGACGGCATCTATTCCGCAACTGCGGCGATGGGCGGCAAGAACATCCCATCCCGAAGCCAGAAGAAGACATATGATCTATTCAGGGAAGAATCCTCGAAGATCTAGAATATTCCCGCTCCATCTGCATTTTAAATCATCCTATCCCACTGTCCTGAATCTCCATATTACGGCTTTCCGTCCGTTTACCATGGCAATCAGCGCTGCCTGCAGAACTTGAAAGTTTGTTAAGGAATCAGTTCATTCTTACACAATTATAAATCCAACCTAACCGAAGGCTAACAATTCCACGTTAGTCTAAATAATTACTTGAACCTTTTTTCATATAAAATCCTATTGATCTGTCAATATAGAAATGGCTAAAACTGATACAATTCTTGCGATTGACATTGGTGCGGACAGCATTAAGCTGGCCGAGTTCAGCTTCCCTCCCGGGGGCAAGTTGGTTCTTGAGAAGTTTGCCTTTGCCGAATATGGCTACAACCTCAGGGAGGAAGAAATGCTTCCGGCGCTTGCCGAAAAGCTGCGTTATGTCATCTCTGAAAACAATTTCAAGTCCAGAAAAGTCTCCATGTCCATATCAGGCCAGTCCACCTTCATCAGGTTTGTAAAGATTCCTTCGCTGGGCGAGAACGAGGACAAGATCCGCCAGATCGTAGGGTATGAGGCGAAGCAGAACGTCCCTTTCCCGATCAACGAGGTCATATGGGACCACCAGCTGATACACTGCGGTGCGGATAGTGACATTGAAGTGATGTTCGTAGTCGTGAAGAATACGGTCGTCGAGGAGCTTGTTGCATTGATCGAGGCGCTGGGAATGGAGATAGACATCATCGATGTCGCTCCGGCCGCCTGCTACAACACCGCACGCGCCAATGAAATCGGTGGCGCTGAATGTGTGATGCTCCTCAACATAGGCGCCAGGTGCTCCAGCCTTGTGTTCATAGATAAAGGTCGTTTCTTCGTAAGGACAATACCAATAGCAGGCCATATGATAACCCAGCGCCTCGGCAACGAGCTGGGGATACCATTCGAGGACGCGGAGGAATTGAAGAGGAATCACGGGTTCGTGGCCCTTGACGGAGCCTATGACGGGTCGGACTCGGATATCGAGGAGTCGATTTCCAAAATCACCAGAAATGTCAAGATGCGTCTTTATGATGAATTGAAAAGGTCGATACATGTCTACAAATCCCGGGAGAAAGGCAGCAAGCCCGTGAAGCTTTATATTTCAGGTGGCAGTTCCGTCATTCCATTCACCCTGGGCTTCTTCTCTGAAAACCTTAAAATGCCGGTCGAATATTTCAATCCTTTCCAGGTGGTGTCGCTGCCTGGCCATATAAACAAGGAGCAGCTTGCTGAAGTCTCCCATATGTTCTCCGAGGTCATAGGTCTCGGACTAAGGCATATAAGATCCTGCCCGATCGAGATCTCCCTCATTCCTGAAAAGGTGAGGAAAATACAGAAATTCAGGAGCAAGACGCCATATTTCTATGCCAGTGCTGTATCGTTTGTCCTAGGTCTCCTGCTCTTATGCAGCTTCCTTATGAAGCAGGAGAAGATAATCTGCATGAAGGTCCAGAAGGCCAGGCAGGCCGTGGAATCGAAAGTTGAACTGCAGGAGCAGGTCGCCGGCGCGTTAAACAGCAGGGACGCTTATATGGGCGAACTAATGGAGGCGAAAAAACTGCTTTCGGAAAGATGCAGCTGGATAAACATCCTTAATGAATTCCAGTCGAAGATACCGGACAACATGTGGCTGGTCAGCATTTGCGCCGGGAACGGGGAGACTGCACCGAAGGCAAAGGCCGAAGAGGAGAAAGGGGCGTTGTCAACTATCTTCCAGGCCGCAGGCAGCTCAAATGTTGCCACAGCTGATCCGGGCAAGGTCGAATGGATTGATTTCGAGGGGCATTTCATTGGAACTTCGAGGGAATTTGACATTTTCAAGAAAAGCCTGCTCGAGACAACTGTGTTCACGGATAATCCAGCGGAATTCATCACTAGGATGTTTGAACCTCCGAGAGATGAAAACAACAATTTCTCCTCATTCAAAATGTCAATCAGGCTGAAAGCGCCTTTCAACAGATAGTAATTTTGATTCTTTAAAGCGCGGGAGAACCGAAAAACCTCGATTTCTCCTCCTCGAGGAGAATCCCCACCTTGTTGAAATCTATAGGTTCAAACTCGTTGAGCGAAATATCCTCGCAGAGGACAAGCCATTCCTCATGATCCCAGCTCCCGTTGTTTTTCCTTACAAAGCCTCTCAGCAGGCCCGCATGTTTCAACCGTTCGAGATTTTGCCTCTTGATGAATTCAATGGCGCTTTTCCTCGATGCCGATCTCAGAAGAAAAATCTCTTTGCCCAGCATTGAATTGTTCCCGCCTTTCATTTTTCCTCCTTTTTTTGACAGTTCCGGTTTTCTCCCTTCATTAAAATAATATCCCGGCTAAAACACAATTCCATCAATTTGTGTTCATGCACAAATAGTTTAATGTTAGATTTATATTTAGGCGCCAAAACCCAGGAAATGTTTCCTGCCGCTGGCCCTTGATTATTTGCATTCGGAACAATATTCTTAAAACGCATGACGTTTATTTAATTTCACAAAAAGGAGCTTGCCCATGGCAAAACATATCGGAATCCTGACAAGCGGCGGGGACTGTCCAGGCCTAAATGCCGCAATCCGCGGCACAGGCAAGGCAATAGCTGAAATGGGAATGGACCTGATCGGCTTCAGGGACGGATTCAGGGGCCTGGTGCAGGACAGGACCTTCACTCTTGATCAGAACCTGCTGTCAGGCATACTTACTCTTGGCGGAACCATCCTCGGAACAAGCCGGGACAAACCCCACAAGATGCCGATAGGGAACAAGGTCATGGACATGACCGATGTAATAGTGGAAACCTACAAGAGGCACAACCTGGACGCACTGGTCTGCATCGGAGGCGGCGGGACACAGAAAAATGCATACAGGCTCCTCAAGGCCGGGCTCAATATAATAACCCTGCCCAAGACCATTGACAACGATATACCCTTTACAGACACATCGATAGGCTTTGATACTGCGCTGGGAATTGCCGTTGAAGCCATTGACCGGCTGCATTCAACCGCCACAAGCCACCACAGGATAATTGTCGTCGAAGTGATGGGGCACCGCGCCGGCTGGCTGGCACTGGGCGCGGGAATGGCCGGAGGCGCCGATGTCATACTGATACCTGAAATTCCATACAATATTGAAAATATCTCCGAAGCCATCAGCGAAAGGACGCATGCTGGGAAGCGTTTCAGCATAGTTGTCGTGGCCGAAGGCGCGATGTCCACGGAAGATTCGAAAAAGATTTCAAAACTGCTGAAGGAAAAGGAAAAAGCCGAAAAGAAATCTGAACTCATGAGGATTTCCGAGAATCTGAACCAGTTCCACCAATTCCACGTCAACCACACGCTGACCCTCGCCTCCCAGCTAGAGAAACTGACAGGGCTTGAGTCACGCCTAACCATTCTCGGCCACCTCCAGAGGGGCGGAACTCCTTCAGCGGCCGACAGGATCCTCGCCACCAATCTCGGGACTGCCTGCGCAAAGCTAATCAAAGAGGGCAGATACGGCGAGATGATTGCAGTCCAGGGAAACAGGCTCATATCCGTGAAACTCAAGGATGTCTCCGGCAGCAAGAAGCTCGTTCCTCAAAACCACCCCTGGATTGAATCGGCGAAGCTTGTGGGCACCTGTTTCGGAGACTGACAATCCTGCTATCCCTTCCATGACTTTCCCTGCGGAAAGAGGACTTCCTTTTCTCACGCATTTCTAACATTTCCCTGACCATGCCTTAATGCCTCCATGATAGGATAGTCACATCAGGATGAAAAACATTCAACCAGAAATCAGAATGAGGAGGCTTTAGAAATGAAGGCGAAGAAGACAACGATGAAAATCGTGAAGAGAATTGGCGGCAAGTCCGGTCTCAAGAAAACTGCGGCAGCTCCAGATTGCGGAGGCAACATGGAGAAACTGATAAAAAGCGGAATACTGGAAATTTTCGTGATCGAGAACAAGGCTTCCTGGGATCATCAGGAATGGCTGAGGTTGTGCGAGGAAATATCAAACAGCGAATTCTATCCGGTCGATTTCGACCAGGTCGGCCTCCTTCTTGAAAATAAGAAGACCGCGTATCTTGAACCCCGGAATGCCGTCATCGCATGACACACAACAACTAGGAGTGGAGGAAGATAATGGAAAAGCCAAATGAAGGGCGTGATGTTCCTGCGGCGGACATAGAAGGAAGGGCAATCCCTCTGATATGCGCCTGGTGCGACAAGATTGTCGGCATCATCAAGTCGAAGGTTTCAGAAGGTGAAAACACCCATCCTACCCATGGCATATGCCCTGAATGTTTCCATAAGACCATGGGAAGCCAGACCCTCAGCTGCTGCGGCAGCGTCAATCATTAAAAAGAGGTAGACGGATGAAAGTGAAAACAAAGAGGAATTTGGATGCCCCATTAAAAACGGAAGCATTGAAATTCGTTTCCATGAAATCAACAGTCGACGACATCAAGGGAAAGAATCTCCAGAAAATCCTGAGAAGCGGCATTCTTGAGAACTTCATATGGAGGGAGAACGGTTCCTGGGATCATCATGGATGGATCAACCTGTGTGAGGAAATTTCATTGAACGACGTTAATCCGGTCGATTTCGACCAGGTGGGGATGATCCTTGAGACGGTAAAGGAGATATACAACAGGATCGAAGCTGATGGCAGATGCCATGCAGCCAAATGAACAGCGTTTTCAAGTTGGAAATTAATGAGGATACCATGAATAGCGCCAATGAAACGTTTGAGGTTCCGGCAGATGCCATCGGAAAAATGACTATTCCACGCACATGCTCCTGGTGCAATAAGATCATCGGTGCTGCAGGAGATGAAACAAAGAAGCCCCAAGCACACGGAATCTGCCCTGACTGCTTTAAAAATACAATATTTGAACGTGCATGCGGAATACGGACCGACAGATATCATTTAGTCCAGGAATTTCACAGGTAATGCAGGCGATTGTTCCAGGCGGTACTGCGTCGTTGCCCCGTGGATTGTGGATCTTTTGGCTCAAAGTAAAATATACTTCAATATGCGTGCTGGCCTCCTGTCTCATGTCAGCTTTAAGCGGTCAGGAGCACGCTGCAGTTTTTGGCTTGAGTATCAATTCCTTCATTCCCTTTAATTTCTGATAGTCATCCAGCATTGATTTAAGATGCATTGTTTCAGACAGGCTCAACTTCTGCGATGAAGGATCTATTTCCCCTGAAGCCTTCATTTTCTGGAATCGGTCTTCATCTGTTATCGCATCTCCGATTGCCGAGGCAATCCTGGACAGATAATCTTTTTCCCTCATATTGACGCTTAAGATCACGGCTTTCCTGCCATTTACCATGACAAACAGCTCAACGTAATTCCTGTATACCATGAATACCCAGAAAGCCGAAGCGGCAAACAGGATCAAGGAGACGATGGCAGCTGCCATTTTAAGGTTGCCGGGTATGAAATTAAAAAACGCAAAAGGAGCAAGCGAGGAAAATAAGACGAGGATGCTGAAGGCAAATTCCTCACATCTGAAATTCAAATCCACACTCCCTATCTTGCCGACCGGCACCGTAATGTGCTCGCACGTGATCCTCACATTGGTCACCTTCGAAGTCGCGTCGCTGTAATATACTTTTTCACCTATTTCATTGGCAGCCATTGATTTCTCCCTTGTTAATCTCGATTTCATTGGTTCCGGCTTGTGTGGCAAGTCGGATTTCGATATTGATTTGCGGACACGTCCGCCTTAACTACATCTGGAGCTGCACATACCGCAATGAAAGTTCTTTCGCGGATGAATCCACCAGGAATGTGACCGGGCTTCCCTTGCAGTCGCCATTTACCTTCATGATCATGCCCGGCAACCTGTCTACGGAATTGAAACTCACTTCAGACGGATTCAGGCGCCTGAGGGCGACCTCCAGATCCGACCTTGTTTCGCTGTCCACGTTCTTGCTCCAGAGGGAGCTGACACCATTCTCGCCCCGGCTGCTGAATTCAATGACGAATTTCTTCGCGAAATCACAGGCCGCCAAGGTTTCGGCGTTGTCGACAGGTTTCATCTCTGCCTTGAATTTCGCATACTTGTTTTTCTTATCCTTGACTACATTTGCGAAATGTATTGACACCATCACAAGCGTCAGAACAGCGGCGGCGGAGGCTGCGCATTTGAATGCGAATTTGAGTTTCTCCATCGTCCTCTCAACCTTCTCGCCCTTTTTCGTCTCTTTGCTTTTTTCCTCCTTCTGTTTGTCGATGGAGGTATAGAGTATGCCCTTGTTATCTCTTTCGCACTTCTTCTTCTCCAGGGCTTCATTCTCCTTTTGTAGAGCCATCCTCTTTCTTCCGAGTTCTATTTTCAGTTTTATCGCATGCAACTCGTTCATAGCAATTTCCTTTCATAGTATTCCTTGAAAAGCCCCTCCCCTTTTTCCCTGTCTTTTTCCTGACAGGTATTCTAGGGGAGAGGAGTGGACACTCCATGCACTGATATTACTGTATGGGATTTGTACCATCTGTAGTAATATCGCCAATCCTAGGATCCGAATAGACCTTTTTGCCCCACAGGAAGTTTGTGGGATTTAATGTTTCATCAAGCGTTTTCGCTTCAGCATGTCCGTCCGCAAAAACGTAATTGGGCTTATCCCTGTGCCTGTCCCATGCAACGTAGTTCAAGTGTATCGAGGTTGCAACCGGGGTGGCGGCGGCGGCTCTTGCATCGCCAGCAGTAACAGCATAAGCATTACCAGAGAGACCAGAAGTTTCTGAATTGTATTCGCCTGAGCTTGAAGTCATACCTATGCCTGATGCCGGACGATGGGACTTCAATGCCGCTCCGCCGCCTGGGGACGTGCCCATAAGCCTCTGGAAGCTGTCCGTGTATTCACACAGCAGTATTTCCTTGGCGGGATTTTTCAACTGCGTATCCTTTACACATTGAAGCCAGGACATCGCGCTGTTTTTCTTGCGGGGCATGATAAGTTCATTTACCGTATAGCTGGTCCTGGGAACTTGAAAGTCTACACCTCCGCCGGCATCAACCTGATCTTTTGGCGCTTCTACTGTTTCACCATACGCATTGACATTGCCGGTGAAGCAAGTTGGAGCCCAGCCTCCATTATCCATGGACGGGCAGACGTAGCTGCCGTTGCCACCCTTATTGCCCATTTCCTTGCGTATCAAGCCGCTCCAGTGCATATACGGCTTTGATGAGTCATTAGGATAGTAGTAGGCCATTGGAAAAGTACCTTCATGGGCTGTAGCATACAGCATCAAGCCCAGGCTGATCTGTTTCTGGTTGCTGAGGCACAAAGTGCCGCGGGCCTTCTCCCGGGCGGATGCAAGCGCAGGGAGCAGCAGTCCCGCAAGAATTGATATGATAGCGATAACTACCAGCAATTCTATAAGCGTAAACCTTCGTTCTTTGTTCATCTTCCTTTTCTCCTTACATTTTTTTGTTTTCATCTTTTTCCCACCTTTCTTTCTTTTTCCTTTTTTTGGTTGATAGCTTTCTTGATTCTGCGATAATAATGCAGCAGGAAATAAGAACCACAAGATGCCTAATATTTAACTAACCGATATCTAACAAACCAGGAGGAACCGATAATTGCCATGGGCAGGACTAGGCGGAGATCACAACGCGATCGGAGATTATTCTGCGGTGTGTTTTCTCGATGGAAACTCAGCATGCCTGGAAGACAATTGCAGGGATTCCATCTTGAATGTGGCTAAGAACGATAAGGACTATGGGCCAGTATTATTCTCACGTTGCCTGGCAACGTACAGGAATACCAGCTATTCCCGATCCCAGTACATGTCATTGCCCGGAGCCCTGGTCCATGGACCAGTAAGCTTGTCGGCAGCATAAAATTGCCCGCTTGTCCGTGCGACAATGGCATCGACATGGCCGTCCATCCAAGTTACAACACAGGCGAACCTGTGCCTTCCATAAGGAGCAGGATTATCGAGATCGCACCAGGGATAGACGTGGTAGTACCCGAACAGGAGCCCGGTATTCCATTGTGCTGCTGTCTCAGTGGCCAGTATCGTCAATGATGGTTTCTTGATCTTGTCTATCTGGGCTGCCTTGTCATAAGTGTTATAGGGGGCGCTCCATGCATCCACCATCCAGGTTACCGGACCATCATCCCCGTCCTGGTTCTGGCCTCCAAGCATGTGGGAGTTGTATCCATAGCTTATCTGTCCGTAGAGGAGACGGCCTGCCTGGGTCTTTTCAGGAGTTGAAGTGTCCGAAGGACAGAAGAAAAGATCCGAAGGCTTGTTTTCCACAAGAAGCTGGCACCATCCGTCCGTCAGGGTGTTCGGTCCTGGATTGAGCCTCCTGCCCGGCATCAGGCTGCCATAATTGTCGCTGTAGACGTAGGTCAGAGTCCCAATCTGCTTGCAATTATTTATACAATAAATCTTCCTTGCGGAATCCTTCGCGGAAGCCAGGGCAGGAAGAAGAAGTGCGGCAAGGATTGCGATGATCGCAATCACGACAAGGAGTTCGATCAAGGTAAAGCTCATCCATCTCCTCATACCATAGGCTCCTTTTGTAGGATTATAATATCGATATAAATCCAATATACAGGCAATTATCTTATTCGCGATCCCAGTACTGGTCGCCACTGGAATCGAAGGTCCAGGGATCGCCCAGGGTGTCCGGCCTGTAGAATGCCGCGCACCCTACGCCTTTTACTCCATCAACATGTCCATCCATGAAGACGACGACACTGACATTGCTGTGCCTGCCATATGCAAGCGGATTGTTTGCATCAACCCAGGCATACACATGATAATATCCTTTCAGATTTCCACTGGCCATTGCGGCGGCAGTCTCCGTGGAGAAAACCGTTTTTGCCGGCTTCTGTATCTGCTGCAGCGATGCCGGCCTGTTGTATTTCTCATACCTCGACTGGGGGTTCCAGGTCCCAACCCAGGAGGTGTCCCCTCCAAGCATGCGCTGGTTGTATCCGTAGCTGACACGGCCATACAGCAGACGATTGGCAGTTGTATCGTTGGGCTGTGAATCCGAAGGGCAGAAGAAAGTATCTGAAGCAGGGCTTGTCATAAGCCTGTGATACCAGCCGTTTACAAGGTCATTGGTGCCGCCCCTCAATCCCATCTTCTCCATAATAGTCCCATTATTCTCATCGCAATACATGAGGACCATCGTGGCAATCTGCTTGCAGTTGTTGATGCAGAAAGTCTTCCTGGCGGATTCCTTCGCTGAAGACAAGGCCGGAAGAAGCATCGCAGCAAGAATTGCGATTATCGCAATCACGACTAAAAGCTCAATCAGCGTGAACTTAATATAGACTTTCATAGCATCCCCCTTCTATAAACAATCACACTAACATGTGAATATTATATCAGATTCAGCATAATAAGTATACAGGCTGCGCCCGAGTCGGACGCAGCCTGTCAACGTCATCTATTCCAACAGGATCAGGTCGCCGACCAGATCCAGCTGCTTGGAATGTGCGCATCCGAACCAGCCCATGAAACTGGCACGCCCCGGGCCGTCATCCTCGTTCATGATCGTGCAGAATCCGAGATCATTTCCGGCTCCCGGAACGAACGGCGCAAGCCTCAGCCATGGAATTGCAATCTCATAAGTCCTGCTTCCCGTGCCATCAGCCGCCTTCGTGACCTTTATCACGATGTCCTTTACCTCGCCAGTAGGTGTCGATGGTGACGCGGAGTAGTTGCACCACGCCTGCGGTCCTTTCGCGCCTTCGGCAAGCGAATACTCGTACTTGCCGTTCTTCTCGCTGGACTCCCTGACTGAGTCGACGAGTATCTGCAGCCCGTCCATGTTCCAGATGTCGACGTCCGCCTTCGGATTGACATACTTGTCGTCCTTGACGTCCATCCTCATGTAGAGGTTCTTGTCATCCCAGAGGAAGCGGAGCTTTCCGGAAAGATCCTCGGCGCCTTTCCATTTCACGTCCTTGCCAAGGAGGAAATACTGCCTCTCCTCGTTGATATTGAGCACCTGCGCCTTCTGCCATTCGGCCTCGTCTGCCGCAAGATCCATCTTCAGCGGAGACTTCACCTTCTGGACACCGACAAATCCGGAAATCAACCTTTCCCTGGAGATTGTCTTGCCGGATGAATCCGTTACATTGACCTTCGCGTTGTAGATGTTGAGCGGATTGAAATTTGAGACTGAGAGTTTTATTTCCTTCTCGCCCTTGCCTTCAATCGTCACTTTCCCTTCCGTCTGCCCTGTCATCTCTGCGGCAAATGATTTTGCCTCAGCCTTGTTGAAAGTGCCTTTCGCCATCAGGATCTCCTCGGGTATGGAAATCGAATAGCTGACCTCCTCCTTCTCCGATGAATTGTTCTTAAGCACGACTTTCACTCCGGCCTTCCCGTCCTTGAACGGTTCCGGAACCACCCTCATGGAAATCTTTCCTGATATCTGCATCGGAAGAGTAAGCTCGCCATTATTATTTTTCATTGCAAGCAGAAGCCTTCCCTCGCGTGCCGTAGTATTTTCCGGAGGCGTGACCGCGAAACTCACATCCTTTCCTGCTGCAGCGAGCTTCCTGACCTTCCAGTTCGGCGGAGTCACGATTGAAAGATCATCAGCTGAAATCCCGTCGACCGTGAACGCGACTTTCGTATCGACTCCCTTGATCACCGGATCAAGAGCTCCTGCGACCGCTACAGCCGGCTTCCCGAACTTGTCCGCAAGCTTCATGTCGGCGGAATCAAAGAACAGGAGAAGAGGATCCTCGGAGACTGTCAGCGTGAGCCCCTTTCCATTTGCATCGAGGTTTGTCGAGCTTCCATCAATTCTGACAAGTCTGACCTGCCCGACATTTGGAAGAGGGAAGAATACATCCTGCCTCTCCCTCTCCTTGTACAGTATCACAAAGCACTTGTTGTCCTTGTCCCTGAACAGGAAAGCCTCGGCCTCGTCGGCGTACTTCACCCTCTGCACGAATTTCTTGATGCATATTCCATTGACCATGTTGTAGTAGCAGACCGCGTCGAGCTTCGGCCTGTAGAGACTGTATTTGCTGGAGAATACGTCGAACGATTCACCGTTGCTGCCGACATTCTTGCCTTCGGGATCCGGATAGAGCAGGTCGAACCATGACATGTGGATGCCGCCATTTGCGAAGAACACCGCGAACTTCCTGATCATGTCACGGGTTATCGAAAGACGTGTCATTCCCTGGCTGTTGAGCCCGATTTCGGTCGTGCATATAGGTTTCTTGCCACCGTATTTCGTGAAGAGCTCCTGATATTTGGCGAATGCGCCTTCAACGCTCTTCGGATCCTCGTAGCAGTGGAAGTCATAGATGTCCTGGTACGACTGGAAACCCTGCTTGAAGTATTCCTCAACTGCTCCGCATGAGGTCCCGATCACTATCACATTCGGATCGGCGGCCTTCACGCCCTCGTAGATGGGCTTGTAGGCTGCAATGTTCTCCTTCACCCTGTCAGGCGTGCTTGGCGGCTCATTGCCAGTACTTATCATGATCGGCAGCTGATCCTTGTACTGGAGTACCAGCTTCTTCGCACCTTCGCGGAATGATGTCTCGTCGTAGTCCTTGTAGTTGCCATGATGGCCTTCAACGGCGCTCGCCGGAGTCCCAAGCACCGCCCCCATGCCAAGCTCCTTGCAGAGCTCTATTCCCGGAGCATGCGTATTGTATGGGGGCTTGGGTTCCCAGCCGCTCCATATCCCGCACCACCTGAGGCCAAGCCTGTCGGACAGTATGAAATACTCCCTTATGCGGTTGTCCCAGTCCCTGGACGTGAACGGAATTTCAGAGGGCTTGTAGTTCTTCGTTACCGCCTTCGGCAGGATCACAAACGCCGACACGTCGTTGAACGGCTCTGAGCTTGCGAATGTCGCAAGGACGCGGATCTCGTAGTATTTGCCCATCTCGAACTTCATTGAGCTGAGATCGAGGACGCCGGAATATTTCGTCTTGCCTTTCTCCCTCTTTCCTTTCTCGAGCTTGACCTTGATGGGCTCGGAATACTCAGCGCCCCAGTAGTCCTTGATGAAGCATGTGACGTCCTTCGCTTCCGCCGGCCACGCCTTCGTGCATTCCACCGTGACATCGAAAACAATCTTGTCTTCAGGCAGGAACATGTTCCCCATGGCCTTCGACGCGAACTTCACTGCCGAGAAGATGCTGTTCTGCTTCGGAGATGCCGAGACATATGATGCCGAAAGCTCGTCCACGCTGAACTTGCCGTACGTCTTGTTCATCACGATCTTGAACCTTGCGGAAGCCGCATTCTTCGGAATGTCGACAAGCTTCTTGAATTCCTTCCATCCATTCTGCTTCGTGACCAGGAAGAACTCATGCGTGTCGATGACTTTTCCCCCGCCGTCGAGTGATTCGAGATAGACAGTGCCGTTGTATGAGGAATCGGGAGAATACAGATCTGACTTGTAGGACAAACCAAGTTCCCAGAGGCCTTCCTTGATCGGGAAAGCTTCCATCACAAGAGATGTAGGATTGTCAACATCCTTCTCAGCCCTTTCGAAACTTACCGAGTTCTTGCCCTTGGCGGCATCAGCAGCGTCAAGCGCAACTTTTCCCTGGACAGTCCACGTCTTAGGCATTGCAGTCAGATCCTCAAAGTTACCGTTGAACGCCGACGCCTGAGCCGATCCCTTCACTACTGTGTCGGCTGAAATATCGGCAATGAGCATGACAGGCTTTGCCTCGGCGCCCTTTCCGATGTTTATCGCGAGAAATGCGGCCGGACCATGCCATTTTCCGTCATTGGCCCCGCCCCAGTGCTCACCGCCGGCAATCGCATCTGGCTTGATTATCACATCGTGCCACTTGCCGTCGCTCTGGATCTTGAATCCGCCGCGCTGATGGCACTGCCCAGTCGAATCACCGAGTCTAACGGAAATGCTTGTCACATTGTCAGACTTCACCTTCATCCTGATCGCGGAAATGTCGGAAGAAAGATCCTTGAGATCCTTTTCAGCTGAGACATATGCGCCGCCGCCTGTGAAATCTCCGGCGAGCTTGATGGCCGACTTGCCCTTTTCAAAACCGTCCTTTACCAGCTCCATTCCGCCCTTGGCTCCAGGGAATTCCTGTCCGAGGCTGAAGTTCCAGTCGAGTTCGTCGTCGACGAACTCATCCATCCTGACATTCTTCTTCAATGCCGGAGACTTTTCTGAAACTGCCGCTGAATCATCAGACTTCCCATTGACCTTCAGGTCTGCCACCCAGAGAGTCGGAGTCTTCGACTTTTCATTCGGTCCTATTATGAAGACGATATATTTTGCCGGGCCGTGCCATTTCCCGTCGTTCGAGCCGCCCCAGTTCTCATATTTCATCACGACCTCGGCCGCAGGTGAATTTCCTTTTTCAGCCAGATACGATCCGATGTCGAAATTGAACTTCTGCCAGTCGGGACTGTTCTTGATCTTCAGGTTGATCTGGTGGCACTGTCCGCTGCTGTCTCCGATGCGCATGGTGAAGCCGGATGCGTTGGGATATTTGAGAAGGCATGAAATGGAAGTGATGTCGGTATCCTCGAGCTGCGTCATGCCCTGTACGTAATTACCACCCTTGGTGAAATCTCCGTCGATCCTGAGAGCATCCTTTTCGGCCGCATCGACGCTGAGCTTGCCGGTGGCGCCCGGGAACTCCTGGCCGTTGTCGAATGTCCAGCCGTAGTTCTCCAGCGACTTGTCGCTAAGAAGCTCCATGGTCTTTTCACCGGCGAAACAGACCGAAACCGAGACGAAAGTGGTAAATACCGCAAACACCATTGATATTCTTCTCATAATTGCTCCTTGTATTTTTTTGGGACAGATCTGCCTGATCAGTCAGATCTGTCTGATTCCTTATTTCCCATACGCCCTTACATAATCCACTTCCATCACCGACGGATTCGGGGTCTTGTCGATCGGCCAGCCGCTGCCGAGCGCGAGGTTGACCAGAAGCATCAGCGGCTTGTTGTGCTCCTTGGGCGTCTTGGTCTTCCATACCTCGATCCCGTCGAAATACATGGTGGTGAACTCGGGCTCCACCATGCATCCGTAGTTGTGGAATCCGGTGCTGGCTTCATCCGGTTTTGTCATTATGCTGCTGCCCTCGCCCCAGTGCGGCTTCGGTTCCCAGACATGCATGGTGGCGGTGTATGAATTCGGGGCATGTCCGTAATATTCGATCACGTCGATCTCAACGCATCCTGTCTCCCCGCCTTTCGGATCTTTCCTGTCAAAACTGGAAGACAGCCAGAACGCCGGCCATACTCCCGGCCCCTTCGGCATCTTGGCGCGCATCTCGAAATAGCCGTACTGCTGCGAGAATCCATTCCCCCTGGGATCGTTCGAACAAAGCAGACCTGACTTCCAGGATCTTTTCCACTGATCCTTGGCCTTGAAGGCATCGTCCTTTCGGGCCTCGATATAGAGAATGCCGTTTTCAACCTTGAACGAGGAGTCCTCTCCGGGATCCGTGAATCTCGCATCACCGAAATCCCCGTTCCATGGCGTATGGCAGATCCAGCGGGTACCAGGACCCCATGCGGAAACATCCAGGGGCTTGTCGAACTCCTCGCTGAACGTCATCTTTAATCCGTCAAGTTTCAGAGTCGGAGCCTTCTCGGTGTCACCCTTCGTCCATGGAGCATTCTTGTCGATTGTGAACGATCCGACATCGTAGCTCTTTTCACCGGCGTCCTTCACCCCTTCTCCTGCCTTCATAGCAAGACGTCCCTTCTTGTCATACAGACCTAGGACTATCCTGTAGGTGCCGTCTGCGAGGTTCGCAGGAGGTACGACCCTGTTATCATAGCTCACGCCGCCGATCCAGCCGGGAGTGCCGGTGCCGACAGGCGGATTGTGGTCGCCCTGGAAGACAGTCTTCCCCTTCCCGTCCTTGTAGTGTATGAATACGGTGTACGCCGTCTTCAACGGCTTAACCGCGTTCCAGTTCAGCTTGAGCTTGAAGAAGGAGCCCGCCGGAATCGTGGATGGAGTGACGACTGCCGGAAGCACGGTTGTCACATCGGCATCCTCCGCCGCAGTGGAAGGCCTGTCCTGGGCAGGACAGAGCGAACATGCAGCAATGGAAATTGCGGCTGAAGCAAATAACTTGAAACTTGTCATCTTGTCCTCCGTGTGTTCTGTTTGTAGTCAACGCATTATTGCGTGTGTCCTTTTAAAATACACAGCCAAAAATGGCTTAACTACGAACATTTATAAACCAATGCCAGCACTCCATATTTTTAAAAGTAGGTACGCCCTTTAGGGTGTACCATTCTTCTCTCCGTTTCCCAAATCCATGGTACAGGCTGAAGCCCTGTCTACTATACGCATATTCCAGTACTGTCCACGTCATGTTCTCCGGTTCTTCTGTCTTTGCATCTTTACGTCAGGCGCTTCGGCCTGACTTTGGACTGCGGTGATTATTCACCGCTTTGTTTTTAGAGCTGTTCGTCACGCCATAGCATCTTAACAAAAGCGAAAGCTGTTATCTTCTCCACGGTTCCAGTGGAATCCAAAGCGCAGAATGATCTGCGCACTCCAAAGATTCGTCCTCCGTCTGGAGGACTCATCATAAAGAATTCTAAACAGAGCAAAAAAATGCGTATAGTAGACAGGGCTGAAGCCCGTACCTACTTTTTTATTTCTCCGAGACCGGCAGATAGAATGCCAGTTCGCCGTCCTTGTTCTTGAAACTTACCAGCATCTTCGCCTTCCTCGTGCCAGTAACCGCCGGAGCCGTCACATTGAAACTTATCTCCTTGCCGGAGACTTCCGCCTTGCCGACAGTCCAGAACGGAGGGGCTACGAATGAGATGTCATCCGGCCGCACGCCTTCCGCAGTGAAGGAGATCTTCTGCGAGCTCCCTTTTACCACAGGATCAAAGGTGTCGTTCAGTTTCAGCGACGGATTCTCCAGCTTCTCAGCCAGCTTCATGTCCGCTGAATCAAAGAAAAGAAGGATCGGATCTTCGGAAATCGTGAGATGCAGGCCCTTTCCCTGGGCGTCAAGTTCAACCGAGCTTCCATCGATCCGGATGAGCTTGACCTTTCCAACCCCTTTCATCGGGAAAAACGCATCCATGGAATCCTCCTCCTTCCAGAGGACTACCAGGCACTTGCTGTCCTTGTCCCTGAAGAGCACTGCATCACCGCCGCGGTCATATATCTTCTCCTGCACGAATTTCTTTATGCAGATTCCGTTGACCATGTTGTAATAGGACACGGCATCGAGCCGCGGGCAGTAGAGGCTGTATTTGCATTTGAAGACGTTCATCGACTCACCGGTGGTGCCGTCGTTCTTGCCTTCGCCGTCGGGATAGAGTATGTCGAACCATGACATGTTCTGTCCGCCGCACGCGAAGAATATCGCGAACTTCTTTATCATGTCGCGCGTTATCGCCAGCCTTGTCTGGCCGGCGCTGTTCAAACCTATTTCCGTGGACCATATCGGTTTCTTATGTCCATACTTCTTGAAGAACGCCTCATATTTCTTGAAGGCCTGCCTGATGTTGTTCGGCGATTCGTAGAGGTGGAAATCATAGACGTCCTGGTACGGCTGGAAACCCTGCTTGAAGAACTCCTCGTCAAGACCGCACGAGGTCCCGATGACGATGATGTTCGGATCTATCTTCTTCACTTCCTCGTAGACCGGCTTATACGCGGCAATGTCGTCCTTCACCCTGTCAGGCTGTCCGTTCGGCTCATTTCCAAGGGAGATCATGAGCGGAACATAGTCCTTGTACTTGTTGACAAGGTTCTTCGCGCCCTCCCTCATTGCGGTCTCATTGTAGTCCTTGTAGTTGCCCCGGCGGCCTTCGATGGCGCTGCATGGCGTCCCGAGGACGGCGCCCATGTCGAGCTCCTTGCAGAATTCTATGGAAGGGGCGACTGGATTATATGGAGGCTTCGCATCCCAGCCGCTCCAGATACCGCACCAGCGCACCCCGATCCTGTCGGAAAGGCGGAAATAATCCGGCAGGCGGTTGTCCCAGTTCCTTGATGTGAACGGAATCTCGGAGGGCTTGTAGTTCTTCGTCACCGCCTTGGGCAATATGACAAAGGATGATCTTTCCTTCAATGGTTCCGAGTTTCCGAAAAGAGCTTCGACATAGACCTCATGGAATTTCCCGACCTCGAACTTCTGAGCGCTAAGATCAAGGACTCCCTTGTACCTGGTTCCGCCGGCGCTTTCAAACTTGACCTTGACCGGCTCAATGATCTCGGCTCCGCAGTAGTCCCTTATGATAAAAGTCAGCTGCCGGTTGTCGGTCGCCCAGTCCTTCGTGCATTCGGCCGTGATGTCAAAGACGATCTTGTCTTCAGGCAGGAACATTCCGCCGAGTACCTTCGGCGCCATCTTGATCGCCTTGAATATGCAGTTTACGCGGGGGGAAGGGGAAACGTATGCGGATGAGAATTCGTCGACATTGAATTTCCCATAGGTCTTGCTGACGATGATCTTGAATCTTGCCGATGCCGTTCCGTTCGGCAGATCAATTTTCTTCTTGAATTCCTTCCAGCCGTTCTTGCCCTTGATCAGGGCGAACTCGCTTGATTCGATTACTTTTCCGCCGGCGTCAAGTGATTCCAGATAGACCATTCCGTTGTATGAGTCGTCAGGGGAATAGACATCGGACTTGTACGCCACGCCGAATTCCCAGATGCCTTCTTTCGCGGGAAAACTTTCCATGAGCAGGGACGTAGGGTTGTCAATTTCCTTTTCAGTCCTCTCAAAACAGATGGAGTTCCTGCCTTTGAAAGCCTCCTTGGAATCAATGGTGACTTTGCCTTCGCTCTTCCAGGACTTCGGGATCTGGCTTGTCTTTTCAAATCCGCCGTCGAAAGGATCGGCGGACCATCCTGAAATCTGAACAAAGGCAAAAGCAAACACTGTCAAAGCAATCAGTTTTATTTTCCGCATTGTCATCCCTTCATGTTTTTGAGGATTCCCTGTTGATTCTTCAAATTATGTCGCCACCCTGCGGGGGCTATCGTCTTTCTACACCTTATAATACCCCACGCTTTCGCATGGGGCTAAATTATTTCGCCCTAAAGGGCTTTAAATAGATAATTCTTTTATGGTGCTTATTAATTTTCAACAGCCCTCACATAGGGCGACATGTTTTAGCCCTAGCCTAAAGGCTAGGGAATCAATTATATAACAAAACGAACCGAGCCCCCGCAGGGCGGCGACACTATTACTACTTTGTGATTAACTTAAACTCGTTCAACCAGAGCGTCGGGGTCTTGTTCTCCTCGGTCTTGCCGACGAGGATGCAGATGAGCTTGGCGGGGCCATGCCATTTGCCGTCGTTTGCCCCTCCCCAGTTCTCATATTTCTTCACGATTTCGGCCGCCGGTGAATTTCCCTTTTCAGCGAGATAGGATCCGAGGTCGAAGTTCACCTTCTGCCAGTCGGGGGTGTTCTTGATCTTGAAGCTGATCTGATGGCACTGGTCGCCGCTGTCGATGATCCGCATGGTCAGATGAGATGCGTTGGGATACTTGAGGAGGAAGGATATCGTATTGACTTCGACGTTGTCGAGTTTTATCTTCGTCTCGACATAGTTTCCGCCATTGGTGAAATTGCCCTCGAGCTTCAGCGCGTTCTTTTCCGCTGCGTCGATGCTGAGCTTGCCCGTGGCTCCCGGGAACTCCTGTCCGTTGTCAAACGTCCAGCCGTAGTTCTCGGCGGACTTGTCGCTTGTCAGGTTCTTTTCTCCTGCAAACGCGACTCCAACCATGAACGCCACCATCGCCACGATGATCAAATTGATCTTCTTCATCCTCTTCCTCCCTAGTTTTAAATGTACCACAGGCATCTTGCCTGTGGATTTAAGTAGGTACGGGCTTCAGCCTGTACCATATCTTCTCTCCGTTTCCCAAAGTAGGTACGGGCTTCAGCCTGTACCATTCTTCTCTCCGTTTCCCAAAGTAGGTACGGGCTTTAGCCTGTACCATTCTTCTCCACGTCTCCAAATTCATGGTACAGGCTGAAGCCCGTACCTACTTATCAATAATTGACCGACTTCATATTCCGGGCAAAGAAATATTTGGGCTTCGTCGCGGTATTGTTGTACAGCTCAGTTGATGAGAGGACGTTGGCGTGTCCGTCGAAATACACGTAGCACTGCTTCTGGTTGCTGAAGCAGACGACCTGCTTCGCGGTTTCCTTCGCGGAATGGAGCGCGGGAAGAAGCAGCGCGATGAGAATTGCGATGATCGCAACCACCACGAGTAATTCGATCAATGTGAAATAATTTTTTCTTTCTGTCTTCGGAAAGAAAAAACAAGAGATGCTTTTCTTCATGACGCCATCCTCGCTTCTTTTTTCCCGGAGGCGGTTGCCGCGCATGTCGATTCCCTCGCGATCAGTTCGGGAACCGTATTCACATGCCTGACAGGAGACGAATCACCTTCGAGCCGTTTATTAATTATTTCGAACGCTATCTCCGCCCACCTGTCAAGCTTCCTGTCGACTGTCGTAAGCGCCGGCGAGAAAAAGGCCGATTCGGGAATATTGTCGCAGCCTATGATGGCCAGATCGGAGGGTATTTGTATCTTATTGTCCAGAAGGATCCTGATGACTCCAAGAGCCGGACTGTCGCTCAGCACAAAGAGGCCGGTGAAATCCAGCCTGCCGCCCCTGATTATCTCCTCCATCTTCATATAGGCCTTGACGCTGGCGCTTTCCCCGAGGTCGGTATTGCAGTCAAAAACCTTCACATCCCCAATCCCCGACAGCTTCGCCTGTTTTATGAATCCCGAGACCCTTGCCTGTATGACGGGAACCAGGGGCTCGGGATTGAGGACGGCTATTTTCCGGTGCCCCGAGCTGATGAAATGGTTTGCCGCCAGCGCTCCGCAGTATTCATCGTCAGTACCGACGGAATCAATGTTTATCACTTCGGTATTGGCTTCAAGGAAGACCACGGGAAAGGACAGGGTCTTCACAAACATGATGTCTTCCTTGTCTACCGGCATTTTCTTAGGCAGTATCACGGCCGCATCAAACTCCATGGGCCTGACACAGTCCTTCAGGCAGGTTTCCTGGTGGACGTATATCACCTTGTACCGGAATCCCCGGAGTTCCGCAGTGCTTTTCAGATTCTTCGTGAGCATATGGAAATGGGAGGACGGATAGTCGGGGACGATGATCGCTACGTTTTTCTTCCTGTCTGGGACGGACGAAGCATCCTCTCCGCCGGTGGTGTACATTCCGTCCCCGACAAATGACACGACGAGGTTTTCATCTTTAAGGGCCTTGAGTACCCGGTCGACAATCCCCTGGCTCAGCGAATACCTCCTCATTATTTCCCGTACGGTGAGGAGCTTGGTCCTGGAAGGAAGGGAGGCAATGTCCTCCTTCAGGGCCCTGTATAGATATTCTTCCTTCTTAGTCATAAGCCGCCTGCAGTTTTCATGATACACCATAATATTGCCATTTTTTATTATATTCATTGTATTTTATTTGTCAAACTGAAAAACGTTAAATTCACCGGTTATTCCATAACAAGCTCATCATAAAGAGATAATGTCCGCGATTCACCACTTGCATCTTTCAAGTAAATCCAGCTTTTGATTTGACTTTCCAGGAAGTATAATTATAATACAGCCATGATTGTATTTAATGTATTATTTTCTTTTTTCCATTTATGGTTCCGGACAGTATTAATTTTTCATTTTTTATGATATAATCCCAGAGGATACGGGAAGGAAAAATGTCAAATACGGGAAAAAATATCTTTACGCTCATAGAGCTCCTGGTGGTGATTGCGATCATCGCAATCCTCGCGGCGCTGCTTCTGCCAGCCCTGCAGGGGGCGAGGGAGAAGGCGAAGGAAATCATCTGCATGAACAACCAGAAGCAATGCAACATCGGGATATTCAGCTATGCCGAGGACTACAACAACCAGCTGACGTCGATCTGGGTCATGGGAGGGCACATCGATCTCTGGACCCAGTTCGTGTCCGGTACGGGCAGGGCGGCAAACGGCCAGAGGTACATAGGCAATCCGGGCGTCTTCGGATGTCCGTCCAACAAGCACTACGACAGGATATTCTCCAACTGGAACTTCGACAACCAGGGATATGGAATGTACCTTGACGACCAGAGTCTTGGCTTCTACAAATACTATCCGTTCGACCCCTCGGATCCGTATGGCGACGGATATGCTCCGATTGCATTTGCAAAGGTTCCAAAGCCCTCCTCCTATGTCATGCTCGCGGATTCGGCATCGAACCATGGCTCATTCGGCTGGCCCAATCCCGGCGACGGATACATGGTAGCAAATTTCAAGGCGGGAGGGGGCTCCAACTGGAACGGGCGGATCCGCACGATCCACAACAAGAGGAATGCGGTGCACGTCTATTTTGACGGGCACGCGGAATCACTTTCATCAAAAGACCTGTACAACAACACCGCGACCAAGTGCAGGTATTTCTTCGCGTATGACATGACAGCGTTCAACTATTGACGGCTGGAGGAATCTCCATGGAAACATTTACTTCATATTTTTTCTTTCAGAAGCCTGAAAGAAAAAATTTATCCACATTGATCGAGCTACTCGTACTGAGATCATAAATTGTATCATTTATATCTTGCTATATATTAATATGATAGACGTATTCTATAACATCTTGTTATAAAATACTTGCAATACATTAAATATTATCGTATAATTACTGTATTAAATCTAAGAACTCTATGTCCGGGAGTTTCCATGAGGCGCAGCAAATACATCGCGGTCGCAGAAAGGTTGTCGAAGAGGATCCGCAGCGGCGACTACCATATCCATGGCATCCCCGCCGAACGCGATATCGCCGTCGATGTCGGCGTCAGCCATATGACGGCCCGGAAAGCCCTCCGGAAACTCCTGAGCGACGGCCTCATCTACCGCCTGCCGAACGGGCGCCTCGACATCCGCGCAAACGGGCAATCCGCCAGAACCGTACAGTCCCAGATCGCCCTGCTCGCTCCAGCCTTTGAATCCGGCGAGACAAACGACTGGAACATCGCCCTTTCGCATCTGGCGGGAAAATTTAATTTCTCCACCAGGCTCGTATACTACATGCATCCAGATGATCCCATAATAAAAAATACCGTCGACAGCTTCGACTGCACATTCATGCTTCCTCCTGACCCTGATGAATCACTTGTCTCGGAACTCAGGAAGACCGGCAATCCATTTTTCATCATCAACAGCGACTGGACGCGCCTCGGCATCCCCTCGATCATGCTTTTCCCTCCCGTATTCATACGGAAGATCCTCGATCATCTGGCTTCACTCGGACATAGGAGGATCGACTGCCTCAACGTACAGCCCGGACTGACCGTCATACCCGACCGCATCGAACAATGGAAGATATGGACAGGAGAACATGGATTCAAGGGTAAGCTGTTCAATAAACCTGTCAGGAGCTTTACCGATCCTCTTCCAGCCGCTTACAGCATTGTCGACCGGATGATCCGTGATGGAAAATTCAACAGCAGGGCGCTGTTCTGCACCACCTCCCCGACCGCACTGGGCGCGATGAGCGCGATGATGGACCACGGGATCCTCCCGGGAAAGGACGTTGCTGTCTGCACTTCCGACTCCGGCGGATCATGCGAATATTTCAAGCCAAGCCTTACTTCAATGGAGGCCCTGGACGCAATTCCATATCTTGAACTCTGCCTCAAATGGATCCAGGACGGCGGCCGCAGGTGGAAAGGCTCCCTCCTCATCCAGCCTGAAAACATAAACATCGTAGTCCGCCAGTCGACGGTTCCCGACATCGACAGGAAAACAACTCCCGAGCGCATGCTGTGGAAGGAGGAGGTATGAAATATTTTTTCTTTTCGCAAAGGAAAAATACATTCACTTTGATCGAATTACTCGTGGTGATCGCGATCATCGCAATACTCGCGGCCCTGCTGCTGCCTGCGCTCCAGCAGGCTAAGGAAGCGGCGACGACTTCTGTATGCCTGAGCCAGCAGAAGCAGATCGGCATCGCTTTCGCTTGCTACTCTGTTGATTTCAATGGATGGACGACTGGCTCTAATATCTGGATAGGCCCAAACTGGGGGGATTTTAAAAGATGGCATGAATTATTCCAGGGGGCGGGTTCCCTTGATTATATCGCTTCAACCAAGAGGGATGTCCTCTTCTGTCCTAAAAACAACCAGGGGCCTTACGCCGGAGGAGCCTACGGAGTATACGACGGAGACAGCAGCTGGGCCAATCCCGCGTATCAGGATCGCAAATATCTTGTTTACGACCATGATTACTCCTGGTACTATTCCCCTGCAAAAATTAAACAGCCTGAAAACTACTTCTGGCTGGGATGCACATCCGCCGCAGGAATATGGCGGAAGGAATTCTATACCGGCTGCCATGGATTCCGTCCTGCGATGTTCTGGTCGGGGGGCTCCTGGGACCAGCAGGGCCTCTGGATGGCACACGGCGGTGTGAACGGCCTTTTCGTCGACGGACATGCGCAGACCTGCAAGGACTCGGATCTGCTTAACTCCGGCAATCACCGCAGAATCACCGATCCGGGTTCTGGGATAGCCGGCGGAATCCGGGTGTGGAAAAATAAAAAAGGCATAGCGGTGACAAATCCATGAACTCAAAATCATATAATTCTTTCTTTCCGGATCCGGAAAGAAAAAATAAATTCACGCTGATCGAGCTTCTCGTTGTGATTGCGATCATCGCAATACTCGCGGCCCTGCTGCTGCCTGCGCTCCAGACGGCGAAGGAAAAGGCGAAGGCAATCCTCTGCCTGAGCAATCTGAAGCAGTCGGCCCTCGCCGCCTACTGCTACGCCGGCGACAATTCCGATGTCATAAATGTCAAATGGTTCATAGGCGGGACTGATTATTTCTGGACGAGCTTCCTGACAGGGACAGCCTCGAGTCCGAACGGGGAAAAATATACGACGCCGCAGTCATTGTACTGTCCCGGAAACCAGTACTATAATGAAGATGTCACCTGGAACTGGAGCAGCGGGGCAAGCGGACAGGTGGGTCATTCCAAATGCGGGACCCGCGGCGGCAACGGCGGCTTCGGAATATATTACGTGGAATACAATTCTGGCACCGAACTCAATGCCAGAGGATTCAACAAATGGTGGCTGTCTGAAAATAATGGGACATGGAACCGCCAGTGGATTGTGACAAAGAACATCCAGTCGTCGGCCCAGACGATGATGCTTGCGGATACTGCAAGCCTTCCGGGAGGACACGGTCTCGCATATTTCCAGGCGATCGAGTGGTCGAGATGGAGCACTGGAATATACCTTCTCCACGCTGGCAAGTCCGGGGTAGCCTTCTTCGACGGGCACGCCGAAGACATGAACCAGTATGAGATGCGGAACGACACCAGGACGGCGCCAAAGCGTTTTATCATGAAGAACAAGGTACAAGTGATACTTCCCTGAGGAGAAAGATGGATTTCAACAACATGTATTTTTTCTCTCCGTCTGAGAGAAAAAACTATTTCACCCTGATAGAGTTATTGGTTGTAATAGCGATCATCGCAATCCTGATCGCCATGCTGCTGCCCGCGCTGCAGACGGCGAAGGAGTCCGCGAAGCTTGTCACCTGCATGAGCAACAAGAAGCAGGTCGGAGTCTGTTTCGGGCTCTATGCCAGCGACAATGAGATGATCATCCCGAACAACAGCTACACCAATTCCGGAACCTGGAAGAACTACCGCTGGAGATCCTTCTATTACACTGCGGGATACATGGACTCCCTCTGGATTACGATATGCCCGAAGTACAAATCCAAATACCAGAGGAACAATCTGGCCGACATGAACGGGGAACGCGGATATGACGGGATGTATAATTTTTCCACCGACAGCTGGGGATACAAGGAGGGAATAGCAACCATAAGGGAGCAATGGAATGGAGGTTACTTCTTCGGCACAAGGCTGCAGACCCTATACAGGCCCGAGGCAATGATGGGAGTGTGCTGTCTCTCGTCAGAACGGAACAATAATCCTGACTACCAGCAGTGCGGCGGGGCGGGATTCGGAATACATGATTACACATATGGCGGAGGAGCGGCGACATATCCCTGGCTCACCCACATCAACAAGGCCGCATGCGTCTTCATGGACGCACATGCGGAACCCGTAGACAAGTTCAGGATGATCAACGAGGTCGCAAACGGGACAAACAGGACTGAAACTTCCAACGGCATCCGCCATTTCCTTTATGGGAACGAGTCACTCTCAGAAGACTATTATCCGTAGCCGTTTTTTTTGAAACCGGGGATTTCAAAAGGAGCGCCGACCCTGGCCGCCTATGGCGCCGCCGAAGGAGCCGCCTGTCGGACTTAAGGTTTTCGCTTGTAGTAGCGCATGTTTGCGCGTTCTTAAAGTAGGTACGGGCTTTAGCCTGTCCCATTCCTGGGAATTAAGATGGTACAGGCGTCCCGCCTGTAATTGGAATTGAAAGAAAGACAAGACGAAAACACAGGCAGGATGCCTGTGCTACATTTTTAAATTGCCGGCGGGACGCCGGCGCTCCTTCAGGAAATACAACCGGCCCCTATTTCCTCCGGATTTTCCCGGCATCATGCACGACAGCAGTCGAATCCCTCTTGATCAGTTCAGGAACAATATTTATATGCTTCGCGTCCGACCTGTCGCCGTTGAGACGGCGTTTAATTACCTCAAACGCGTGCACCGCCCATTTGTCCACGTTCTTGTCCACCGTCGTAAGAGGAGGAGAGAAGAAGGAGGATTCGGGGATGTTGTCGCAGCCGACGATGCTGAACTGCGCTGGAACAGCGATGCCCTTTTCACGCAGGAGCTTCTTCACACCGAGTGCAGATCCGTCGCTGTCGATGAAGAGTCCGGTGAAATCAAGCTTCCTGCCTTCAATTATCCATTTCATCTTCTCATAGGCCTTCACTGCCGCATTCTCCCCCGGCTTCGTATTGCAGTCCAGCAGCAGGGCGTCTTCAATCCCTGAAAGCCTGGCCTGCTTCAGGAAGCCGGTTATGCGGCTCTGGGAAACTGGAACGACAGGCTCAGCGTTGAGGACAGCGATCCTCCTGTGCCCGAGATTGATGAGATGGTTCGCGGCGATCGCGCCGCAGTATTCGTTGTCCGTCCCCACGGAATCTATGTTTATCACCTCGGTATTGAGCTCGAGTATGACAACCGGGACATTCAGTGATTTTATGAACATGATGTCCTCCTTGTCGACCGGCATCTTCTTCGGAAGAATCACGGCCGCGTCAAAACCCGCGGACTTCATGGACTCCTTGAGGCTCGTCTCGTCATGCACATAGACAACCTTGAAGGCGAAGTCTTCCAGGGCGGCCTGCTTCTTGAGGCATTCCGTCACCATGTTTGTGTGCGATGAAGGATAATCCGGAACGACAATCGCAACCTTCTTCCTTTTCTCAAGAGTGAGAATGTCCTCACCGCCGGTCGTATACATCCCATCGCCGACAAATGACACTATCAGCTTCTCCTCCCTCAGCTTCCTCAGCACGCGGTCGATGATGCACTGGCTTATGGAATACTTCCTCATCATCTCCCTGACGGTCAGAATCTTCGTCCTCGGCGGGAACGAAGCAACAAGCTCCTTGAGCTCCTTGTAAAGATATTTTTCTTTCTTTGTCATGTAGTTCCCCCTGCATCCTTGCCCTGGTTTATATTTATAAATACATTGAATACTACGCATACCCTATACTTAGAAACAGTATCTTGTCAAGATAGCATCATGTGAAATTACTTATTTACTAAATCTTATATCTTTATCATCAGATGGTTATAATCTTTTTGACATCCTGCAAGAAATAATGCGTATTTTTATGTTCCCAGCTTGAATATCAGCCATTAAACAATACAATATTAATTGTACTGTTTTATTTGTATCGATTAAACCGATTATTGAAATCCTTTAATGCACGGGAATATAATGAGCAATAAACTGCCTGGACTTGGAATATGCACCCATTTCGGACGCCGTGACCAGGGATGGAAGGCGGAGCATCTTGTCCCGCTCGCAAAGGAGATGGGAGTGTCGCTGGTCAGGGACGAGATCGAATGGCACAGCGTTGAAAAGGAAAAAGGGAAATATGAGATCTCCCAGGCCAACCATGACTGGCTGAAGAAAGTCTCCGACGCCGGCATGGGGATCAATTTCGTACTCCTCTATGGCAACAGCATCTATGAGAATCCCCTGGATCCCAAGGCGTTTGCGAACTTCGCAAAATTCATGGCGGAGGAACTCGTCGGGAAATACAACATCGTGTCGTTCGAGATCTGGAACGAGCCGACAAACTTCCAGTTCCTGAAACAATATGGAGGCCCCTGGAGCGGGAAGGAACCATGCCTCTGGCTGGAGAAATTCGCTGAACTCGTCGCCGGAACAGCGTCGGTCCTGAAAAAAACAGTACCGCAGATACCGCTTATCGCCGCTCCCGGAGATCCGCAGTTCTTCCACATGGCGATGCGTTATCCCGAATCCCTGAAAGACATCGATGCGGTCGCATCGCACCCCTACCCCAGCCGATTTCCTCCGGAAACTGTTCCGTGGGGCGGATTGCAGATCCATGAACGCGACGGCATATCCGTCGCCGACGACGATCACAGCTACTTCTCCCTATGGCGCCGCACGCAGGAGCAGTGCAGGAAATATCTCGGGCGCGAACTCGCCCTCCATGCCACAGAATGGGGCTATTCGACCTACGACCACCACCGCAAAGGACACAACATGGCAGGATATTCGGAATCCGCCCAGGCGATGTACCTTGCGCGCGGAATAATCCTCACAATGGCCGCCGGAGTTGAATCGATCTACCTCTACGATTTCATGGACGATGGAATGAACCGCTACGAACTCGAAGACAATTTTGGAATGGTGCGCCACGAAGCGAGATGCTATGAGAAAAAACCGTCTTGGCATACGCTCAGACGCCTTTCGGAAATGCTGTCGCCTGAGTGGTCAAAGGTGGCCAGTCCGCCAGCAAAACTTAATGTCGAAATAAATCCTCTCCCGTACAACAGCGATCTCTGGCAGCATCCCGTGAAGGAACCATATCTCTGCATCAACGCCCCCCAGTTCCACTGGTTCAAAGTCGGAAGGGACATGGTATCCTTTGTCTGGAGGGGCGGCCGCATCAGCGGTGAATACAGGGATCCGGTCGGCTGCATTGAATGGGACAATGCCCCGGATTTCAGACGCATAGAAATGTTCGATCTGTACTCCGGACAGATGCTGCCTGTCAATCCTTTGGTTGAAAAAGGCAAGCTGATCCTACCGGAAGTCCCAGTAGGAGGATCGCCGGCAGCGATCCGCTGGATGCCGACTTAAAGTAGGGACATGCTTTAGCTTGTCCCATGTATTAAGAAAGATGATACACCCTGAAGGGCGTATCTACTTAAAAACAAGGAGGAAGAACATGAAAATATACAGGACGATGTCGATACTGATGGCTCTGGCCGTCTTTTCCACAGCTGCTTTCGCAGCCAAGGACGAGAAGAAGGATGCGAAGGACGACAAGAAGGAGGAAGGAGAAGGCATCCAGATCAAACTCGGCAAGGACATATCGCGCGACTGGAAGGATGTGAAGTCGGACAAGTACGCATACGGTCCCAGGCAGGACTATGATTCAAAGACAAAAGTCACGCACGTCTACCTCCCCTACGGCAACAATGTCAAGCTATACGGCGAAGTGACCGGCAGATTCACTGATCCCGAACCAGGAAAAGTCGGAACATTCCACAGCGTCGACGGCGGGACTAATGCGGTGCTCACCTACAAGCTTATGTTCGACAAGCCGATTTCATCATTCACTTTCTCGTCCGGACGTTTTGAATACGGGCTCTCAGACGGCACCTGCGCCGGAGTCGAATACAGCATCGACGGGAATGCCTGGAGGAATATCAGGGAGGAAAAAGGTTCGGGGGCGCTTGATGAGCAGACAATCGGGAAAATGGTATCCGAATTCAAGGCCGACAACCTCAAGACAAAAAAACTGTACATCCGGTATTATTCGAGGAGCCTGAAGAATCCAAAGGAGCTGTGGGGCGCCGGACGCTGGATAAAGCTGTGGCTGGCCGGAGATCCCGAATGGGGTGATGTCGCGACAACCTTCTTCATACATCAGCCCCAGATCTGGGTGACGGCGGCTAAGTAAGAAGTAGGTACGGCCTTTAGGCTGTACCATGAATTTAATTAAACGGATGGTACAGCCTGAAGACCGTACCTACTTAAACAGGAGATATCATAGATGAGTTTTCCAATTGCAATTCCAGATTTGGGCACTATCACGAAGGACTCCGGATTCATTCCGATGGAGAAATGCAGTGACGGCAAGTTCCAGGTCGGCAGGGACGGAGTCAAAACCATAACCGCAACTGGCGACAAGAAGGTTGAATTCATCGCCTGGGACTACCACACCGTCGCATACGTCAAATCATCCATGGGCTATCCCGCATACTATCCCGTGCATCCTGTGAAGATGAAGAAGCCTGTAAAGGCCGTGCTGATGGATCTCGACGGCACGACCGTCAGGAGCGAGGAGTTCTGGATCTGGATCATCGAGATGACCACCGCAAGCCTTCTGGACAACCCGAAATTCAAGCTCGAACAGTCCGATCTTCCGTTCGTCTCCGGGCACAGCGTCTCCGAACATCTGAAATACTGCACGAAGAAATACTGTCCGGATAAGACCGTTGAGGAAGCCAGGCATTTCTATTTCCACCACACCCACCACGAGATGGATGAGATCATGAAGGGCAGAGGCAGGAAAGGCGCGTTCAAACCTTCCCCTGGCATCAAGGAATTCCTCTACGAGCTCAAGGCGATGAAAGTGAAACTTGGTCTTGTGACATCAGGGCTTTACGAGAAGGCATATCCGGAAATATTGTCGGCGTTCGACACGCTGGGAATGGGAGATCCGAAGGAGTTCTACGACGCCATAATCACCGCCGGCTTCCCTCTCAGGAAGGGCGAAGTCGGAACTCTCGGCGAACTCTCCCCGAAGCCGCACCCGTGGCTATACGCCGAAACATGCAGGGTCGGACTAGGCATCGAGTTCTCCGACAGGAATTCAGTGGTCGGCATCGAGGACAGCGGCGCTGGCGTCTGCTCGATCAGGCTTGCCGGCTATCCAACAATAGGAATAGCCGACGGCAACATCATACAGAGCGGAACCAGGGAGCTCTGCTGCCACTACTGCGAGAATTTCGAGGAGATATTGAAGGCGTTGAAAGACTAGTATGTCGGTTTTTAAACCGACAATCAAACGTCGGGTTAAAACCCGACATACTTAAGCAAGGAAAATCAGAAATGAAGACCAAAGTTCATATTGTCGCGAACAACCATATCGACCGCGAGTGGACCTACGACGCCCAGCTCACCAGGATGCTCACCGTCAAGTTCTTCGAGGACCTCCTCGAGACTTTCAAGAAAATACCCGACTTCCAGTTCGTGCTGGATTCACAGGCCGTACCTCTTGAAGACTACCTCGAAATGTTCCCGGAAAAGAAGAATCTCCTGAAGAAGCACGTCTCCGACAAAAGACTCTGGGCCGGTCCCTGGTATTCCGCGCCGGACTGCTTCTATCTCAACGGCGAATCAATCGTCAGGAACCTGCTTGTCGGACACGAGGTAGCAAACTCGTTCGGAAACGTCTCAAAGTTCGGATACACCCCGTTCGGATGGGGGCAGGTCTCGCAGCTCCCGCAGATCTATGCGGGCTTCGGGATTGACAGCGTCTTCTTCTACAGGGGCGCGGACACCATCAAGACGAACTATTACAACTGGGTCGGCGCAGACGGCACAGGCGCATATTGCATCAAGTACCATCGCACTAACTTCTTCGACAAAGTTTTCAGGCCGATGACCAAGAAGAGGGATGCAGTTCCATGGGACAGGGAAATCGACTACTGCGGGGACGAAGTTCCGTTCATGTTCTCCAGCGAAGGCTACAAGTACGACCACGGTTTCGTCGTAGATGGAAAATATCAGATCAAGATGGACAAGATCGACAAGGCCATTGACGATTTCGTCGAAAAGGAAAAAGGCAATTTTGCAGGCGGAATCGTACTAGGGATGAACGGCATGGACACCTGCTTCCCCTCACTCAAGGGCCTTCTCGCAATCGACAAGGTCAAGAGACAGAAGAACGGCGACTACGATCTCGTCTACAGCAGTCTCGACCAGTTCTCGAAGGAGTTGAAGTCTGCTGTCAAAAAAGGCGGAATCAAGCTCGAGACGCATTCCGGCGAGATGAGGAGATTCGGTCCCGGATTCGGCGGCCCCGGCAAGTCGGAGGTCAAGAGCACCCATTTCTATCTCGCCGCAACGCGCCCGCGCCAGAAATCAAAGAACGCCAAGGCGGAAAACCTCCTGTCGAGGAACGCCGAACCTTTCGCGGCGGCAAGCTACATCCTCGGCAAGGAATATCCGAAGGAGTTCATCACCACCGCCTGGAAATATCTCCTGAAATGCCACCCCCATGACACGATCGCAGGATGCGGCGTAGATCAGATCGAGATCGACATGATCAACAGGCTCGACCAGACGATCAACATATCCAAGGGCGTACTCAACATGTCCGTCCAGCATCTGCTGAAGAACATCGACAACTCGCAGATCAAGGACGATGAACTCGCACTCGTTGTGTTCAATCCTTCCCCATACAAGCGCACAGAACTCGTCCCGGTGTGGCTGCATATCCCGGAGAAAATGAATTTCAAAGAACCGGTCATGGCAAGCATGACCCTCCATCCCGAGTGCGAAGCGCCTCGGGATAAAAATGGAGGGACGCGCTTGCCGCGTCCGGAGTTCGAGATCGTCGAAAAGCAGAGCGGAAAGAAATTGGATTTCGAGATCCTCGAACGCGGCGAGATGACCGACAGGATCTTCAGGGATCTCACCGATACAACCCTCTATATCTACGGGGAACTCGTCAAGATAAATCTCGATGTCGAGATCAGCGGACTCGGATACAAGACGCTTGTCGTCAGGAAGGCGGCTGCAGTTAAAACTTCCGGCAAAACTATCGCGAACGGCAACTGCATGGAGAACGACTTCATGCGTGTCTCGATAAACGCCGATGGCACTCTGGACATCCTCGAAAAGGAAACCGGAAAACAGTTCAAGGGGCTCCACTACTTCACCGACACCGGCGACAACGGCGATCCATGGGTGCGTTTTGTGCCAGATGTAAACAAACTCTATTCAAGCAAAGGAATCAAGGCGAAGATAAAACTGGTAAGGAATTCCGCGATGTCCGCAGAATTCGCGATCGAATATCCGTTCATGATCCCGAAGGGCCTGAAGAAGGACAACTACAACATGGAAGGCTACTACGATTACGCGGCGAGTTCCGACGAGCTGGTATCTATGAATATCAGGTCGAAGCTGACTCTTGCGAAATCCGCAAAATGCCTCGACATAGAGACCGAGGTCGACAACCAGTCAACCGACCACCTTGTCCAGCTCGTCTTCCCGACCGGACTGAAGACCGACAAGGTCTTTGCGGAATCCGCATTCGATGTCGTGGAACGCACGATCATCAAGAATGAGAAGAACGCAGATCCCAGTCTTGTTAATGGCGAAGATCCCTTCATCAGGTTCGTCGACATGACCGACGGGAAATCCGGACTTTCGATCGTCAGCGACAGCGTGAAAGGCTATGAACCTCTCGGTGACAAGGACAACAGCCTGGCTCTCAACCTGATCAGATCCTACACTTCGCAGATCGTCACGATCTACGGCAGGAAGGAACGCAGGGCCGAACAGATGCTGACGCAGGCGCTTGGGATCCAGAAGTTCCATTACGCGATCTATCCGCATGCGGGAACCTGGGAGAACGGATGCATTGAACAGGCGGAGAAGATCAACTGCCCGATGATTCCTACCCAGACGCACCGCAGCTTCGGAAAACTGCCGTCGGAACTGGACTTCATCAAGTTTGCCTCCACGAAACTGGCGTTCAGCTCGTTCAAGAAGGCCGACAGGGAAGACGCTGTGATTCTGAGGGTCTTCAATCCTTCAACAAAGAACGTCGAGACAGAGATCGAATTCTTCAAGGATCTCAAGAAGGCCGAAGCCGTCAATCTCAACGAGGAAAAGCTGTCATCAACACCTGCATTGAAGCCGAACGGAAAAAAGCTGAAGTTCTCAGTCGGTCCGAAGAAGATCGCCTCCTTCAAGCTGAAGTTCGGATGAGTGAAACTCTAAATCAAAAAACAAGAACATGCCTTACGGCATTGACTACAAACAAATTTGTAATTTGATCGTAGTTAAGCTCGTAAGAGCTGTTCTTAGGAACGTCCCGAGGCAGCAGGGGCTCAGGGCAATGTAACACAGGCATCTTGCCTGTGATTATTGCTTCTGTATGTGAAAAACGATAAGACACAGGCAAGATGCCTGTACTACATTGTTTAATCCATCTCGGGCACGATTCATTCGCCTATGGCGAAATGCCCGAGTTACTTTTCTTGATTCACCCCACCTTGGATGATATGGTAATATTGGATTTTAAACGAAAGGTGGAACTCTGCCAGGAATTATGAGAAACAATATCAAAGTCATATTCCAGGCCATTCTGGTTATATGCGCTATCGCATCAGGCATGCTGTGCCTTATGATATTTGGACAAGAACATTTAACGCCATACAGCCTGCTATATACCGGAATTCCTTTCATGTTAAGTCTTATGGCATTGGCTGTTCTCAAATTAACGGAAAAAGAGCACTATGATGACCATGAAGAGGAGGATTTCACTACCAATTGCATAAATGTACGTTATACAGATCAGAATCCCAGATCGACGAAGTTAAAATTGGGAGGATATGGACAGATATTTGTGCTTGACGACTCACTAATACTGATTGGCGAGGACTGTTACAGCAACGAATCCTCAAACCTCATTTTAACCATAATTTTAAAATTCAACCCTATTTTGGATGGATTAATATTTCTTATGACCAAGAACAAGGGGCCAGCTGAAATAATTGCCGCAAATAATGATATTGAATGTATTCATTACGATCCAGCCAGCCAAGGCTTTGCAATAATTCACAAGGGAACTGCTTTCCCATTTAAAGTTATAAAGTGCGATAATTATGATGCTTTTAAAATTGAATCTTTGTTGAAAGATCGATATGGAGAAAAAGTTAGGGAAAGCAAATTGCCTTTCGAACACAGAAGATTATTATTTCTATTCCTTTTTGTTTTAGCTTTAATCGGGGTAGGCGCTTTACTTTTTATTTTCGTGTACAATAAGCTCGATGATTAAAATTTGTAGGAGTTCACAGCTTTAGATGTGTCCTTGAAAAAGAGAAATTCGCATAGGATTTCATACTCACAGATATTGCTACTAATGTCAATTACTGTGGACATGAAAATTTCTACGGATTATTTTCCCATTGAAGCAGGAATAAATCAGGCTATATTGCTGATATGAAAGTTAAATCAAAGACATTGATAAGTTCGAGTAGATACTCTGGCAAGCATGTTGCCGTTGAGTCTTTCAACAGCAGCCATGTAGTTGCATCCGGCAAGGATCCTGCAAAAGTCCTTCTTCTGGCAAGACAGAAAGGCTACAAGAATGCCGTACTTCTCTTTGTGCCTTCAAAAAACATGTCTTTTGTCTACACCTCGCTATGAAGAGAAACTTCCCCTTCAAGCAGATATCTCCGCTGGACATACCCCGTCCCATGCTGCCTATTGTCATAAGGAACAGGAAAACGGGCGATTCAATATTCGCATGGGGGCTGATTGACACCGGGGCGGATTCATGCGCAATTCCCGCAAAATATGCAGGGATACTTGGCCACAGGCTGAAAGCGGGCGCCAAGATTAATATTGGTACTGGCAATGGTTCAACCTGTGCATATGTCCATACCACTGAGATTGACATTTTAAATGTTGACGCTCATGGAAATGTGGAGCCCGACATCGACAAGTCATTTTCAATTCCGGAAACAAAAATTCATTACATGCCAAAATTGGACACAATTCTGCTGGGTGTGAATAACTTTTTAAGCAATTTCATCCTAACTGTAGACTACCCGGGCAAGTCCTTCTCCTTGTCTAAAAAATAATTCCATGTTAGATGTCTTCGGAAGAAGGAAAACACGCACAACTGAAGTTGTGAACTCCTACCTGATTGCTTCTCGACGCTGGCAATAGCTCATGCGCCTTAGGACGGCACCAGGCTGCAATGCACAGGCTGGTATTTGAGCTTGAATCCGTGCTCAAAAAGCAATACCGACTCAAAATAAATTGAATAAAGGTAGAAATAACATGACTCTGTCGTATTGTATTCATTGTATTGTTATTATTTTTGAACTATCCTATAACTAATTAAAGAATGGTGGCGCATGAGAAATCTTACTTTGTTCGCATCGATATTGTCGTCGATCGTGTTTCTTCAGTCATCCGTTTATTCCGCTGATTCCTTCAATGCTGATTTCGAAAACCTGGCCCAGTCGCCGAAGGAATGGAAGATCCAGGGAAAGGTTTCAATTGACACGCAGGAAGCCAGCAAAGGCAAGAATTCCATGTTGTTTGAAAGGACTGAGAAAACCATAGACGACCCTACTTCCCTGAAGATGGAACCGTTCCCTGTAAAGGAAGGCGTCTGGGAGCTTGGAGTCTCTTACAAGACATCCCTTTATTCTCCTGACTCATCGTATAACGGCGCCATCATCCTCGAATCTATGGACAGCTCCGGAAAAGTAATCGACAAGGCCGAGTTCGCCATCATCTACGGCAAGAGCGAATGGAAGCTGTTCAAGAAGAATGTTGAAATCCCTGACGGGGCAGCCACCGCGAGGTTCAAGGTCGTCATGAACAAGACTTACGGAAAGTTCAGCATCGATGATCTGTCCGCCAAATATGTTTCCCCTTCCCCGAACTCGAACAGCATCTTTTCGGCGATCAAGTTCTCCTCGGACTCTCTTGGCAACATCTTCTATCCTGGAGACAAGCTTTCGTTCAATGTCATTGTTGAATGCCGGAAGGACTGGCAGGCCGAGAACCGCGAAGTATCATGCGTCATCTCCGACTACTGGGGCGCGGAATGCTCCGAGCCCATGAAGATCAAGCTCGTTCCCGACGAAAAGGCGGGTGGAAAAATTCAATACAAGGGAAAAATAGACCTGGGCGCCGCTAAACTTGAATCCGGTAAATATTACGACATCCATGGAACTGCGGAATTCGCAGGCCAACCGCCATACAAGGAGAAATCATCATTCGCGCTTCTGCCGAAGCCGGCGGCGAAGAGCTACAAACCCTCAGAGATCCCTTTCGTTTCTAACAGCTGGGATAACAGGATTAAAGAACATTTCTATCTGTCGGACCGGCTCGGCCTACGTTGGTGCGGTGTATTCAGCGGCTGGGGGGCCAAGGCCCCCTACGAAGCGTATGCCCCTGGCATAGAACACTGCAAGACGCTCGGTATGGGCGCGGTCCTCGGTTGCGGACCTGTGCACGCAATTGAATACCACAACGGCAACTACAAGGACTTCGATGAGACAGCCCTGCGAGAGGGTGCAAAGAACATGATTATGAAATTCAAGGATACCGTCCCCCTCCTCGTCCGCATGGGCAATGAGCCTCACGGAGATGCCGAACGGGTGAAGGAGGATATCGTGGCATACAAGGCCGTCTACGAGGGAGTGAAGCAGGCGGATCCGAAGATTATTGTCATCGGCTCATCCTGCGGCACTGCCGAGGAATTTTTCAAGCAGGGTTTCCAGAACTATCTCGACGTCTACGATTTCCATACCTACGAGGATCCCATCACGATGCGCACCACCTTCAAGAGATACTCTCAGCTTTTCGCGAAGTACGGCGACTGCAGGAAACCCATATGGTCCACCGAGATCGGCCTGAACGCCCAGGGCATGAGCCATATCTCCATAACACGCGACATGATCAAGAAGTTCGCGGTGTTCTTCGCCGAGGGCGGACAGCTGATGTCCTGGTTTGACATCTTCTATCCTGATCCGGGAACAAAACGCGAAGGCACGAACAGCGAAGCCTTCGACGTCTTCTATACGAAATACTGTCTCTACAGTCCGAAGATGATGGCCGTCGCCTACTACAACATGGTCAACGGCATCTGCATCAAGAAATTCATTCAGGAGAAAATCTACGATGGCGGTATCGATGCGGTCCTCTTCAGGGATAAGGACAACCAGTGCCTCGCGATAGTCTGGAAGGAGAAGACTCCGCAGGATGTATTCCTCCCGCTCGCAGGAGTTGGAAAGACCAGGATTGTCAGGATTGACGGCAGCTCGACCGAACTTGATGCCGGAGGCAAGGGCCTGACCCTCACCATATCCGAGAATCCCGTGCTCCTGTTCTTCGAATCCTCCGATATGAAACTCTCGGATAAACTGGAAAAGCCGGCAGTGTCCATTGCTGGAGAAATCATTCCTGTCATCAAGGGCGAGGACACGAAGATAACGATCAACGCAGGTGAAGTTCCTGCCGGCGACATATCCATAACCGCACCTCAGAACTGGATTGTCAAAAGCCTCGGAGCCGAAGACAAGAAACTCTCTTTTTCTGTGACTGCTCCTGCAAATACCGATGCCAGGGAAGGAAGGCTTCTGCTGGGAATGAAGAACAAGGGAGGAGAACTTTCAATCCCTGTTCCGATAACAGGCAGGTTGTCGATGAGGATCGTGCCGGAACCTTTCAAGGACGGCGTGGCAGGATTAAAACTCGTCATCAGCAACAACTCATCCGTCAAGGAGGATGTCAGATATGCGATTTCGATACCCGAGGAGATTCTGATGGACAAAGGAACCTTCAACAAGGCAGCCGCAATACCGTTCACTGCCGCGATCACCGGACAGGCTGAGGGCAAGCTGACGCTCGAAGGAAAATCCCAGAAGGAATTCAAGGTATCCGTATCCAACTACAATCCTCTCAACATCTACAAGGCCAAGGTCCTGCTTGTGGATTCCTCAGGAAAGACAATGTCCAAGGAAAGGCTTATATCAGGATTCGTCGGAGTTGGGAAAGTAAAATCTCCGCTGAAGATGGATCTCGCAGCAGACGAGGCCGAATGGCAGAGGGCGCCACTCCAGAACATCAGCGAGGAGCGTCAGTATTACAAGCTGGGCAAGACCGCCGCCTGGAAAGATGGAAGAGATCTTTCCGGCAAGCTCCGCTTCCTCTGGGATGACAGCTACCTCTACATGAGGATGGATGTCGCAGACGACAAGTATGTCAACCAGAAGTCAGATTCCGCGATATGGAACATGGACGGCCTGCAGATCCTCGTGGACTCTGCAAGGGAATCGTCTGAGAAGAGCGGCAAGTACGAGTATGCTTTTGCTGAAGGTACAAAGGGTCCGCAGGCATGGTGCAATTATTCCGCTGATTCCACAACTCCTACAGGAGAAACGAAGGACATCGTCGTGAAAGTCACGAAGGCCACCGATGGCACGGGCAGCAGGACGTACGAGATTGCAATCCCGTGGCTCAGGCTCACGCCATTCAAGCCAGTCGCCGGCAACAATCTCGGCATGTGCGTAATAATAAACGAGGACGACGGTCCTCCCGGCAGACAGAGCTTCATGGGCTGGTTCGGATGCGCGCATTCCAAGCAGTTGGACCTCGTCGGCGATCTGATTCTTATGGAATAAATTTTGTTTGAATTTAACGGAGGGCGGACTTTCATGTCCGCCATTGAACTTAACCGGCTTAATCGGAGCTTTATGGAACGCCACCAACCTGGTGGCATAATAAAATTGAGAAGCGGTAAGATGCCGGCAAGTTGCCAGCGATCCCAAAATACAATTCCCTGGACAATTGATTTATGATATGGCGGGTAAGAAAACCCGCGCTCCTTTAAATTTGAGTTTTGCAATCATCGTATTGCATTTATATTGATAGCTTTGCTTTAAAATAAGATACGAAAAGGAAGAAAAGACTAAATGAAAACTTCTGAAAAACCGAAATACACCTTCCATTTCCTCGGAAACGCCCATCTGGATCCAGTATGGCTCTGGGACTGGCGTGAAGGACTCAATGAAGGAATCATCACCTGCCGCACGATCCTCGACCTGATGGATGAGGATCCCGAACTCACCTTCAACCGCGGCGAATCCGTGATCTACGAGCACATTGAACAAACTGATCCGGAGACTTTCTCGCGCATAAAGAAATACGTCAAGGAAGGCCGCTGGGATGTGGTCGGCGGAACATTCCTGCAGTCGGACGAAAATCTTCCTGAGACTGAAACACTGGTCCGCCAGTACATGCGCGGACAGCAGTATTTCAAATCAAGGTTCGGGAAAAACATCACCGTAGGCTGGGCTGCCGACTGTTTCGGCCATGCCGCTGGAATGCCCGACATCATGGCATCGGCCGGTATCAAGTATTTCGCGTTCACACGTCCCGAAAAACAGCAGTTGCCTCTTTCCAAATCGGCTTTCAGATGGATAGGCGCAGGCGGCTCGGAGATCCTGGCATATCGTCCCACAGGATGGTACGGCACGAACAGGGATGAGATGAACCGTCGTCTTGATGAGACTATTGCCTCTTCAGAAGCTTCCGATCTCGTTAACGTTGGAATCTTCTATGGACTCGGCAATCACGGCGGCGGTCCAACCCGCAGGGCGATCTGCGAAATCCGCAAATGGGGCGAACAGCATCCTGAGGTGAAGATCGTCTTCTCGACCTACCATAAGTTCTTCACAGAACTCGACAAGGAAGTGAAGGCCAAGGCTCCGAACTTCCTGCCGAAAGTAGTCGGTGAGATGGGCTACAGCCAGCGCGGCTGCTACAGTTCCGTAGCCAAATTCAAGTTCCAGTACCGCAGGGCCCAGGCTAATATTTTCAGCGCTGAAAAAACGAGTTCTGCGATTTCCGCAAAACTTGGCAAACCTCTTTCGATACCTCAGCGCACCTGGGACACTGTCCTCTTCAACGGGTTCCACGACATCCTCCCAGGTTCGAGCATCGAACGCGCGACTGATGAACAGATCGAGAGCATCGGAAGCGCAGTACAGGATGCGAAATACGCACAGTTCACGGCCCTGAATGCCTTGTCCAACCAGATCGACACACGTGTTGTCAAAGCCACCGGCGACATGCCGACAGGCGTATCAATGCTCGTCTGGAACCCGCATCCATATCCTTATGAGGGCTACATGGAAATGGAAGCCTGCCTCGACTGGCGCCCGATCTTCGAATACAGGAACCGCCAGGAAGAAATTCCTGTCAGGATACTCGGTTCAGACAAGAAGCCTCTTCCTTTTCAGCTTGTCGCGACCGACTGTCCGAACCTGTTCACGGATGTAGGCTGGAGGAAGCACGCGGTAATTCCCGTAAAGCTTCCCGCGATGGGATGGTCCATGATGGAAATGGCGTGGGTTGAAGGCGCACCGGCTCCGAAAGGACCGAAGTCAAAGCCTGCGACTGCGACCGCAAACTCCATCCAGAATTCCATCTTCAAGGTCGAAGCGACTGCTGGGAAGAAGGGAATCAAGATCCTCAAGAACGGGAAGCCGTTCCTCAAAGGTGACGGGCTCTCAGCCGTTATGTTCGAAGATGACTATGGTTCATGGGGCGGCGGGGAGAACGATCCCGATGCCGTGAACATAACAAAAGTCAAGGAACAGTGGACCGTCAAAGGCGTCAAGGTGCTCGAGAAAGGCCCGTGGCGTTCTTCAATATGGGTACGTCTCGCCGGCGGAAAATCCCGCATCGATCTGACGATCAAGCTCTATGCCGGTCTCGACACTGTCGAAATATCGGCGCGCGTCCTCTGGGATAATCCGAGGTGCAGGTTGAAGCTGGTCATGCCTGTCGACGGTGAAAAGGCGGAATATGAGGTTCCCGGCGGAAGCATCAAGCGTCCGCCTCTAGGCGAAGTCCCCGGCTGCCGCTGGGTGCGCGTCAATGGAGGGAACGGACAGTCCGTCGCGTTCATCAGCGATGCCATCGGCAATTTCAATTTGAAACCTGGAGCATTAGAGGCGACCGTCGTCCGTTCGAGCGCGTATTCGCACAGCGGCAAGATTAAGCCCGGTGAACCATGGTTCCCGGCATCCGACTGCGGCGAACTGAAATTCAACTTCATCCTTGCTTCCGGATCCAACGATCTTGCGAAACTCGCAGAAAATCTCGAGCAGCAGATCGTAACTCTTCCAGTTCCGGCAAAGCGCGGCACGCTTCCAAGCGAGGGTTCGCTGATGCAGATTGAGACTGCCGGAGTATCTGTGCTGGCGTTCAAGCCTGCAAGCAATGGAAAAGGATTTGTCCTGCGCCTGCTTGAGACCGCAGGAAAATCTGTTCAACCAAAGCTTAAGCTGCTTGGCAAGACTGTTCAGCTAGGCAAGATTGGCCCCCGCAAGATCGCAAGCTGGCGCATCGATATCGGCAAGAGCGGAATCAAGGCAAGCCCCTGCAATACGGCGGAAAACAGTATTTAGAGAAAACAGTTGACAGCAATCAGAAGAGATAGTGACGCTTGTATTTGCAGTTCTGATGTAGGGTTCGCCGTCACGGCTAAGAAATACACAAGCTAAAGCTTGGACTCCAACCTCAGCACACGACAAATGTTGGAGTTCAAACTTTAGTTTGTCTTTTCAGTTCGGTGTCCACTTTATTCATTCGATGCTATAATTTTATTTTGCCTGTTCCTTTTACTCCCCATGCAATTTCCTGAAGGCTCCCGGGGTGCATCCGGCAAAGCGCCTGAATGTGTTTATGAAATGGGACTTGCTTGAATAACCGAGTGAGAGTCCGATTTTTTCGATGGACTCGCATTCTGAAAGCAATGCTTTGGCCGCCTTGTCAATCCTAGCCAGATCACGGTATTCGATCATAGTCACGCCGAATACGCTGCAGAAACGTCTTGAGAGCCAGTAACGGCTGAGTCCAAGCCTTTCCGCCTCCTTGTCAAGTGAAATATGATTTTCAGGTGACATGCGTATCCTGGTTGCCAGCTTCTGCAGTCCCGTGGAACGTTCACCGATCATCATCCATTCATTGTTCAGGATTGAAGTCAGTCCGCTGGCAACTTTTCCCCATTGCCTGCCGTTAAGGTTCCGTTCCCTGCCATTCCCGGGCATAAGCTTAACGAGAATCTTTATGGCGGCCGTGAACGCTGGATCGCCGATCTTGGAGAAGTCCCAGAATTTCCATAGCGGCCAGCGCATCTTCTCCATTACGGTCGCCGGAAGCATATAATCCTCGACATCGAGATTGCACATCACAAGAGGATCTGAAATGTCGCTGCTACGCCTGTGCTGTATGGCGCGTCCGAGGTAGACCATGTCCCCAGCCTTCACCTGGAATATCTTTCCGCCTACGGCATATTCCCCCCTGCCTTCCATGATGTAGTCGAACTCATGGTAGAGATGGTGATGGCTTTCGGCGATCAGGCCAGGACTGTCCTGGACACAGAACAAGACAGCCCCTTTCCCAATATATGATGCAGGAGTGATCGTCTTCCGTATTCTCTGCTGTGTTTTCATAATTGATCCAATTGCAAAATCCCGGACGCGGCAAGCGCGTCCCTCCATTTAAAACACTTTCCGTGAGTGGAGGGTCATGCTTGCCATGACCGGTTATTTAGTTTTGCAGTTATCTCAATTAAATATCCGTCATCCGCTCCAGCAAGTCAAGATACTGGTACTAAATATTGTCCTATTCAATCCATTGTCTCTCTCGATTCAAAACCTATAATTAACACGCAGGGTAATGACATGGACAGGATAACCGGATTGACTGGATGAATAAATCCACAATATCATGAAAATCCTGTAATCCTGTCAGAATGTATTGTTCTCAATATTAAGAAAGAAGGAAAAATCCTATGAAAGATTCAAATGCAGGGAATTTTCAGATTAAAATTCCGTCTTCAAAGATCGAAGTTCTTGCTGAAGCAGACGTAGTAGTCTGCGGAGGCGGATGCTCGGGAGTGGCGGCTGCCATCGCCGCAGCGCGGCATGGCGCATCTGTAATCCTGATTGAGAGATGGCCGACCGTCGGAGGCATGGCTACAAACGCACTTGTCAACGGCTGGCACCGCAGCGACCGCGAGAATGTGGTCATAAACGGACTCGTCGAAGAGTCTGCCCAGCGCGCTGAAAAGGAAGGATGGATCGTCAAAGACAGTCAATACCCGCACGCCCATGAAACGCACTGGTTCGATCCCGAAGGCATGCGCATAGTCTGGCACAGGATGCTGAAGGAGTCCGGTGTAAGGACATTCTGCCATGTCGCCGTCGGAGAACCTGTCATAGAGGACGGAAAGATAAAAGCGGTGCTTGTCGATACAAAACGCGGCAGGCGCGCCATACTCGGGAAATACTTCGTGGATTCCACTGGCGATGGAGATCTTGCCGCAAAGGCAGGAGTTCCATTCAGCTATGGACGCGAGTCCGACGGGCTTGTCCAGGGAATGACACTTATCTTCTCCCTTGAAGGGATCGACGGATCCGTAAAGGAAAAACGTCTCGCGGCGGAACCCGGAGTCATGGAGATGATGCGCGAACTTCGCGGCAAAGGTGAATTCCCGCAATTCAACGACGCCAACTGCGGACACTATCTCAGGAACGCCGAAAATGGAACTCTCTGGAACATGCTTCCAGTAGCAGGCAACCCGCTGGACGAGGAGGAACTCACAAGCCTGACAGCCGAAGCACGTGAAAAACTAGTGTCCTATCTTTCCCTGTGGCGAAAGAAAGTTCCAGGATATGCAAAGGCGACGATCCGTGAAACCGGATTCGCACTGGGAGTCAGGGAATCACGCCGTATAACCGGATTGAAGACCCTTGATCACAACATGATCCTGGATGCCGTCAAACACAAGGACGCGATCGGCCACGGTGTATGGATGATCGACATCCACGATCCGAAGGGGACAGGATATACGACCTATTCCGACCGCGGCAAGCGCAACATGCTGGAGACTGGAACCAGCTACCATATCCCTCTTGGAATGTGTCTGAACAAGCAGATCTCCAATCTAGCAGTAGCGGGCCGTTGTGCATCCTCAACCCACGAGGCGCATTCATCAGTCCGCGTCCAGACCCACTGCATGGTGATGGGACAGGGCGTCGGCACAGCGGCCGCAATCTGCCTGCGTGACGGAAAATCCCTGACACAGGTTGATATCATGGAATTGCAGAAGACGTTGAAGAAGGACGGTGTTTATCTGGAAGACGTCCCATGAATATCGCCAAATAAGACACAACTAAAATTGCCACGTGATGAACTCCTACAGGCAGTTTGTTTTTATGGAGCGCCGCCCTCCAGGCCGGCTTTCTCTTCCATGCCGACCTGGAGGTCGGCGTTCATTTTCATAAAAACCTTCAAAATTAGATAGCAAACTTCAATGGAATATTCAAGTTTGTCTGCCATGAGAAATTTCCCAAAGATGCGATATATTACCCTTCCTCAAAAAACAACATATCGAAAGGTCACATAAGATGTCTATGAAACTGGCTGCTATATTCTCGGACAACATGGTCTTCCAGCACGGAATAAAAGTTCCGGTCTGGGGATGGTCCGAACCGGGCGACAAGATAACGGTGGAATTCGATTCACAGAGGAAATCCGCTGTCGCCCAGAAGGACGGCAAATGGACTGCCGTGCTCAATCCCCTGAAGATCTCCTCCTCCCCCAGGACAATGACCGTCTCTTCAAAAATCTCCAAATCCTCCAATCTCCAAATCACAAATATCATCGTCGGCGACGTCTGGGCATGCTCGGGCCAGTCGAACATGGAATGGGTTGTCAACAATTCAAACAATCCCGCCCATGAGACTGCGGCTGCAAACTATCCGAACATCCGTCTTTTCTCGGTCCCCCGCGTAGCGGATGTCAATCCGAAGCAGGATATTGCCGGAGCATGGAGCTGCTGTTCGCCTGACACGGTCGGCGGATTTTCAGCAGTAGGATATTTTTTCGGACGCGAGATCCACAGGAAGACCGGAATCCCCCTCGGACTCATCAACACGTCCTGGGGCGGCACGTGCGCCGAGACATGGACCAGTCCTGAAGCAATGAATTCGGATCCTATATTCAAGAAAGTCCTCAGAGACTATGCGTTTGCGATCGCAAATCCCGACAAGTTCCAGAAGGAAACGATTGCGAAGCAGAAGGAATGGGCGGAAAAATACGATATCAAGGACACGGTAAACGTAGGCGAAAGCAAGGGCTGGCAGAATCCTGACACCGATACCGCCAAGTGGAAGGAGATGGATCTTCCCAGGAACTGGCAGAGCGTAGGACATGTACACAGCGGAATATTCTGGTTCCGGAAAGTTGTCGATATCCCCGCCGACTGGGAAGGAAAGGAACTGACACTCAGTCTCGGCGCCCTCGACAAGTCCGACGTAACGTACTTCAACGGAGTCCGCGTCGGAAGCATAACAATGGAACAGCGTCCCGATGCCTGGAGCACACCACGAGTTTATACTGTTCCTGGCAATCTGGTGAAGGCTGGACACAACCTGATCTCCGTCCGCGTCTACAGCAACATCTATCAAGGCGGGTTCATCGGCACCCCTGCGCAGATGAAAATATTCCCTTCAGATAAAAAGGATTCCAAATCGATTTCTATTTCGGGAATCTGGAAATATGAACTTGAAGCAAATTTCGGACTTGTTCCGTCTCCACCGCCTCCGCCGCTCGGGCAGGGAAATCCAAATTCCCCATGCATCCTTTTCAACAACATGATCAAGCCTCTTCTGCCGTTCGGGATCAAGGGCGCGATCTGGTACCAGGGAGAATCGAACGCCGACAGGGCGAAGCAGTACCGGAAACTTTTCCCGCTGATGATCAAGAGCTGGAGGAAATCCTGGAGACAGGGCAATTTCCCCTTCTATTTTGTACAGCTGGCAAACTACAATCCCTACAGGCATCATCCAGATGAAAGCGCCTGGGCTGAACTGCGCGAGGCCCAGACAATGACATTGTCCCTTCCGAACACAGGAATGGCGGTCATAACCGACATCGGAGAGGCTAACGACATACATCCCAGGAACAAGCAGGATGTCGGACTGCGCCTTGCATTGGCGGCTCTTGTGAAGGACTATGGATTTAAGAATATTGTATATTCAGGTCCGATCTACAAATCAATGAAGCCCGAGAAGGAGAAGATCCGCCTTTCATTTGATCATGTAGGCGGCGGGCTCGTCGCCCATGGCAGTACGCTTAAAGGATTTTCCATAGCCGGAAAAGATCGCAAGTTCATTTGGGCGGATGCTGTGATAGACGGCAACACCGTTGTCGTTTCCAGTCCGAAGGTTTCACAACCTGTGGCAGTACGATATGCGTGGGCTGAAAATCCGGACTGCACCCTCTACAATTCCTCGGATCTTCCGGCCTCGCCGTTCAGGACAGACGACTGGGCTGGAATCACTAAATGAAATCAGGATATTTAGACAGGATTACAGGATTTTCATGAATATTGAATCCATTTAATCCCGTTATCCTGTCAAAATAATTTTGTCTTGAATATAGCTTTTGTTTCCTGCGGGATGCCGGCAAGTAGGTACGTGCTTTAGCATGTACCATCTTAATGATTAAGAATGGGACAGGCTAAAGCCCGTCCCTACTTTCCGGCAGGAAAAGCGTGCGAACTTCGCATACGGTATCTGCGCGGTGACGTGCCGTGCCAGCTTGTGAAGACGCTGTAGAACCTGCCAAGGCTGGCGAAACCGCAGTCGGCTGAAATCTCGTGAATCGGCGCTGACGACGAGAGAAGCTTCTCTGCTGCGTATTTCATCCTTAATTCGGTCACCAGTTCAATAGGAGTCTTTCCTGTCGACTGCCTCAGCATCCTGGAAACATGGGGCAACGTACGCCCTGAAAGCTTCTCGAAGCGCCTGGGGCCCTGGCTGAAATTCTCAGGTTTCACCATCAGTACGCAGGCATCCCGCAGCCATGAAGGGCACTTGTCGAACGGCCCATCGGAAGATGGTGAAATCCTCAGCATGAGGGAAAGGAGGAAATGTTCAAGGGCAAGTTCGCTTTGAGGACCTGACCGAAGATCCCTGAATTTGCCTTCCATCCAAGTGCCGTCATCAGCTGTCAGCCTTCTGATGCGTTTCCTATCAGCCTTTGCACCCCAGAACGGATCCCCTTCAATGGAATGCCTCTCCAGAATCCGTCTCATGCATCCCGGTGGAAATGCCAGGTTGACAATCCTGTAGCTCCTGCCGTCGATCCATCTATAACCATGCAGGTCATCGGGGATGGCGAATCCAAAGTCATTAGGCGCAAGTTCAATCTCCTCCCCGTTGACAATGTGGAGGCACCTGCCTTCCTGCATGAGGAAGATCTCCATGAAGTCGTGCGTGTGAAGATTCACTTCAGGACGCGAGACATTATGGAAGACAAGCTCAAACGGCTTGCCTGCCCCACTGCAGTTTTTGTATTTAAGATGGTTATATGAAGGCATTGTCATATCCTCTTTAGTATGTCGGGTTTAAACCCGACGTTGGCGGTTTAAAAACCGCCCTACTTAATAAAATATCATAAAACAGTAATTTTAATATCATTTAATTGATAGAATATTTTTCTTTCCGCTAGAATATTATGCGGCGGAAAGAAAAATATATCATAATACAGGAGTAAGTCCCATGAAAAGCTTCATTCCGGACTACAGGAACATCGAGACTGCCGCCAGGAACAAGAGGCCGGCGCGCCTGCCCTTCTACGAGCATATCATAAATCCCGAGTCAATGGAGAACATCACGGGAAAGAAGTTCAGGGAGCTCATAAACGGTGACAGGAAGGATGTCCAGGAATATTTCCGCAACTACAACGGTTTCTTCCTGCAGCAGGAATATGACACTGTCTCCTTCGAGTGCTGCGTCGGCGGGATACTCCCGAATGCCGGAGCGCTTGGCGGACACAAGCCAGGCGCCATCCACAGCCGCCGCGAGCTCGATGAATATCCGTGGAAGAAGCTTCCTGAAATGTACTGGGACGCATTCGACAGGAAGTTCGATGCCATGAAGACAATGCTGCCACCGGGAATGAAGGCGGTAGGCGGAGTCGGAAACGGCGTGTTTGAAATAGCCGAGGACCTTGTCGGCTTCGAATCACTCTGCCTACTGCAGGTCGACGAACCTGACACATTTGCTGAACTCTTCGTCCGGATCGGAGACCTTCTCGTCGAGATCTGGACCGAGTTCATGAAGCGTCATGCCGATGCATACGCCGTGTGCAGGATCGGAGACGACATGGGATTCAAGACTTCGACCCTGATGGCTCCACAGACGCTCATAGATAATGTAGTCCCCCAGTATAGGAGAGTCATAAAGGCCGTGCATTCCTCCGGAAAACCCTTCCTGCTCCATTCGTGCGGATGCATATTCGATATAATGGAGGACATGATCTCCGCCGGAATAGACGCCAAGCATTCCAACGAGGACGCCATCGCCCCATACGACGAATGGATCTCCAGATACGGGAAAAGAATCGGACTGTTCGGCGGAGTCGACACAGACCTCCTGTGCAGGATGTCGCCAGACCAGATATACGAATACGTGCTGGACGCGGCTTCGCGGTTCCGCAGGAACGCCAACGGCTATGCCCTGGGCTCAGGAAATTCCATCCCAGCATACGTCCCATCAGAAGCATATCTGGCGATGATCAGGGCCGGAAAAGAGATCAGGCGCAGGGAAAATACATGAATAACACGAAATTCCAATGCTCCCCAGAAGAGTGTCGGATTTAGGGTATTTGTTAGTAGTAGCTCGTGTTCGAGCGTTCTTAAAGCAGGTACGGGCTTTAGCCTGTATCATTCCCGGAAATTAAGATGGTACATGCTGAAGCACGTACCTACTTAACGCGCAAACATGCGCTACTACCATACGAAATACACCCTCACCTGATCTCGTTTCTATAATTGTAAATAGAGCCGTCCAAAAAAACAGCTTGTGGTGGACGGGCTCTAGATATTCTTCCTGAACGCGCTCGGGCTTTTCCTGGCTATTTTCCTGAATAGCTTGTTGAAGTGCTGCGGATCAGGTATGCCTACCCTTGTCCCGATCTCCTTCACTGGAAGCGCCGTGCATTCGAGCAGATGCCTGGCATACTCAATCCTCCGGTTGATCAGGTACCTGTTCATCGTGACGCCGTACTGGCTGCGGAAAAGTTTTGCAAGATAGTTCTGGGACAGTCCGGCGCTATGGCAGATCTCAGGTATGGAGATCTCGCGTGACAGACGCCTGTCTATTTCCATCGCCGCGCCGGCTACCGCCGTCATGGCCTTGCGTCCGAAATTCTCCGAACGCGATTTATTGATCCAGTCCAGCCAGACCAGGAATTCCTGGAGGACAAGGGCGGCGGCGTGATCCGCATTAGGGGATGTTCCGGCCTGCTGGATCCACCATATGAGGTTCATGAACTTGGATTCGGCTGCCGATCTTGACTCGCCGAGATCCATGCAGAGCGGCAGAGAGAGGGAGTTCCCATTCTTCCCGTTCTGGACGGGGAACTTGAAATGCGTGCAGTAATGGAACCCCGGCTTTTCCAGATCATATCTGGCGTCTGTCCCCATCGGAGTGATCGTGATTGTTCCGGGCGCGATATCGTACTGGTTTCCGGAAAGCCTTATCTTCCCGCGGTAGTCGTATATGTGCAGGGCATTTGTACTGCTGTTCAGATAACTTACGGAGAAGTTCCTGTCGGCAAGCGGATAGCGTCCGGCGCGGATGACCCTGGGAAGGACATCCATTTCAAAGTCAAAAGACATGCTCTGCTTTCAATTTTCAAGATTGTTAACAATCCAAGAACATGCCTTACGGCATTGACTACAAACGTATCAACACCAATTGGAATTTGCTCGTAGTTAAGCCCGTAAGGGCTGGTCTTTTCGCCTCATACCTAGGGTGGTTTTTAAACCGCCAACTAAGTGTCGGGTTAAAACCCGACATACTTTCAAGGAAATCCATGGATGACCGGGTCTCAGAAATGAAAAGCTTTTACACCGTCCATCCTCCACCCAAGAGTCCGGTCATCCATGATATATTATTGAATTTATACCACACTATGTTGAATATTTCCAATTGATATATTTTAATTCCATTAAAATATTATATTATTGTTTTTATACCATCATATAATAATCCAAGCAAGGAGTTCGACACATGACATCACGCGAACGTTTCATTGCGGCGCTCGAGCGAAGGCCCATCGAAGGAAGGGTTCCCCATTTCGAGCTTGTGTTCTTCCTGACGATGGAGGCTTTTGGAAAAATACATCCGTCACAGCGGAACTACAGCCAATGGGACCAGATGGAGGAGAAGGAACGCCAGCTGCACCGCAACGAGATCGCAGACCTCTACATCATGACCGCAGAAAAATACGAGCATGATGCCATCTTCCTACACCCCAACCCATGGAAACTCGACGAGATAGAACGCCTTGTGGACATCATCCGTGAAAAGAGCGGTGACAAATACTTCCTCATGCTCCACGGCGACGCCACGTACGGCATTCCGGACGGGGACCACATGGTCGACTTCTCATACAGGATCGTCGACGAACCCGACGTCCTTAAAAAAGATGCTGAGCGGATGGTCAATGAAACCCTTGAACGAGGGGAAAAGCTGAAGCGGAAGGGTGGAATCGACGGCTTCGCGCTCTGCAGCGACTACTGCCTGAACACCGGACCGTTCTTCAGTCCGGAACAGTTCGCGGAATTTGTCACGCCGTATCTGAGCAAGCTCATCAAGGGATACCGCGACATTGGATATTACACCATCAAGCACACCGACGGCAACATCATGCCGATAATCGACCAGCTTGTAGGCGCGAAACCGCATGCGCTGCACTCGCTGGATCCGCAGGCTGGAGTCGACATCGCCGAAGTAAAGAGGCTGTACGGCGACCAGGTCTGCCTGATTGGAAACGTAAACTGCGGACTTCTCCAGACAGGTACGGACGAAGAAGCGAGGAATTCCGCGCGCTACGCCCTGAAATCCGGGATGCCCGGCGGCGGATACATCTTCTCTACGAGCAACTGCGTGTATACGGGAATGCAGCTCTCCCGCTACGAGATGATCTTAGACGTGTGGAGAAAAGAAGGGAATTACTGACCACAGAACATCCTCCGTCGCTGAAAAGCTATGGAGGACAAGCAGAGGCACAAGGTTTATTGATTTTAAATTCAACGGAGGGCGGGTTTTCCTACCCGCCAAATTCTAATTCTAATGGCGGAACATACGGGAAAACTGGTAGATATCTGAACGTATTCGACCAGGAGCCTCTGAAGTTCAGGTTTACAGAGAAGAATCTGCGCCGCATATCATATTAATTATTATATGGTTATATCTAATTTACATCATTTTGATATATTTTACTTGTTTTTTCCTGCATGCCCAGCTATTTTAGATTAACAAAGAAAAGGGCATTGCATGAAAAGAAGCAAATGCGTCCTGGTTGCCGAACGGCTTGCGGAAAGAATAACGAAGGGAGATTATACCGTAAACGGATTTCCTTCCGAGCGGAAGCTTGCAGACGAAATGGGAGTTACACAAAAGACCGCCCGCAAAGCAATCCAGCAGATTGTTGACGAGGGGCTTGTACACCGCCTGCCGAATGGACGGCTCAAGGTCATGAACGGCGGAAAAGGCAGCAAGGAGGGTTTTAAGCAGATTGCGTTCCTGACACCCGAATGGTACTCTCCGGTTATCCTGCTTCTGCAGGACGCTCTCCTTAAAATCTCCCATAGCATGAATTTCACCATGAGAATAGTCCCCTATTTCCATAATGACGATCCGGTGATAAAAAATACGATCAGCGGCTTCGACTGCACTTTCATGGTGACAAGCGAAGAGCCTGCGGCAAAAACGATAATTCCTGAAATTAAAAATTGCAGGAGACCTGTCATCAGCCTAACCAACGACTGGAGCCGCCAGGGAATTCCTTCCATCCTGCTTCATAATCCTCTGTTCATGACAAGGATGCTGGAGCACCTGAATTCCCTCGGGCACAGGCGCATTGACTGCCTTAACGTCCAGCCTTACATATCAATTGTTCCGGAAAACATCTCATCCTGGAAATCCTGGCTGTCATCACACGGCTTGAAAGGAAGGCTCTTCAACAAGCCGGTTGAACCGGGCACCTACACGCTTCCAGCCGCATATGAACTTGTTGACAGGCTCATAAAGGAGAAGAAATTCGACAGCAGGGCGCTGGTATGCGTGACATCCAAGGCCGCAATCGGAGCTATTCGGGCGATGGCGGACAACGGAATCCGCGCCGGGCATGATGTGGCGGTATGCACAATCGGGGCTATCGAGGATTTCCCTGGAAGCTTTGAATATTCAATTCCCAGCCTGACATCCATCGCCACTCCGGATCCAGGACCTTTTCTGTCCGCATGCATCAGGCAGGCGAAGACAGGAAAATGGAAAGGCCCTCTGCTGATCTCTCCTGAAAATGCGGAAGTCGCAGTACGCGAATCGACCGTACCGGGAATAAGGAGGGTGTCATGAAGCCATCAACTATTAATTATTTTTCTTCAAGGAAGAAAAATAATATCTTCACTCTGATTGAATTACTTGTCGTAATTGCTATCATCGCAATCCTCGCCGCGCTGCTCCTTCCTGCGCTCAACGAGGCGAAGGAGACGGCCAAGGAGGCGGTGTGCAAGAGCAACCAGAAGCAGATCAGCACAGGCCTGCTCTGCTATTCCATGGACTATAATTCCTATGTTATGATCAGTTGGACAAACGATGGGGGGACTATCTACCACTGGCCTCGCTTCCTTTCCGGGACACAGTCCACAGGTTCCGGGATAGGCGTTGACGGACAGGCTTATGTTCCGAAAAGTCCTGCATACGGATGTCCGTCAAATCCGCATTACCCGGACGACATGGGCCTATATGGCGACACCAATTATTCCTACGGCATGTACAGAGACAGCGTAGCCAGGCATACCGGCGCAACATACAAATGGAACTTCATGCAATCGGTATTGATGACTGAACCTCCGGACACCCGTCCCGCCTGCAGGATGCACAATCTCAACCGTGTGCTCAAACCGGATAAGATCGTATTTCTGGGCGACTCAATGTCGGACAGGGACTGGGGAGGAGACGGCACGCGCACCAGGAGGATGATCGGCGTCATATGCCCGAGCGGAATCGGAGGTGATGCTTCAGATTGGAACGGAGGGCTGCACCTGCTCCACAAGAAAGGGGCTAACGTTTCTTTCTTCGACGGCCATGTCGAAAAATTGAACAAGGAGGATCTTTATAATGACACCGCTTCAAAATGGAAATATTTCTACCTCAAGGATGGGACACGGTTCAATTACTGAAGCAGGCCGTGCTCCAAAGCGACGATATTATGATCCGCTGTAAAATAATCAATGAGATAAAGGAGGCCAAATAATGAAGAATTCCCTGACATGTTTCCTGTTAACCATATTGGCGTTCCAGTTATGCTCACAGGAGAAAAAGATGAATGAGGAGTATCTCGAGTTCAACTACGGTCAGGATACCGGCGGAGAGGAATGGATACAGTCTATTCGCGTTAAGAAGCCGGAACTGCGCTCTGCGATCAAGGGCGATGTTGTGGTTGAATTCACTGCATCAGGAATGAAATTCGCCAAGGCGATGTGCTGGCAGCAGCCGTTGCCTACGGTACGGGAAGAGCCAGGCTTTTTCACTAAATTGTTCAATACTGTTTTTTTTGTGGACGAAAAGAAACCCGAGGATGTAGCTGGCAAATGGGGGCATGACGTGAATCTCACCCCTGGCGGCATCGAGCTCGGTCCTGACGGCCATGGCTCCTTCGTATTCCCCGCGGAGCAGTTCCCTCATGGCCCGACGAACATCCGGATCTTCACCAACGATGGCAAGGGGAAACGCGATGTTTTCGAACTTCAACTTTACAATACGGGTGGCCAGAAATGGAACGCCGGAATTCCAAAGGAGGATCCTCCAGCGGCGAAAGGGATGCAACTCGTATTTTCCGACGACTTCGACGGACCGTTGTCAATTTCCAAGGACGGCCGCGGTACACGGTACAATGCGCACAAGCCGAAATTCGGCGATTTCAGCGGCTGGCCATTTTCAGATCCGTCTGGACTGGAAAATCCTTTCGAACAGATAGACACATATTTACGGATCAAGGCCCGCAAGCCTGCGGGAACCAAAGGGTCCACCGGATTGATCGCCACAGTTGACATGGACGGCAAAGGTTTCTGGGCCATGCCGCCGTGCTATCTCGAGTGCCGTTTTACCGCGCAATCGGCACCGGGCACCTGGCCGGCGTTCTGGACAATCACCGCGCTTGACAAAGGTAAACCGGGAGATGAACTGGACATCATCGAGGCGTATGGCGGAGTCGGCAAGAAGAATCCAAACCATTCGGGATATTCGATCGTCACCCATTTCTGGCGTCAGACTGAAACTGACGGATCGAAGAAGAAAGGCTTCAGCGCAAAGCCGAACATCATGGAACTCGGCGGGAAATCCTACTGGTCTGCGACATTCCATACCTATGGGGTGCTTGTCACCCAGAAGGACACTGTTTACTACTTCGACAATATCGAAGTTCTCCGGCATCCTACCAACGAAATGTCGCTAAACCCCCACTGCATTCTCGCCAACTACGCCATCGGCGGCATCAGCGGCTGGCAGATCGACCTCGACCGCTATGGGAACGGCTCCGACATGTATATAGACTATATTCGCGTATATCGGGCATCTGCTCAAGCCAAGGAGCAATGAACAGAACAATGAAAAGCAAGATGTCAAAAGAACAACTGAATGTCCTTCTTTTCTTTTCCGACCAGCACCGGGCCGATGTGCTCGGATGCGAAAATCATCCCGACGTAAGCACGCCTAATCTCGACAAGCTTGCAAAGGAAGGAGTCCGCTTCGAAAGGGCCTACTGCCAGGACGGTGTATGCGTGCCCTCGCGCTGTTCGTTCATAAGCGGGCTTTATCCGAGAACTCTCGGATGTCTGGACAACGGCGACAGAAATCCTGCCATGGACAAGATTGTTTCAATGCAGAAGATGTTCCTGTCGAATGGTTATTTGACGGCTGCATTCGGCAAGAGGCATTTCTTCCAGGCATGTGATGAAGGATGGGAAATCAGGAAAAGCCATCTCATCGAGGAGCATGACCAGGAAAACTACATGAAATGGATCAAGGAAAAAGGTTACGGGAAGGAATTCGCCCGCGACTGGGCCGCGGAATGGGGCGGCAATCATCCGGAGGGGCCGGAGAACGCTGGAGAATTTTCGCAGGCTCCTCTGAGCGCCAGGCCGACTCTGCTTCCAGAAGACATGACAGCCGAAGCTTATACGAAAAAGGAAACTATTGAACTTATCGAGAAATGCTCCAAGGCAGATCGTCCGTTTTTCATTTTCTCATCTTTCCTCCGTCCGCACCAGCCGTACACACCCCTGCCCCGCTACTATGATCTGTTCGACCGGAGCCACTGGGGAAAGGGAAGGATTGCAGGAGACGGAATTGCGAAGCCGCCGGCCTTTGACCAATCTCCTGAAGAACTTCCTCCGGGATTGAGGGAACGTATGGGAAAGACAGGTCTTCCGTGGAACCTGAAGGCAGCGCATGAGGACCAGCAGATCTTCCGCGATGCAATAGCGGCATATTACGCCGGAGTCATGGAGATCGACGCCTGCATCGGAGAAATAATGGCAGCGTTGGAAAAATTGGGGCTTAAGGAAAACACCATCGTCATCTACACTTCCGACCACGGGGAATTCGCGGGCGGACATGGTATAATGGAGAAGATCGCGCCGGGGCACAACATCTACGAGGACACATTGAGAGTTCCGCTTATAATCAGCTGTCCATCACATCTGAGAAAAGATATTGCCAGCGGAGATCTGGTTGAACTTGTCGACATCTATCCTACGCTTATGGACCTATGTTCATGCAGGAATGCAAAAGACATGCAGTCTCTTCCCGGCAGATCCCTGCTGAGGCATTTAAAAGATGGAACTCCTGTCGGCAGGAAATTTGCAGTTTCCGAGAACTGGTCGCAGGCGGCAATAATAACTGAGCGATATAAGCTCGGGATCTGGCTGGAGCCTGCAAAGAAGGGGCCGGGCGACTACCGGAGCTGGGGGAACATGCTGTTCGACCGGGAGAAGGATCCTTTTGAGCTGACGAATTGTTTCTCCGACAGTGAATATTCGGGCATCCGGAATCGGCTTGCCAGCATCTACGATGAATGGTTTGAAAATATAAATTTTTGCTGAGCAAAAATTTATTTTATACCAATTTTGGTCTATTTTGACTTGAATTTGATTTCGCCGTCATGTACCTTGCCTCATTCACGGGGAGATCTCATGAGGCGGAGCAAGCACATCACTGCGGCCGAAAGGCTGATACGGAGGATCCAGAACGGGGACTACTATGTCCGTGGCATCCCCTCCGAACGCGAACTCGCCGAAGAGATAGGCGTCAGCAGGATGACAGCGCGCAAGGCCGTGAAGAAAGTCCTGGACGATGGGCATCTCTTCCGCCTGCCCAACGGACGCCTGCAGATCCGCAGCGGAAACACCAGGCCGCAGATCGCGCTTCTCGCCTCCGCCTATCCTTCGACCGAAACCGAAGGATGGAACATAAACCTGTCAAAACTCTCCAGGGAATTCGATTTCCTCCTCAGGCCGGTCTACTACTATCATAACGACGACCCGGTCATCAAAAGCACAATAGAACGTTTCGACTGCACTTTCTTCCTGCCGTCATGCCTTCCGGACAACCTCATACCCGAACTCAAGAAATGCGGAAAGCCTTTTTTCATACTGAACAGCGACTGGAGCCGCTTCGGCATGCCGTCGATTCTCCTGTTCCCTCCTGTCTTCGTGAACAAGCTCATGGATCATCTTTCATCACTTGGGCACAGGCGGATCGACTGCCTTAACGTCCAACCCGACACAGGCGTCATATCTGATCGGATAGGACAATGGAAATCATGGAACGACGGACATGGATTCAAAGGCAGGCTCTTCAACGAACCGATCGCTCCATATACGGATCCTTATCCTGTTGCCTACAATCTGGTCGACCGGCTTATAAGCAGGGGGAAATTCGACACCAAGGCGTTGCTCTGCATCTCTGAACCTGCAGCCCTTGCCGCGATGTGCGCAATGATCGACCATGGGATACGACCTGGAAAGGATGTCTCCGTCTGCGTCGCAGGGACAGGCATGCGCCCCGAATCTTTCAGGCCAAGCCTGACTTCGTTGAATGGTGTCGATCCCGTACCGTTCCTTGTCACATGCATAAAATGGATACTGAAGAAGAACCGCAGATGGACGGGCCCCCTGCTCCTCCAGCCGGAAAACATCGATGTCAACATACGGCAGTCGACTGTTCCTGAAATTGGAAATATCAATAATTCAAAAACTAAAATTAAATAGAAGGGGATTTATGAGAAGATCATTTCTGGAGAATTCGGGCAAGGTATGCCTTGCAGCATTGTTGATCCTGTCTTCCAGCGTTTTTTCCCAGGACACGGCCGCACCTGCTGCGGCACTTGCTCCGAACAACGGCCCTTTCGGCATCGCCTCAGGTGCGGAATGGTCGAAGGACTACCCGAAATTCAATCCTCTCCTCAACCAGGCCGGCGTGAGATGGCTCCGTTTCTTTCCTGAATGGCAGACTATCCAGCCTAAGAAAGGGGAATGGAATTTCAAACCGTCGGACGATCTGGTGGCTGACGCAACTAAGAACAACATCCGCATTGCGGGAATCTTCTGCTTCTTCGCGCCATGGACTTCGGCCGACGGCGGAACGCGCAAAGGCCCGGTGAAGGACATCCAGTATTGGCGCGACTATACGAACGGGCTAATGGCACGCTACAAGAATGATATCAAATACTGGGAAGTCTGGAACGAGTTCAACGGAAGTTTCTACCAGGGCATAAACAAGCCGAAGGAGTATGCCGACCTCACTGTTGCGGCCTACGTCGAGGCCAAGAAAATAAGCCCCGACATCAAGATAGGCATGAGCTGCGCGAATTTCGATATCGGATTTTTTGATGCAGCAATCAAGGCTGGAGCCGCAGGCCACTTTGATTTCATCGCAGTGCATCCATACGAAAACCTAGGCTCCGTGATGAGCGATGGCGCGGAATCAGGTTTCCTGAGCATGGCCGAAAGCATCCGCAAAATGCTGAAGGACAACAAGCAGAAAGAGGACATGCCATTGTGGATCACGGAAATAGGCTATCAGGCGCCAATCGCACCTAATCCTGAAAAGGACGCCCTGCAGGCGGAAGCAATCATCAAGACCTATATACTGTCAGTCGCACAGGGCTTTGAAAAAACATACTGGTTTGAGGCGCGGGGTCCGGCATATGGAAAGGGGACTGACCATGGGATCATAAGACCCGACTGGAGCCTCCGTCCCGCATATGATGCGATGAAGACAATGACCGGACTTCTCGGTGAAACGCCGAAATATCTCGGGTGGCTTAATTTGGAGAAGAACGGATACGGGTTCGTCTTCCAGGGCAAGGATGCGAAGGTGCTGTCCACCTGGTCTCCTCCGGGCGCGACAAACAAGATCAAGTTCGAGTCTCCTGTAAAGATCACAGACTTGTCAGGGAAGACAACGACACTCGACGCCGGCAAGGAATTCGAACTGACGAGAGTCCCTGTGTTCATAGTGGATCTGCCGAAGAAAATAACGGATCTTGCGGAAAGCCAGGTCAGGAAGCCCTTCCCATGGGGCACCGACTACAGCAAGGTTGAAGCCGTCTCATGCAAGCTGGGGGCGGTCAACGAAGACAAGGGCATCAAGCAGAACAGGACAGAGACCACTGCCGTCGAGAATGGTCTTACTGAAACGTGGCGCCGTTCGAACTTCAAGATCGGCGGGGAAGGACGTTACATCTATTTCCGTGTGGATCCTACGTTTGCATCATTCGGCACCAAGGACCTGGAGATCACTGTTGTCGTCAAACGCGTCGCTCCTGACAAGAAGGCCGTGATCAGCCTGCTCTACGAATCATTGAAGGGGTACAAGGGAGCCCAGGGCGGCTTCGAGATCCCTGCTGAAGACCAGTGGCACGAATATACCTGGAAGGTGAACGACGCCAATTTTGTCGGTGGATGGGGATGGAACTTCCGTACCGAGGCGACAGGTTCACCAAGCGAGTTCTTCATCAAGGAAGCCAGGGTGAAGAAGTCGGCACCGGCAGATGTTCCGGCACAGGCAAAGTAACTCGGGCATTCCTGCCCGAGAGACACAGGCAAGATGCCTGTGTTACATTGTTAAAAGAAGCGCTGGCGTCCCGCCGGTATTCTTGATGTTTTCATAAACTATTACTAAATACAGGAGAAAATCAGAATGATCTTCAACTTCAAATATTATCGGATCCTTGTGTCACTCCTTCTGGCTTCATGCATCTGTGTCTCGGCGCAGGAACCTGCGAAGGAACAGGGAGGGGCCAGTCCTAAGCCGGCTTTGAAGCCGGATCCCGTGATGAGCCCTTTCGGCATCGGCAGCAGCGCCGTGCGGTCAAGGGACCATTCCAAATGGATGCCGCAGATGGTGGAGATCGGATTGCGCGATCTTCGCAGTTGCACCGGCGGATGGGGCGCGGAACCGGAGAAGCATGGAGAATGGACGTGGACAAGCATGGATGATAAACTGACCTATCTGGAAAGCATCGGCGTCACCAGCGGAATGATGTTCAACGGCCTGGCGAAATGGGATACGAAGAGCGTGAAGGGCGGATTGCCTATGAACAGCCTGCCCGAATGGTCGGAGATGGTAGGGAAAGTCGTGGAGCATACCAAGGGCAGGGTCAAGTATTTCGAGTGCTGGAACGAACCGCCCAACGGCACCAAGAACGCTCCGGCCTCCGATTATGCCAAGGTCGTGATCGCCACATACGACGCCGCGAAGGCCGCAAACCCCGACGCGCTCGTCGGCATGGCCGCCAAGTCGGCGCATATATCCTACCTCGACCAGGCAATCAAGGCCGGAGCAAAAGGACACTTCGACTACATCACCCTTCATCCTTATGAGATTTTAGGGACAATCGTGAAACATCCCGGCACCGAACCAATGTATATGAGCATCGTCCCCACTGTGAGAAAAATGCTCGCCGCACAGGATCCGACCAAGGTCAACATCCCCATCATCTTAACGGAAATAGGATTTGATACCAAGCACGGCAACGACAACCAGACACGGGCAGTGATCATGGCCTACGCCATGGGAATAGCCCAGGGCATCGCCTGCATCCAATGGTTCGAGGGTATGGACGGAGACAGCGGTCCTCTTGGACTGCTCGACAAAAGTGCCAAACCGCGTCCGGCATATCACGCCCTGGGGCAGCTCGTACAACAGCTCGGACGGCATCCCGCCTACATCGGATGGATTCTTCTGAACGAAAAGCACTACGGTTTCATCTTTCAAGGAGTCAAGGGGACAGTCCTTGTCACTTGGGCTGGAACGTCAAAACCTGAAGAGATTGATTTCGGCCAAAATGTCCAGATCATCGATCCGCCGACAGGGAAATCCACCGAAGCGGCCAAATATAATTTGAGCATGGCTCCTGTCATCGTCACCGGCATACCAGAGAAGCTGGTTGCCCAGGAGAAGGAGAACAAAGGTAAGCCCTTCCCCTGGGGCGGCGACTACAGCGACGCGAAATCTGTTTCTGTAACATTTGCCGACAAGTACGTCGAGAAAGGACTGCACACCATGGCTGCCGACACCATCGCCGCCGACGTTGCAGCCTACGGTGGCAATGCCCGTGCCGGCGAAGTGCCGAAAGGCGGCAACGTGTTCTACGTCGACCCCAACTTCCTCTCCTACAGCACCGTCCCGATCGAGATCACCGCAGTCGTCAAGCGCAACGAAAAGAACGATCCGGCCAAGCTGACCCTCGAATACGAGTCGACCACCGGCAACGGCTACAAGAAGCCGGAGCCCTTTGATATTCCGGACAACCAGCAATGGCACAACGCGACCTGGAAGATAGATGATGCGCAGTTCGTAGGCACCTGGGCCTTCAACTTCCGTTTCAACTCCGGCAAGTTCCTCGTCCAAAGCGTGACGGTGACTAAATTGGATAAGTAGGACGGGTTTCAACCCGTCAACCGAATTTTGAAAGGGAGCCGTCGGGTTAAAACCCGACATACTTATGAAAACCAAACCAAACATAATCTTCATGCTCGCCGATGACATGGGTTATGGCGACATGAGCAAGTTCAACGGCGGGCTCAGCCAGACACCGGTGCTTGACAGCCTCGCTGATGAAGGCATCTGCCTGACACAGCATTATGCTGCATCGCCTGTCTGCAACCCTTCTCGTGCCAGCCTGCTGACCGGCCGTTATCCACATCGCACTGGGAGCATCGACACCTTCGATCATCTCGGAGGGGAAAGACTGTCCCTGCGTGAACGCACGATTGCGGATATTCTCAAGAATTCAGGATACTCCACAGGCCTTGTCGGCAAATTCCACAACGGCACGATCGGAGACGAATATCATCCCAACAGGCGCGGCTTCGACGAGTTCTTCGGGTTCCGCGGGGGCTGGCAGTATTATTTCGAACCTCGCATAGAATGTAACGGAACCCGTGTCGGCAACGACGGTAAGTATCTGACCGATCTTCTGACAGACAAGGCGATAGATTTTGTAACCCGTCACAAGTCTGAACCGTTCTTTCTGCACCTCGCATACAACTGTCCGCACTTCCCGATTGAAGCGCCGGAGGAGGACATCAGTCCTTTTACTGGAAGCGGAAAATTCAACAAAGGTGTCAGTACGCTTTACGGCATGATCCGGAACATGGACCGCAACATCGGCCGTCTTCTCGAGGAACTGAAACGCCTCGGGCTAAGCGACAACACGATCGTAATGTTCACCAGCGACAACGGTCCGGACTTCGGCGGGCACGGTGATCACGATCTCAGACGCTTCAACTGCAATTTCAATGGTTCAAAAGGCAACACTTACGAAGGCGGAATACGCCTTCCGATGATCATGCGCTGGCCTGACGGACTTCCCGGAAAGAAAAATATCGACTCCATGATGCATCTGACAGACTGGCTGCCTACATTGCTTGCGATGGCAGGAGTTGAACTTCCCAAGGACAATCTCCCTCTGGACGGCTGGAACAACTTGCCTGTCCTGCGCGAAGAAAAGGGAAAAACCAACACCCGTCGTTTCTGGCAGTGGAACCGCTACTATCCATACATTGGCTCAAACGCCGCGATGCGCGACGGCGACTGGAAGCTGGTGCGCCCATATGCGCCCCAGACATACCGTGACAATGACGGTACGCTGGACCAGCAGTTGCGCCAGAACCCGGAACTTTTCAAGGAGATCCTGCCGGTGCAGCCGCGTTCCTGGTTCTCATACGGCCCTCCCCTTCCCGCGGAACTTTACAATCTGAAGGATGATCCCGAGGAGAAGAACAATCTTGCTGAGAAGGAACAGGACAAGCTGAGACAGATGCTCTGCGACCTTGAGAAATGGTTCGAGGAAGTCGAAGCGGACAGGAGACAGTGTGCTGATGCGGTATTAAAATAAGCAGGACGGGTTTCAACCCGTCAACAGGAATTAAGAAACCGTCGGGTTAAAACCCGACATACTTATAAGGAATAACATGAGCAAGAAGCCCAACATCCTGATGATCTGTTCTGACCAGCATACTGCCCGGGTTACGGGCTGCTATGGTGACAACATAATTGAAACCCCGAACCTTGATGCCCTTGCCGCGGAAGGCTGCCGTTTCGATTCGTTCTACTGCAACAACCCCATCTGCGTTCCTTCGAGGATGAGCTTCATGTCGGGACGCTATTCGTTCAAGTGCGAGTCCTTAGGCAACCAGAGCGTGCTCGACAGCCGCTATCCGACACTTGCGCATATCGCAGTCAGGGGCGGATACCATTCCGTGCTTTCCGGAAAAATGCACTTCAACGGTCCCGACCAGAGGCACGGGTTCCTGGAACGCATATTCGGTGAGATGTCGGCGCAGGCGCTCTACAACGGACTGGACCGGCCAAAAAGAGGTATAAGGGCATCTCTAGGCAACTGTTCAAGACCGGATCCTCTCTATCATGTCGGTCCCGGCAGCAATCCCGTCGTCGACTATGATTCGGGAATCACCAAACGTTCTGTCTCGTGGCTGGATAAATACGCGAAGACGAAAGATGCTCCCCCATTCTTCATGGTGACCGGATACCTGCTGCCGCACTGTCCCTACATCGCAAATCCCAAGCTTTTCAAAAAATATGAGGCTAAGGTAAAAGCGGTGAAGTTGTCGCGCAACCAGCTTGATTCACTGCACCAGCATCACAAGGATTATAGGAAATACATCCTGCTCGACGAGATTCCTGAAAAGAACCTGGACAGGGCGGCAATAGCCTATTATGCGATGGTCGACCAGATGGACCAGAACATAGGGAAGATCATAAATACCCTCAAGAAGAGCGGACTCTGGGATAACACCATCATAATGTATTTCTCGGATCATGGTGAAATGCTCAACTATCACGGACGCTGGCACAAGGAGTGCTTCTACGAGGATTCGGTCCGTGTCCCGATGATTGTGCGCCATCCCAAGATGAAACTGCCAAAGACCTCTTCGACTGTCCACTCACTCGTAGATCTGATGCCGACGCTCTGTGAACTTGTAGGAGTAAAGCCTCCTCCGGGAATCGATGGCGTTTCAATCCTTCCAACATTGAAAGGCGCGACTCCCGATCTGTCCGCCAAGTCGGAAACATACACGTTCTGGGCGACGCACAAGCCCGGCCTGAGCTCCAACCGCATGGTCAGGAAAGGCCCCTGGAAGCTATGCTATTATGGAACCTACGATTCATACCAGCTATTCAATCTCGAGAAGGATCCCGAGGAGCACAATGATCTTGCGAAGTCTCCGAAACACAGGTCCATACTGAAGAAGCTCTCGAAACTCATCTTCTCGGACGGCTGGTCTGCGAACATCGCGAAGGAAATAGATGAGCGCCTAAAATCCTTCGGCCATCCCGAGAACATGAAGTCCTTCCGCGACATGCTGCACGACGGAGCCTTGAAAAACGATCCTCTTCCGATCGAGTCCCCCGATTACTGGAAGGAAAGCGAGAAGCTGACTACAGAACTGGAATAATGCACTTCGCAATATACTTGCCGGAAACAATGGCTATATTATGGCTCCAATTCAAGTAGGGCGGTTTTTAAACCGCCAACTGTTTTTAAATCAACCGTCGGAATAAATTCCAACATACAAAAGAAACCGTCGGGATGAATCCCGTCATACTAGCGAGGAAATTGCTATGTCTCAGACATCGAGAGAGATAGTTAGAAAGGCTCTGAAGTTTGAAAATCCCGAACGCCTCCCCCGCCAGATATGGCGTCTTCCATGGGCTACCAAGCATATTCCAGAAGCAATGGCCGAAATTGACAGGCGATGGCCAAGCGATATCTCAGGTCCCTCAAAAGTCTATCAGGATTCAACAAGACATAGGGGGGATCCGTATCTCGTCGGAGAACATGTCGATGACTGGGGCTGCATCTTCGAGAACATCCACGAAGGCGTCCACGGGGAAGTGAAGGATCCCATATTGCCAGACGTGAAGGACTGGAAGAGTGTCGTCAAACCTCCATTTGAGATACTGCCGAAAAATATTTCTGCCGCCAGGGACATCGTCAACCGCTGCTGCGAAACCAGCAATTTCTTCATGATGCCCGGATGCTGTCCGCGCCCCTGGGAGAGATACCAGTTCATCCGCGGGACCGAGAACGCGATGATGGACATGATGGATCCTGATGCCAACGTCAAAAACCTTCTCAAGATGATACATGAGTTTTTCCTCAGGGAACTGGAGTTCTGGTGTTCCACAAAAGTCGATACTGTCATGTTCATGGACGACTGGGGTTCGCAGAGACAGCTGCTGCTTCCGCCGTCCGTATGGCGTGAGATCTACAAGCCTCTCTACAAGGAATACTGCGAAATAGCGCGTGCCTCAGGTAAATTCGTATTCATGCATTCCGACGGATACATTGCCGAGATCTTCGACGACCTGATCGAAATAGGAGTCAATGCATTGAACTCACAACTGTTCTGCATGGACATTGCCGACCTTGGACGCAGAGGCAAGGGCAAGATAGCATTCTGGGGTGAAATCGACCGCCAGCACGTCATGCCTTCAAAGAATCCCGATGATGGAAGACAGGCCGTGCGCATTGTCGCCAAGGAACTCTTCGACCGGAGCGGAGGAGTCTTCGTGCAGTTCGAGGCGTCTCCGGGCTGCAATCCCGAGACCATGTTCGCCGTACTGGAGGAATGGGATGCAGTCCAGCGTGAAGCCGGAATGAAACCGTAATAAAGTAACACAGGCGTCCCGCCTGTTGAAAGAAAAAACAGGCGAGACGCCTGTTCTACATTGATATAAAGGAAATCTATTATGACATCCCGCGAAAGATTCCAGTCCGCAATGACACACAGGAAATCCGACAGGATCCCTTTTGACATCGGAGGGACATGCCTTACAGGAATGCGTCCCGAATGCCAGAAGAACCTGATGGATTTCCTAGGGTTAAAGTCCAAAGGCAAATCGGATTCTGGAGTTGATGAGAGCATTCTCGAATGGGCCAGGACAGACTTCCGGTTTGTAGGCAATGTCGCCGATCTTCCAAGCATCCACAAGAAGACCATCTCCGCTACTGCCAACATTGACTGCTGGGGTATTGGACGAGAATTCATCGACGGCGACTGGCAGATCACAGGATATCCGCTGAAGGACGCCAACATCGACGATCTCAAGGCGTACAAATGGCCGGAACCAGTTGTAGATGAGAGAATTCTTGCAGTTTGGACGGAGAAGGCCAAGGCTCTCAGGAAACAGGATAAATATGTAGTTGTCTCCTCTCATCCGGTGTATGGCATACTTGAACTCGGCTGCTGGATGTGTGGATATGACGATTTCCTGCTGAAATTCGCGATTGATCCTGATTTCGTGAAACTGTTCTTTGAAAAGTATTTTGAAATACAGACAAAAGTCAGCGATCAGTATTTCTCAGCTCTCGGCCCTTACATCGATCTAACAATAAGCGGTGACGACTTCGGTTCGCAGGGAGGTCCGCTAATATCGCCGGACATGTTCGAGGAGTTCATCTCCCCGTATTTTTCGGAGAGGATAAAGCAGGTGAAGAAGGTTGCAGGCTGCTACTACTGGCATCACAGCTGCGGATCCATCTTTGGACTTCTCGACAAGATAATCGACTGCGGTGTCGACATCCTGAATCCTATCCAGACCTCCTCCTTCCAGATGGAGCCTGAACGACTCAAGAAGGCCTATGGAGACAAAATCGTGTTCTGGGGCGCGGTGGATGTACAGCAGTTCCTTCCGCTGGCAAAACCTGAGGAAATACCTGAAAAGATAATTGAACTTATTGAAGTTCTCGGAAAAGATGGCGGCTACATCATGGCTCCGGCTCATGAAATACAGAAGGACATCCCTGCAGAAAATATTGTGGCCTGGGTGGAAACGGTTAAGAAGTATGGCGGTTTTTAAACCGCCAAAGTTTTTTAGAACACAAATAAATTGTCGGACTAAAGTCCAACATACTTAATAAAACAGTCGGGTTGAAACCCGACATACTGAAGGAAAACAATGCGCATACACATGGTTCCCAATTCCCACATTGACCCGGTCTGGCTCTGGGACAAATATGAGGGCATCGACGAGGTATTGAACACATTCCGGTCGGCGTGCAACAGGATGGATGAGTTTCCGGCCCTCACTTTTTCCGCAAGCTCCCTGCAGTTCTATGAATGGACGATGAAATATGACATGAAGCTTTTCAAGCGCATCAGGGAGAGGATCGACGAAGGACGCTGGGAGGTCTGCGGAGGATGGTGGATCGAACCCGACACGAACCTGCCGCTTGAATCGAGCTTCATCAAGCACGCCGAACTTTCTGCGAAGTTCGCAAAGGAGAAGCTGGGCGTCGAAGTTAAGACGGCATATGTCCCTGATACGTTCGGCCATCCTGCAACACTTCCAAAGATCCTGTCGCAGACAGGATTCAAATATTTCATATTCTGCAGGCCCGGCCTGCAGGAGAAAACTGATCTTCCTTCAAATCTTTTCCATTGGGAATATGAAGGTCACAGCGTACTCGCCTACCGCCTCAAGCATCATTACGGGCAGTGGGGCTGGGTTCCAACGGATAAGATCTCTTCAATGCTGGAAGACGAAGAGTACAGGAGACAGGCTACAAACTGTTATCTATTCGGAATCGGTGACCACGGCGGCGGACCTTCAATAGATGAAATTAATTTCTACAATAAGTTCATGGAGAACCGTCCCAAAGGTGACATTGGTTATTCTACGTGTCATAATTTTTTCAGCGAGGCTGAAAAAATTATAAATATTCCGAAATACTCCGGAGACCTTCACTTCCATGCCATTGGATGCTATTCGGTGATGCGCGACGTCAAGGATGCCATGCGCAGCAGCGAACATGCTTTGGAATACGCGTCACGCGCCCTGAAGATGAACGGCAAGAAGGACGACTGCCTGGATGATGCCTGGAAGACGTCCCTCTTCAACCAGTTCCATGACATACTGCCTGGTTCCTGCTCACCTGCAGCCGCTGAAAATGCAAAGGGTGAGCTCAAGGGCGTCGAAAGCTTCTGCAAGAACACCGCCTATTCAGCGCTCAAGTCTATTTCTCTCAAAAGCAAACCAAAGGTTAAGGAAGGCGAGTTCAGGATATTCAATACTCTTCCTTTCGAAGTGACAGCCCCCATCTCCGTTGAGTCAATGGTCTATTTCCGTGAGAATGCCGCCTTCAAGGACTCCAAGGGAAACCTGATTGAAATTCAGGAGGTTCTTCCAAGCGTCCGCTGCGCAAACCGTAGATGGGAATTCATCGACACGCTGCCGGCAGAAGGGTTCAAGGCATATCATTTTGACAGCGAGCATCTAGTTGAAAGGCCGAAATCCGATTCGGTTCATTTCCAGCCGGGAAATCCTCTCCTTTTGCGCAAGCAAATAATAAAGAATCTCCATCCTGCACGGAAAACGGAGGATTTTTCAGACAATAACCTCCTGCATAAGGGTGCAGCAGAGTGGACAATTGGAGATTCTTTATCCTCGGTGAAGTTCCTTGTCCTCGATGACAAGTCCGACACCTGGAGCCACGGGATCAGCAAGTTCGATTTCGTCGAAGGTGAATTCAAGCTCGAGTCCACGTCAGCGATGTCAGGGACTGAGACTCGGAAGCTATATCAGAAATTCACTTACGGGAAATCAACACTAGACGCTGTCTATTCCATTTACAGAGGCCTGCCTGGAATTTATGCCGATATCAAGGTCAACTGGTCCGAACACAGGAAGATTATAAAGATGGAAATCAAACCTGAAGGAGTAAGTTCCCCTCACCTGCTCATGCAATGTGCAGGTGGTTCTGCCAGACGCAAAGCGGATGGCAGCGAGCTGCCAATGCATCACTGGTCATGGATGCCGGCGGGAGACAAGGGAATGGCAGTACTGCAGAAAGGGGCGTTCGCATGCGACTGTCTGAACGGACGGCTCCGCCTGACGCTTGTACGCTCGAGCGTATACGCCTTCCATGATCCGACCAAGCTGGACATGAATGATCCCCAGCTCGATACTGATATTGGACGGCACAGCTTCAATCTCATCATGCTGCCTTGCCAGGAGCTGGATGAGGATTACTTTAACAGGTCGGCTGAAATATTGAACGAGCCGTTCACGGTGGTGAGGGAGTCTTAATAAGTAGGACGGGTTTTAACCCGTCAACTGTTTTTAAATTAACCGTCGGAATAAATTCCGACATACTATATGGTGGTGCGGGAATCTTAAATAAGTAGGACGGGTTTCAACCCGTCAACAAGTAGGGCGGTTTTTAAACCGCCAACTGTATTAAAATCAAACGTCGGGTTGAAACCCGACATACTAAATCAACCGTCGGAATAAATTCCGACATACTATATGGTGGTGCGGGAATCTTAAATAAGTAGGACGGGTTTCAACCCGTCAACAAGTAGGGCGGTTTTTAAACCGCCAACTGTATTAAAATCAACCGTCGGGTTGAAACCCGACATACTAAATCAACCGTCGGAATAAATTCCGACATACTTTATGGAAACAATCTCTTTCAGGCGCAGGAAGCTTCCTCATTGGCGTGTTGCCAGGAGTTCATATTTTGTAACAATACGTCTTCATGGGACAATACCTGCAAAAGTCGTTTATGAACTCAAGGATAAACTTGAAGAATTCAAATCTGGAAAACCTGCCGATCTGCTTGAATATCAGAGGTGGCAGTTCAGAAAAATTGAAAGTATCCTTGATAATTGCTCCAATAACAAGGATTTCCTTGCCGTGCCAGACGTTGCAAAAATGGTTTTATCTGAGATTGATGACATGGAAAATGAGTTCGCATGGAGAATTCCAGCAACAGCATTAATGCCAAATCATGTTCATCTGCTATGTGTCGGGGAAAGCGCTATAATATCATTGGATAAGTTCTTCAAGAGATTCAAAGGCAGAACTGCTGTTAAGGCAAACAGGATCCTTGGAAGAGAAGGCAATCCTTTCTGGGCTGAAGAAATTTTTGATCATTGGTGTAGAAATTCTCAAAAGGAAGAGTCCGTTAAGCGGTATATTTTAAATAATCCTGTCAAGGCTGGTCTTGTTTCAAAAGCTGATGACTGGCCTTGGATTCGTATTAAGTAGGACGGGTTTCAACCCGTCAAAAAGTAGGGCGGTTTTTAAACCGCCAACTGTATTAAAATCAAACGTCGGGTTAAAACCCGACATACTAAATCAACCGTCGGAATAAATTCCGACATATTTAAGAAAACGTCGGGTTGAAACCCGACATACTAAATCAACCGTCGGTATAAATTCCGACATAATTAAGAAACCGTCGGGTTGAAACCCGACATACTGAGGAAAATCAATGCCTAAAATTAAAACTTATCTTGGTTTGGACATCGGCGGGACCAAATCCGCCACCATAATCGGGACTTCGGACGGCAATCTTTCCGAAAGGATTGAATGGCAGTCGAACGCTAAGGCCGGACAGGAGCAGATGCAGGCTGGCATAATTGAAAACGCAAAGAAGATGATCTCTAAATATCCGGAGATCTCCTCGATAGGCGTTTCGATTGGCGGTCCCCTGGATGCGAAGAATGGAATCATACAGTCACCGCCGAACCTGCCGGGTTGGGACAATATCCCGCTGAAAAAGATACTCGAGGAGGCATTTTCACTTCCTGTGCATGTTGACCACGACGCCGGCGCCTGCGCTCTTGCCGAATACTATTGGGGAGCCGCAAAGGATTTGCACAGCGTCACCTATCTGACATGCGGCACCGGTTTTGGCATCGGCATCGTGATCGACGGGAAGATCTACTATGGTGCTCACGGCCACAACTGCGAGATCGGACATGCGAGATATGCCGATGACGGACCCATGGCGTTTGGAAAGGCCGGATGCTTCGAGTCATATTGCTCAGGCGGTTCACTCGGCAGGATAGCCGCATGGAAATTCCCGGCAGTCTGGCCTAAAGCCCCTAGCTCCGAAGAGATCGGCAAACTTGCCGAAGCTGGAAATTATGAGGCTCTCCAGGTAGTTGAAATCAATGCGCATGCCGTCGGAAGGGCATGTTCACTCGTAGCCGACATGCTTTATCCTGACATCATAATTCTAGGGAGCCTGGCAAACCATCTCGGCAAAAGATGGATTGACAAGGTGAAGAGCGTATTCCACGATGAAGTCCTTCCGGATGCACGCAAGGTCTGCAAGATAACGCCTTCAGTGCTGGGCAAGAAACTGCAGGACTATTCCGCCATCGCCGTCGCGCACAGGATGGGATAAAGCCAAATACGAATCGGAGAAACGGAGCATCGGAGTTACTAGTCGTCTCATAATAGTCTCGATGCTTTTTCTCTTCAACGATAGGGGTAGGGAAAGCGCATTGATTTGCGCTTCCCCTCCCTCCGAACCGGACTGGCGGATTTCCCGCATCCGGCTCTCCAGTTGGCGATAAAC
>MHBI01000109.1 GCA_001804815.1 Lentisphaerae bacterium GWF2_50_93
ACAGCCTTACAGGTTCCAGCAGGGGAAAAGAGGCATTCTGGAGAAAGCATCAGGAATAGCTTAAAATGCGAAATCGACCCTTAATAATCATCCTAAGCCGCTAAAACCATCTAAATATTATCATATTATATTTATAATAAATAACTTAAGTGCTAACGACACCGACTTAACGACTTAACCGACTTACTGAACAAAGCGGTGACTATGTCACGTGCACTCCCACGGTCAGGCCAAAGCGCCTGACGTAAATACAAAAGAAGGACAAAGAAGGACAAGGTATAAATTCTTAACCAGGCCGCTGCATGTGCATGTAATTCCGCTCCGCGAGATACTTGAGCGTATCGTTATGCCTTAAACCACTTGCATGATACAATTAGTGATGTATTTTATATGCATGATAAGGAATTATTATGCATAACGGAGGTTTAAAATGAGAACAACGCTTGATCTTCCCAATGCTCTTGTAGAAGAAGCGATGAAATTGTCACACCAAAGAACTAAAACTGCCGTACTTGTCACGGCCCTTGAGGATTTTGTCAGAAAAAACAGGATACAGGGACTTAAGAAATTCAGAGGTAAAATCAACCTGGATATTGATCTTGACAAGCTGAGGAAACGTTCATGAGCATCTTGGTTGACTCATCTGTCTGGGTTGATTACTTCCGTGATACGGGACAGGCTGATGCTCTTGAACTGCTTATCGAGGAAAACCTTGTAGTTACAAATGAGTTAATTCTTGCAGAATTGATACCGCCTCTCAACCTACGCAAGGCACACGGCCTCATTTTGCTTTTACACGAAATAAAACGTCAACCTATGTCTATTGACTGGGATGAGATCATTAAGCTTCAGACTGATTGTCTCAGAAACGGGATCAACGGAGTTGGAATACCTGATTTGATTATTGCTCAGAATGCAAATCAGGGAGGATTGAAATTATTGTCAAATGACCAGCATTTTTCTCTGATTGCACAATACGCATCTTTAGACCTGTACCGCTGAATATTGCATAACTGACAAATAGACCGAACCGGTGAACCACCGGTCCGGTCATCGCAGGGCGTTAACTCCTGCATTTTTCCAGCCTGTCCTCCATGGCCTCTCAGGCAAGGAGGTTCGCCGTCTCGCCCATTCTCCGTTTCGCCGGCTCTCCGGCACTCCGGTTCTGAAATTACTTCAGCGCCTTCTTCTGGAGTTCGAAGAGATGCTTGATACCTTTCTCCGCAATTTTCTGCATGGAGTCAAACTCCTTCTTGGAGAATGTGCTTTCCTCGCCCGTGGCCTGGACTTCGACGATGCGTCCCTGGTCGGTCATCACGAGGTTCATATCCACATCCGCGCTTGAATCCTCCTGGTAGCAGAGGTCGAGAAGGACTTCGCCTTTGACGACTCCAACGCTTACAGCCGCAAGATTGCAGAGGAGCGGGCTTTCCTTGAGCTTGCCATCCTTTAAAAGCTTCCTGATGGCCAGCTGGAGCGCGACCATGCCGCCGGTTATTCCGGCGCAGCGGGTTCCACCGTCGGCGTCGATCACTTCGCAGTCGATATAGATCGTGCGGGCGCCGAGCTTCTCTAGATTGATCGCCGCGCGCAGGCTTCTTCCGATAAGGCGCTGGATCTCCTGTGTGCGTCCGCTCGGATGGCTGGTCTCGCGCTTGCTCCTGTCGGGTGTCGCCGAGGGATGCATCTGGTATTCGCTGGTAATCCATCCGCCCGGGACTTTCTGCATCCTCATCCAGGATGGAATTTCCTCGAGGATGCTTGCCGAGCAGATCACCCTTGTGTTGCCGAATTCAATAAGTGCTGAACCCGCGGGATACTTTAAAAATCCCGGGGTGATTCTGACAGGCCTGAGCTGTCCGGCTTTTCTTCCGTCAATACGCATGGTAAAATCCCTTGTTATAGTGGCTTTCTGGGCTTTCTGGATATTTCCCTCCAGTATTATAACATAGGTCCAATAATCAATAATCCAAGGAAGGCTCACTTATGAGAACCTTGTGTGATAAATATGAATTCCGGTTTATATTAGTGTTAGAAATGCTATTTTAAGCGACTTTTACAATTTAACGGATCGGTTTTTGATGAAATGCAGACATTTTATATTTAGCTTTCCAGCTGTGCTGGTTCTCGCATGCCTGTTTTTGGCGGGATGCCCGAAGAACAGCCAGGTGCCGGAACCTCCTACGGCGCGCGCCCAGCTTGTACGCGAACTTTTCACCTCTCTGGAGAAGAAGGACCATGAGTCGGCCATAAAGAAGATTGAACGGCTCAGGAAACTCGACACCGGAAACATATTCCTGGCGAATCTCGAGCGAATCGAGACCAACAACGAAATGATCTCGCAGATACAGGAACTGGTCGACCAGGGCAAAATAGACGAAGCGATAAACCTCACCAACGGATTCATGCTCAAGTCCGGAAGGACCGACAGTTTTATCTCCATCCTGAACGAACTTCAGGTAGTCAAGCAGCTTTACGAGGCCGTCAGCGCGCTGAACGACAGCGCGAACGTGACCCGTCTTGCCAGGAACGCCGCAAAAATAAAGATGATCGCATCAAAATACAAGCCTGCCGAGATCTTCATACCCCTTGCGAATGAAAAGATCGCGCTTGCAAAGAAAATGTATACGAGCGAGAAGCGGAAGGCCGTAGACGACCTTTCGATCGAAATAACAGGGATGATGTCGAAGAAGAATCCCAGGGCCGCCCTGCTCATGGCCGTGCTTGGAATTGAAAACCCCGAACATCCTGTTATTCTGAATTATCTGGATTATATTAACGACCCTTCAGCCTCAGCCGACAGTACGGCATTAGGAATGGAAAAACAAAGAAATAAAAGATAAGGTGTGAAAATGAAGAAACAGTTATGCCTGGCCTCGGTCATCCTATTGTTCTGCGCCTCCTGTACATGGTTCAGCGCCGAGAAGAGGCCTGAAGCTCCGGCAACAGGCGTCAAGAGCCCTGGATCCGAGGCTGCCAAGCCAGCAGGAAAACCTGCCACACCTGCTCCGGCGGCTGCGGACGTGAAGCCTGTAAAGCCTGCCATTGAAACGCCGGCCGCAGCCATCGACGCGAACGCCGATCCGCTGGCATTCCTTCCTGATGTCGTCGCAAAAATCGGCGATGAGAAGATCTCCAGGAACAATATAAGGGAGGAGTTCAAGCCCATACTCGTCATGATGAAGGAGAACGGACAGCTGGCCGGCATCACCCAGGATGTATGGAAGTCTGAAGTAAAGGAAAGACTCAACGACATCATTGCATCAAAGCTTCTCATGAAGCTCGCGGCGGCCGACGGTTACAAGCCGGATCCGGTGAAGGCCGAAGAGGAGTTCAAGAATGTCACAGCCCAGATACCGCCGGAACAGCTTAATGAGACACTGTCCAAGCAGGGCATGACTCCTGCGATGATCAAGGAGAAGATTGGCATTGGACTGGCCATACAGAAATGGATAGATGAAAAAATGGCCGCCGACATAAAGGTCTCGGATGCAGACGCGGAGAAATACTACCGTGAAAACCAGGAACGCTTCAAGAAGCCTGAAGGGGTGCATGCCTTCCATATCCTTGTCAAGCCGGATGAGATTGAGGCAGAAGCGGCGGCCAAGATGAGCCCAGAGGAGAAGACCAAGGCGGAATCCGATGCCAAGGCTGCAGCCAAGAAGAAAATTGAAGACGTCCTGGCGAAGCTGAAACAGGGGGAGGATTTTGCGAAGCTCGCAGCTGAGAACAGCGCCTGTCCCAGCAAGGAGAAAGGCGGAGACCTTGGAACATTTGAAAAAGGCAAGATGACCGAGGAGTTTGAAAAGGCGGCATTCGCCCTCAAGCCCGGCGAGCTGAGCGGAGTTGTCGAAACTGAATACGGCTATCACATAATAAAGGTGACCGAAATAATCAAGCCCGACTATATTCCGTTCGACGAAGTCAAGGGATTCCTTCTTGAAGGCATGAAGAACCAGAAGGTCTCCGAGATGATCCAGGGCAGGATAGAGGAAGAGAAGAAGAAACAGAAAGTTGAAATTTTCATTAATTGAAATCATAGGGAGGGACGAATATGAGGATCTCAGTTGCAATGTTAATGCTTGCGGGGCTTATGACGATTTGCGGATGCGGAAGCGATCCGGCCAGGATCGACGCCACAGGCAATAGGGGGCTCACGACTACGGACGATATCAACTTCAAGGACTGGCAGATGGCCGCCGAGAAATGTGTTAACTCACTGCTTGAATCCGGCACGCTTGTAAGGGCCGACGGCAAGAAGGCCGTTGTAATGGTCAGCACAGTCAAGAACTCGACAAGCCAGCATATCGACGTGCAGATACTTACGCAGAAGATAACAGGCTCGATCCTCCGTTCAGGCAAGGCCGTAACCACCACCGCGGTAAGCGGCGCCGGTGCGATAGACAAGTCCACCAAGCAGGTCCGCGACCTGCAGGACGACGAGATGTTCAACCAGAAGACCGTGAAGAAGCAGGGGACGGCCATAGCTCCCGACTTCAGTATTGCAGGGGAAATAACCCAGATGAAGACCACCGAGGGACGTGCGAAGGAATCATACTTCTATTTCCACATGACGCTTACTGACCTTGAAACAGGTCTTGCCGTCTGGGAGAATGAAGTCGAGATCGCCAAGCAGAGCACGAAGCCATTACTGGGTTTTTAAGATTTCCGCCGTGGATTCAAAATCCTTTCTCGAGCTGGTGAAAAGGCGCAGGAGCTGCCGCGACTACAGCGAGGCGCCTGTGCCTGATGAACTGATCGGCAACTGCCTTGAAGCCGCCCGGCTTGCACCTTCCGCCTGCAACAAGCAGCCCTGGCGCTTCATCGTAGTCAAGGACTGCGTACTTCGCGGCAGGATATGTTCCGAAGGCCTGCTGCCGGGGATTCCCATGCCGTGGACGCAGAAGGCGCCGGTGATCGTCGTGCTCGGCGCCGAAACAAGCATTGTCACCCACACAATCGCCCCGCTGATCTCAAAGGTACAGTACCATCTTGTAGACATCGGCATTGCCGGCGAACATTTCGTCCTGGCGGCAGAAGCGCAGGATCTGGGCACATGCTGGATCGGCTGGTTCAACGAAAAGAAGATCCGTAGAATTTTAAACCTACCCCGTTCCTTCCAGATACTTTCACTGATCAGCCTCGGATATCCCGCGAGCCCACTGGAACTGGTACAGGACAGCAGTCGCATGAAGATCGAGGAGATTGCCAAGTTTCTCTGATTGTATTCTGGTGGAGATATAGCAATATGAATCCTGAAGGGATTGGATATTGTAGCCTGTTTTTTTACCCCCCTGTCTACTTTACACATATTCCAGTACTGTCCGCGTCACGCTCTCCGATTCATCTTTTACGTCAGGCGCTCCGGCCTGACTTTGGACTGCGGTGATTATTCACCGCTTTGTTTTTACAGCTTTTCGTCACGCCATGGCATTCAGCAAAGGCGAAAGCTGTTGTTTTCTCTACGCTTCCATAGGAATCCAAAGCGCAGAATGATCTGCGCACTCCCAAAGATTCGTCCCCCGAATGGAGGACTCATCATAAAGAATTCTAAGCAGAGTCAAAATATGCGTATAGTAGACAGGGTTGAAACCATAGGCCATGTATCTTGTAGCTGAGAGCTAACGGATTTACCGTTGTATTCGGCCGTAATTCGGAAATGCTGATTCCGTGCCAGAAAGATGGCTGCAGCAAGATCTTCAGGGAATCAGAAGGTCTGAAGCACCGAAGGGATCTTGATTCCGTCGGACTTCCAGACTTCAAATGCCCTTTCTGCGGGGAGGAATTTTCCGGGAACAGGGAAAAGCTTAAGAAGATCCAGGCCATACTCAGGAAAAAACTGAATGTCCAGCTCAAAACCAAGGTATAATTCCCGGTTTCCACAGCCATGCATATCATTTTTTACTGATAATAATATCTTCCTGTTTGACTTTTCCACCACATGCTGTAACTTAACGCTCCGCAAAAATACAATCCAACATAAATGGGGGGAATAGAAATGAAAAAGGGAACGAAGGCAAAAACAGTAAAAGCGGCGACCTGCACAAAGGAAGAATGCAAGAAGGCATCACCTGAATGCTGCAGCAAGGAGAGCAACCTCAAGAAACTCGCCAAGTCCGGCAAGCTCGAGAGCTTTGTCAAGAAGAACAAAGCCTGCTGGGACCACCAGTCCTGGCTCGTGCTCTGCGCGGAGATCGTAGAAGATGGATATGAGCCGATCGACTTTGACCAGGTCGGAATCATCCTGGAGAATCACAAGACGAATTTTCTCGGTCAGATCTGATTCAGCCTTTTAATTTTAAAGCGCCGTTCATATATTATGTATGAATGGCGCTTTTTATTTAAACATCTAAAAAAGAGGCTGGAAATGATCAGGCAACTGGGACACATCTGCTTCCACACGAAAAGAACAAGGGAAATGGTCGAATTCTACACGGAGAAACTCGGCTTGAAGGTCAAGTTCACTCTTGACAACGATGAGAAACAACCGTTCGGATATTATATCGCATGCGGAAACCAGACATTCATCGAGATATTCGATCATGCAATGGCAAAGAAGAAATGGGGAGACGGAAAGGTCGAAGAACTCGTCAAGGGAAACCAGTACACCCACTTCTGCCTGCAGGTTGATGAAATCGAGAAGGTCAAGGCCGACCTCGAGATGAAGGGCGTCAAGGTGACGGATGTCAGGGTCGGAATGGACAATTCCAGGCAGGCATGGATCGGAGATCCGGACGGCAACGCAATCGAGCTCATGGAATACACTGAGAAAAGCCTTCAGGTGCAGAAATAAGATTTGGGGACTTGGAGATTTGGGGATTTGGGGATTTGGGGATTTGGAGATTTGGGGATTTGGAGATTGGGGGATTTGGAGATTGGGGGATTTATTGCCTGAAGGGCTTGTCGGGCTGTTTCAACTTCAGCTGTGACCGAATAATTCATACCAGGAGCATGGTCCAATGATACTAGACAAAATCCAGGAATTCCTAAAAAGCCTCGGACGGGAGAAGCACTGCTTTGACCCAATGACAGTTGGGGATCCCCTGGCTCTGAAGACAGCATGGACTCCGGCAAAAGGCGGTGGCGCCAACTTCCGGACCCACAGACTCATCCAGATCAGTCCGGAAAGAATGGAATTCCGTTCATCCATGGCATCGAAATTATTCTGCCTGATCTTTCTGTGCATTGGACTGGCGGTCATGATACTTGTCCCGGTTTCAATGTATAACGAAGGTAGAATTGGTGTCAATGCTGACACCTTGGTCCCCTGCATCATAGGTCTCGTCTTTGCCGCCATCGGTGGAACCATGTTATATTTCTCCACCCGGCCGGTCGTGTTCGACAGAAGGAGCGGACACTTCTGGAAAGGCTGGCAGGATCCAGAAAGGATGCTGAACCCGGAGACGCTCAAGTGCTATACGAAACTTGACCAGATCCATGCGTTACAGCTCATTTCAGAATATATCAGAGGAAACAAATCGTCATATTACAGCTACGAGCTCAACCTTGTCCTGCGGGACGGCTCCAGGATAAATGTGGTAGACCATGGCGATGCAGCAAAACTGCGCGAGGATGCGCAGACGCTTTCCAAGTTTCTAGGCAAACCCGCATGGGACGGAATGTAGGAATGAAACTGAATGGAAAATACCGGAAGCCCGTCCTGCTGGCAATTCTTGCATCGACGCTCCTCTGCATGTCAGCAATCGTGCTGTCCGCCCTCATGATAAGCGGATCTGCAAGAGGCCGCACCTACACGGACGTAGATTCAATCCCCCACCGCAAGGTCGGAATCCTGCTGGGTTGCTCGAAATACATCTCAGGGAACTATGAGAATCTGTTCTTCAGAAACAGGATCAACGCAGCGCTGAAGCTGTTCAATACAGGAAAAGTAGACTATCTGCTGGTCAGCGGCGACAATCATACCAGGGGATATGATGAGACGACGGACATGAAGGACAGCCTGATCAGGGCAGGAGTGCCATCTGAAAGGATCTACTGCGATTTCGCTGGTTTCAGGACTTTGGACTCTATCGTGAGGGCAAAAGAAGTCTTCGGCGAGACAAAAGTGACGGTCATTTCCCAGGAGTTCCACAACCAGCGCGCGATTTTCATAGCAAAAGGCAGAAACATTGATGCAATAGGATTCAACGCCGAAGATGTTGATACATACAATGGATTCCTCACCAAATCCCGTGAACAGCTTGCAAGGGTGAAAACGGTAATGGACCTGTATCTCTTCAATACCGGGCCTAAATTCCTCGGCCCAAAAATTGCGATCGGAGAACCTAAGCTGGAGGCAAGCCTGTAATTGAATATGAATGCCATATCAAGAAGAACGTTCATCAAATCAGCCGCCGTCGCCGGCCTCGCCGCCGGGTTCCCAGGGGATCTGTCTGTACTTGGGGCAGACTTGAAAGGCAAGCCGGAATCCAGAACCGCATTCATCTACAGCGACAAATATCTCGGTCATCTTCTTTCAGACAATCATCCTGAATCTCCGAAGAGGCTGGAAGCCATTATCGGGAGGCTGAAGGAATCGGGGCTTTACGACGAACTTACGGAAATCACTCCGGAGGCGCGGGATGTCTCAGAGTGGATCGGCAGAGTCCATTCTGAAAAGCACTGCACGATTGTTGAAAAGCAGGCACGTTCACCTTCAATATGCAGGCTCGCAGTATCCGGCGCGTTATCTGCCGTCGACGCCGTATGCGGGGGCAAGTCAAAAAACGCGTTCTGCGCGCTGCGTCCGCCCGGACACCATGCGGCAAATGCCGGCGAATACGGTTTCTGCTTCTTCAACAATGTCGCGATAGCCGCGAAATTCGCAAAAGAGAAATACGGGATGAGGAAAATCCTGATCGTCGACTGGGACTTCCATCACGGCAATGGGACGGAATGGGCTTTCTACGAGGATCCTGGCGTATTGTTCTTCTCCACGCACAAGCTTGAGGCCTTTCCATTCACCGGCTCGCCCGACAGGAAAGGAAGAGGCGATGGATATGGATTCAATATCAACGTCCCCCTGCCCTCAGGCGCCGACGACAAGGCGATAATCGGGGCGTTCGAGGAGAAACTTCTCCCAGAAGCGGAGAAGTTCAAGCCGGATCTGGTCCTGATATCCGCGGGATTCGACTGCCGTAAGGACGATCTGCTCGGAGACTTCAAGGTCACGGACGAAGGAATTTCCAGGCTCACTGGAATGATCATGCACATTGCGGCAACTCATTCAGGATCAAGGATAGTCTCCCTGCTTGAAGGCGGCTACAATACAGAAGGGCTGGCCCTGGCAGTCGAATCACACGTAACCGCGCTCCACAATATTTCCTGAAAAACACGGCAACCCTGTTCCATGCTCTTGAAAAGACATGCCCGCATTCCATATTAAAAAACCTTAACTTGATTGTCTGTGGATTGGACATTCGACGGCCGAGACAAATGTTGAAAACGCATCGTGTGTTTTCTTGCCTGCTGCCGGTCCCCGACGATTACAAGAAAGGGAACAAGGAGGTTCTCATGGCCGGTTTCTTCAAAGTCGCCACAGGAGGCGACTGCACTTCTGGTCTTTTCTGCGGCACGTACAATCACTCTCATTTCGCGGCGCTGCGCCAGTCCATGCGGAACATCCGCAGACCCCCCGCCGAGAACATGAACCTGTTCGCCATCGGCGAGGTGTCACCATGCCAAATGTAAAAGGCGTTTCCAAGGTGATGATCATCGGCTCCGGTCCAATCATCATCGGCCAGGCATGTGAATTCGACTATTCAGGCACGCAGGCGTGCAAGGCGCTCAGGTCACTCGGCTACAAGGTCGTCCTTGTAAATTCCAATCCTGCGACAATCATGACAGATCCCGGGATGGCAGACGCCACCTACATCGAACCCCTCAATCTTAACAGGATTACCGAGATCATTGAAAAGGAACGTCCTGACGCCCTCCTCCCCAACCTTGGAGGGCAATCGGCACTAAATCTTTCGTCCGAACTCGGCAAGGCCGGAGTCCTGGAGAAATACGGCGTCAAGATCATCGGAGTCAACCTCGAGGCAATTGAACGCGGTGAAGACAGGATCGTCTTCAAGGAGACGATGAACAAACTCGGCATCGACATGCCGAAGAGCGCTCCCGCATACACCGTCGAGGAAGCGGAGAAGATTGCCGACAAGCTTGGATATCCAGTAGTTGTGCGCCCTGCATACACCATGGGTGGAACAGGCGGAGGGCTTGTCTACAATCTCGAGGAGCTCAGGACAGTTTCAGCGCGCGGAATAGCCGCCAGCCTCGTGGGACAGATACTCATCGAGGAATCTGTCCTCGGATGGGAGGAGCTCGAACTTGAAGTCGTACGCGACGCAAAAGGCCATAAGATCACAGTCTGCTTCATCGAGAACGTCGACGCGATGGGAGTCCATACCGGCGACTCATATTGCACGGCCCCGATGCTCACGATCAGCAAGGCCCTCCAGGAGAAGCTCCAGAAATACTCATATGACATTGTCGACGCCATCGAAGTCATCGGCGGAACAAACGTCCAGTTCGCGCATGATCCCAAGACCGACCGGGTCGTCGTCATTGAGATCAATCCGCGGACTTCGCGGTCATCCGCCCTCGCCTCGAAGGCGACAGGATTCCCGATAGCCCAGGTTTCCGCGAAACTCGCAGGCGGGCTTTCCCTCGACCAGATTCCGTACTGGCGCGATGGAACACTTGAAAAATACACCCCGTCCGGCGACTATGTTGTAGTAAAATTCTCGCGCTGGGCGTTTGAGAAGTTCAAGGGCGTCGAGGACAAGCTGGGAACGCAGATGCGCGCGGTCGGCGAAGTCATGAGCATCGGAAAAAACTACAAGGAGGCGTTCCAGAAGGCAATACGCTCACTTGAAAATGGAAGGCAGGGACTCGGATTCGCAAAGGACTTCAACAAGAAATCCCTCAAGGAACTTCTTGCGATGCTGGTGGAGCCGTCCAGCGAACGCCAGTGGATAATGTATGAAGCCGTCAGGAAAGGCGCAAGCACCGAGGAGCTGCACAAACTCACGCACATCAAGGCATATTTCATCGACCAGATGAGGGAGCTTGTCCAGCTTGAGGAGGAAATCCTCCAGCACAAGGGCAAGAAACTTCCGGACAAGCTTCTGATACAGGCGAAGAAAGACGGATTCGCGGACAAGTATCTTTCAAAGATCCTCGAGGTTCCTGAAAAACAGATCCGCGAGCAGCGCATCAAGCTGGGCATGGTCGAAGGATGGCATCCAGTTCCGGTAAGCGGAGTGGAAAATGCCGCCTACTACTACTCCACATATAATGCCAAGGACGCAACCAAGGTCACAAAGAACAGGAAAGTCCTCATACTCGGCGGCGGACCGAACAGGATAGGACAGGGAATCGAATTCGACTACTGCTGCGTCCACGCGGCATTCGCCCTTCGCGACCAGGGATATGAGACAATAATGGTCAACTGCAATCCTGAAACTGTTTCCACAGACTATGACACGTCAGACAAGCTTTATTTCGAACCTCTTACCGTTGAAGACGTGCTGAGCATCTTCGTGAAGGAAAATCCGATCGGAGCAATAGTCCAGTTCGGCGGACAGACGCCTCTGAACATTGCTGCGGAACTCGCAGAAGCAGGAGTGCCAATCCTCGGCACTACGGTCGAGACCATAGCAACCGCCGAAGACCGGGATCTGTTCCGGAAGATGATGGAAAAAATGAAGATACCGATGCCTGAATCAGGGATGGCCACCGATATCGATGAAGCGCTCAAGGTGGCAAACAGGATCGGATATCCTCTCATGGTACGTCCTTCATTCGTCCTGGGCGGACGCGGGATGGAAGTTGTATATGACGAGGAGATGCTGAGGCAGTATGTCGCGGCGGCCGTGAATGTCACACCAGACCGGCCATTGCTCATCGACAAGTTCCTGGTCAACGCGCTCGAATGCGAGGCTGACGCGCTTGCCGACGGGAAAGAGGCGTTCGTGCCTGCCGTAATGGAACACATCGAACTTGCCGGAATCCATTCCGGCGACTCGGCATGCGTAATTCCTCCGGTATCGATTCCCTTGAAGCATCTTGAGACAATAAAGGACTATACCAGGAAGATAGCATGCGAACTGAACGTGGTCGGGCTGATGAACATCCAATACGCGATAGCCGACGACATGGTTTACGTGCTCGAGGCGAACCCCCGCGCATCAAGGACTGTTCCACTCGTATCCAAGGTCTGCAACATCCAGATGGCGAGAATCGCTACCGAACTCATGCTCGGCAAGAAGCTCTCATCTCTCAAGCTCACCCATAAGAAGATCCCTCACTTCGGAGTGAAGGAATCAGTATTTCCGTTCAACATGTTCCCTGAAGTAGATCCGATACTCGGGCCTGAAATGAGATCCACGGGTGAAGTGCTGGGGCTTGCCGACTCATTCGGCTTCGCCTTCTACAAGGCGCAGGAGGCCACGCAGTCAGTGCTCCCCACCAGCGGAACCGTCCTTATGAGCCTGTGTTCAAAGGAACCACTGGTGATTGACATCGCCAGGCAGTTCTTGAAGATCGGATTCAAGATCCTTGCGACCGGCGGGACGATGGAATTCCTGGCCAGGAACGGAGTCAAGTCCGAACAGATCCTGAAGCTTCACGAGGGACGCCCCAACATCCTTGACGCAATTGCGAACAAGAACATCAACCTTATAATCAACACTCCCATCGGCAAGATGAGCAAGGACGATGATTCGTACATCCGCAAGTCGGCGATCAAATACAAGATCCCTTATATCACAACGTTGGCCGCAGCCAACGCCACTGTCAAGGGAATTGCCGCCACGCAGAAAAGCAAGAAGGGCGTCAAATCATTGCAGGAATATCACGCGGACATCAGATAGGTGGAAATCCAACAGTCTTCGGCCGTCTGCCGTCCGTCGGATTAGTTATAATTTATTTCCGGCGAAACTTGTCTTAACGTGAAGGAAGGATTTGAATCTATTTCATAGATGTAGTGTTCGCTGTCTCAGCGAAGATCTTCAAGATTCTTGTCTGTGACAGACAACTCTACATCCGGAAAATACTGATGGAATCAAAACAAAGATATAAACATATCGGAGGATAACATGGGTGGTTTTTTCGGTGTAGCATCAAGAGAAGACTGCATAACGGATCTTTTCTACGGAACTGATTATCATTCGCATCTTGGAACGATGCGCGGCGGTCTCGTGGTGAACAACGGCAGGGGGTTTACACGGTTCATACACGACATCACAAACAGCCAGTTCCGCTCAAAATTCGAGAATGACATCTCAAAGATGAAGGGCAACCTCGGTATCGGCGTCATAAGCGACAACGAGGACCAGCCCCTCATCATCGCCTCGCACCTTGGCGACTATGCGATCGCAACTGTCGGCGTCATAAAGAACATAGATGCCCTCAAGAAGGAGGCGTTCAGGAAACGCACCACGCATTTTTCCGAGATGAGCAACGGTGAAGTAAATCCGACGGAGCTTATTGCGACGCTGATCAACCAGGAGGGCACATTTGAAGACGGCATACGGAGAGCCCAGAAGGCGATAGAGGGATCATGCTCGATACTGCTTCTGACCAGCAAAGGCATTTATGCGGCTCGCGACTGGCATGGAAGGACACCCGTTATTCTCGGAAGAAAGGCCGACGCCTACTCCGTCACCATGGAATCATGCGCCTTCCCGAACCTCGACTATGAACATTTCAGGGATCTCGGTCCCGGTGAAATAGCCCTTATCACCGAAGACGGAGTTGAACGCGTAGCCAAGGCCGACGGGAATCTCAGGATCTGTTCGTTCCTCTGGGTATATTACGGCTATCCTTCCTCGACGTACGAGGGGATAAACGTCGAACAGTCCCGCTACCGCTGCGGTGCGGCACTGGCGAAAAGAGACAATGTAAAGCCGGACATTGTTGCGGGAATTCCAGATTCAGGTACAGGACATGCGATCGGATATGCGAACCAGGCCAAGCTTCCGCATGAGCGTCCGTTTGTGAAATATACGCCGACCTGGCCGAGGAGCTTCATGCCTCAGAACCAGTCAATACGCGATCTCGTCGCCAAGATGAAGCTGATTCCCATACGCGAGATCATCAAGGACCGGAAACTCCTGTTCTGCGAGGATTCGATCGTCCGAGGCACACAGCTCAGGGACACGGTCAAACGCCTTTTCGAGGCCGGCGCAAAAGAAGTCCACATGCGGCCCGCCTGCCCTCCTCTGCTGTATGGCTGCAAGTTCCTCAACTTCTCCCGCTCCAAATCGATATTAGATCTCGCCGGACGCCGCGCCGTGAAGACGCTCGAGGGCGATGACTGCAGGAACCTCGACAAATACGCGGATCCATGCTCCAAATGCCATGGCGCAATGGTTGAAATAATCCGCAAGGAACTCGGACTGACATCACTCAGATACCAGCGCCTAGATGATCTGACCAAGGCGATAGGCCTGCCTAAAAGCAAGCTATGCACCTACTGCTGGGATGGGAAAGGATAAGCTGGACGCAGAATTCAATTAAAACGGAATATCGTCATCAATAGTTCCGAGAGCCTCGGATTCGTCAGGAACCGGCGGGCGGTCTTCGTCATCGACGGGTCTTGCCACCTCTTCAGTCTTGATGCGCCACGCCTGCAGGTTGTTGAAATAGCGCCCGTTGTATTCGCGTCCGCGGATATCAAACGACACTGTCACCTTCTGCCCCACGTTCAGTCCGTCAAGCAGATTTATCTTGTCCTGTACGAATTCCAGGGCAATATCCTGCGGATACTTGCCTTCTTCAACTGTCACCACAAGCTCACGTTTCGTAAAGCCTTTGGCCCCGAAAGTCTGCGTAGCCTGAATCACTTTTATCCTGCCTGTCAAATCATAAGCCATTTCCATCTCCTTTTTATTCTACCCATGTAATAGATGCACCGTCATCATATTTATTTCACCGGTTCCGACTATCATGCATCCTGCCGGCAAATTCAACCCTTCTCCAGTTTGATTACCGAAATTTATGCTGTTTCTCCTTGGAGGCATGTCGGGTTTTACTGTCCTGACCTGTAGTGAACTTATCGAACCAGCCTGTCGAAGGAACCCGACGATTAGTTGGCGCTACGTGTGCGGGAAAAAGACCAGCTTGACGGTTATTAACGATTACCTGTTTTTCACATTTAAAGCCACTTTTCATGCTGGAGTAAGTGCCGGTGCGGCCTCTACCATATAATAAAATGCAATACTTTTGTTGCAACAACATGAATATAAAGTATTAAATTGGAATGGCACCGTTTTTCCGTTAAATTGGAATGGCACCGTTTTTCCGTTTATCTTTACGCATGGAATGCGTTAGGTAATAAAGCCTATGGTTTCAACCATAGGTATTGGATCCCAAAATTTATTTTGCCCTGAAGGGGCAGGGTATACTCCGTCCCTACAGGACGAATCATTTTTTCATATATGTCCTGTGGTTGAAACCACAGGCTGTATTACGCAATCCCTTCAGGATTCATCTTCAGGATATAAAATACAAGACATTAACGTGTTATGTCTTAAGTTAACGGCATTGGAATGGCACCGTTTTTCCCCCTAGGTCCGACAACCTGCTAGAGATCCGATGTATTCATGATAACTGAGGCGATTATGAGATATGAGACCGTGTAGAGCCCCAGGAAGATGCCGTCGGAAAGCATCGCATCCCACATGATGTCCTGGGCCATCGTATATTTCCAGACCATGATGTAGCGGGTCGGAAGGAAGCGCTGGAGGCTTTCCATGAACGGCAGCGCCCCGAGGATGTAGCTGGTGAAGTAGATCCCCATGGGGATTACGACCGCCATTGTCATCTTCTTGAATATCGCGGAGAACATCAGGAACATCGCGACGATCGAGAGCAAGGCGTATCCGGCAAAGAAGTACGCCAGGAAAAGACGCTGGTATGCGATGCTGCCATCCATTATATAGATTCCTGCTTCCTTGCCTAGGAATGCCGGTCCAAAGAGAAGTATGTCGCCGGTGGCACCGAACATGAAGGCGCCGCAGGCATAGCTGATCACCATCATTACCCCGAGAAGGACGTATGAATAGAAGGAAAGCGCAATGAATTTCGCAAGCACTATGCTCAGCCTGGGAACCGACCTCAGGGATACCGTGCGGACCTGTCCGTTCTGGAATTCCGCCGCAAAGGAGCCTGCCGCGAATATCCCGACCACCAACGGCAGAAGGATGTAGATGCCCGGCAGGAGCACCGTCAGCGAAAACGATACTCCATTCACCAGGTCCTTCAGCATCTGTCCGAAGAACTTATTGGGCACATGGACGTGCTTGGGTGGATAGTAGATTCTCAGATAGACCCCGATGGCGCAGAGCGCCACCAGCAGTATTATCACTGCAAGTCCCGCATATCCCTGTTTCTGCCTGAAAAGCTTCTTCAGCTCAAAATCTGTCAGAAACAGAATCTGTCTTGTTTTTTCCAGTAATTTCGACAAAGACGTCCTCCAGTGTATCCTTATGTCTTGATATCTTCAGAATTCCTATTCCTGCGGAAACAAGCCTCCGGGCAAGTTCTGGAATCTCGCTCTCATGTCCTTTAAGAATAAAAGCCGACGAATCGTGATGCTTCCGTTCATCGATGATCTCGTAGTTTCCACTCCTTAAAAATTCCGCGGCCTTCCCGACGTCACTGGTCTTGAATTCGATCCTCGACTGCCTTTCGACCAGGTCGGAGACTTTCGCCTCGCACACCTTCTCGCCCTTGTCGATGATGGTGACGTAATCACAGACCTGCTCTACCTCGGCAAGCATGTGGCTTGAAATGAAGACGGTTATTCCTGATTCCCTGCAGAGTCTTTTTATCAGCTGCCTGACTCCTAGTATTCCGTGGGGATCCAACCCATTTGTAGGCTCGTCGAGGAATATCAGCTTGTTCTCCGGGAGGAGCGCATTTGCGATTCCAAGCCTCTGCTTCATGCCGTAGGAGAACGCACCCACGTTTTTTCCTGCGACATCTTCGAGACCGACAACCTTCAAGGTGTCTTCAATCTTCTCCCTTGAAATATTTCCCGACAGCCTGGTAAGATGGTAGAGGTTTTCGTATGCGGTCAGATATTCGAAGAAGGCCGGGGCTTCAACAACAGCGCCGACGCTTTTCAAGATAGTGTTTCTTTCAAGGAAAAGGTCCTTCCCGAAAATCTCGACTTCCCCGTCGTTGGGGATGGAAAGTCCGAGGAGAATCTTTATCAGCGTGGTCTTGCCTGCACCGTTGGGGCCCAGGAATCCATATACGACTCCGGATTTCACATCCAGATCGATATTCTTGAGGGCGACGAAACGGCCATAGGTTTTCCTCACACCCCTAGCTTTGATTGCAAGATCACTCAATGAGCACCTCCAGGGATTCCTTGACGCTTCCGTCGGAATAGAGGTAGTTCCTGCCGAACTTGCCGTGATAATTGCTGGAGTCGCCCATCATCGGTACGGATATCTGCAGGTTCTGAAGTCCGATCTCGGACTTGTCGATCTTCCTTCCGCTGAGCCAGGCGTTCCATTCGTAGCTGCTTCCGTATTTTTCAAAGAAGGTCTTTCCGTCATAGTTCTTCTCAATGTCGGCGGGGCATTCGAAGGCCCTTTTGGACTGCATTTCCAGCATGTTGTTTATCGCCATGGGATCATCCGGACCGGTGCCGATGCGCACAGCCATTGGAAGAATCTCTGTATTGTTTCCTGCATAGGTGTTGACGGCTATCCCGAGCTGGCGCAGGTTGTTTATACAGGAAGTCTTCTTAGCCTTGTCCCTGGCCTTGCCCAGCATCGGGAAGAGAAGCCCGGCGAGAATTGCGATGATCGCAATGACGACGAGCAGTTCGATTATTGTAAATGATTTTTGGATTTTAAGTTCGAGCGACATATTTAAGTCCATCCTTGCACATGCTTAGGAATTAGAATTTTTTCCATCCTTATGATTGCACAGCAAAATGTGGCGGAGCGGCAGCTTTTACTTGTCAACCATATGGCATAGCCATTACATGCCCGTGGTACTTAAAAAGAATTTTTAAGTACCACGGGCTAAACCGGGTAGTAACGCAAGCGCGGCGAAACACCGCGCACGATCTAAAACATACTGCCGCTCCGTCAAGACTAATATAGCACTGTACTTTCAAAATTCCCCAATCTGATTAGTTTATGAACGGTCAACCATTCATGAACCGTTTCAGGCGCATCAACGCCGCACACGGGGTGTCGCCACGTTTCTCGTTGCCTTCTTGCAGCGAGATCACGTCCGCGCGGCGGTGGATTTATTCGCATCGCGTGAATAATCCAGGCTAAAGAGCTGGCAACCTCGGCATTTTGCAGTAACTTTTAATGTGTATGAGCTAATATGCCCTTCGCAAGGCTGAAGCCTGTACTCCAAAAGGAACATTGACGCAACACTCGGTTTATTTGCTGTTGCAAACCGTCCGAACAGGTAACCAGTAATGATTAAACTTGACAGCAAGGCAAAAAACATCTGTGTCTACCTGATACCGCTTTCAGCGGCGCTGATCGCCAGGAGCATACTTTTTTCCAGCTGGCTGGAATCACCTTTCAGGTACTACCACAGGATTTCCGGACTGGACATGAAGACCATCCTGGGATTTGCCGAATCTTTCAGCCAAGGCAAGGAAGAATTTTCAATATACAATCTGTTTGTAACGGCATGCCTGAAGATTGGAGGAGATGTTCCGACGATAATCGCATGCCAATGCATTCTCGGGATATTGACCTCCCTGCTGATAACATATATTACGCTCAGGACATTCCGCAACAGAATGACCGCCTCCATATCAGGAACCATCGCCGCCCTGTACGGCCCGGAATTGCTTTATGAGAGCGTGACCCTCAGGGAGTCTGTTTTCGTCTTCGTGGCGACATTCTCGCTCGCGGCCATTCTCCGCCAGAAAAGCAGTATATCATCGGTGCTTTGGCTCGTGGTGTCAGGCTGCACCCTTGCAGCAGTACCATTGGTGAGGCTCGCAGGGATTTTGTGGACCGCATTTGCGATGCTCTGGATGCTCCGCGCAAACGTCAAATACAAAACGGGCAATGGCCTGACATATCAGCGGAGCCTTCTGCTTCTACCTGCTGCAGCGTTCATGGTATTCATGTCCGTCTCCCTTTATAACTACCTCACGGTTTCAAACATCAATCCCATTCCCAGGTTTTCAAGCACGCCATATGTACTTAAAGCCGGGGCTTCAGCCAGCATATCCGCGCATCCCGAACCTGCGCAGGTCTCCAAAGCTATTGGGGCGCCATCACTCTCTGGAAAGTTTGAGAATTATGCCGGCAAGCTCATCGCTGTTTTCAAATCCTATGAGATACCCGACAATCTGAACTATTATTTTGCCAGGGAATTTTTAAAGCCTATGAAACACATGCCCGGGCCTCTTTTCCTCATCCCCCTCGCCTCGCTCGGAATCCTCATACTTGCCTGCCGGAGGATGTTCAAAGGCAATGCCTTCCTGCTTCTTGTCTATTTATTTTCATTTACGGTTCCACTCATAGTGTTCATGCCCTTAGGAAGGCACAGGCTTGTACTGCTGCCGGTGTTGTGCGCATTTGCCGGCTATTCCATTGTATTCATTTTAAACTGCCTGATGCATTTCCGGAAAAAACATGTCATGGCCCTTGTACTTGCAGCTGCATATTCGGCATTGTTCATCTTCGCATCCCCGGGCACGCTCCCGCTGAGAGCCGAGGATTTTGTCGCATATGGGAACGCAATGGAAATCTCAGGAAAATACGATAAAAAAGAAATTTCAGGGGCATACAGGCTCGCACATGAAATCAACCCTTATTCCATATCTGCGGCAATTTACCTAGTGAACTATCTCATGAAGAATTCTGAATTCGCCGAGGCCGAGGCGATATTGAAAGATCTTTACGTGTCAAATCCCGGCAACCAGGCAGTTTCAATCAATTACGCATCATCCCTGCTCGGGAGCGGCAATGCGGAAAAGGCGGAGAAGATACTCATGGGCCTCCCGGAACCGGAGTCCAGGCCAAGCAAGGTCAACTACTATTACCAGCTCGGTGAAAGCCGCAGGATGCAGGGCAGGAAGCCTGATGCAATGATCTGCTACAAGCTGGCGCTGCATTATTCTGACACGGACGCACAGCGACAGACGATCAACAAGGCCGTCGACAATATAAGATGAGGGAAAGGAAATGAACTACCCCGACGCAAGCATCGAGGTATCAAAGATAAAATCCGAATCTAAGAAAAGAAGATGTGATTTCAAAAACATGGACGCGGCCT
>MHBI01000110.1 GCA_001804815.1 Lentisphaerae bacterium GWF2_50_93
CGCCTGCCGCTGAAGACTGTGGTAGGACAAAAAGCTTTTTCCCATACTGTTTCCTGAGGGCAATCCTCGCCTCGTGCCAGAAATCTGCGGAAATCTCGTTCAATCCCTCCGTCTCCTGCGCAGTGCAGGCGATATTGATCACAGCGCCGGTAAGTTTCTTCTTAGCGTCGAAAGTAAAAAGGAAATGTGTGGAATGATCGGCATAGCCTTCAATGCAGTCGAACTTGTCGTCTGAAGTATCTCCATACATCCTGGCGTTCTTTTCCGTCTTAGTTCCCGGATGCTCCTTGAAACCGGGCCTCTTTGACAGATCATCGAAATAGACGGCTCTTCTGCCGTGTCCGACGGGCGCATATCCGATTCCCCAGGCGATGAAACCATGCCTGCGCCCCTCCCAGCTTTCGGCTGCGGCCTCGGCGACCTTGTCCGTGAAGAATTCGGCATACTCTTCAGATGTCATTACGCCTTTGGGAACCGGCGGATGCCAGCTCCCGCCTGACTCCGGTGCCGTGTGAGTGTGCGTTGCATTGAGTATCAGATTTCCAATCGGAAAATCCTTGACGAGTTTTTTTAGTTTTTTCCTGCTCATTTCAAGCACGGAATCAGGGATGCCCACGGTATCGCAGGACACCCATATGAAGGAAGATTTTGCGCCATTTGCGCCTTTCGCAGATACCGCCAGCGCGGTTACGGTTACCGGATCCTTTACGGTGCGGGCTATCCTCATATGGAACTGCCCCCGCAGATTAACTGGCCTGCCAGGTGTCACATCCCGAGAAGACCATCCGATGAAAATTTTCGAGTCCATAAAACTGTCATTCCCTTTTATTTCATTTATCTTATATCTTTTGAATCAAATAGTACATCGACGGGAAAGCGCCACCAATGCTGAAGCGCAATTTGCCTTCCTTGTACGTCGCCGGAACCTGGCCGATCAGCGAGCCTGCCGGATTGACCGCCCAGATCTTCAATCCTGAAACTTTGGTCTCGAGTTCGATGAGCGCCTCAATCACCTCGACCTGAACCGGACCATGCCCCGTTTTGAACTGAACCGTGTGGTCGGAGTTATACTCGGCTCCGGTATTGTCCGCTCGTCCCACCGCGGTGAGCAGCATATTGTCGGAATCGACAGTACCCGCAGCCGATAGCGAACTGATTGCAATGACCGCGAAATCCGTACTCGCCCTCACACTGAGACCCTTCATCGCAATCTCTCCGGCAGCGCCCAGAAACCCGTAGGCCACCTTCGTTTTAGACGTGTCGATAGTACCATACCTTTTTTCCAGATTCCGGTAAAGTTCCCCGGTGTCCGACCGGATCTCCGTGGCCTCGGGCGGAATGAGAGGTACATCCATTGGAACTTGCCGTGCTGCGAGAGCGGGTGAACCTGGCAGTCTCACAGCAAGCTTGGAGGCTTCGGACGCCCCTTCTACTGCAGGCATATGGCAGTGCTGAATTATCCCTTTAAGAGGTGCCGCCTTCGCATCATGTAAAAGCCCCGGGATGACCATTTCTGTCGCAGAATCAGGTTCACGCACATCACCGCGACGCATCATTATTGCCGCATGATAGAAGAGGCCGAATTTCGCCGGATCGTTGAACGTGTCGAACACACCTCCCCTGTAGGCTACGCCGTCAAGGCCCTCGGATGTGATGGGTGCAGCAATCTGATCCACGTTTTCACGGCAGTCGTAGCGGTATGTGTGAATGGCGGTTCCGGACCACCCCTGGAAACAGGACACTGCCGCAAGCAGCAATGAACTCTCGGCACGCCATTCGCTCGGCCACGGCTGATCCCATTCTGAAACAAAGAAGGGTTTGTCCAGAACACGCATAGCCGTCAACTGGCGGAACAACGGATCACGTTCGCCCAGCATTGTCTTATTCTTGAATCTTTTGTCCAGCGTCGTCCAAGTAAAGTCATACCAGTAAGCGTGGCTATCTGTGAAGTCCATATCTTTTTGCGACTCGAGTGTCGAAACGCCACCGACGAACCAGTTTGTTCCAGCAATGGGAATCCTCACTCCAAGCTGGCGCATATGCTGGCGCATCTCGTTAAAATATGATTTCTGAACCTCGACCAGGAAGGTGATCACAGATGGCTCGCTGTCCGAAAAATCAACCGGCGCTTTTCCGATCGAAACACCATTCAGCTTGGCCCAGGAAATAAAACGTTCCTGCAGCTGCGTGCGATATGGCTCAATCAAGTCACGCATGAAGCCGAACACCTCGTTCTCGTTGCTGATCTCCGTCATCACAATCGCCGGCTCATCCTTGTAAGCCACTCCGGTGTATGGATTCACGTGGGTCCATAACTGCTCGTTGAATTGTTTCTGCAATTCAATAAGGCGCGGATCAAAATTGGAGTAAGGCCTGGCTGAATTACGGAGCTGATCGGCAGCCGCGACAGCGTCGCCGCTTCTAAACCTCCGGTAGGTCAGCAGATCCATATAGACATAAATGCCCTCCCGTTTCAGACAATGGATGAGGTAGTCGAGCCTGTCCATGCTGTCGGGATCCAACGACTGCGTATCGTTGATCCTGGCTCCCTTGGTGAACTGGAAGATGTTGGGGGTGGACCAGTCCCCGTCCAGCTGGTGGAACCGTACCAGGTTCACGCCAAACTTGGCCAGGCGCCGCGCAACCATTTCGCTGTGCTCATGCGAGGGGAAATTGGCGGCACTGTTGAAGTTCGTGCCCCAGAAACGCCCCACGGTGCCGTCCTCGAACACCATGCGCCCGGCCTTTGCCTGCATGAACCCATGCCGGCCTGCAGGTTTTTCATTTTCAAAGAGGAACCTCAAGTCCACTGGCGCGTCGTTCCATGGAAGTGTAAACGGAATTGTTCTTCTGGTTGCTGTCTGCATTTTTATTTTCCTTTTGTTATGTAAATTAATGTGCGCTATTCCAGTCCATGACTCAAACTTCCCTCACCTTAAAACTCGCGATCAGATTGCCGATTGCGGCGATAAATTCGCCCGGCTAAACCTCCGGCTCCGTGGATTCGTTGACCATGACAGATCCTGAAAGGTTCCTGGCGGAAAGCGTATTATCACGCTTCGCCCATGTGTTAAGTTTTCCGTCCTCAACAGCCCAGCCCATGGACAGGAAACTGTCTTTTACCACTTTTGATTTATCCATGCCTGTTCCGCTATCCTTGGGTTTCATATGACGCAGATATCCATTATTGAGCACAACTCTTCAAATCTGGCGCGGTTGTCCCCGTAGGAAATGATATAATGCTGACTCATGACTTTCTGGATGAAGTCCTCGACCGGAGCATCAAAAATTATCTCCAGACTTGGAAGCTGCGGCGCCGGAGGCGCCCATCCAGCCTCCTCCCATTTACTCGGCGTGCGTGCTGTTCCTGTCATGATGTGCATGGAGTATTCGCCATTGGAATATCCCAGCCGGCATATCGTTACCTTGCCAGTCTTCAGTTTCGAGACATTCAACAGGCCTTCCCCGAAATTTCCGAACGCGTTAGGCATCACAGCTACCTGGCCGTCGACGATCCCCGACGGCACATAATCGGGCACACCTAGAAGTGCACCGTTTTCCAGAAATTCATAAAATTCAAGATATGCCGCAACTTGTCCGGTCAGATACTTGACAATGAGCTGTGTCACCGCGCCGAGGCTGTCGTTCTCTGGCACGGAACAGATATCCAGTTCGTCATGAAGTAAAGTCATGCATCCAGCCGGGGCGAATTTCAGGAGTTTCTTTATGCCATCCACGTCGCTGAACGAGAATGCCTGGTACTTGCGATCCTGAATTTTTTCTTTCAACGCCAGGAAGAGCTTCACGGAATTTTCGATTGTCCCGGTTTTTGGTTCCCTTACAAAGTTCCAGCGTTTCTTCAAGGAGTGCGAGAGCTTTGCAATTTCCTTTCCATCCGACTTCTCCATGAGCTGGTATATTTCCAGCAAATCAAAATGCTCGATCTCCGGTCCGATCTGGGCCTTCAATGAAACTCCGTCGTAAAGCGTGCCGTACAATCTCATATCACGATATCCGGCCATTCCTATCTTTGCCGACCTTAGCAGTGAAGCGGCACGGGCCGCATCGGCATATGACATAACCTCATCAATGCTCGGTTCCTTTCCGCGAAAATTCACTACGTATTTGAATTTATACCCCATGTCCTCCATTGGTTTCCGCAAAGCGGTTGTGCCAGCCTGGTCGGCAGTCGTGATAAAACGATCGCCATCACGCCAACCACTAAGGCCCCAGAGGATCATCGGCTTGTGCTTGAAATGTTCGATCACACTGAAGACGGCCCACGACGGAATCCAGCCGGCAACGCAGACGATCAAAAGGTCGAAATCGTTTTGGGCAAGTTCGCGCGCCGCACGCGCCGCCTCTTTCCCGTCCGGATCATCGCATACCGGCGCAGCCACGAACAATTCCAATCCTTCCTTCGCCAATAATTTTATCGCGGCGGCACAGCGGCCCACTATGAATTCCCGAGGTGTGTTTACTTCCCCGAATCCAACAAAACCCGCCTTGATTTTTCTTATTGCACTCATGAATAATTCTCCATCTTAAATATATTATTTTACTATTGCTCTTTCCATTTTGATTTTATCCTTCAACGATTTCGACATGTGTTCCCAGCCCATAAGGCCAGATAATGCATCCTGCCCGTAGAGATTGTCCCTTCCGGCCATCATTGCATATTGTCCAGCCCCCAAGATATTTTCATCCTTCAGCAACGCGGTCAGGAATCCCGCCACAGCACAGTCACCGGCCCCAGAGGCATTGCAGAAGCGCCCGGATTCGACAGGAAGCGGATGAATCCATGTCCCGCGAGGACAGCCTATACGGTCGGAAAGGCGCAATGTCGATGAATCCAGACCAGCCATGTCACCTGTGCGCAGATATGCGCCTTTATGACCTGCCTTGACAAGTAGCACCTTGACGCCCATCGCAAGTGTTTTTTCCGAAATCATCCTGTATTCCTCCGCCGGAATGGCGTCGATCATGTCACCTCCCGCAGCCAGAGCAGCAATCCGTGAATAGGCCTGCGGGTCCAGCATGAAAAGAAGTTCTTCTATGCTAGGCACAAAGATATCTACAAGCGGAAGTACTGCGGACAAGATCTTCCGCCAATCAGCTTTTCCAGCCTTCGCAGATGGGTCCGGCAAGGCCATGTCCAGCGAAACCACCGTCCCCTGCCAGCGCACACGTTCCAGAAGTTCCTTAAGCTTCACTCCGCCGTTCGCCCACAGCACCTCCATCAGGGGAGGATAACCGAAATGGAAGAGACGGCTTTGCCCGACAATATCAAAATCAATATCGTCCGCGTTGAAAACGCGGTTGCATCCGGGATCTTCCAGAAAAATACGGTCCATGCCCGGAGGCGCGATGACGATGCCGTATGCGGTCCCAGCCAAATTCGTGCGGCGTATCCCGCTGCTCACTCCTGCATGTGCGAATTGCGCAACAGCCATATCGCCAAGCATGTCATTGCCAACACATCCCATCAACGCCACGTTCTGACCAAATCTGCGCATTGCAAGCCCGGTGTTTGCGACCACACCGCCCAGCGAGAAGTGCAAGCCCTCCGTCTCGATCAGCCTGCCTGGCCTGAATAATTCAGCAAAGGTGGCGGATTCCAGCTTCAGGAATCCAGGCGCTATATCGACACCGAGATAGCCTGCAACGACAGCGTCAATCGGACGAGATGCTTTTATTTCCATAACTTTCCTATCTCCCCCAATGTTCGGTCAACTTTTCCTTCCGGAGCAGTGTCTATTTCCGACCAGCCGATAAGAAGTTTGGACATAGATTATTCCTTCCAAAATTTCTGAAATCCCAAGAGGAACCTCAAAAGCCTTCAATGTTTAGGTTATCTGATTCGCCTTCGAACAGGTGCGTTTCGGCGTCATATTTCAACTGCCTGACAGCGGAAAAATGCACGTCCTTGACGGCTGCCTTGACCATGACGGCATAGGACGCTCCCTTGGAAACCACGTTTGAGACAGATATGTTCCGCAAGTTGCCTTTCTTATAGCCGCTGCCATATCCCGTATAAATTTTCACGCATGCCTCACGCCCCGACGAGGCCTCCTCAACCACATTCTCAATCAGAATGTTGTACACCTGAGGCGATGTCGCAAGGCATATCACCCCGTGGCAGAGGCCTCCGGTCCGGATGTTCCGTATGAAAATATCATGTATGTCGGCCGCGTCCCCCGCGAACCCGGAACCCATTGGCTGCATTGGGTGAATGTATTTCGACTGAGTGGTAAGATAAGTACCGTTCAAGGCCGTGCAGGCGACCGTATCGTCACTGGTCGTCCCTGATATCCCGTCAACGAGGCAGAACGAACAGCCATTCCGGAAGTTGATGCCGTCGCCGTTCTTCACGTTCGTATCGAACACGATGTCGTGCAGGTAACCATATGCGCACTGCTCCTGTGAGATTGCCCAGCAGTGGGTCTTCCTCATGGCAAAACCGGATATTTCGTAGTGTGAGGTCCGCGAAAGTTGTATGCCAACCGTGCGCCATCCGAAGTAATCGCCCACCCATTTCTCCACAACACCAGTTTTCGGGTTCGTCGCCGTGTACGGATTGTCCGCACCTTCGATTACTGCATTGTTACGGCCGGTGATCCTTATGTTCTCTGTAGGCTCCACCGATGAACATACGCCATAAGGTTCAGCGAAATCCGGCCTTATTCCGGCAACCCGGATGATATTGTCGAACACGCCGTCAGCAAGTTTCAGCCGGCATCCGTCAATGACCAGTTCCAGGTTTGACGGCAGCAGAACGGCCCTGTCAATGATCCAGTCCTGCGAGCCCAGAACGACAGTGGCAGATGATCCCGAACCCCCTGCTGCCATGATCGCCGCCTCTATTGCCTCCGAGGGCGAACGCCCCGGTAGAAAAGCAGATGCATGTATACAAGGGCCGGGAATGCGTTTCGGAATGTGTCGTTCTGCGAATTCCGCACTTGCTATTTTCATTTTCAGTTCCTGTCTCCTATCTCAACTGTAGTTCCCTCGCACTGGCTTTTCAATGATGCGGTGAATAGCCTGTGGCTGTACGCGACCTCGTCAGGAGTCACACATCCAGCGAAACGGCTTTTAGGCTTCCCCTCCATCAGCTCATATATGAACGCCGCCCACATCTGCTGGATGCAGTCCGTAAACCCAAATTCAAAAATACCTCCTGTTATTCCGGGATAAGCAGCCTCCCATCCCATGTCAATCTGCTGCCACGCCTGGAGGCCTCCGGAATATTCGAGTATCTCAAGCCTCCGCGGATTCCTGCTGGACCAGCGTCCGCACCCCCTCATCCCCTTCACTTCGAAATACCAGGTATTGGTTTCGCCTGGGGCTATTCGCTGGGTCTTGATCGTCATCGGAAACAATTCCCCGCTGACAGGATCCAGCGTTTCGCACAGCAGAGTCCCATTGTCCCAGGTCTCGCACGGAACCATTTTCCCGTCCTTGCCAGGTCTTTCCCTCACAATGTTTGAAAGTATGGCCCTGACATTCTTGGGATACCACCCGGCCTTGAAGGGCATGTGGCACGGATGCATCCCAAGATCCCCAAGACACCCGTATTCGCCGTTGAACTTGATCATGCGCTTCCAGTTGATCGCCTTCGCCGTGTTCAGGTCGGAGGAATGCAGGAATCCGGAATTAACCTCGATTATCTGCCCAAACGACTTGTTTTCTATCATCTGCCCCAGGCGTTGCATCGCAGGAAAAAACGGGGATTCCGAACTGCAGCGCACAAAGACTCCGGGATGCTCGCTTATACATGACATGATTGCGTCGTTCGCATTCTTGTCGATGCCAAACGGTTTCTCTCCCAGCAGATGCTTTCCCGCCCGGATGATATCGCAGTACAGTTGTTCGTGGAGGTTGTGGGGAACCGCGCAGTATACCGCCTCGACGTCCCGGTCCGCAAGCATCTCCCTGTAATCGCCAGTGGAGAGCCTGATACTGGGAATATTCGCCTTGAACCAACTCCTGACGTCCTCGCTCACGTCGCAGATTGCAACTATTTCAGGTTTCGCAGGCATTCCCGAGAGATGGCACCAGCGAGCCGCCGCACTGGCGAACTCCTTGCCCATCAATCCTCCCCCAACAATTCCGAACTTGATCGTTTTCATCTATTTCAAGAGCTCCTTTTCGGTCTCTGCAATCGACTCCTCTATTATGTCCATGCCTTTGATTGCTATCTCTTCGGGCATGATGATCGGCGGACTCATGCGCAGGATATGCCCGGCCGGTATCCATGCCAGCCCCTTCCTGAACGCTTTCTGGTAGACCATTTTTCCAGCTGCATCGAACGGTTCCTTGGTCTTCTTGTCTTTTACCAGCTCAACTCCGAGGAGGCATCCCTTGACACGGCAGTCGCCGACTATCTGATATTTTGTCGTCCAGTCAGCCATCTTCTTCCTGAAAACCTTTTCCAGATGCTGGGCGTGTTCCAGGAGATTCTCCTCTTCGATTACTTCGGTGCTGGCAAGGGCGGCTGCACAGGCCATCGGGTTTCCGCCATAGCTGCTTGATGCCGATATTGACTCGAAGGATTTTGCATATTTCTCTCTCACCGCAACACATGTGACTGGGAATCCGTTCCCGAATCCTTTGCCTATTGACACTACATCAGGCACTACATTCCAGTGTTCCATGCAGAGCCATTTCCCTGTACGTCCCCAGCTTGTCAGGACTTCGTCTGCCATAAGGAGGATGTTCTTCCTTTCACATAAAGACTTCAGCTTCGGGAAGAAATCGTCCGGAGGAATGATCGAACCGCCCCAGCCCTGTATTGGCTCGAGTACGAAGGCCGCAACGCTTCCAACAGTCCCCCTGTCAAGGTATATCTCGTAGAATTCAATATATTTATCCGTGTCAATTGTTCCGTCAGCCTTGGTCCAGATAGGCCTGTAGGGATCCGGCCTTGGAACCATGTGCGAACCCGGAGCCCTGGTGGCGCCATATGCAGTGGATCTTATATGCCCCAGGGAGACGCCTCCGTATGTCTTCCCGTGGAAATCGTAGAATCCGGATACTAGTTCATGTTTTCCAGTGGCCGCCCTGCAAATTCTGAGACCTGCCTCGACAGCAGCCGTACCACAGTCGTAGAGCTGGAACCCCTTGAGGTCGCCAGGCAGAATTGCGGCCAGCTTTTCGACAAGGCGCATCTTGATCTCCGTCGTGAAATCATGGCAGTTCATGAGCTGGCCTGCGTATTTCGCAACCGCCTCGGAAATCTTCGGATGGCAATGCCCGAGGGTTGTGACATAGATTCCAGATGAGAAATCAATGTACCTGTTGCCGTCAACGTCCGTCAGCACATATCCCTTTCCGGACTCGAAGGCCACCGGGAAGAGCTTGACCTGCTCGCTCAGCCCCTTGAAATATTTCGTGCACCTGTTGTGATATTCAACTGACTTCGGACCCGGCACCACGGCACTCACAATCTCCGGAATCAACCCTTCTTCTTTTCTGCCCATTGACCCACTCCTTCCCGTAAAATATCGGTATTTGTTAAATTATGTTTATCTTGTTATTTCATAACATTATATATTTAACAGCATGTTTGCAAGGTTAATTTTAATTATTTCTTTAAATTATTCTTGAAATAGTTATTTTAATTGTTATTTTGTAACATCATGAATTCAAGACAACAGAATCTATTGGAAAAACTTTCCAGGACGGGAAGGCTGGAGGCCGCTGAGGAGGCAGGCCTTCTCAATGTCTCAAACATGACCCTCTGGAGGGACTTCAAGTTTTTTGAGGAACAGGGCCTTGCACTCAGGACCCACGGGGGGATCATTTCCGCGGCAAACGAACACCTGTCGTTCAACTGCATCTCCAAGGCCTCCGACTTCCAGAAGAAAATAGCGAAAACCGCAATCTCACTCATTCCTAGAAACTCCACCATCATGCTGAGCGCCGGAACGACCACGCTGGAAATAGCAAGACAGCTCATTTCGTCAGGCAGACCGCCGATTACCATTGTAACAAACTCCCTCCTGGTGGCAGCCATCTTCTACAAGACAGACTTCAACGCCATACTGCTGGGCGGATCCCTGAGACGCAATTCCATGGATCTCACCGGTCCTCTTTCAGAAAAGAACCTTGATGAACTCCATATCGACATGCTTTTCACAGGATGCGACGGAGCCATTCCAGAAGAGGGATTCTTCACGTCCGACTTATCCATGGCGGAATTGGAACGCAAGTCAGTCCAGAGGAGCAAGACTGTAGCCGTCGTCACAGAAAGCCGTAAATTCGGGAACAGTTCACTTGCGAAGTTCGCATCAGCCAAGGATGTGCAGACAGTCATAACAGACAGGGATTTGTCCAATGCGGATAGGACAATGCTGGAGAAAAGCAAAATAAGGGTTCTGATGGCGCATTGAACAATCTGCAACAGCGAGACACGTAAAGATGCCAGAGATTCCACAGGACAACAGACAGGACAAGCCTTTCACCTCCCTATGATGTGCGCCTCTCAGGCAATTGTATTTTTTTTCGTGTCATTCGTGCCTGCCACGCCGTAGCCTTGCGCTTAGTCGGGTATTTCGTGTTTAATCTTTTTCAGTGTATTCAGTTGTTCTGTGGTTGAAATCTTTTGGTTGTCGCGCAAGCTGCGCCAGGTCATCTGTAATTATGTTTCAAAGGAGTCAAGAAAGAAGTTTCTGCTAAATATCCTGTTCCACCAGCACAAATGCCTTGCTTATTTCCTCTGGAATCGCTGACGGGCGTCCGCTTTTGGCGTTCACAAAAACCCAGTCGGTCTCCCCTCTTACGAGAAGTTTTCCGTCGGACGCCCTCATGAACTTGTATCGGCGCATTGATCTGGCCCGGCCAAAATCGACGATCCATGTCCTGATATTGAGAGTATCTCCAGGGAACGCCGGCCATAGGTATTCCACCTTGTGGGAGCGCACGACCCATGTGCATCCGGACTTTAGCATCGCATCCATGCATCCGGCAGATTTGAAATGCATTACGGCTACATCCTGCATCCACTGGATGAAAGCCACGTTGTTGACATGCCCGTTCCCGTCTATCGCACCTTCCGGAACAGTCATCTCATGGACGAATACGGCTTTTTGTGAAAGCTCTGAATTATTGTCTTGGTTTTTCATGGGATATGAAAACTATTCCCTGAAAGTTGCAGGAGGGGTGATTCTTTTCATCATCGGGCCGCTCATTAGGATTACGGGGCTCGCAGTCGCGGCAGTTGCGGTGCAGATGATTCTGAACGGCATAGGCGAATGGTTCCACGTAATCGCCGGCAAATAAGCCTTATCTCTATCAGGTCTCCCTGAAGTCTTCAGGCGACTGTCCCGTCGCTTTTTTTATGCATCTGGAAAAATAGTTCGGATCGCACCATCCGCATCTCCTCGCAATTTTTGAAATATTTTCGTCGCTGTATTTCAGCTGTGACAGGGCATTCTGCACTCTCAGGTTTATTATGTAGTTCACAGGAGCTATGGCCATGTTCTTGTGAAAACGGCGGGAGAAGACAGACCTGTCCATCATTACCCTGTCAGCAAGAAGTTCGACTCCGAGCATTGGGTTGTTCCATTCCTTGTGGATAATGTTTATGGATTCCACTACCTGGACGTCCTGCGGATTTCCTGTCCTCCGGCTTCCCGCCGCATAGGAGAGAAGCTTGAAAGCCACGGCGCTTGCAAAACGTTCACATGCGGGATTGCCTGTTTCTGATATCGCCTTTTCAAGTTCTTCGAATATTTCAATTGGTGCGGGACCGGCCTCGTAAATATCCGAACGCGCCAGACCAAACCCTGTTGTTATTGATACAGCAAGAGGCCCGTCCATTGTCCACCAGCGGTATTCCCATTCGGTGTCAAGCGCATGTACATCGTGTGTCATACCGGGGAAATATATTGCAATCTTTCCCGGTTCCAGCTTCCGTTCCAGACCGTCCATCACCAAAGCGCCAGTTCCCCTTATGCCCCAGAATATCTGGATAAAAGGCTTCACAGCCGGTTTCTCGAAAGAACCCGGCTGAACAATATAATGTCCTGCGCTCCTGGCCCCGAAAGGGATTTTTTCCGACGGGGCCAGCAGCGATGCCCGATAAGTTCCATGCTTGTATTGTGTAATCACATTAATCCAGCAACTGTCACGTTATTCTTCTTGCATTGCATATGATAATACTGTTATAATATACGCATGATAAAATTATTCGCAAACACAAATATGCTATAACTGCAAGGAGAAACAGAGAAGATGAAAGGTCCAAAAGTAGTTCTGATCGGAGCGGGAAGCGCATTCTTCGGACGCCAGACAATATGGAGCATGGTCATGAAGGAGGCACTGTGCGGCGGGACTCTGGCTCTGGTGGATTGTGACAGCGAGAAACTGGGATGGATGACCAAGATTGCGAAAAACTGCATCAAGGAGAAAAAGGTATCCCTGAAAATCGAAGCGAGCACTGACAGGAAAGACGTCCTTAAAAACGCTGACTTTGTAATACTTGCCTTTGCCAACGAAGGCGTGAAGCTCCGCGGGAATGATGCCGATATAAGCACGAAACACGGGATGACAATGTGTTCGGCGGATACTGTAGGGGCCGGCGGGATCATGCGTACAATCAGGGAAGTCCCGCGCCAGAATGAAATAATGAGGGATGTGGAAAAACTGTGTCCTGACGCATGGGTTATAAACTGGGTGAACCCCACCTGCGCAATGGGGATAGCGATGATGCGTAATTTCCCGAAAATAAAATCAATGGCCATATGTGACGGACCGCACAATCCAAGGTTCGACGATACCCTGATTGTCAATGCCGGACTGGTTAAGACCGCCGAAGAAATAACGGATGAGCTACGCAGTAAAGTGAAAATCCGCTCCGGAGGCATAAATCACTTCAACTGGCTTTTGGAGATGACATACGAAGGAAGGGATTTGACGCCGCTCATCAAGGCGGGACTTAAAAAAGCCAGCCAGGCCGAACACGTTGCAGCCTCGGAAGACGGTAAAATCGCCCGTACAAACAGGATAGCCTCACAGCTTGCGGATGTCATAGGATATGTCCCGAAGTGCACCTGGCATACACAGGAATACCTGCCGTATTTCCAAGGTCATGACGTTGACAAGGAAAACGCTCTCACCATACAGAAATGGAACATTGGAATGAGACGCCAATGGATGGACGACTGCCGAAAGGACATGCAGGACATCGCATCCGGGAAAAGGAAGATCTCCGACTTCCTGAAAAAGACATCTGCGGATCATGCGAGCGACATCATTGAATCCATGTGGACAGGCAAACTCAAGAAATTCTACATCAATGTAAAGAACAACGGCGCCATAACAAACTTGACAGACGACGCCTATGTCGAAGTTCCGTGCATAGTGAATATGAATGCTGTCATGCCGCTTCCTTTCGGCCCGCTACCAAGACCCATCCTCGGTTATGTACAGAGAATTCTGGACGAACATGAGCTTGCTGTCGATGCTGCCGTCACATGCGACCGCAAGACCCTTCTGCAGGCGTTTCTTGCCAGCATGGTCACAGTAAGCATTGCGGACGCCAAAAACTGCATGGAGGAAATGCTGGATAGCGAGAGGAAATATCTGCCGGCAAAATGGTTCAGGTAAGTTATCCAGGAAAACTATGGTGCTAGAAGCGGGGTTCCTTGCCCTTTCTGAACTCGCTTGCGGAAATACCCATTTCCTTCTGCAGGCAGTGGGCGAGATAAGAAGCTGAAGCAAACCCGCAGTCCTCCGCTATCTGGGCAACCGGCAGACTGGTCTTCCTAAGCAAAGACAGGGCTTTCTGGAAACGAAGGGTTTGAAGGTACCTGGTAAGGGTAACCTCCCTGGCTTCTGAGAAGCTCCTGCTCAAATGGTTCCGGTTGACATTCAGAATCTTGGCAAGCCTATTGATGTTGAAAGACGGATCACTGAAATTTTCGGTCATGCATTCAATGCAGCGGTGCGCCAGTACAGGCTCCTGACGTCTGGAAGTTGCAGGATCAGTCGCCATAACAAGTATTTCGTAGGCCAGGGAGGAAGCCAGCCTCTGGCGGTCAGGCATCTGTATTTCCATCGCAAGCTTTTCAAAAAGAGACTGCGGGCATTCTCCGACAAAACGCGGTTCGCGCCGAATGCCCATGACCTCTATCATTTCATTGAGCAAAGGTCCGGAGACTGTCATCCACATGCATTCCCAGGGCAGGCGCCGGTAACTTATCCTATGCACATCACCCGGCAGGTAGAAACATATTTCACCTGGACGGAGCAGATGCTCTTTGTCTTCAATGACAAAAGTGCCGTTGCCGGTCACCCCCCAGAAAAGTTCAAGAAGCGGCCGGGGTGGGACTTCTGACTTCCATCCGTCATCCTTTTGCAGAATGAAGCTGCCGCAGCCTATGGCGCTTACCGGGAGCGGCAGGACTTCGCGTCTCCTTTCCAAGGGCCTGTAGTAGGATGGAAAATTGTTGTTCTTAGTGTGCATGGTTATAACATATCCGCATCAAACGGGGCAGTCAAACCTGTTACGCTACAAAAGTGCAAGCAATCGCTACAAGTTTGAATATCAATCATATTGCATGCCCAGCCACATTATTATATAATTGGTTACGTGAAAGGAAGAGCTCAAGGGAAGTTGAGTTTTGGATATTGAATGTTCATAAATCAGGGAATCCGGTGAAAATATATGAAAATCAGGACCGATCTGCTGGACAAGAATTCCGCAAAAGGGATCGAAGTGCTTCAACTGACCTCGGACAAGGATGTCACCGGCTCCCACGTCTACATGGAAGCGCAGATATTCACTCCGGATTCAAAACGATTCGTACTTCACCGTTCCGCCAATTCACATGGCAGCAATCACCACGACCCGAAACACCAGTACCTGGTCTGCGATATTGAGGACGGCTGCCGCCTGACTCCAATAACTGAAGAAATCGGAGCGACAGCGCCATCCGTGACACCAGACGGACAATTCATGTACTACTTCGTAAATGAAACCGAGATCAACGGGGGGCGCCTGATCCTCAAGCGGGTCAGATTGGATGGCAGCGACCGCGGGACCATCATGGTTGTGGACACGGAACTGCCAGGCACTCGGTTCCGTCCCAGCCGCATATATTCCCTGTCCACCATTTCTTCCGATGGAAAAAGACTGGCCCTGCCTGCCTTCATGGGAGATGGGCAGACGGCGGAAATGCCTCCTTTTGGCATGATGGTATTTGATTTGGATAATGCAAATGTCCAGCTGGTGATCAGCGGGCCGACATGGTGCAATATGCATCCGCAGTACTCACGCTCGCTGAATCCGGAGGAAAGTCATGACATACTTATCCAGGAAGCGCACAGCTATGCGGCCAATGCCTCCGGCGAGATCACAAGCAAACCGGACGGGAAGGGAACAGATATCCATGTAATCCGTGACGACGGCACAAACTTCCGCACCATGCCCTGGGGACGCGACGGCAATGAGCGCTGCCAGGGGCATCAGTGCTGGCGTGGAAGAAGTCATTGGGCCATCACCAGTACGCATACGCATCAGCCGCCTGAAGCCCAGCTGATAGAGGGGCTTGCTGTGCCTGATGCGGGACATCTTGGACTTAAGACTCCCGAGGCTGTGAGGAATGAACTAAGCCGTGAGTTCCCCTCCAAATATTTCTATCAGATCACTCCCGGCGCTTCCGGATCGTCAAACCATATTTCGCAAGCACCGTTGACCGTGAAGTCATATTTCTACCACTTTGCAACTGACATCGAAGGCCGCAGAATTATAACCGATGCCGCTCCGCTGGACAATGGCGGACGTATTTTCGTAGCCGAATTGGGAGAGGCAGGGAAGGACCCGCTGAAAAATTTCCGTCTCCTGCTGAATCCGCATAACGGCCCTTATTCAAAAACTCCGGAGAGCTGCCATATCCATCCGTTTCTGTCCCCCGATGGCACGATGGCCTTTTTCAACTCGGACGAATCAGGAATATCGCAGGCATACATGATCCGAGGATTATGAGCCCTAGTATTAAAAAAAGGATAAAGGAATGAGAAATTTACTGATTGGAATTGGGTACGCAATTATCTCAATATCTACGTTAGTGTCAACTAACATTTCCGTATACGGGGATAATATATCTGACGGGAAAACCGTGAAGGAGTTTAAAGTAGAACCATTGACACGTTACTGCCTTTCATTCAATACCTCAGGAAATTCCGCTGTAAACGCCTCTTGGGAATTGCAGATATTAAATAATGAGGGGCTTCTGCCTTATGAAGGTTCATTTAAAGCGGATTGGCAGAGAATAGTTCCTGAAAGAAAAACATACACACATAGTTTCCTGACCCATCGGGACGGCGTCCTTCTGCGGGTTATTCTTGAAAGCCAGGGAGCCATGCCTGAAATAACCGATATGAAACTTGAGGAGATTACCGGCACGAATCCTGTGATAAACGGAGATTTCTCATCCGGTCCATTAAATTATTCCGGATGGACTGATCGTCGTCTGGCGAAATTGGAAACTAATGAAAACGGGGAAACCATCTTAAAATGTGAACCTGAAGGCTATGCCTTAACAGATCCAATCCCTGTTGAACCAGGCTCCATCTACCGCTATGCCGAAGGTTCACATGTGGGCGGCCAGGTTCTTGTATATGATTACGATCTGCTTCGGATTGGACGCATCGACGGTTATCTCCCTAGAAAAAATCCATTCCTTAAAATTCCGGCTGATGCGGCATTTATAAGAATTGAATACTGCGACGGCCGTCCCACGCGTGTTCCGGTCGTAAATCTGGTTGGGCTTGAACTCGTAGAAAAAGGAACCAGTCCAAAGATCCCTGATTTTCCCGCCTATCCCGGCGAAATTATCCTGGAGGCGAATTCCCCTCCTCCTGAGGTGCGGGCCGCCCGTGAAATACAGCACTGGGTCAGAAAAATCAGCGGCAAGGAGATGAGGGTGCTCGCAGTTCCGTCAAACAGGGATAACATGAAAATCCGGATAGGTGGCAAACTGGCAAAGAACTTATTTCCGGAAGACTTTAAATATCTGGATGGTTCAGACGGTTTTGCGGTAAGGCAAAAGGACAAGAATATTTACATATTTGGTTCAAGACCGTCAGGAGCCTTGTTCGGGGCCTTCCGTTTCCTAGAAAAAAACACAGACATAATATGGGCCCGTCCAAGAAAGGAATTTGGTACAGTCTTTACTCCCAACCCCAGTCTTGAATTCAAAGAGGCGAACTTCATTCTGCGTCCAGCGTTCGTCAAGAGGATGTCCGGCGGTAATTATGCCAAGACAGATGACAGCGGAATCTGGCAGGGACGCTTAGGACTCAACACTTCAGCATTTTGGGTTAATCAATACGAGCGGGAGGAAATGGGGGGGGCTCCGTCGTTCGACGGTAATTTCATGAGCGTGATCGCCCAGTCAGACAAATACAAATTTGAAAAATGCAAAACAGAACATCCTGAGTTTTTTATTTTTCAGAACGGTAAAAGGGATATAAGCCCGAACGGTTATATCTGCTATACGGCTCCGGGAATAGCCGAAGCCATTTCCGAGGGACTCTGCGAGGTGATTAAGAAAGCGGAGGCAAGAGGTGAAAAGCTGGAGCATATCAGTGTTCGCACCAGGGACGGATGGGCTGTCTGTACCTGTCCTGAATGCATGAAGCCGATTAAATTGGCCGATGGCAGTTTTCTTGAACCCAAAGCGGATACATCGCAAAAGGATCCTCTGTTCTTTTCCACCCGCGTGGCGGTTATGATGAATAAAGTCGCGGCAGAATTCGCCAAGACATATCCGAACATGCCTATTGGAGTTTCTGCCTACATTTACATGGCTGTTCCTCCAGCTGTAAAACATGCGCCTTCCCTGATCCCTCTTTTTTGCGCTTACGGTGTGTGCTCCATACGCTTCCCCATACTTGAAGGAAAAAACAATCACTGCATATACGGTGACAGCGGTGGACCTGTCTGGGAAACCAGGTTCAGGGAGTATTTGAACAGGAATGCGTCGGAAGACAGGAAATTATCCATGTTTGCGTATTATTACTGCAACGGCTTTTCAACTGTTGCAGATTCGGCGGCGGCGGACTGGTCGGCAATGGTTAAATCAGGCGGTGTGTACGGTGTTCACATGGATGGGTTCTCAGCGGAAAGTGAACAAGGATTGTCAGTCTGGGACTATCGTGCGATTGAATGGTGGATTATGGCACGCCTAATGTGGGAACCGACGCTTGACCCGCAGAAACTGAGGGAAGATTACATTAAAAGAGCATACGGAAGGGCAGCTCCTGAAATGTTGGAGTTCTACAATATCATACGAAAAGTATGGGGAGATCCCGATATAAAATTCGGGGCAACCTGCCATTCCTCCAGCGCGGAGATCTTTGAAACCCTGATCGTTAAAACAGGAAATGAGGAGAAACTCCGCTCAATTCTTGTAGAGGCTGAAAAGAAGGTGGTCAACCCTAATTCAAAGATTCTCGTCCAGAGAACTTTGACGGCATTTGACAGTTTGTCAAAGAGTCTGAACAGACTCGCCATACCCTATGTGCAGGAATCAACCGCCGAGTGGAATATTGCAAATTCAACATTCTGGATGCAGGCTTTCAAATTAGGGGAATTCAAAAAGGTTTCCACTTGGTCTGATTTCAAACAGGCCCCGGCCAAACATCAGACCAATGTGTCTGTAATGCGGGATGAAACATACCTTTATTTTCATTTCCAGGCCCTGGACGCAGGAAAAAACGACAGGGTTGAACTTGTCCTGACAGCCGAAAGGCGAGCGCCCATATATTTCTTTGCCCTTGACAGAAACGGCAAGCGTTATGACATGAAGAATTATCTGCCGTGGGATTGTCCTGAATGGAAGGGAGAGGTCAAGAATGAAAAAGACAGCTATACGGCCATGTTTAAAATCCCCCTCTCAGTAATCAGGGAGCTTGATTTGAAAGAAGATGACGTGAAGCTGTACGCCAAGTTCTCCCGCCTAGCGTTTGACGGCAAAGACAAGGAGGAAAGCACTCTTGACGGGACGTCTATTACAAGGACTCATTATATGAATTACTGGAAGATGTTGACCATAGCAAAAGGAAACGAATGAAAAATGAAAAAACTAATTTTTATTTCCCCTATGTTATTCATGTCATTAATTTGTATCGCATCCGGAAGGGATCTTTTCAAAACAGATGAGATCGTCGAAACAAATAAGGCAATGGAATTGACAAAATCGGCAATCCCGGTTGAGACGGGCAGGAAATATGAGGTTTTATCCCTTGCGCGCACAAACAGCAAATACACGATTGAGGCAAATGAACGCATTCGCATTATGGATCTTCGGGATATTGCAAGCCGCGTACGTATTGAGTTTTATGATGAGCAGGAAAAAAAACTCCCCAAAAATACGGACATAAATATTCCTGTCATTTCCCAGGGATTCCTTGACTATGTGCGGGTATTTTATCCGCCTCCGGCGGCCAAGTCCTTAAAAGTCTTCCTGATTCCGGGCAAAGAAGCTGACATCGCCTCGAAAAAGATAGTTGTAAGAACGGATCTGGATGGCAAAGAGGCTGAGTGCATAAACGTCCATCCTTCTTTCGAATACGGGGATTTAAATTTTTATGGGTATGGCGGCGAATTTTACACTCGTCCCGATGGGAAGGTCGTATGGAATTCAGGATTTACCGGCTCCACTCCATCTATCCCAGTTAAAGGAGGAGTCTCCTATGATTTTAGTTGTCGCGGAAAGGCAGGAGAACCAAAATCCTTTATTTACATAGGTTGTTACAATACGGAAGGTGACAAACCTTTCAAAAGCATGAAGTACGGTGTAAGTGAAAAAGGGGAGACTGTGAAATTTATTATGCCAGCTGGAACTGTATCAGTGAAATTGACTGGCTACTATGTGATTGTCGAAGAATTCAAAGTCACTGAAAGCAAAGAGGACAAGTGAAAAGGAAAGGTCTTATGATAATCAACTGCAGAAGCTTGAACAATTATTTTTTGGCAGCGATGATGGCAAGCATATTGGTGTTGGGAGCGTTTTCAGTCCCGGGCGCCGAGCAAACACAGACCCCTATCGACAAGAAAGCAGTAAAGACTGCAGGCGTTCCTGCAAAATACATTATAAAGGATGGCGTGGCCCAAGGTAAACTCTATCTGCCTGCGAACGTCGGGAAGCCAACTCTGTTCGCTGCGCAGGAACTCCGGGATCACCTTAAAAAAATGACCGGAGCGGAGCTGGAAATGGCGTGGCGCGAAATAGGGAGGCATGACAGCGGCTTTATATTTAAGACAAGACCTGAAAATGAATGGAAGGGAAAGGAGTCCGCGCAGGCTTTCACCGTTGAGGAGTCCGCCTCGCCAATGCCTCGCGTAACTATCACGGGAAATACGGATATTGCCGTGCTTTACGGTGTCTACCAGTATTTGAACGACCTGGGTGTGCGCTGGCTGACACCGGGTGAGATCGGCACAAACATCCCAAAATTGTCTGACATTCCAATTCAACCGGGAAAGCGGATGCATTCGCCCTCGTTCTCTTCCCGCACAATGGCTCTTTCATCGACGGTCAGAGGTCATTTTGGCGAAGGGCCGGATGTGAATGCCGCAGTTTACGACTATGAGCTGTTCCTGATTCGCAACAGGACACAGCTGGGACGCCTTATCGCAACAAGAGACTTCGATTTCAATCTGTGCGTAATGAATAGCGGACACGCCATTAAACCCATGACGGGATTAAGTCGTGATAAAGTGAAAGAGCTCATGGAAAAAGAGCCTGAGCGTTTTGCTCTTGTTACAGGAAAAGATTTCTTGCTGAAACGTGTTTATGAAGAGGGACAGGTCTGCTTTACAAATGAAAAGAACATTCAAACTGCAATAGAAAATTGCGTGTCTTTTTTTGAAAATATGGAGAAGACAAGGAATGAGCGCAGCGCCGATCTGGATGAAGATGCCACCGTAGGAATGGGATTGTCCGACTGTAAAGGATATTGCGAATGTGACAGCTGTGCGAAAATCGCAGGCAAAGGACCGAACAGTAAAGACCGCCTGGTCTGGTGGTTCTGGAACAGCGTAGCCAAAGGTCTCAATGAAAAGATGCCCGGTCGTAACATTGGAGTCTTCTATCCGTATATGGACATGACCGAGCCTCCAGACGATGTCAAGATAGAATCTAATATAATGGCTTTTACATGTCTTCTGATAAAATGGGAAAAGTCTCCTGAAAACAAGGAATCATATCCTTTTACGAAAACCTTCCGCCAGTGGATAGGCAAGACCAAGGATGCCGGTGCGACTTTAGTGGCGCGCGACTATCAAACCCGCCCCTTGACTCCTACTCCGCTTCTTGTCCTGGACGCGGCACAGGGGTTTGCCAAGCTCGGCTATAAACACTATAATATGGAGGCGCAGCAGCGTTCTGAATACGGCTGGCCGATAATCTGGTCGCTGGCTCAGTTCACATGGGACACCTCGAAAGCTCCTCGTGAATACCTGAAGGATTTCTGCCGCGAATATTATGGAACACCTTATGATGCCGATATTCTTTGGATACTGGAAGAAATGACCCGTAATGCATGCACTATGGAACGGATCAATTATGGCGGCGGTGCCGATACCTCCTATATGCTCCCTGATGAATTTATCAAAAATGCCAGAGCCAGACTGGGTACAGCAGTCAGCAATTCACAGGACAGACAGAAGGAACGCCTGAGCCGCTTCCGTGATTCCATCGAAGCGCAGTTCCAGCACGCAGAGACCTACCGAGCCTATTCCAAGGCTATGAACAACCGGACACCGGAGGATATTGCCGATTTTGTAAAACGGGCAAACGGGCTCAAGGATTTCTGGCAGAAAAACAACCTTGCCGCCATAAGCTCCACTGGGCGTAATCCGGCGATCGCCGCCGACATGTATTTGAAAACTGACTTTGCCAGCCTGAAGCCTTGTGCCCGCAAGGAAATTTCAGGACTGGGTCCGAATGACAAACGCTGGATGGAAGAGCTTTTCGCCGGAGCTGAAAAAATGCCGGAAAAGGTTCCGAATCTGTTCCCGCTGCCGGAAAACTGGAAATTCCATCTCGACTATGAGAACAACGGGGTAGAGAACGGATACTTCAAAGTTGCTTATGATGACACTGTGGGCTGGCCGCTGGTTTCAAGCTGGAACATGCCGGCATATCAGGGGTATGAACAGATAGGCGGAGCTTTCTGGTACCGCTTGAAATTCAAGGCTCCTGTATTTCCTTCCGGCAAAAAAGTATTTCTCAGGATAGGTTCGCTTGATGACACCGGCGACATATATCTAAACGGAGTCAAAGTCGGTTCACAATCAGATTGCGGTAAATGGGACAGGTCATTTGCTATAGATGTTACAAATCATATAAAAGCAGGGGAAGAAAATGTCATTGCAATCCACGGATATGACTGCGGCGGCGGCGAAGGCGTATGGCGGCCCAGCGCATTGTACACGGAATAAATTTTAAAAACAGGAAAAATGGAGAAAAATATGAAAATCAAAAATCCTATCAGTATTTTGAATTTGATGATGCGTTTGACGATGACGAGTTGTGCGGCTGTTTCCGCAGTATCGTTGGCGTCTGCGGCGGAACCTGCAGCGGCAAAGTTGAATGTGTCCGAGCTGGCTCAATGGGGACAGACACCTCCCGCCCCTCTCAATCTCAAGGGTCCGGGGACATGGACATTCACGCCACCCGCGGATGGGCGGGCCCTGCGGCTGATGGGGCGGCTGAGCGCCGAAAAGGCCACCTGGAAGTTAACACTGGGTGATGGGAAAGCGCCCGGCAGCAAGTTTATCCTGACTGCCGCCGATCCTCAGGCCGCCTTCCTGACTGTCAACAGACAGAAATATTTCATCAAACCGGATCTGGATTTCTATGTGCACACGAATCTCAGCACTAAGTTCTCGCTGAAACTGGCGGAAAAATCCGCGTTTGAGGACCGCAATCGCGTAATGGCCACCTACCCGCAACTTCCTTCCGTATATCAGCATGTCTTCACGATCCATCTGGAGCGCGGCATCCAGGGACTGTCCATCTGGCTGGACGGCCGATTCATGGCCACCATCCCGGCTGAAACCGCCATTGCATCGGGAACGATCCAACTGGGAGCCGATGCGGAACTCGCGGGGGCACTGGAGTCGCCAGCTTTGGGTCAAGGCCTTTATCTGCCGCTGGATCTGGACTCTTATGCTCGACCTGGCCCATTCAAGTTCCAGGAATTCTCCTCGGAGATCCATGCCGGCTCCATCAATTCGCTGCACGGCATACCTTTTCTAGCCACGGCGGCTTCCAACAATATTGATGTCGGTCTGAGTCGCTGGCTGCAGGAAAAAATCGACCTGGCTACGTACTGTGACGGGGATACTACCCGTAGCGCTTTTGATGGCTTGCCGGAATCAATCGTTTTGCGCGTACCCAAGGCCAATTATATTGCTGCGCATGTTTTGTGCACCGTAGAGCCTGATACAAACAAAGTACCGGCATTGAGCTTGCGCGTGACTCGGTTTGGCAAGAACTATGGTGATGGTGGAGGCCGGGCCGACACGTGCATTGCCGACACAACTGTTTATCTGCCAGCTGCCGGAGGCAACGCCCCTCCACCGACTGGATTGCGCCAGGTTGGCACGGTGGCGTCGGGCAAGGATAAACTGCCGGTTTACAGCATAACTGTCCCATTGAAGATGGGGACGATTACGGACATGCTGGGCGAGAACGCTCCGGCTATTGGGCGGGAGAAGGATTTTTTTGATATCGAATTGACGCGGGAAATCCGGCTTGCGGTGCAATTCTTCAATCTGCAGAACTGTCGGCTCAAGCCGTTAGGGATGCCTAGCGCCGTACATGTGTTCGGCGTAACCCTGGAACGCAATCCCATAGATGTCCAAGTGACGTCAAAGGAGGCAGGGCACATTTTCTATGCGGCTGAAAATCCCTCTTTGCAGGTAAGCTTCAGCAACCGGCAGGAGTCCCCGGCTAAGCTTGCGCTGAACTGGGAGGTGACGGATTTCTACGGCAAGACCAGTTCCCATTCGCAAAAGGTCGAGGTCCCTGCCAAGGGAACGAATGGTGGACTTGCAGAGGCACAGATTCCGCTGTCTCAATTCAAGTTTGGCCATCATGACGCCGTTATCAGGGTGACGGATGATGCCGGACGGGAATTATGGAGGGAACCGACTTCCTTCGCGCTGTTGCCGCCGGATACGCGCAAGGCCGGGGCTGAATCGCCCTTTGGAATCTGGTGGTTCCAGGGAACTCATGGGACATGTGATCGCGTTGATCTGATGGGGTCTATCCTTCTTAAAATGGGGATGCGTCACTGTACCCCGCAAAATAAGGTCCACGAAGCCGAGATGGCACCTTATAAACTCACACCCAGCATGACGAGATGGGCGAAGACTGTGAAGGATGACATAAAGCTTGAACAGTTTTGCAAGGAAAACCCAAGCGTGCGTTTTGGGATGGTCTTCCACGAAACGCAGTTTCCTGATATTAAGATACCCTTTGAGGAGTTGCTCGGTAAACCCAAGCCCGAATTCAGCGAGGAGGGCAAGAAGGCCATGGAGAAACTTTGGCCGCAGGCGGAATACAGGGCTCAGTGGTTTAGGGACAAGCAGCCGAACCTTAAGATAAGTTTTGGCAATACTTCTTCAGCTCTCATGGTTGCGTTCATGCGCCAAGGCTGGCCTAAGAAATATGTGGATTGCTTCGCCATGGAAGGGGTTGCCAACTGGCATCCCACCGAAATGCAGCCGCGCCGGGGCGCCATGCAGGAAGTGTGGTATTTGTCTGAAATGCGTAAGTTTTACGGATACGAGGATGTGCCGGTGTCTTCCGGATACGAATATATTGACCGCTGTACCGCTCCCGGCGCACTGACGGAACGCGAGCAGGCGGATTACTATGTCCGCGACGTCCTGCATTGCCTGGCTTATGGGTATCCCAGCATCAATGTCGGTTTGGCCGAAGACGTGTCCGATTCCTATTACGCCACGCTTTATGGTTCCAGCGGGGTTCTGCATCGGTATCCTTTGCTGACACCCAAGCCGTCTTATGTGGCGTATGCCACGCTGACCAGGGTGCTGGACGGTGCAAAATACTCACGCTACTTCGACACCGGTTCGCGCGGCCTGTATATTCTGGAATTCGCGCGTGGTGCTGAGCAGGTCTATCCGGTGTGGACCACCCTCGGCACACGCGAAGTGAGCATCGAGGTTGCAGGCGGGAACGGCATCGAAATTGTGGATGCCATGGGCAATGCGAGCAAGTTGCCCGTCAAAAACGGCGTCGCACTCTTCCAGGCCACCACTACGCCAGCATATATCATCACGAGCGGAAAGGTGACAAAGGTCAGTCTGGGTAAGGCGACCTATGCGGATCAGGCACCGGTGGACGCGATCACGGTGGGTGATTTTAATGATCCGCCCGCCTGGGAGGTGGAGACAAAGCCCGACACATATCTGGAAACCTATGCCTCCGATCAGCCTGCGGTGCAAGGCAAGTTCACCCTGACGGCGGTCCAGGACGAGGAGAAGGGCAAGGTTGCCGAGCTAACCATGGAGGCGCAGCCGGAGGTGCCTAAGATTGTCCCGCGCTACGTTTCCTTGAAGTTGAAACAGCCCAATCCTCTCGCCAGTGATGTCGCAAGAATAGGCATGTGGGTAAAGGGCAATTCCTGCTGGGGGCGCGTTTACTGGGAGTTCACCGATGCCAGGGGCGAATCGTATTTCTCTGCCTCTGACGAGACCAGCGGCTGGGATGTCAGCGATTGGAAAGGGCGTACTGCGATCAACTTCGACGGCTGGCGCTTTGTTTCGCTCGATATTCCCAAGCGTTATCCGGGCGGTTTCCATGGACCGACAGATCGCGACTGGAGCTACAATGGCGGCGATCAGGATGGCATTGTCCAGCACCCGATCACCCTGACACGTGTAGTGGTGGCCCTGCGCGACAGTCAAGTGTATGTGACGGACATGGTGCCGAGCCAAAACCGCTCAATACGCCTCGGAAGCATTCTAGCGGGGAAGTGAAAACTCGCAAAGACAATTTGCAATAATTAAGGATAAGGAGAAAGGATTATGAAAAGACGTAACAAGAGTCTGCATATCCGGAGGAGTGGCATAAAAGCGCAACCGCGTCGTTTTACAGATAACATGGCCTTCACATTGATCGAACTGTTGGTTGTAATAGCCATTATTTCGATACTCGCGGCAATGCTTCTGCCGGCATTGAAAAATGCGAGAGACAAGGCCAAGGAGATCGTCTGCACGGGCAATCTGAAAAGCATTGGGCTTGCCATGAATTTATATCTTGATGATAACAACGGGTATTTCATGCGTTACTTCGACCAAGTCTCGACCCCCTATAATAAATGGTACTATGGCTATGGCTTCCAAACATATTTTGGGTATCCAAATGACGCCGCGGGGATGAGTACTATCGGAAGCTATTTATATGCGAGGCAGGATGGACCACTGTATTGTCCGGCGATCAGCAAGTATCCTCTCAGCACAACAACCCACAGCATGTTCTACATGGTGAATTCAGACATCATGCCCAACGTCATACCAGACGGAACGGAATACAACCCCAATTTCAATCTTCGCACAATAACTCAACATTCAAAAACGCTGCTCATGACTGAGGGAGATGGGAACGGTTTGAATTTTGGCAATTGGGCTCATCTCGTATTCGCCGACGCAACCTGTAAGCTTGAATATCGCCACAACCGCGGAGTCAATACCCTTTACGTGGACGGGCATGTCATATACCAGAAAGCCAGTGCTGCGGGCTTGGATATTGTTCGTATTGGCAATCAGCTTTACAAGTAGGTGTTTCATAATGGCAAATAAACAAAAAACAACAAACAGCATTATCAAATGGGCTGACATGTCCTCTCCGGTCATATTCCGGGGGGATGCCTCAACGGCATACCGCGATCCGGCCGTCCTCTGCCATGACGGCTGTTTTCATATGTATTTCACGCTCTCGGAGATCGAAACTGGAGGACAGGTGTTCCTGCGTGTCGCGCACAGCGAGAGCCGCGATTTGCAGAACTGGAGCGCGCCGGACATCATCACGCCCAAGGATAATTCCAAGAATTTCAGCAGCCCTGGGAACGTGATACGCTTTGGAGACGAATGGATAATATGCCTTCAGACATATCCGCGTCCCAATGGCGAAAAATATGGAAATGAAACATCGCGGATATGGATTATGCGCAGCAAAGATTTGAAGACGTGGAGTGAACCGGAATTGTTGCGCGTCAAAGGCCCGGATGTCCCGATAGGGGACATGGGACGAATGATAGATCCGTATCTACTGGAGGATAAGGACGAGCCGGAAAAATGGTGGTGCTTCTACAAGCAGAACGGAGTGAGCCTGTCATGGTCTCATGACTTGAAGATTTGGAATTTTGCAGGAACTGAGAAATCCGGAGAGAATGTCTGCGTATTGGTGGATGGCGATGAGTATGTATTGTTTCATTCGCCTGCGAACGGCATTGGTGTCAAGCGTTCCCGGGACTTGAAATCATGGCGGGACACCGAGCTGCTGACGCTCGGACAGAAGAGCTGGCCATGGGCGCAGGGACGTCTGACCGCGGGTTTTGTGTTGGATTTGCGGGATGATCCAGATGTCGCCAAAGCAATACTGTTCTTCCACGGCTCCGACTATCCGGAGATGGATGCTCGCGGAGGGTTCGACAACTATGCAAGCATCGCCCTGGCTTGGAGTCCGGATTTCAAAGAGTGGTCTTGGCCGGGAAAACTGGACAGGTGAAAAAAGGTGAATTATACGGCCGAGGCCTTCAATCCAGAAAGGGGAGTACAAATAAATTCTAAAGAACAGCCCTTGCGGGCTTAACTACTAACATGTTCCAATTCCTTATGAAATTTGTTTGTAGCCTGCCCTCCGAAGCCTTGGCGAAGGAAGGTCAATGCCGCAAGGCATGTTCTTTGAGCGGTTTTATGTTCTAAAATTGAAGTTTATTTTGTGCTTTGTGATTTTATTTACCAATGGATATTCAAAAACATTTGCAATGAAATTTCATAACATACTAGAGAATTAAAAATGCTTCAAAGGATTTTATATATATCCATTCTCGTCTTGTTGGCGGAGTGGACTACATTTGGAGCGGAACCATTTTTCCAGGATGGCCGTACGGTTTGGAAAATATATCTGTCTCCACAAGCCGAACAGACGGAAGTTTATGCGGCAAAGGAGCTGCAAGTTGCGCTAAAAAAGATTTCCGGTGCCGATTTCGAGGTGATTGCCGAAGAAAATCCTCCCGAATCAAATGTGATTATCATCGGAGACCTTAAAAATCCGCAAGTGCAGGCACAGGCAGGCGCATTGAAACTCAGTGCAGGCAAAGTCGAGGAGGTCGCCGTTTATACTCTGGGTGGCCGCCTCTATCTGGCGGGAAACCAGCCGCGTGGCGCCCTCTATGCCGTGTACAGTTTCCTGCAGCGCGAACTCGGAGTGCGCTGGCTGTGGCCCGGCGCTGATGGTGAATTCATTCCAGTCAAGACAAGCTGGTCCCTTCCTGAACTTAAGTTCAATCATAAACCCGGATTCCAATATCGCGGTTTCCATCTTTGCGGCGACTATTATCTTGGTCCGGATTCCGAGATTTTCCGGGAATGGATGGCCCGCAATTTCATCAATATCTACCGTCATGCCGCGCCTCTGAAGGAAAAGAGGAGGGGATTCTATTCGATGTGGTCCTCACACAATATCTCTATTCCGAAACCCCTTTTCTCCCAGCATCAGGAATATTTTGCGGAGGTCAAAGGCAAACGCTATGATGCAAACATCTGTTTCAGCAATCCGGAAGTGGATAAGATAGTATTCGAAAATCTGGCCGGATATGTACTTAAACATCCCTATCTTGACATCCTGAGCGTATTTCCAAGTGATACGACCGTATATTGCCGCTGTGAAAACTGTTCCAAGACGGATCCTTCCACCACCTGGTTCGAATTTTACAACCGCCTGACCGACTCCATGAAAAATGAATTTCCATCACTGAAATTGGCCACCATTGCCTATTTCGAATATCGAAACGTTCCCAAATGCAAGATCAGGAACACCGAGTTTATAGAATATTGCTCCTATACCCGCTGCAACATTCATCCCTATGGTCAGGCTGGCTGCAAGCATAACGAAGACACAATGAATGCGATGCTTGAATGGAAGGCCACCGGATTTCCAATCGGCAACGACGCATATGAATTTGACATTTTCAGGAGGAATTCCCGCTTCACACCTTTCCTGAGCCTGATTGATGATGCAATCAAGACCAGTAAGAAGCTCGGACATGTCACCATGATACCGGAAGTTCTTCTCATATCCCCGAAATATGTTCCGGCGGAAGAATACATATTCAATGTCCAGCAACGTCTGCCCATCTATCTGTATGCCAGACTGCTCTGGGATCCCGACCAGAAATTGCCGGATATCCTGCATGACTGGTGTCAGACCGCTTTTGGTGAGGCCGCCTTGCCCATGTATGACTATTACATGAGTATGGATCGCGCATGGTCGGCCATGCCGAACCACACCACAATCCTTGGGGACGCCCTGAATATCGCGCCTCATTTATTTGCCGGCAAGCTGGAAAATGAAGCCCATGATGCTTTTTCCGCCGCTGAGAAATGTCTTCCAAAAATAGAAAATCGGGTCGCCAGGGATCGTGTCTCCGCCAACATTGAACGAGAGAGGGTTCTATTCAAGCAGTGGCATGATCTCTACATGATGACTGACTCCATTCCGTGGGTGCTTCTGCCATTGCTCGCGCAGGCGGCAGACTTTGCCCAATCCTCCTCCGCCCCTCAGGAACTTCTCCCTGCCGCTTCAGGTGCCAAAAGCTATCCGGCAACAGTAAGTCTCGCCTGGACAAAAGAGGCTCTCCTGGTCAGATGGATCTGCCAGGATCCTGAAATCAAGAATATGAAGGCCACGGCAGCAGGACATGATGGGAAAGTAGTTGAAGACGACAGCGTGGAACTTGTCCTTTCTTCCGGTCTCAGCGGTGAAACTTGGTATTTCGGAGTAAATCCTAAAGGTACACGGCAAGACCATCGCATTTCAAGTGTTGGCACCAGGGAAGACCTTTGGAATCCTGCCTGGCAGGCGAAGACTCAGGTAGGAGAGGACAAATGGGAAGCTGAAATGACAATCCCGTTCGCTTCCCTCGGGCAAACTCCGAACGCAAATGAATTCTGGCAGGCGCGTTTTATCCGTCACAACGGAGGACGCAAAGATTTTGAAAACGGGGGGTTTCCGGAACGTGATATGTCCATGCTGGTCTTCACTTCTGCTGCGAGCGCTGGTGGCAGTTCCATTCTTTGGTGGTCCGGAAATCCAGTCAGGGAAAGCAGGAGTGATATCGCGTTAAGGCAGGAATTTTCAAAAATAGGCCGGCAAGTCCAGATTGTCACCACTGCGGAAAAACTGTTTGAGCTTCATCCGAAATGCGACGTTTTCTGGTTCCGCCATCCCGGAGGCCCCAACAAAGTTCCGGCCGACTACTGGGAAAAATACCTAGTGCCATCGGTCAAGAACGGAGCAATCGCGATTTTTGCCTCCTATGGAAATATACCGGTGGACCAGTATTTCAAAGATCCTTCCATGAAGGTAAAAACGGTGGGAATAGAGAATATTCCAGAGGCGGCGCGTCGTACAAATTTCATTGCACCCGGCGACTGGAGCGGCAAGCCCAACAATCTGCTTCACGATCTGAAAAGCGGCATTACTCCGGCAAATCTTTTCATACCGGCGGACACGAATTACTGGACAATTCTGGCAAGCGCTCCCAGAAACGGCAACGAGTCTGCCCCATATCTCCTCGTCCGGCCTTACGGAAAAGGATTGATCGTCCTGTGCCCCGATAAAATCCACAGGGTTTCAAATACAAGCCTTCTGGAAAACCTTACGGCATATCATAAGAGTTTAAATCAACAGAAAGAGACAGGAAAGAAACCATGAAAAAGCTGTGCATTTTTCACATGGACCTCAACTTTTCATGCCTCCGTGAAGACTATCTCCGCAAATGGCTGAGAAAAATAGCCGATGCCGGATACAACTCCATCCTGTGGGAAATAGAAGACAAGGTGCGACTGGACAGCTGTCCGGAATGCGCCTGGCCAGAAGCCTTCGCAAAGGAGGAATTCAAAGGCATCCTGGATTATTCCAGATCGCTTGGGCTGGAGCCCATTCCACTGCTACAGACTATTGGACACGGCGAATATGTACTGATGAATGGAAAATACGCTCATTTGCGAGAATCGCAAAAAGAGAATCACCACGACTGTTACTGCACGGAAAATCCTGATACAAGGAAATTCCTCAGGGGGCTGATCGGCGAATATCTGGAATTGTTCGGAGATATAAGGTTCTTCCATCTTGGCGGAGACGAGGCCTATGTTTTCGGAACATGCCCGAAATGTGCTGAAAAGGTGAAAAGCATAGGTAAAAACGCCCTGTACATGGATCATATTGCCGACATATCGGCGCCAATCCGGGCTGCCGGTGCGCGCCCGGGGATATGGGGTGATATGATATTGCATCATCCGGAGGAGATGGGGGCGATCACAAAAGATTATCTCATATGGGATTGGAACTATTGGGATTCGGATTTGGTGCCTGAACATACGCTCGTATGGGGAGAAGGACTGGTCGAGGCAAAAGACATTCCGGCAGACATCAGTAAATTTTTCCCTGAAATATTTGATTCCTCGGGAAAACTGAGACCGTTTCACACCAGCCATGCACTAAAGCGTATGGGCTATGATGTAATCCTCTGCAGTGCTATTCGCGCAGCAGGCGACAGTTTTTTATTTCCCAACATGAAACGTGCCGGCAATGCAGTTGCGGCAGCCAGGATCTGCGCAGATCTTGAATTGGTCGGAAACTGCGTTACAAGCTGGGCTATCAGGCTCAACCCTTATGAAGCCCAGGAGCCCATGTTGCCGCTTGCCCCTTCAATACTTGCAGATCCCATGCTGTCTCTGGATGGCGCCAAACGAATCGCAAGCAAAAACATGTTCGGCGTTGAAACTCCGGATTTCTTTGATGCAACCGCGATTGCAGGAATGAACATTTCCCCGTTCACTTGCGGTGCTTCAATGGCAGTACAATGGAACAGGCTAAAGGATTCAATGCCTGCGCCTCGGGGATATCTTGAAAAACTGCTTATGAAGTGTAGGACTGAAGAAGGCGGGGCTGCCTTTAAGGATTGGCAAAACAAGCTGGATAAATCCGAAAAGGAAATCCAACAGGCTATTTCACTGTTGACCAGCTTTGCATTCAAGGCTGAAAAAGGTTTCGAAACTCTGGAATATTGGATTGATGCACTGACAATGCAGCTGTGGATGATCCGAATAGGGAAAATGATTTTCGAGGACAATTTCAATTCTGAAACTGTCAGCTTGCTGAAAAGTCTGAAAAAGCAGACTCGTTCAATGATTTCCAGACGCGAAACCCCGCAGAGTGCACGCAAAAACACCGAACTGCTTTTCAAATGGCTCATTGAATACCGCAAGAAATAATTATAAAATGGAGACAAAAGATGTTGAAATACGAAGAGGGAAAACTTGAGGCTAACGAATACGGGGCGCGCTTTCCGCAGAGGCCATATTACCCCTTGCTTGCGGCCAACGGTACCGATGCGATTTTACTGGGACTGGGCGGATTTCCCGATGATCCAAACTGGATGTGCTATTCGTCGCAGTTGCCTTTCAGGATCAATCTGGGCTGGTACAAGACTGCACGCAAAGACTATTCATACAGCCACCGCCGCTACGGCCCATCATGCTATGGGACTTCCATCTGCCTTGCCGGATTGACAACAATACTGACAGTCGGCAAAGAAAGAAATCTCGCTATTCGCAACCCAAGGCAGTACTTCGATCCTAAAAAAAGAATCCTGACCACTTCCTTTGGTCTGAGAGAAAGCCGCGGCAAAAAAGCAGCGGAAATTAAAGTCACAAGCTTTATCACCGATGAACATCTGCTGGTCGAGCGCTATGAAGTCCTGGCGGAACCGGAAAACGGTATCCGTTTTGGATTCATCCTGGATACTCCGCATTCGCCGGATCTCTATGAGCTTTGCGTTCATCCGGAAAAGATCGGGCATGAAAAAATGGAAAGAGGCTTCTGTTTCAGATATAAATACAGTTCCCCGGAAATTTACGACGGTATCGCCGCAACCTGGACAGATCATCCAGGCTCCGAGTACAACGGCGAAATTGATTATTCTCCGGTAATCGCCAAGGGGAAAGCTGTCACCCACTACGTTGCAGTTGTGGACTCATATGACGCAGAGGATTATAGTACGGAGATAAAACGCCTGCTCAGGAAAACCGTGGATGCCGGGTATGATTCGATCCTGGAAGAGCATATTAAATCAGGGAAAAAATATTTCAGCGCTTCTTCTGTCACCCTGCCGGAAAAAGATCTTGAATACCTGTATGACTATTCGAATTATATTCTGAAAGCGACATTTGATTCTGGAAGCGGCTTCATGCCCATGGGTATTTTGCCAGGAAACTGGCACAATGGAATGTTCTGGGATTGCTGGTTCGCCTCAATGGCATGGCTGGGTTCAAACCGGGACGAGGAGTCTAAAAAAATATCCTGTTTTTACAAGAACAAACTGAAGGATGCCCAGGAAGTAGCCAAAAAACTCCAATGCGGCGGAGCGCGTTATGCATGGACAAGCAACCGTGCACATTTTGAGCTGAATCCTGAGAATGTAATACAGTTCCACAATAACGCCGTGATAGCGCTTCAATGCCTTCAAGTTTACAAATTCACCGGCGACAAGGAATTTCTGAGTGAGATATTTGATCTACTGGAACAGTCTCTGATTTTCCTGACAGAAAGGCTTGTTAGAATTGAAAACGGCCAGGCCTGTCTGGCGGAATGTGCGGGCCTGGACGAATCCACTTCAGATAAGAAAGGAACCGATACCTGGACCTCCGCCACCTATTCGAAAGCACTCGAGTCGTATCTTGAAGCGTGCGCAAAACTGCAGCGGAAACCGTTCAAAAGCAATCTAAGTGAAATCTTGTCGATGGTGAAAGAAGCCATGGCACGAAATATCGATGAGGATGGAATCCTGCAGTCTTTTGCCGGAGGCATGCAGCCTCACTGGGGATCTTTGATTTTTCATTTATATCCTGAGCATCCGGCGCTATCCAAGACCATTGAGATCCTGTCGCACTATGACATGGAGCTTGATTCTTATAACTCACATGAAGTCGCATGTTACAAGGGACGTATTTTTACATGGACTGAGTTCTGGATAGCCGCCATCCTGGGCATGACTGGAAAACCGGAAGGCTGGATGCGACTCAGGAAATGCGCCAAGTTTACCGACTGCTTCGGGTCATTTCCAGAGAGGGTGTTTTATGATGGCGAACTTTTAAAACAGCCTTTCATGACCTCTCACGCTTCCTACGTATGGGCTGTCAACAGCCTCCTTGTGTCCCGGAATGGAGACCGGCTGACAATATGCGCCAATCTGCCAGAGAGATGGTTAGACCTGTCCTTTGAGAATTTGACAACTCCAGATGGCTTAAGGGTTTCAGCAAAGATGAAAGGCGGGATAATAACAGAACTTGAAATAGTCAATATGAACGTTGAAAAACGCGACATACTTCTTATGCTTCCTGGGGAGGATAAGAAAAAGTTCTTCCTGAAGAGCAAGGAGAGATTTGAAATAAGACACTAACTATTCCCATGCGGGAAAATGTGCCGCAGGCGCGTTTGTAGTAGCGCAATTTATTGCGCGTTCTTGGATGCCGGGAACGCCGACCGTCTGGTCGGCTCTTCCGATGCCAAGTCGATAACTTTTCATAAAAGGATAAATGATGATATGAACAAATTGAAACTGCCTCTTTTTGAATCGCCAGCCAAACCCGGATCACCGGAGGCGGTTATTGTTTTTGGCGGTGATTTCTGCCCTGTAAACGGATATGAGAAAAAGATTATTTCCGGAGAAATAATCTTTGATAATGCCCTGGCGGAAACATTTCAAAGCAATGATTTTGCCATGATAAACCTTGAAGCGCCGTTATGCGCAAAAGGACTGCCCACAGACAGCCTTAACGGGTCCGGATTAAGGGGTGATCCGCAAGTCGCGGAATTCATCAGGAATACTGGAATAGACGCTGTAGGCCTTGCCAACAATCACATCCGTGACTTCAAGGATGAAGGCGTGTCACAGACGATGCAAAACCTGGAGAAGAATGGGATTCTGCATACTGGCGCGGGGAAGGATCTGGCAGATGCGCAAAAGCCTCTTTCAGTTGATGTCAATGGCATAAAAGTGGGAATATGGGCGCTTGCCGAGAAAGAACTTAACGTGGCATCGGACAGTTCCGCCGGTTCATCATGGTTCCGACCGGAACATGATGTCCATAGAATCGCGGAAATCAAGGAGGAATTCGATTTTCTGGTGGTCTACCTTCACGCCGGGCATGAGTTCATCTCGACTCCATCACCAAGGATAAGGGCGTCTTGCAGGAATCTCATAGAAGCGGGAGCCGATGCGGTGATCGCCCACCATCCGCACGTCATACAGGGAGTGGAAAAATATAAACAGGGGCTGATCGCCTATAGCCTGGGGAATCTTGTTTTTGATACCCCGTATGTGTCCGCCCACAAGAATACCGACTTGGGCTATCTGCTCCGTATCGGCATTTCAAAACACCGAATCATTGAAGCGGAAATCATTCCCTACAAACTGAGAGGCGCTGTCACCGTAAGTACTTTAAACAGCTCGGAGTTCGAAGCGTTTACCTCCAAGTTCCATGAACTATCGGAAAACATAACCAATGACTCAAAGTTCTGGCTGGAATGGGATAACAATGTGCGGTTCAGGTGGGAAAGCGAATATAAACGCATCCTGAATGACTTGTCGAAAAATTTCAATGATCCCGAAAACAAGGATTATGCCAGGAGGACTAAAAACCTTTTCACATGTCCAACTCATGTGGAGATGCTGGAAAAGGCGCTCTCAATGATTGAGAAGGGAAAAATTCCGCGATGATTGCACAGTTTACGAAAGGATCTACAATTAGTCCTATCGGCGGGATTCCCACCCTGATGGCCAACGGCAGACCATTGCCGGCACCGGTGTTCTGCCTGATGCACGATCAGGCCATGCATGACGATGTCGTCGCTACGCTATATCGCAACGGAATCGGTGCATTTGCCACGCGCAGCATGATGGGCGTGGGGGATTGCCGTCAGACAGATGCGACGATTGAATTGGCCGTCAAGCGCCTAGCGAATGTGGCCAGCGTTGCACCGAAGGCTTTGCTTATGGCCGACTGCGATTTTTTCCCATCCGAAGAATGGATGATAGGACACCCACATGAGGGATTTATAACTGCGGACAATAGAATACTTGTTTTAGGCGGGGATGGAAAAAGCGACAGGCGCGACTATATCCAAGTTCCGGGTCCTTCCATAAAAGACGTTGAAGGCCGGACTCTGCATGGGGAGGATGCTCGGATCATCTACGGACGGAGGCGGGTTTCACCGTTTTCGGAGCTTTTCGCTAGGGAAACTCATGGCACGATGCAAAAATTCCTGGCCGCCGTTAAGGCAAATGGCCTTGACAGACGTCTGGTCGGAGTTTTTGTTGGATGTTATATATTTGGAGAATGGAATTTGTACATGATCGCACCGGATCATGGACGGATGGCGGTTCAGAATTTCCGCCGGTATTTGCAGCGGAAATATGGAAGCGACCAGACGCTTCAGGCAGCCTGGGGCAATCCGTTCGTGACTCTTCAGGATGCACTTCCTCCACGGGAATATGCGCGCATGGATGTGGTTCCCATGAAACTCGGAACCCAGCGGCATGCCGACTATCAAGGCGCGGAGTCTAAAGCTCTGGCGGAACAGTTTTCGATCATGGCCCGCGGCATCAAACGGCTGTCCTCCCGCCTGATGGTGGGAGGCTTTTTCCCAGGAGCCAATCCGCCCCAGAGTGACTGGTTGCGCCTGGTCAAGGAACCCTCAGTTGATTTTCTGGCAACTCCACTTGCCTACGAAAACCGCGGGCCCGGCAATGGCGTTGGCAGCCAGTCGCCTTTCTGCGACGGCTTTTCTGCGCTGGGCAAGGTATGGTTTGACGAAATTGATACGCGTACCATGGTGGCCGACAAAGCGGGCAACGGGCGTTACGGCCGCGCCAGTACCATCGAGGAATCGGTGGGACTGCTTTGGAGGGATGCGGGTCAAATGCTGATTCGCGGGCATCATGGCTGGTGGCTGGATTTCTGCAATAATGGAAAGGCCCCTTACAGCTGGCATTTGAAACCCGCCTTTCTTGAATTCCACCGGCGCTTTGCCGAGATCTGGGGCGGATTGGAACAATTGGATCGACGGCCCCTAGCCGAGATCAAAGTGTTCATCCCTTCAGAGTCTGCGCGCTATTTCCAGATCCTGTGCCATGCGGACTGCCAGCGGCACACGGAATGGACGCTGCTGGGGGCTCCCGTAGAGTTCGATGTCTTGGAGAATCTGCTGGAGGGGCGTTCGCGTCCGGGGAAACTGAACGTTATCCATGGAACTGCCTGTCTTTCGCGTGTGCAGTTGCAGCGCCTTTCGGCGCGCCTGCGCGGGAGCAATTCGCTGGTGGTCTGGATGGGCGGGGTGGGACTGTTTGAAGAAGGGCTACCGATAGACGAGAACAGGGCGGAGGGAGTAATTCCGATTCAGCAGTGTTTTTCACTTTTGACGGAACCTTTGGAAGCCGAGGGGAACCCCACGGCGGAAGCGGTCAAGTACCTGGGGCTGCCGCGCAAACTCCGCATGGGGCAGTACTACCGCTTGTTTACCAGCGGGTTCAATTATACTTCGATCAAGCTGAATGTTCCCATGAAACGGGTTGCCGTGTCATGGAAGCTGGAGGTTTCCGACCCCAATGCAATTCCCCTGGTGCGGCTGACATCAGACAACACGGTGGCGTCGGCCATGAAGAAGGATGCCGCTGGCACGACCCACGTTGTGTACAATCTGCCAATACTGAACACCATATTGTTCCGCGCCCTTGCTGAAAAGGCAGGCTGTCATCTTTTCACACGGACGGATGACGTGGTTTATGCATCAAAAGGACTTGTCCTGCTGCATGCTGCATATTCGGGAGTCCACCAGTTGTTTTTCCCTCGTGGGGCACGGGTTTTAGATCTCCGCCGCAACGAGCGTGTAGTCTTGACGAATAGACTGTTGTCATTGAAACTTAAACGCGGGGAGACACGATTGTTCGGCTTTTCGATTTGAAGATATATTCCTCGGATAATCAGCTGTCAAACAGCAAACTTTTTCATTTAATATTGGAGACATCACCAATGAGCGCAAAAATAGGCGAGCTGATTTTTCTTCAGCAGCTTTCAAAGAGATTTAAAATTCCATCCCCTGACTATGTTGTTGAACCTGTAAGCCAGACGGAGGTGAAGAACAAGCTTCAGGAATGGGGGAGCGGAATTGTGAAGCCCGACGTGCTTGCCGGGAAGCGAGGGAAGGCTGGAACCGTGCACAAGGTCAGCGACTATCGCGAAGCCATGCAGCTGCTCAAAAAGGTCGCCTCTACACAAGTCGGCGGACTGCAGCCCCGGACAGCATATATGGTTCAGGCTGTTCCGGCGGACATGGAACTTTTCACTGCAATAACCTACAATTCCAGATTCCTGTCCCCTTCGTTCACGGTCTCGCTGAAGGGCGGAATGGAAATTGAATCCATCCCGGATTCCGACAAGGCTACGATTCCAGTAGATGTTTTCCAGGGTTTGAACGCATACCAGGCGTCGGAAACCCTTACAAAACTCGGGCTCAAGGGCAAACTGAATTCCGCAATAGCGCGATGCTTTGTGAACCAGTGGGACATGTTCATCTCAACCGGCATGCAGTCCTGTGAAATAAATCCATGGCGCGTTACAAAAAGCGGACAGATATTCGCCTGTGACTTCAAGGCAACCTTCGATGAGAACAACTTCAAGTCCCGGGACATAGGCCTGCAGCTGCCTGAATACCCCAGCGCCGAGGAGGCGCTCGACGAGGAAATGAGGATATGGTCCGCCGAAAGCCATCAGGGACAGGCACATGTCTCTACTCTTGGCGGAAAGAAAATATTTCCTATACTTTTTGGCGGCGGAGCCAGCACCATCATAATAGAAACGCTTGCCCAGTGCGGCGGAGATCCGATGTTCCTGTCTGACTTCGGAGGCAATCCACCGTATGAAAGGATGAAGAAGACTGCGGAAATATGTTTCCGTCACAAGCTGGGAGATGCATCATTGCTTCTAATTCTCGGCGGCAAAGCCAATAACACACAGATTGACGTGACATTTGCGGCAATCGCGGACGCGCTTGAGGAGTGGGTTTCCCAGCATGGACCGCTTGACATTCCAGTGGTCATTGGGCGTGGAGGTCCTGGACTCGTGCAGGGGCTGGCGGTCATGAAGAAGACCCTTGAGAACCTGAACATGCCTTATGTCTTTTTCGGGCCCGACACACCGATCACCCTGGTTGCCGAATATGCGGCCAAGCTGGTAAACTACAGTGAAAAGAAGGTTAAGGAGGAAAAATAAGTGAGAGCCAAATCTTTAAGCGATCTCTTGAAAAAGGGCGACCGTATCGCCGTATCCAATATCACCGGGCGTGAAGCGTCAAAAGTTTCAATAGTTTCCCAGCGGTATTGTAAAAATATAACAGCGGGCTGGGCTCTTGGAAAAGAAGGGCAGACAATAGAGGTCCCCGGCATAGGGGCGATCCCAGTATTCGGCCAGTTCAATGAGCTCATGGCCGCTTTTCCGACAACAAAAAAACCGAACAAAATTATCGTCTATTCACCGCCGGACGCTGTTTACGGTGATGTAAAGGAAGTTCTTGAACACGGAAAAGAGAGCGTCGAAACCATTTTCATCATTACCGAACATGTTTCGATCGAAGTCACGGCAAAACTCAAATCTCTTGCGGATACATCGGGTATTGACATTATGGGCTGCAACACGCTTGGCTTCATCAATGCGCATGACCGTGTCCGTACGGGTGCAGTCGGCGGCGATGCGCCGGATGAGACGTTTCAAAAAGGCAGTGTTTGCATTATGTCAAATTCCGGGAACATGGTTAATACCATTGCGACCTATATAAAAGCGGCCGGCATGGGAGTATCATATGGAATTTCCACCGGCAAGGATTCTCTTATCCTTACACCCGTTAAGGAGTTGATTCCGCTGGCCATGAAGGACCCCCGGACCAGCATGATAATTCTGTACGTTGAACCGGGTGGTTCCTACGAAGAGGAAGCAGTAACCTATCTCAAATCCATTAAAAAAACCAAGCCGGTCCTGGTTTATGTATCAGGCCAGTTTGCCGAGGGCCGGAATATCAGCCTGGGACATGCCGGGGCCGTCGTTGAAGGCCGCAATAGCATGGCGACGACGAAAATGAAAATGTTCGATGACTACTTTGGTATCCCGGTGTTTGATCCGGAACGGCCAAAAATATTCAAGGATTTGCTCTCGGAAAATAAACGTGGCATAAGGGTAAACGCTCTCCACGATCTCGTTACTGCTGCAAGGTCTCTTACCGAAGTGTGCGGAATCGAAACCGACTTTACTCCCGTAACACGTGTCGAACTCAAACCATGGTTCATCAACTTCGGCGACTTTGAGCGAAAGCTCCCGAGCTCAATGATCCTTCAACCGGGAATAATTTCCGAACCCTATGGCACACTTGTTGAACGCTATGTAAAATCTGGATTCGGCCGGGTACCGTCGCGGCAGCCAATGCGCAATTCCTCGCATGCCTCCTCGAACGATGGTGCTACTCCGCGCATATACGGCTACTCGGTCATGAGTCTTATGCGCAAAGGTTCCTTCGCGGAATCCGTCCTTTTGTATTGGCTCGGTCAGCCGTTGAAGCATGAATTCGAGGCAAAACTTTTCGAGATGGGCCTCATTGCCGCCCTGACCAACGGACCCGGTACGATTTCGAGCCAGGCGTCGAAACTCTCGGCATCGGCGGGAAATCCGCCGAATACCGCGATGATTGCAACACTTGCCGCCATCGGGAACGTGCATGGCGGCAATGGTCAGGAATCGGCAAAAATGCTCATCGAGGTCTTTGGGCAGAGCGGGCTCACCGATCCTTACAATCAATCAAAAACACCTGATCTCAACATAATCGTTGCCGAATACGTTAAAAAATTCAAAAAGAAAAAGGCACTCGCCAAAGACGCTGGTCTCGATTATAAAAAAGTTCCCTGTCTCGGACACCCGGTATTCAACAAGGAACCGGTCAATTATGATCCGCGGGAACGGGTGATTGCCACATACCTCGAAGAAAACAAAATTTACAATGTTTTCCTTGATTTTTATCAGCGTTTGACACGAGGCATGACCGTCGCAGGGGTAACCAATAAAGTCCATGCTGTCAATGTTGACGCGGCCCTCACCTGTATTCTTATGGGGATCGCCTGGCCGTTCCTCGTCAATAAAAAAATTACCGTCGAACGTGCGGTCGATCTGCCGTTCCTTGCATTTGCCCTCGGGCGCGTGGCGGGCGGCGCCGGCGAATATCTCGACCATCGGGAAAGCGGAACCGACATGGACATGCGCGTCCCCGTAGGCGAATGCATGTACCTCGGACGCATACAGGACTAAAAATTAAAATACAAGGTGTAAAAATGGTAAAGAGGATAGGCACGAGGAATGTAATTGTGGAAATGGACGGTGATGAGATGACGCGCGTCATGTGGGAGATGATCAAGGTGAAGCTCCTTGCCCCGAACGTTGATGTAAAGACCGAGTATTACGATCTTGGTCTGAAGAAGCGCGATGAGACCGATGACAAAATAACCCTGGATGCCGCTGAAGCCATAAAGAGGCATGGGGTTGGCGTGAAGTGCGCGACCATCACTCCCGACAAGAAACGCGTCAGGGAATACAGTCTCAAGCAGGAATGGAAGTCTCCGAACGGCACCATCAGGGCGCAGCTTGACGGTACAGTTTTCCGCAAGCCCATCCTGGTGAAAAACATCAGGCCCGGAGTCCGTACATGGACAAAGCCCATCATCGTCGGAAGACATGCATACGGTGACGTCTATAAGAACACTGAGTTCAAGGTGCCGGGGCCGGGCAAGGCCGAACTGGTCTATACTGACAGTTCAGGCAAGGAGCTGTTCCGCGGAACCATCCATGATTTCAAGAAGGGCGGCGGAGTCATACAGGGCACGCACAACACCGACAGTTCAATCAGTAGTTTCGCCAAGGCCTGCATGGAATACTCCATGGATCAGAAGATGGACCTCTGGTTTGGGGCGAAAGACACCATTTCAAAAACGTATGATGGAACTTTCCGCGATATTTTCACGGACGTCTTTGACAAGGAGTACAGGGATAAGTTCGCAAAGGCGGGCATACAGTTCAATTTCACGCTGATAGACGACACCGTCGCAAGGATAATGAAATCCGAGGGCGGCATGCTCTGGGCATGTAAGAACTACGATGGCGACGTGATGTCAGACATGGTGGCATCAGCTTTTGGCTCACTTGCAATGATGACCTCCGTCCTGGTGTCTCCGAACGGCTGGATCGAGTATGAGGCCGCCCATGGCACCGTCCAGAGGCACTACTACAAGCATCTCAAGGGTGAGGAGACCTCCTCGAACTGCATGGCCACTCTCTTTGCGTGGACAGGCGCAATCCGCAAACGCGGCGAGTTGGACGGGACGCTGGATATAGTTGCATTTGCCAATTGCCTGGAAAAGGCGGCCATTGACACCGTTGAAAACGGAATCATGACCGGAGACCTGGCAAAACTTGCCGATCCCCAGGCGAAGAAAATATGCAATACGGAAGTTTTCATTGATGAAATAGCAAAAAACATGAAAAGCACCTGGAAGTGACACGGAAGTTGCATATTATGAAAACTTAATGAAAGAAGTGCGTTAAATGCAAAGGATAGCAGACGAAGCTCTAAAATACGCTAAGCCATTTCTATCACAAGGCCATACAGCCGGTTATATCCCGGAATTGAGTAAAGTCGACCCGAATAGGCTGGGACTATATATCGCAAGTAATGACGGACAATGCTATAAGAGCGGGGACTTTGATACGAAGTTTACCCTGCAAAGCATATCTAAAACAGTATCGCTTATGCTTGCTGTAATGGATCGAGGACAAGATTATGTATTCAATAAAGTAGGGATGGAACCAACTGGCGATGCCTTTAATTCAATTATCAAACTGGAAACAGTCAAGCTTCACAAACCTTTAAATCCTATGATCAATGCAGGCGCAATTGCAATTGATTCTCTGATATCAGGAAATACCCCTGAAGATAAATTCAGACATTTGGCCGGATTTTATAGAAAAGTATTCAATAACGAACAGTTGAATTATAATAAAGAAGTTTATTTGTCCGAGAAGGCAACAGGTTTTAGAAATCGCGCACTGGCGAATTTCATGAAGGATGCCGGAGTACTGGAAGGGGATGTTGACGAAGTAGTGGATCTATATTTTAAACAATGCTCTTTTGAAGTAGATTGCAAGGATATTGCATTCTTGGGCGCTCTTTTGGCAAATGATGGCATAAGCCCAAGTACCGGGAAGGAGATTGTGCCAAAGAAAGTCTCCCGACTGGTCAAAACTTTTATGGTTACTTGCGGCATGTATGATGCTTCCGGCGAGTTTGCCGTAAAAGTCGGACTGCCTTCCAAATCAGGTGTCGGAGGAGGCATAGTGGCAGTTGTTCCAGGAACTATGGGTATTGGCGTATTTGGTCCGGCATTGGATGACAAAGGCAATAGTGTTGGAGGAATAAAGATCTTGGAGTACTTGTCAGAAAAGCTTGGCTTGAGTATTTTTTAATATGCGTAAAAACTGAATCTGGAAATCTATTGTTGAATTTAAAGGAGACTTTTGAAATGAAACTTCCAAATGTCTGGACTGAGAGTTTTACCGACCATATAAACAACCAACTGAAAATTGAAGCGGCAAGGTTGTTCAGGACTTATCAACTTACTGCTGACCTGAAAGGCTGGCAGAAGAAAAGGAAGGAACTGCGCAAGCTAATATGGAAATGCCTGGGAACCTCCGTTGATCACAAACTGGACTTGGATTACCGCGAATATGGCACAATCAAGATGGACGGATATGCCGTAAAAATGATAACTTATCAGAGCCGACCTGGCTTTCATGTGACAGCAAATCTATATATCCCTGACGGCAAAGGACCTTTCCCGGGTGTAATCAACATGCACGGGCATTGGTCGCAGGGCCGTCTTGCTGAAAGGGTGCAGTCAAGGGGGCATTCACTGGCTAAAAACGGCTATGTCTGTCTGGCGGTTGACGCTTTCGGCGCAGGTGAAAGATCTGTCTCGCATGGAGTTTTTGAATATCACGGTTCCAACCTCGGTGGATCCCTCATGAATGTAGGGGAGACGCTGATGGGTATGCAGGTAGTGGATAATATGCGCGGAGTGGACTTGCTATGCTCCATGGGATACGTCGACAGTGAACGCATCGGGGCTACAGGCGCCAGCGGCGGCGGTAATCAGACCATGTGGCTGGCCGCCATGGATGACAGGGTGGCAGCCGCAATGCCGGTGGTCAGCGTCGGGAGTTTTCAGTCTTACGCAACTGGTGTCAACTGTGTCTGCGAAGTTCTTCCAGCCGGTCTGACCTTCACCGAGGAGTCAGGAGTACTGGCATTGACTGCTCCTCGGGCACTTAAAATATGCAACTGCCTGCACGACTCAAATCCGACATTTTTCCCTTCGGAAATGCTCCGCAGCTATAAGGAGGCCAGGAAGATTTACCAAGCTTACGGCAGTGATGAAAAGATTTCATACCAGATATTCAACCTGCCACACGGCTACTGGCCTGAAATCAGAGAGGCCATGCTCGGATGGTTTGACCTGCATCTCAAAGGTAAAGGGCACGGAGCACCCAGAGTCGAAATTCCTTTTGACACTCTTCCTGAAAAGGATGTCATGGTTTTTGAAAAAGGTAAACGTCCATGCGAAGTATCTTCCATTCCTGACTTTTGCATCAGGCAGGGATCTGAACTGCGCATGGAGTACCTCCGGCTCGCATCTTTTGATGCCGCCGCCAAAAAGGAAGAACTCGCCGCCATCCTGCAACTTGGAAAGCCTCTTGTGACCGCGGAAGTTATCGGGTACGGCACAGAAGACGGTTGGGAGAAGTCGGCAGTTGTGACAGAATGCGGAAGGATGATTCCGCTTCTCGTTAAGCACCCTGCAGGAAAAGGACGCGATTACACGATACTCTGTCATCCGGAAGGCAAAGACAAGCTTGCAGGCTCCAAACTTCTGGAAAGTGCTGAGTCCAGTAACGGCGTGATATTAGTTGATCTCTGGGGAAGCGGCGAGACTGCGTCTCCTGACGTGCAGGTTGTATTGTACCATAATCTTAGCCGCAGCGCACTCTGGCTTGGCAGGACGCTGATGGGCGAATGGGTGCGTGATCTGAAGCTCGTCGTGGAATTTGCACGTGGCAGCCTCAAGGCCCGGCAGATAACTCTTGGTGGCGCAAAAGAAGCCGCCCTTGCGGCATTGTTCACAGCCGTTTTCGCAGAGGGGATTTCCTCGGTGGCGCTTTTCAATTCCCCTGTCAGTTATTTGTTTTCAAAAGGACTTTTGCCAAATAATTATTTTTCCATGGCTGTGCATCTGCCTGGATTTTTGAAATGGGGGGATGTTTCCCTGGCGGCTGCGATTTCAGGAGCTAAAGTTCTTTTATGCTCCCCAGTCAGGATGGACGGTACTGAACTTTCTGTTGAAGAACTGAATAAAATGGAAGGCGAATTTTCCAAGATCCGTGAAAAATGCGGCAGTAAAGGCTGCTGTGAATTCCCTGTAAAGGCTAAAAATGAATAAACATCGGAAAGATATTGACAGGATAGTTCTTCCCGCATGCGGAATGCTCATAGGCTCACCTATCTATCTGGACAGGGCGGATTATGTCTTCCAGCATACCGGCAAATATTATACCAGTTGGGTATCGGAAGACCGCGACCCCGAATGGTACATACGCAAGGTGACCGAAGATAATCAGGGGAACTTGGTGGTGATATGGGACGGCAGAGCTACAAATACATGTCTGAAATCCATGGCTGAATGGATGGATCTCAAGGGGCTCGGCTTTGAAGTACCGGAACCCGACTGGGAAAACGGTAAATACTTGACTCCAGATGACTGGGACCTGATAAAAAAACACAAGAACCGTTTTGGTGCCGGCTTTCTGAAACTTGTGGAGAAAGCGTCCGGATCGGGATTGTACTCATACGGCATCTATTCTGAAGCTGCTTCCGGGTGGGTTGAAAAAATATCCCGGACCAAAGGATTCCTGGGTTATAATACCGGGGAAAAATTCTCATTTGACATTGAAGGCATGGAAGAAGCGGCTTTCAGGGAAAAGAAGGCGGAGATAAGGGAGAATTACGATCTAGAAAAGATAACCGGCAACTTCAGGAAATCCGTGAAGAGGTTTGTAGACGGTAAAAAAGAGGAAGGCTGGAAAAGGTTCCTCATAACCTCGGCATCGTTCCATCTTGACAATGAGATCGCGGCCGCTGATTGCGACATCATTCCGCACATTGAGTGCTTCGCCTTCTCCAACATAAATTTTGCATCTGCATTGTGCAGGGGATTGTACAGGCAGTTCAATCTGCCGCTATGGGGCAATTATCTGGCCCATGAACATTATTCATTCCTCCCATATGAATCGGAATATAAATTCAAGATGCTTGATGCATCATTCCTTCTGAGCTACATGTCGGGTTCAAAAATCACAGTGCTTGAAAGCGGGAACTGGTGGCAGCAAAGCGACCATGTGGATGACACAAAGATGCATGATACCCCGAAAATTGACCTTGGATCAACTCATAAGAATGATCCGCACGCCTACACACATATGGTCAAAGAAGCGAGAAAACATTACAAGCATCTTAACTATGATTCGGAAATATGCCGGAAATACAGGAAGTCCCTTTCAGACTTCTATGATTTTGTCAAAGCAAATGGAACTCCGGAAGGACAGCCGGAAGTGAACATTGCGGCAATCAAAGGCAGCATGGATTTGTGTTCGCAGCGGTTCCACCCCAATATGGCCATAGCCGGAGCTTACAGCATAGCCGAGAAAAACCCGCTGTGGTATGAGGGCATGCCTGAACGGTCCTGGGAGATTTTCAGAAAAGTCTTCTACCCGCTTGACAATACGTCGGGGAAATATGTCAACTCCTTTTTTTCAGGAACTCCTTACGGCATGACCGACATTGTGAGCTTCGCAGGGGAATTGAAGCCGGAATTTTTGACTGAAAACTACAAGGCGTTGCTCTTCACCGGCTGGAATACTGCTTCCGATGAACAGTATGAAACACTTAAAAAATATGTCTATTCCGGGGGCACCATTTTCATAAGTATTCCCCATCTTTCAAAAAACAAGACCAGGAACTACACCAGTTATCAGACGGAGGAGCTGGTGAATAAAGGGGATTTCAGCGAACTCTGCGGAGTCAAAGTCAAAGGCAGGGGAAGGCAGATTTACTGGATGCTGGCAGGTGAAAACAATATTTTAAACTTACCCAAGAACAAACACTTCGGTCCCTTTGCCACCCACATCGGGGACATTGAAATAAACGGCGACCCGGAGATAATCGCAGTGCACGATGAGACATACATGCCGGCACTGATTCTTAACAGGTATGGCAAAGGCAGGGTCTATTTCCTTAATTCATGGGAGTACCCCGGGGCGCTGGATATTCATACAGGACCCGGCGCGGAAGCCGATTCCAAGGGACTTGTCGGAGAAGTGTACAAGAGAATCGCCCTTGACTCCAAAGGAACGGTTTTTATAACCGATGACGGAATCGAACCCGGAAAAAACTGTGAACACATCACATATTCGTATTTCCCTTCAAACGGAAAAACATACATGATGAATATTGACTTCAGCAGGGGCCATGAATTCAACCTGCATAAGGAAAAATCAAGGCAGACAATCAGCCTTCGCCCTTTGGAGTTTTCAACAGTCTGACTTAGGGGTTGTTTGCGCCCAAGAAGCCTTGGGATTCAAGAAGCACCAAGCCTAGCGTCATGTATCGCAAATGCGTCTAATAAAATTCAGAACTCCTGAACTGTGGAAAATGATGTTGGGGCAACGGGAGCGAAAGCTCCCGGCTCTACCCGGAAATAAAGATATGAAGCATTGCTTAATACAGCAGCAAATTATATTATCCTTGAAAAAAACGAAAGAAAACTCACTAAAGGCAACCTAAATAATGGAGCATACACAATGAAGTCATCTTTTGAAAAGATCCTGAAGGAAGTCAATACCAACTGGCTGATGGAAAATTCCAGGAAGCTGATGGATATAGAGCTTGGCCAGACGTTCGATCATTACCACGCGGCCGCGAAGTTCACCGCAAACCTGATAAAAGAGGCCGGAATTGGGAACTGCGAGACAATCGAGTTCCCTGCAGACGGGAAAACCGTATATCAGGACAAACGCATGCCCCTTGCCTGGAAGGCAAGCGTAGGAAAGCTGACCATAAAGAAGTCATCTGTCCCGTTCGAGAACCCTGTGGTCGCCGACTACAAGAGCCATCCGTTCCATCTGGTCAAAGGTTCCGTGTCAACTCCGCCAGAAGGGCTGAACGCCCGGATAATAACCGAAGAACAGCTTTTTGCCGGACAGGATGCCACAGGCGCACTGGTCATGATAAATCCCTTTACACGTCCCCGCGCGAAAATACTGGTCCCGGCCCTGGACCTCGGAGCTATCGGACTGATTACGGACAACCTGGTCGGACGCTATGACACGCCACAGGGGATCCAGTGGGTGGCCGCATGTACCGAAGGCACAAACTGGCACGTCCAGGCCGATGACCGCCCGTTCATATGTTTCAGCGTAAGTCCCAAAACCGGAGACCAGATCAGGACCGCCGCCGCCGCCGGAGAAGTAGTTGCGCATGTGGAATGCGACGGTGTCAGGTGCAAAGGCACTGTTCCGGCCGTGACTGCATTGATTCCTGGCAGGCAGAAAAAGGAATTATGGATCTTTTCCCATCTCTACGAGCCGATGATCGATGACAACTGCGGCGGCGTGGTAGGCTCAATCGAATTTGCGAGAATAATCAAGAAGCTTGCCGATTCCGGTGAAATCCCGCCTCTGGAATTTTCACTGCGCCTGGTGTTCGCCATGGAATTCTATGGTTACGCGGCGTTCGCCGATAAAATGATCGCAGAGGGCGGTCACAATTCAATCGGCGCGATAAACACCGACAGCTTCAATGCTGATAAGCTAAAAATCCTGATGGCTCCTCCCGGCACTCCGTTTTACGGCAATTATCTGATGGAGAAAATCGCCGATGAATACAAAGGGCAAACAGATCCGGTGCTGCTGAACGTTGTACTCGAAGGCAAGTATTTTGATGACATGTTCCTGAGTGACTCCACCATGGGGGTCCCGACATTGTGGGCGCTCGGACAAGGCAAATGGTGGCACAACTCCGAACAGAAAATAAACATCCAGTCGCCGTTGAGCTTTTCCAGGGTTGTCGCACTTGTCGGAGCCTGGGCGGAATCCGTTCTTACCATCAACAGGGAAACCCTCCCGCTTGCAGTTGCCGAAGCTTCGGCATATGCGAAGAAACATCTTTTGGACGAGGCGAAACGGATTCTCAACGCCTATGCCTCCGGCGAACTGAGAGTTGCATCTGACATCAAGGAGGAAATACGCGAACGCATGAAGCACCGGCTGAAACTGGAGGCGGAACGCCTGGCCGATTTCCGCGACATATGCGATTCCCCCATGATTGGGAAGCAAATAAAAAGCATTGAGGCCGAAGCACAGACGATTATCGCCGAAATTGAACAGCAGATCAAAAACATCCCCTGCCAGGCAACAGGCGTTGAAAATGATAAGTGGTTTGAATATGCCGCATCAATTATTCCCAGCCGTGCAACTCCTGGATTCCCCTATGACCTGATTGCCGCCCCCAAGGAGGAACGGGGCCCACAGCCCGACGGAATCATCTATGGCCCGTTTGCAAATATCTTATCAAACATGGACGGCAGGAAAAACCTACAGCGCCTCGTCCGGGAGGCGGAATGGGAGGTCTGCACAGTTATCGCCCCACCGATGTTAAAGAAATATATAACAGCGATTTCAAGCTTGACAGATTATGGCTACCTGAAGACGAAATTTAAAAATGCGTTGAAGAAAAAAGATATTGCCGATGCCATCCGTAAAACCGGAATCAAAGAGGGAGACCTCGTATTGGTGCATTCCGCACTGTCCTCGTTCGGCAGAATCGAGGGAGGCGCGGAAACAGTCATTGACGCCATCCTTGAAACCGTCGGACCAAAGGGAACCGTACTGTTCCCGACATTCAACGTGTCCTTCACATATTTCGAGGGCACCATCAATAAAAACCAGAAATACCGCCCCTTTGATAAAAATGATCCGTCACGGGTGACTGTCGGAAAAATCCCGCAGGCTTTCCTGAAAAGAAAAGGCGTCCTCAGATCAGAACATCCTTCGCATTCCGTAGCCGGAATCGGACCGCTGGCGGAAAAATGCCTCGCCGGACACAAGGAGACAGATTCACCTACCGGAAAAACCAGCCCGTTCGCGAAACTGCTTGAATTCAAAGGCAAGACACTTTATTTCGGCAGCGGCATTGCTCCTACTACGTTCCTGCATTACCTGGAAGACGAAATGGATCTTCCATATCTCGGGAATACGGTTTGCAGGATAAAAGCAGCCAACGGGAAAACCCGTTCGGTAATGGTTCCGAAGCACCTGCCCGGACACAGGGACTTCTATATCTCCGCAGCCGAGAATTCCAAGTTCTTCAAGAAGGCCAAAACCCTGGGCCTCAAGATAAATGAAATCCCTTTAAGCGTCGGTAAATTACAGGTGCTTGACGTGGAAAGCCTTTACAAAACAGGAGTCAGGATCATAAAGGACGACCCCAATGTTCTTCTTTGTGACAAGAAGGAATGTCTTTTCTGCTCGGAAAACAAGGCATAGCCCTGAAGCGGAAAACAACAAGGCTCTATTAAAACCATGGTGGAAAAATGGGTTCAGTCATATATGAAGACTATGCAAGGATTGTCCTTGAACAACAGCCCACTGTGTGAATCATATGGGGGATTTTAATTAAATGCCAACGGACACGAAAGAACAGAGGATAAACAGGCACGCATTTTTTCTGCTGCTCATGATGTCCGGGCTTTATTTTGTCTCTTTTTTCCAGAGGGTCGCAGTACCGGGCATGATATTCAACGACCTCCCATGCTCTCCAGCGCTTGGCGATATCCGCAGGATGTCACGCGCGCAGCATGCTCCATCTCTGGTCGCCGACGCAGCCCAGCGCTCTCTGTTTTGTGCATGGATAACGCGCTTTACGGAGCAGTAAATTGAAATCGAAGAGCAATAGATTCTTATGGATATCGGCATTTGTGCCCGCTCGGACGAGCTTCCCACCGCCCTGGGAGGTCGACAGACAAGTTGTCGCAGAGCCAGTCACGGCCCATCTTGGGCTGCTCGTTGATAATCAACATGCCTTTTTTTACCCTGGGGAAAATGGGCTAAGGTCCAGATAAAATCAGACATGCCGTGGTATCCGCATTCTCCACCATATTAATGCTATCCTCAAATATAGAAGGCCGGGGGGGAGCAGCGTGCATCGGGGGAGATGCTGGCACCTGCCCCCTCCCGGCCAATAAATATCACACGATTATCAGGATACGAACACTATCTTCCCGAAATGTTCCGGCCTGTGGAAGTCAGGCTTCTGCGTCTTTACCGGCGACCAGCTTCCCCAGTGTGGCTCAGG
>MHBI01000111.1 GCA_001804815.1 Lentisphaerae bacterium GWF2_50_93
TTCCCATAGGGTTCCGGCACGCCATTCTTAAGCGCCTCATCAGAAGCCTCGGCCCAGCCCGCAGGAACCTTGCTTACAAACTCGGGATACCCGGCCTTTACCAGAAGCTTCGGCTGGACAAAGCGCCCCAGCCCGTTCTCGATATATACTTTCGCCTGAATCAGCTTTGCCTCGTTGCCACTCCGGAACATCATCCATTTCCAAGCTGCATCGCGAACTGGAATATTCTTGTCGAATCCTGCATAGATTCCTGTCATTTCCGCGTTGAACTCGCTTCCTCTAAGTCCGGTCGGCCCCTTGGGTACTGGTCCGAATCCAACTGTATTTGGATCTATCTGCTGGAAGGATTTCCTGTCGACATATGAGAAATACATCCCGTAGCGGATGGAAGCGTTCTGTTCGCCAAGATTGACCACGCCTTCAAATTTACCGAACTGGTTCTCGAACGGCTCAAGAAAAAGCCTGGCGACATAGTAATACGCCTCCACGGCTTCGGGAGAATTAAAGACGCATCTCCAGCTACCCTGCTTATCCTGCTCAACCGCCCTGGCTCCGCACGAGTAGAAAAAACCGAGCGTCGACCAGGCGGTCTCCCCAATCGATATGTTGACCCCAAAGATATTCTTCTTGGGATTATGCATCTTGCGCGCCCAATCAAGAAATTCCTCCATCGTCGCCGGGACGCGTTCCGGAAGGCCGGCCTCCGCGAAAAGGTCTTTGCGGTAGAATAGTGCTATCACCAGGGGACTCTGCGGCAAACTCCATACATGGGAATGCTTTTCCGCCGGCGCACCCTTCCATTCCTTCACGTAAGGACACTTCTCTCCATACGGGCACTCACGCCGGATGACCTCCCAGCACTGGGCCGGAATACGCTCCTCGAACTTCTCGGTATAACTAGTCCCCTTGCGCAAGGCGGCAATGTACTGATTTGTCGTCATGATATGCCCGTCGTGTACATCCGCCCCGGATTCCTTCTCGAGATACTTGTCCAGCGGATATAGGAATTTCTGGCTGATGTAGGTGTTCGACTGCCGGAAGTTCACATATAGGACCGCCGGCGATATGTCTCCGGCGATCTGCATGAGAGGAACGGTGTCCATGCTGCGGCCAGGAATGTCAAGCCCGGTCGCAGGAACAGGATTTATGTTCGGATACAGCTTCCTGAACGCTTGCACGATTTTGATGCTCGATTCGCCGTCGATACCCCAGACATTGCTGTCCGGAACACCCCATGCCTTGAGTTCGATGGTGGCGGTACGCCCTTCCGATTCTTCCGAATGAAGACAGAAGGCGGAGACTAATATCACCGCACATAAAATGGATTTGAATGCCATCCTTATCATAAAATCCTTTCTCTGATTAATTTCCATATCTCACGCCCTGTAAAACTTATCCTTGCCTGACATGCTCAATATAGTTTCAATTAGCACTGCGGCGTCCGTACGGCTCACGGAGAGATAGTGAGACGTAATTTGATACGGGATATTCTCCTTTTTTGCAACCATCATCATCCTGTCGACAAAAAGCCGGGTGTTGTTCGGGTTCTTGAAAATGCCCGGACCCATACCGAGCTTCGCTTCGCCGCCATCCGGCTGTTTAGCTTCAGGAGTGTCGTTCGCGCCCCACACATCTATGACGAAACCGACATCTGGCCTGATCGACTCCGCCGCTACTTTTGCACCCCTTAAACCCGATTCCTCCTGAGCGACTGCGACACCGTATACGGCGACTTTCGGCTTCCTGCGGGACAGAACAGCAGCTTCTCTAGGAATATCCTGGAATTGCAGGCTTTAAAATATTGACTGTTTTTCATTCGAATAAATTTCTCATTTATATTGCAATTATTAATATTCATCACACTGATAGATATTAATCCTAAGAATATAAAACACAAGAGATTTCCTGATAATTTCTCTTTAATTCCCAGAGTTATTGTGAATTATCGAAAATCAATGCCTCTTCAATAATCCTATCGCAATTCACTCTTTTTAAACAAACGTTTGTTGCATTTATGATAAGCTATAGACTTTCGCATGCTTGTCAAGTGTTAAAAAAAAATATTTAAACCCTCACGCACCGTACCCATGACAAATTAGAATTTGAACAATGGGGCTTATTCCGACATCAAGCGTTTTCTGTACTTTTCAATCATCGCAATCCTTTGGCATGAGGTTATTCCCTATCTTTTAAAAACGCTACCAGCGCCTTGTCCATCGTCTTTTTATCAAGATCTGGATGCGCAGTTCCCTCTAGTGTCATGTATCGCAAATAGGCCGAAATAAAACGTGGGGGATTTTGGATGTTCAGCCTGTACGACTCCGCTAAGGCGATGCTGAAGCATCGTTGTGCGGAGGCGGACGGGCTGAACGCCGAAAGACCCACGCCGTAATACGGTTATGCCTCTTTTTGCGCGGCCTACACCGCAGCCACAACTCAGGAAGTGCCTCAACCAACAACTCATGTACCATAATATCATATTTTACCCCAGGCTCTCGCCGCTTCTTTGAAAACAAGTGCTAATATGCATTCTTGCCTATTGCCCGATCATGAGCCATACTCCAACTGTTTTGTTGACTCCGCCTATATTCTTGATGGAAATATTTTCGAGATACTTCATATCATTCACATGTCCGTCAAGATACAGGATATTTCCTCCCTTGAAATGTCTAAGCGTCACTGCAACGCTTGATGAATCATAGTGGATATTATAGCCACCGTCACCAACCCATCCAGATTCAATCAGGAGACCGGTCATGTCAGGCTTCTTCCAGTAGCTCAACACCCGGAAAGCTGTATTATATGTGTTAGACATCCTGTCGTTCATCGTATAGCTTAAAACGCCGGCGATGCTCGATCCTGAATTCTTCTCTTCTGAAGCCGGACATTTATACATGTTTATCGCTCCCGACTTGGATACTGGAAGGGTTCCGCCAAGACAATCTGTAAAAAAAACAGTCGCACATGAAGAATAGGTGCCGACCGGCGCCCAGCCACCGCTTGCATTCGGCAGATATCCGTTATAATCAGCGGCATAGTTGAAAAATCCCAGTCCTATTTGCTTGAGATTACTTTTGCAGAGTGCGGACTTAGCGCTGTCCCTGGCATTCTTCAGCGCCGGCAGCAGCATCGCCGCGAGAATTGCTATGATCGCAATCACCACGAGCAGCTCAATCAGTGTGAAGGCCATGGCTTTTACTCGGTTTCGCGCGAGCATTGCCAATTCATACATCCTTTTCATAAATTCCACTCCTTGCTTTCCTAATTCTCCATCATCTGACATGAACTCCACTGAATCAAGTTCGAATTCAGGCGACCCTGCAAGTAGCGACAGACATCCCGGATAACTGCGGAGGAATACCCCGAGTTATCCGGGCATAAAACATCTGCTGAACCGCCTATTTTCTGCGCACCGCGAAAACACGATCTATGTAAAATGCCTTTATCGCATCAGAATTGGGTGGAGCAGCCCAGAAAGCCTTGCCGGCATCATAGACATACGGGGACTTTGACAGCTTGAAGGTATGGTATTCCCCGTCCTCCACTTCGCCAACCTTCACCTTCATCGTATCGGCAAACGGAGGATATACTCCAAGGTTGAACGCCGTGGCATCTGCCGCTCCATTGCCTTTGTCAATTCTTCCAACTGCATAGAGATCCCATTGCCCGTCGCCTTCCGGGATTATATTCTGGAGACTCGCCTGTATACCCCAGGTCGCCGAGTTCCCTTTCATCATTGCTGCCCCGCCATCCGATGCCTTTGAATCTGGAACAATATTGGCGCCACAGAGCTTGAAGCTTATATCCTGCACCTCGACCCATTCGTTGCGGGCCAGGCCTTCACACTCCCTGGGTGGTGCGGCAATCTTCCTTTCCACCTTCAGCGCCTCCAGCATGACTGCAAGACTTCCACTGCTTTCTCCGACAGAAGTCAGCTTGGCTATATCCGCATACTGTGCGAACCTCGCATATCTTCCCTTATCCTCAGGCCACGTAAGTTTAGCGTCCTCAGCCTGTTTTCTGAGATTTGCCTGGTTCAAGAGCATAATGTAGTCAACGGGTATCCTGGCAATCTGCACATGTTTCAAATACTCAGGCTTTCCCACACAGGCCTTTTCAGCTTCTTGAAAGAGCGCATCCGCCTCAATCAGCATCTTGGCGTTGAGGTAAGGTTCCGTAGGAGCTGTTTTACATGCGAGCTTGCTATGGTTATCTTCCATTGATTTATGGAGGATCTCGATATATTTCATCACCATTGGCGCCCCTGGGCCATAATATCCATCTGCAAATTCCCTGATAAGATCATCGGCTTTAAGCGCAGGATTCCACATCAGCCTGGCAAGCACCCATGCTCTCAACGCCGCAAATTCTCCGCCTAAAGAGTGATAAGCACCCTGGCAGAACACCTGGTCCACCTGGGGACGCGCCGCCAGCAGCTTGATATCCTCGCACATCGCATACAGATTGGGATGAGGCTGGACGTAGTGTCCGAAATTTGTGATATAGGTCCAGACCCGTACATGATCAGTAATCTTGCACCAGCCATCTAATTCCTCGACAATGTTCTTGTTGGCTGGAGCGCTGAAGGGCAAGCTGAAATCCGATTCAATGGGCGCAAAGCAAACGCCCATGTTTGGCGGAAATTTCACATTGCTGCATGGCTTTCTGCTCCAGAGGTAGGCTTCCCCGGTAAAAACGACATCCGGATAATCCTTTGCCAACTTCTCAGCAATTTCACGGGTGAAATCCATGAGGGCTGCGCCTGATGAGCCGCCGGCCTTGTTGAATTCACCATCCGCGCCGCCGTTGTAAAACGACCCTATATCCATGTGGGCTATTCCAAAGATGCAGGCCCTTTTCGGCTTTGTGCTTAGAATGTCATCTACTGACAATGTTGCGATCTTCCTCGCCTGTTCATTCATGAACTGAAGTTGTCCACCACCAAAATATTCAGGATGTTTTTTCTGGTATACCTTCGGATTGACGAGTGATAAAACATCCGTTCCATAATTGCACATTCCCCATCCATGCTTTGCCAGCAGGGTAGATTTTGTAGAGCGGTGCCCTAATTGACCGTTCAACATATTCCTTGCACAGAAGTCCGCATCCTCTCCCTCCTTGTTGAAAACCTCGCGGTACTTGAATCTCGGAATCTCCAAGTCGTTTATGTCAGGAAGAGAAATATCTTTCCTGGAAGGAATCATGGAACAGTCCCATGAATACCAGCGGCATCCGAGATATTTCCCAAGAAAGGCATACGCCCCGTAGAGAGTCCCTCTCGGCCCTGCTCCGGTGATAATCAAGTTTCCATCGACAGTCTTTATGACAAAACCGTCATCGCCAAGCTGGGGCAAGGAAGCAGCCACCCCTTTTGATTCCGCAAATGCCTTCCCGACAACGATGGATTTCGAAGCCTGGAGCTCGTTAACTATTTTAAACCTGACGCCTGTTATCTGCTGCAGAAATTCAGAAAGCTCCAGTGCGGCATTCTTCTCCGCCGGCTCGGCCTTGCCATCAACTGCGATCACATAATCTGTCTTGCCATCTTTTACCAGGTCAACCCCAGCCATTGCGGTTCCTCCAAAAAACACACAGCACATCATGTTCAAAATTATTTTTTTCATCATAAATCCTTATTATTTTCGTTCATGCCTGCCTTCGTCGCCCCCCCGGGGGCAAGGGGCGACGGAACGGGCAAAACATTTCCAGTTCCAGACTATTTCTCGATTTTATACACTTTCAGATCGTCAAACCAGACCTTGCCGGTTGATTCCTTATTGAAATCATTGCGAAGATAGATCATGAACGCCTTGCTGCTGGCATTGATCTGATCAGCCGGAACAACCGCTTCAAACTTCTCCCAGTCATGCGTTCCACCGGTCGCAATCAGAGCCGGGGACTGCCCTGCATCCATGACCATCCGAGGAAGCTCCCCGCTAAGCCATCCGCCTAGCCATTTAGTATCCTTCTCGCCGGGACCGCCAAGACATACGCCAGTCATGCCGACACTGTTCTTAGGACATCCTTCGGTCTTGATCCAGACTTCAATCCTGTAGGCATTACCCGGAGTCACACCAAATATGGCTCCCTTGTGTGGTGCCATATACGCATGCCCTTTTTCAATCAATAGAGACTTTGCGCCTGAGTGCTTCTGATCTTCAACTACCTTTACAGTTCCCTTTGCACCTTCCCACGGCCCCATTCCATCCTCAAAACCCCCATTAGTTACAGCCACTTCAGTTTCACTTGCCAGCAGAATCAGACTCCAACCTGCCGCCACCAGCAGGCAAAACATGGCTCCTAGCTTTTGTGTTTTCTTCTTCATGTACCTTCCCTTTCATTTAGTTTGTTATTTCAACTGAAAAACTTCGGAATTCCCAGAATTCAGAAGCTGCCATTAAAAATAATTAGCAAAGCTCTCACCACCGATGATATTGTCTCCCCAGGTATGCGCTATACATGTCATTTCCATTAAGTGAATCGGCATGGCCATCAATGTAAAGATGGTTGCATGTCTTCAAATGGTATGATGGTTGCGGAACCGCAGTCATTCCATACACCCCCCATGTAAAACTCCAGTTCGAGAAATCAAGTGCAGTATAGTAGTCCACAAGCATCACTCTGCTGGACGGCGCCGGACATCGTCTCTTGGATACTGGGAGAAACTCCCACGCCACGTTACACTTCCCATAGCCACGGTTGTATCCATAATTGGTAATCCTGACCGAATTCCTGGTCAAATATTGCGATGGTTCTGTACGTGCCGGACAAATGAACAGTTCAGAGTAGCGGTGAAGGGTCCAGTCATCCAAATAGTTTCTGCCTCCCGGCATAAACTCATTGAAGGCCATATACCAGGTTCTGCCAGTCTGGAGGAATAGAGGTGGCATCAGATTCTCATACGCTATGGGCATGACATCTGCATAGGCATCCGAATAATCGTTTGCGGCAAACCATAATTGTTTCTGATTGTTGAGACAGGCCGCTCTTTTTGCCATATCCTTGGCATTCTTTAACGCTGGGAGTAGAAGAGCTGCAAGAATTGCGATGATCGCAATTACTACCAGCAGTTCGATTAAAGTAAATGATTTCATCCTGTTTTTTTTCATAAATCCCACCCGCCCGCTAATTTATGGAATCTTGTCTTTTTCATTGCGCCCAGCAAAGATTCAGATAATTTGCTTTGAAATCAAAATATGATATCCACTGTGCATGTCCATCAATGAACAGGACATTCGCCCCTTTTGAATGACGGGTGTTCAGACCGTTGCTTACCCAAATACTATGCTTGTCAATGAATGCATCATCCCAGACCGAGCTAGCTTCAACAAGAACTCCCCATCTCTCGGGATTTCTCACATCAATCCGCGAAGCCTTGCACCATGTTTCCCAGTATTCCGCAGTCTGATAGTTCCTGCGGTAGCTTAAAAGTTCATCGAATTGGTTGACCGTCCATGTTGTCGGCCCCATCGGACAGTGGTAGAGTAAACCGGCGTTCGACTTTGCGATGGTCGACTTGTTGGTAACCTGGGTTCCATTCCACGCGGCTTTACCGTTCAGATAATCGTTGAAGAAATTAGCCTGTCCCCATGTCGTGAACGGCTGCCATGAACGCGTACCAAGAGGCATATAGAAGTTGAAATCGGCGGCATAAGTCAAAAAAGCCAGACCAAGCTGCTTCTGGTTGTTCATGCAGATCGCGGCCTGTGCCTTGTCCTTGGCGTTCTTCAACGCCGGCAAAAGCATTGCCGCAAGAATTGCGATGATCGCTATTACTACCAGCAGTTCGATAAGCGTGAATACTTTTCGAGCTGCAAGGCGGCGCAAAAAGCAAGGCGCAAAACTCCGCCGATCCTGGAATAAGACTGGACTTTTGTTGCTTGTCATATTCATTCTCCATGCCTTCAGAGTCTTTTCATTCTTTTCCGACATAAAATAGGTATGCCCTGTTCTTCTCGACCTGGAAATCAAACGCTCCATCAGCGCACGGCAACGTTTTTCCGCCATAAACTTCATACACTTCGTTTTTTGCCATGGAAAGATGGAAACGCGCGGTTGCAGTCTTATGGCTGTAGAAACCAATGAGGTTTTCAGAGTGCGCAAGCTGTCCTGTCGCATCGGTATAGAGATGGCATCCTGCCTCTACGGCGATGCTTTTGAGAATATCCCGACTCATTGAAGGCACAGTGCTCAGGACAGAGAGCCATTCACCCATCTCCCTTGCCGCCAGTCCAGTTTTATTGTCTGGCATATCTCGTATCTTTCCCAACGACGTTCCCCCTGAAACGATATATGGACGCGGCGCGATGCGAAACCCCTCGCCCTCGGAAGCGTGCCCCTGCCACACGGATGATGGGTAGTCCATCAGCGGGGCATGGTGTTTTACAAAATTCGGATCAAGGTCTCCGTATGTTCCGTAATGATAGCGGGACTTCGGAAGATTGCGCAGCAGTGGATGTTCATTGCGGTTGACAATTATTGAAAGCTCTCCTTCAGCATGTTCAAGAACTACGCAGAATCCTGTCATATCACGCATAAAGTCTGTATCCGGAAGCCTGCCGCCTCCCAGTAGTCCGGCACCATAGAACCACAGCACGTGGTTGTTGTTGCGCAAGACATGCTTCTTCAGGAGTTCAAGGACATTGTCGTCAACACTGAGCAGACAGGGGATGATCCAGAATTTATACCGTGCTGTCTCCTCAGGATCAAGATGCTTTAGCGTCTCCACGGTAAGGTCGTCGTAGCCCATGCCCATCAGCTCCAGTTCATATTGCTTGAAGGTCTGGAACAATACCCGGAAAAGATTGTCCTGTTCACGAAAATGGAATGAGTGCGTGGGATCCATGAGAATTGCAATCTGATGGTTGTTCCCGCCTGCCTTGAAACGGTAGTTGTTCCCGATCTCGCGCAGTTTTCCCAAGGCCGTCACCGTCCCTGGCTCATTGAAATATCCCCCGACAAGATCCATGAACCAGCATGCGGAACCGTCGGTAAGCAGGCGGTTCATGTCACGTTCAAGCAGGCCCATGGTGTCTTCCAGTGTTTCCGGATTGGAGTGATAGCGGCAGTTCCAGCAGCTTTTCAGATGCGTGCTCCCGTCGAGTTCATAGAGATGGAGTTTTCCTCTGGAATGAATTGTGCCAGGCACGCTCTGCGAAGATGTCACGCCTCCCAACTGCCGGAAATGGTACATGAAGGGGGTTGCAATGATATCCACGTCCGGGTTTTCCAATACGCGATCCAGAGCCATATGCCCGCTGCGCGCCAAGTGCGTCCCCCAGAGATAGCCATAAAAAACGAGTACCGTCTTCCTGCGATCACAGCCTTTTTTCACGGCTGCGGCAAATCCGCAAATCGTTTCAGCCATTATCCGGCTGTAAAATTCCCAGAAATCAACAACCTCGTCAGATGCGAATCCCCCGCATGCAGCCTGGTCACGACCGGCTGATGACGGGATCGGCACAGAAGCGAAATTGGCATATTGAGAACCCCATCTTTTATTCATCTCACATATCTCAATGTATTTCTCTTTTAGGAACAGATGATAGGCCTCCTTCATGCGCGGTGAATAATCAACCATGAAACGATCCTTGGCAATCCAGTGGAACCACTCGCCGCACGGTCCAGCCCCTGGTTCATAGGCCGCAATACGATCTCCGTATTTATATTCGATGTGCTCAACCACTTTGGACAAGGCCTCGCCCGCCTCACGGCGGAATTTTTTGGAGGCAAAGGACGCGTTATAGGGCTTTTGGGCTTTTCCATCTTCGAGGACAATTATTTCATCTGGATTTGCTTCGGCCCACCAGAAATTGCCATTTGCATGCTTTCCAGAATACCCAATCCAGAACCGGAGAATCAGCTTGGCGGTCTGGTGCTGTGAAAGGTAGGCCTCTATGCGCTGATCCGTCAAGGTGTAGTCGTAGTGGCCAGTCCCAACCCAGCCGATATCGATATACGGATGAGTATCGACAATATCAAATCCGGCATCGGTCATATTCCGGAAATACGCTTCCGGTGCAGAAGAAAATATTCCAGGATGCGGCTGACCGTCAACAAAGAAAGAAGGCCGTCCCTTATGAATCTGCACTGAAGTTTCCATTATAGATCCACTCCTCTTTGAATTCATTCCGGACTTGTGCATGACATTCTTCTTTTCAGGACCGTACCGAGCTTGCATTGCCTTTCTGTAGAACTGGAAGGCTTGCCGTTGATCCCGTCCATGATCATTTCCGCAGCCCTGCTCCCCATGCCGTAGAAATCCTGGGACATGGTCGTCAGAGGCACCGATATGTGCTTCGCCATGTCTACATCGTCAAAGCCGGCTACGGACATGTCCTCAGGCACCCTCAGCTTCATCTCCTTCAGCAGGCCGACAGCCCTAATCGCGAGTACGTCGTTATATGCAAACAGGGCCGTGCTTCCATTGGCGCGAATCTTTTTCAATACTTTAAGAAACTGCCTGTCCTCCATCCCATCAGGAGAAATCTCAATAATTTCAGGCTTGCCAATCTTCAGATCGGACGCCGCCCGAATAAAGCCATCCCTTCTTTCCATCAGACTGCTGGCGTTGCTGCCATCGGTGATATAGGAAATCTTCCTGTGACCTAGTTCATAAAGATGTTTGGTCATCTCATATGCACCGGCAAAATTGTCGGAAACCGCATAGCTGTAATCAGAATCGGAAGGATAGCAGTCCACCAGCACGAATCTGATGTTCTTCTCCTTAAGTTCCCTGAGCAGCATCCGGTTCTGAGCGCTATCCTGGTACCAGATCACAAGTGCGGCCGGAGATAGCTCAGACACACTTCTGACTTCCTGGACGAAGTTTCTGCCAGTGAAATAATGGACGTTGACCAGGTGACCGGACTCGGACATGTGTTCATATACCGCCTCGAGGACTCCCTTGCTGACCAGGATTCCATCTCCAGGGCCTGGCAGGAACACGGAAACGGTCCTCGACTGCATGGTGCCTGGAGTGACATACGGGGATACGATGCCTTCCCCTGTCACAAAAGTCCCCTTCCCCTGACTCCTCTTGAGTATCCTGTCATTGATCAGGGCGTCGATAGCCATGCGGACAGTCATGCGCGCCATGTTGTGCTTCAGGGAAAGAACACGCTCTCCTGGAATGGCGTCCCCAACCTTGTACTCACCGTTGCCGATCTGCTCGCAGATCAGCCTCTTGAGCACTTCCTTCTTAGCAATCCCTATATTGCTAGCCTCCATGTCCTCCTCCCTCGCTGATGAACCTATTTATTATTATGTATAATCCGGTCTATACCAGTCATTATACAATAGTCTTTACGATCTGTCAAGATGCAATAATAATATTTCCCGATAATGATTTTCATGGTAATGCATCAGTTTTCACAGGAGTAATCTTGAGATTGTTTAAGGTAGGGCGCGTTCTCCGTAACGCGCCGCCTCAAGAACGGACGCCTCGGAGAGGCGTCCCTACCTTTAAAAACAAAGACTGACGCACTACTTTTCATGCAGGAGCATTTGCAATATATAGATAGCTCATGTGTCCTCAGATTTTGGCGGCGAATTCAGTCCCCCTTCTCGCCAGTTCTGTGACTCTGACTACCCCATCATGGATAACAGTCAAATACCTAGACCTTCTTCAATCAATTATAAAACAGGCCCGTTCTTTCATCCTGTCCACGAGCTAGGGTCTTGTCATTTTTCGGCACACCATTTATCAACCTCATCTTTACCCACGGTCGCCACGGAAAGGCATCGGTCGCAACAGCCGTAATAGACAAAATATTTATCACCTATACGGACGGCCCCGTTCGTATAGACGACATTGGGCTGAAAACCTTCCTTCTCATATTCCGTTTCACAGACAAGAATCGGCTCCTTCTGGAACTTTACAACCTTCCCGGGATCCTGTTTGTCGAGAAGCATTATTCCCAGCGCATATTCCGCCTTGTTGTTCTTACCGTGCCAGAAGAGCAGCCAGCCATGCTCCGTCTCAATTGGGACAGCACCTATGCCGAGCTTGTTCTCGTACCAGGTGTTTTCCTTCGTCTCAAATATGCATGTCATCTCCTCCCAGTTCCTGAGGTCGCGGCTGTATGAACCCCACATATTGGGCATGGGACGGTGGAACAGGAAATACCTGCCGTTTATCTTTCCGGGCAGAAATCCGCTCGTGCGCTGTTCAAGCTGCTTCATCAAAAGGCCATGCCTTGTAAATGTCTTGAAATCCTTGGTGGTCGCGTAAGCCAGCCGGTCTCCAAAATGTCCAAAGCGCGACATCGTCACATATACTATGTAATAGGTGTCTCCGATTTTGCTTATCCGCGGATCCTCGCACCCGAATTCGCACCATGGATCATTCGGATCTTTGTCGAATACCGGTTCCGGACTTCGCCAGCTGATGTCATAGCCATTTTCCGATATGGCGAGCCCAAGCCTGGTAACAGGCCATGAATCCGGTCCTTTTCTCCGGTCCTCTCCCTCGGCACGGTACAAGAGATACACCTTCCCCTCGTACACAGCGGCGGCAGCATTTGAGACGTTCAGGTTTTTCCACTTTCTGCAGGAAGGCGTGAGTATCGGATTCCCGTCATAGCGTTTTAATTTAATCATATCTTCTTATCCTTAATTTAATCAGCAGTGCCTTCATTTAATCCAGAATTCAAAACAGGTCTACTTTTGAATTTCTTTGGTGCCTGAAAGTTCTTACTTCATCTCCAGTTTGAAAACGATGTCCCATTTCTGAGTACTGCCGTATGGAACCGACATTTCACCCGAGAGAGCCTCCAGAGTGTATAAGCCGCGTCCGCTCCATGAATAAAGCCCTGCTCCAATCTTGTCGGGCTCCATGCGCAAAAGCATTTTTTCTGTTTTTGCAGGAGTTGAAGCCGATACTTCAAAGGGAGTCGAAGAATCCCACTGCTCGGCTTTGAGATTTGTTCCGAACGGAATAGTCGCTCCCGAGGCCAGAAATATTTTCTCATTCTTTGCCTTGTCGCTTTCAACATTGTTATTCTTTATGACTGTTATCTCTGAGGGCGTCTTATCGCCGGAAATATCAGATCCGAGATAGGGTATGTTTTTCACGCGGCATCCGAATTTCATGTCGACCTTGGAGGGGCTTTCATTTGTAAATGCAAACGATATCCTCAAGGCCGCGCCGTTCTCCTCCAGGGAAATTTTCCTTTCGATCCGCAGACCGTAGAGAGGATTGGGTTTGGGATTCGCGCCGTCGTATCCCTGGACCAGGTAGGAATGCATGGCAAACGGGCCCGCTTCGGCGACGCCGGAATCCTTTATCGAGAACTGATAGGGCGCAGCTGGCTGTGCTGGATCATAGAGCACCAGCTCTCCCAGATACCCGCGTAACTTTCCATAACGCAACACATCCGTGCCGCCGTAGACCCACGAGACCAGGTTGGCGCCGCGCTCGACTGAAACGTACGCCTTTGCCTCATCCATCTGGAGTTTTATCGCCAGCGTCTTTTCGGTGCCGGGAACGATTCCCCAGGATACCGAGCTGTTCTTGGAAGACTCCTGCTTAAGCTGTTCCAATTCCGAAGAGTTTGCGTCTGATGCAGGATTTTTTCCAGCAATAATCTTCTGCTCTTCCTTCGCCGGAACGCATTGGAAATCAATATTGTTGATTTTAAATACTACAGCACCTTTTCCTGGTATCTCCGCAAGAAATCCGGAGCGGATGAGTTCAGGTGATGCACCTTCAATCTTTTCTCCAGTCAAGGCGTTAGCTATTTCACAGTTCCCCAACTTGTAAGCAGGGATCGCCACACGCGCTATAACGGCTTTAGGCGCATAATTGATCAGCAATATCGCGTAGCTTTTCCCGTCCGCTGAGCGATGAAGCGAGCTTTTCAAAGTCACCGACACGTCGGGATAGATGATTTCAATATCCTTGCCGTCCTCTGATTTGACAGGTACTTTAGAGGCGTTTACCGGCGAAACCTGGAGCTCCGGATCACAGCGCGTACCAGTGATGCAGTCTTCCACGCGCGCAATGCTTCGAGCTCCCACTGCGATGCTTGTCAAGTATGCTCCATCAAAGGCGTCTCCTGCCCAGAAGCCAATGCCCGTACAGCCGTTCATGGCATTAACAAGCATGTTCTGCATGACGCCGGCCGGTGTATAAGCAGCATAGCACTGCCGAATCTTCTCACTCGGGTTGATCAGGTGGAGCTGCGGTTTCTTAAGATTTGCGCTGTTGAAAGCCACATCATCGAAATATCTCAGTCCTTCATAATAGGGCATGTTCATGTAGGAATCGACGGCATTGTCCGACAGGCGGCAATCCACGCCACACCATGACGAGAGGACTGGTCCATTCGAGTGGAGCACATCCGTACAAAGAACAAATTTGAGATTTGGGAAATATTTGCGGTGGGCCTCTGTCATTTTTGTTAATATCCTGCCCTGCTGCCTGACCCTGAAATCAAACCACTTATCCTTGTACTGCTTCTTTATTTCGGAGATTGATGGTGCCTGCGCAAGTCCAAGTTCCCCAGCAAAGGCATCGCGGCTTGCCTGGCTGTACCCGGCGTTAAATCCAGGCTCAAGATCGTAAACAAGCATTGTCGCGCTTGGAACTTCCTGCAATTTGCCTTCAACTCCCTGCTTGTAGTAATTGTCCCAGATCAGCCCTTCCGGATCTTTCTCCGCATATACGGGACATGGGACGCCTTTAAGAACCTTTCCGGACTCGTTGCAATCCCAGGGCACATCATGTTTGAAACCGCCAAGTGAAGGCAGATGCTGATTTGATCCCACAAAAATCTCCACTTGGAATTTCTTTAACAGATCTTCCCTTGATTCAATGCTCATCTTTTGGAAACCGAAAACAGGCAATGTCATTGGACGAGCGTGGAGACGCAACCAGAAATCCGAGTATGCGGCAGACACTTCCGGAAATGGCGAGTTAATGCTCCACAGATAGCACATCATCAGTTTGAATTTGTCAAGTTTCTTATCCGCCACCGGTATCGGAGGCAGAATATTAACGATTATCTTACATTCATCTGTACCGCTTGTTGAACCTGCAAGGCGCCAGAATATCTCAGCCTTTTTCCCGATGTTCCCAGGACTTGCCTTGATATAAACGCGGTCGAAGTTGCACCACGCAAAACTTGCCGGAGGAATGTTGCTTATCATCTGGTTTTGCAGTGAAATTGTGTGTCTGAGATACTTCATGTCTCCACGCATGACATTCTCGACTTTGCACTGATCGGGCAACCATTCCCCTTTTGGAGTGGAATAGAAAGGGGAACTCCCGACGTATCCAATCATCTCTTCCGGAACATCAAGGATCAAATCGATTGTCTTCTGGCGCGGCCCCATTATATCAAGGAGAAGAACACCGGGATAATTCTCACAGAGATTGTAGGAGTTCCCCTGGTAGCCGGCCGGGAACATTTCCGCCTTGAGCTTGGGTGGCTCCGGCGCGGGTCCATCAAGAGATACAGCATCAAAATATGCCGTGCCCGTGGCCTTGCGCAGCACAAGGTAAATCTTAGAACCGCCATTTATGCTTTCCGGGCTGAATTCAACTGCGCAGTCCTGCCAGTCGTTAGTTCCCGTCACCTGCTTCCAGCTTCCTGCCGGGGAAACCTCGACGACCTGCTTTCCGGCATTGAGTATCATGACCGCTGCTCCGGCACCGTTGGTCCCGGGCTGCGGGACGACCGAATCTGTCTTGATTTTAAACTTGAGAGTATATTTCTTTTTGGGCGCCAGAGGCACATCCTGTTCCAACATTGTCGTTTGTTCAAAGGAATCGTTCGTCAGCTTGAATGATTTCTTGCCAGAGGAAAAAACAGCGCTGTCAACCGCCAGCACTCCTGTTTTCTGCTTCCAGTCCGTAATGCGCCACGCGGACATGTCGTTTTCAAAATCTCCGTTCTTCAGCAATTCAACGCCGAGAGCGGAAAATGCCTGCAATGTTACTCCTAGAATAAAAGCCCTGACAAATATTTTCATCTCAAGTCCTCCGAAATTATATTTTTTGCGAATTTGCTATTACTGCTCCTAAGAGTTCCGTCACTTATCATCGCATACAAGGGAGACGGCATCAAAATATGCCGTACCTGTAGCCTTGCGTAGCACAAGGTAAATCTTGGAACTGCCATTTATGTTTTCCGGGCTGAATTCAACTGCGCAGTCCTGCCAGTCGTTAGTTCCCGTCGCCTGCTTCCAGCTTCCTGAGGGGGAGACCTCGATGGCATGCTTTCCGGCGTTGAGTATCATAATAGCAGCCCCGGCGCCTTTGGTCTCAGACTGGGGGACGACCGAAACTGTCTTAATTTTGAATTTAAGCGTATACTTCTTACTCGCTATCAATTCGACATCCTGTTCGAGCATTGTTGTTTGTTCAAAGGAATCGTTCGTCAGCTTGAATGATTTCTTACCGGAGGAGGCAACCGTACTGTCAACCGAGAGGACACCGCTTTTCTGCTTCCAATCCGTGGTCCTCCACGAGTCCATATCATTTTCAAAACCTCCATTCTTCAGTATTTCGCCGCCAAAAACTGAAAACGACTGAAATGCCACTCCCAGAATAAAAGTCTGAACTAATAATTTCATCGCGAATCCTCCTTGTCCTTTTAATTTTTTAATGGAGTGCTTCCGCCTCTCGCGGGTGAAGGTATAGTGCTTTCTTTTCGCATAACCATAATTTCAGTGCAATCCGCCCTTATTCAACAAACGTTTGTTGTCTTTGATAAAATACATACTTTCAAATGTTTGTCAAGCGTTTCGTTTATATAAAATACTTAATCCTTCAAGCAGCGTAAGATTTATTTTCGTAAATAATGCCGCCCAACCTCTTGACATGGGCGAAATGATATATTATAATACTTGCACAACCGGTTGAGCAAAGGTTTTCATGCAGAAAGTCACATTACAACATATTGCGGAAAAGGCGGGGATATGCAAGGCTACGGTATCCTACGTGCTGAACGGCGTCTACAAGAACAAGAGAATCAGCGAAAAGACCGCCAAGAAGATCCTGCGCATCGCAAAAAACATGGACTACCGGTTTGACGAAGTAGCAAGGGGCATGTCGAATGGACGCACGAATTCCATCGGTTTCATAAGCGCTTGCGACATCAGACAGGAATATATTTCCGGCGTCCTGATGGGTGCAATGGACAAGGCTGATGAACTTCATCTTTCAATCAAGCTCCTGCATTACCGTGGCAGAAAGAAGGAGGAGATTCTGTCAGAGTGCAGATCGCAAAGGCTTTCCGGCCTGATGTGCTATGACTTCGAGCGGGAGCTTACCGGATTCCTTCATAAGAACCTGGCGGAAGACGGCATACCGCTGGTTGTCGTGTCAAACACAGAAGCACCCGCAGGAACCTTTCATGTGATGGCCGATGACCGGCAAGGCGCCGGACTTGCGGTTGAACATCTGCACCGACTGGGGCACGCGCGGATCGCATTCATGTCGAGCGATTATTCCAGACTGTATGAGAAGGATAGGCTAACCGGCTATCTGGACAAGTTGAAGGAGTTAGGCTTGAAAACCTCCCCGGACTACATCGTCTCCACAAATGAAAAGAGCGTGAGGATAGAGTTCATCAATCGAATCTGCTCGATGAAGAATGGCCCGACAGCCATGATCTGCACAAGTGATGCCACCGCCATATCCATGATTTCCTACTTGCAGGGAGCTGGAAGAAAAGTCCCCGGCAACATGTCTATTGTCGGTTATGGCGATCTTTCAGCAGGCCGAGTCATGATTCCAGCCTTAACTACAATAGTGGAACCATATTCCCAAATAGGAGCCAAAGCCGTGGAGATGATACATGAGTACCTCAGCAAACAGACGCCGTCTACCTGCAAGGAGCTTCTTTCCGTGAAATTGCTGGCGAGGGAATCAACTTGTCGAATCGGGCATCAGGACATGGCGCATATCCAGCGTCATCCTACAGGATGACGTTTGAGTTAAAAACAAGAGAGGATGAACAAATCAAGAATAGATTCACACTTATCGAACTTCTGGTCGTCATAGCCATAATCGCGATCCTGGCGAGCCTACTGCTGCCGGCGCTTGCAACGGCCAAGGAGAAGGCCAAGTCGCAGCTCTGCGCAGGCAACCTCAAACAGTTTAGCATAATCTTCATGCTTTATTCCTATGATAACGCAGACTGGCTGCCGAAATGGTGGGATGGGTCGAAGTCTTGGATGAAAAAGATCGAGGACTACGCCCCGCAACAGGGCTGGATAACCAGGCAGGAGATGCCTGCGGGGATATGGAACTGCCCAAGCCAGACCAGCCCACTCCCGTACTCCTCCGGCACATATCCAGCCAAGTCGCCAAACTCAAGCTTTCTCTCCTACGCCTACAGCGCTTCGCCCATTGGAGGATATAGAAATGATCGTTATTGCAGGACAAAGGTGGTGCTGCACTGCTGGTACGGTTATGTTGACTGCGGACTCTACAGCAGGGACGGCCTCCACGACACTCCAGCCTACTATCCGCACAACATGAAGCGGAACATGCTCTTCATCAGCCCCAAGGAGGGCTTTACCATATCGCAGGACGTGACATTGTCGGAGTGCATAAAGAACAGCGTTGCGGCATTGCCTACATGGTGGGATTGAACCTTAGTATTAATGCAAAAAGGAAATAATGAAAAAGGAGTCTGCATGAATCGTTTACCACTGAAATGTCTGGCATTGGCAGGTCTGCTTGGCCTGACCGCCTGCGTAAATGTATCGGCCGGAAACCTGGTGCAGAACGGTAGCTTCGAGCCACTCTCCGGCTGGGTGATAGTTGGAGATAAGTCCTCGGCATCCTTCGATTCGGCCTCTCAGAGCATCTGTATAACAGGCGCGGAGAAGCCGGCGAGTGTCCGCCAGTTGGACCTTGCGGTCCGTGCCGGACGCAAGTACCAGCTCTCCTGCAAGATGAAGGCTGAGGCCTGCGAGGGCAAGGAATACGGGCTCAGCGTAATCAACAGTGGTTGGACTTGGGCTGCAGGTTTTCTCAAGCCGGAAGGTGCGAACTCTGACTGGGTCGATCTCAAAGGCGAGATCATTCCCCTACAATCGAACAATGGCAAGTACGAGATGATCTTCCGGGGTCCGGCGAAAGGCAGGATTTACGTTAAGGAAATTGCCCTTGTGCCTGTTGGCGGGGACTCTGCCGAGGCTGTGCAGCCCCTCAACGTAAGGGCAAACTGCTTTTCCAAGGACAATCTTGTGATGAACGGCGACTTCTCTGTCGGCGAGGTTTTTCCAGACGCATGGATAGCTTATGCCTATGACTGCGGATTAGTGTATGATAGGAAGGGAGGCAAAGACGGCATGCCTGCGCTTGGCGTCAGGCAGCATGCGACGAGCGTGCGCCAACCCGGGGTGATCCTGGTACCCGGCGAGACCTACAGGATGAGCGGTTTCCTCAAGACTAAGGGATTCAAGGGGCCTGACGGCAAAGTTCCGCGGGGTGGCGTCGTAGTCATCACCGACGGATGGAAGGCCGAGGTAGGCATCCTGGCTGACAGTCCAGATACGGGCTGGAAGTACTTTGAAAAGGTCTTCACGGCGCCTCCGACGGTCGGCAACACTTACAGCATCCTTTTCTACACTACTGAAAACAGTGGCGAACTCTGGGCCTGTGATGTCAAGCTCCAGGCACGCCGCCAGTCATTAAGCCCATTCGAGGCGAGTGAATTTCAGCGGATATATCCGATCAACCCCAGGACCGACGCTATTCCTGCCGATGCACCGTTGCTCACACTCGGTTTTCCCTACGTCCAGAAGGGCGAGGAGCAAAATTACGAGTGTCAAGTTTCCGCTAAGGATTTTGATAAGTCTTTTCCTTTGAAAGATGGACAGGTGCAGGCGGATCTGAAGGGCCTGCCTGAGGGAGAATACAAACTCGATACGGCAATCGTCAACAAGCATACGGGGCAGGCCATCTCCAAAACACAGATTCAGGTGAAGATCATTGCGCCTCTCAAAATGGATCTCTCGAACGTGAAGCCGTTGAACAGCATGGTCTCAGAACTGCTTTCGACCGAACTCGCGCTTGATCCTGCGGCTTCCAGTGAATGCGTATTTGCAAATCCGCGCGACGGCTGGGTCTTTGTGGCGGCGACGCCTGCGGCCGCTACCGATGGAGTAAGTGTGTCTCTGACGGGCGACAAGAAGGGCACTCCCGCCGTTCAGGCCGATGGCTCAGCCCTGCCCGTCGAGGCGATGCGCTGGCTGCCGGCCGGCGAACAGAAGGTTTCAATTTCCGCGAAGCAGTTGACGAAGGTGAAACTCGTAGTCCGCTCGATCCCGGAACTCCTCTATGATGCTCCGAACTACTCTCCGTACAAGTTTGACAGCAAGGCTGCCGGGAATTACGACTGGGCGTTTATCGAGAAGTACGTGCTTCCATGTACGACGACCTTCAGCAGGGGCAGTCTCAAGCCCGATGAGCTGGCCAAGGCCAAAAGCCGAGGAATGCGCTGGCTCTCCAATATACCCGTTGCCGTCACGCCTCTCGGCATGGAGGATAAACTTGACGCCGACGAGATTGCCGCGGCATATGCCAAGGACCCTGGCTACACGGATCCGAAGTTCGACGGAGCCACGGCCGACGAATTCTGGTTCTCGGGAACTAGTCCAGTCGTACATGCGACCTACGCCCGTGCCATTGAGAAGCTCTACCAGAAAATTCCACAGGACAAGAGCTATTATGCGTGGATCACCTGCGGAGTGCCATACTCGAAGATGATCTTCGGCGACTTCATGAGCCAGATAGCGAACCACAACGGACTGCTGTTGTTTGAGGCCTATCCGGAACCGGCTGCTGACGAGCTGCTCACCAAGACTCTCCTCGAGGATTTCATCGTAAACTCCCTCAAGGTGTGCAAACAGGTCTTTCCTGGCGTGCAGAAAAGCATGGGCTACATGATAGGAACACACTCGATGCCCTTGGACATCAATCAGTTCTCAATTCCCAGCGTCGACCACAAATACCTCCTGGATCTTACAGTCAACGCGATAGCGAACTCGCCCGAATTCCAAGGACTCGGAGGTCTCGGCATCTATACGAGCGGACACGCCGACGAGGAGACGCTGCGCTGGACTGCGCGCCTCATCCGCCATTATGGAGTTGAGGGCAGCAAGGAGATGCTGTCCAGAAAGTTCGGCTACACCTACATCCCGGGGATCATCTCAAACTGCGACTTCGAGAAGGGAAGCGAGAGCTGGACATGCATGCCGGCAGAACCGGATTCGATCAAGCCCGACTCCTTCAAGAAGTACGGAGTGTCCCAGGCCCGCTGGGGGCTCAATGCGATACAGTCCGGACTCGGTGACAGCTTCATGGTGATGCGCCGGAGCAATAAGGCTCCCAACAAGGTGAGCCAGTCCATGAAGGGGCTCGTGCCGGGCAATCTCTATGCTGTGCAGTTCCTGGTGGCGGACTACGCCGGGATAAAGGCGCCTGGCGCGAAGGCGGCAAAATATGCGTTCAGCGCAAACATCGAAGGCAGCCATATCATTCCTGAGAAAAGCTACGTGCTTATCGGCACGAACGGTATCGCACTCGGCAAGGGCAAGTACTTCGGGAATATCCACAGACTGGTATTCCGTGCTGGGAGCGCGAGCGCAACACTGAGTTTATCCGACTGGACTTCTGACAAGGAGGCGGGTGGACCTGCAGGACAGGAGCTTATTGTGAATTTCGTACACGCTGCCCCATACTTCGAAGAATGATTGCTCGGGCCGCGTTATAGAAGAAGTAAACGGCGCAAAGGCACTGTTGAACATTGCGCATGGAGAAATAATTTACGACAGGAGGTTGATTATGCCCCGCTCTTTATCTGAGCAAGTGATAATGCCGGAAAAATATATCCATACGGGAAACAGGAAATGGGATATCCCCGTGACCCTCCCGGCCAATAACGAGAAATATATGACACGCAAGCCGTTGCATCACAACTGGTTCACGTTGATTGAGCTCTTGGTAGTGATTGCGATAATAGCTATTCTTGCGTCTATGCTTCTTCCAGCGCTGAAAATGGCACAGGAGTCAGCTCGCTCTACGGTCTGCAAGAATAACTTGAAACAGTGGGGGACGTCGCTGGAGATGTATGCAATGGATTACGATGGCTGGTTTCCAAATGGGATGTCCGGCGGGACATTTAATAGTGTTTGGTATGGTCCATCGATACTTGGAATATATCTCGGACCATGCAGCCTGCCAACCAACGATACCGATCCGAATGTTTCTTATAATAAAATAAAGGACTGTCCGTCATTTGTGTCAATAGAATGGAAAGGGTACACAGACTATGGATATTCCGACAAAATAGGAATGTATGGCGTTCCAGTATATAAGCAGAACCAAGTTGCGTGTGACACTATAACTATTGCCGATTCATTGAACAACTGGATACTGGATCGGACCGCGACTATAAATCGCGCCGCTGGCGCCATAGATTACCGCCGCCACAACAACATGGCAAATGTGCTATTTGCTGGCCTGCAGGTTGACACACTGGATCATGAAAATGCGATCCAGAATAAATATTGGACCCCCAAGGCAGACTGAGTCGCAATCGTCGGAAGACACTGCGTAGAAGGCTTTGGCATTTCAAAGGCCTGCTCAAGTCATTCACAATCTGACAGCAAGCATAATCCGTGGCAGTTGCAGTGTTCAATAACATCTAGCGGATATATTTTTATATGTTTCTGAGGACACCACTCGCTTATTGAAAGCAGGAAACGCAATAAAAGTCGGATTCAGGACTTGACATGCATTAGGCAATGATGTATTATTGACATATAGACAAACGTTTGTTGGCTAAAGGAAACGCGTAAATGAACGATCGCATAAAAGAACTATTTACCCTTATAGAACTTTTGGTTGTCATTGCAATTATTGCGATTCTAGCAGCGATGCTGCTACCCGCCCTGAAAACGGCTAAAGAGGCCGCCAAATCCATTTCATGCACGAACAATTTGAAGCAAATAGGCCTAGCCCATGCACAGTATTTCAATGATTATGACGGTTTTTTCCCATACTACTGGCTGGAAGCGCCTGGCAGTCAATGGCGTTTTCGACTGAATGAATATATCCATGCACCGAGACTTCCAGGAAGTTCATATGACGCGACTGGAGGCGTTTTCTATTGTCCTAGCGACAATTTTATATGGGGGGGGGCCCTGCTGGCAAAAAGTTGGGGTTCATATGCCAATGTCATATACTTGGCAAATAATAAAACCGGATCTTCTTATATTGTCCGGAAGATAGATTTTATAAAAAGTCCATCGAGCGTGGTGTCAACTGCTCCGAAATGGTGTAGTGCAAAAAAGGCATGTTTTACAGATTACCAACCTGAGGAACGTGACGGTGTAAAGTATTTTCATGCAGGAAAAGGTAATTTTCTTTTCACAGATCTTCATGTCGAGGATTATCGCCGCAATGACATGATCAACGGATTACTCGATTATTCTATAAAGCTCTCTAATGTGCCTCTCAGCAGCATTGGATTTTGATTTATTGACTTTTCCAGGCATTGCTATAAAAAATAAATGAGAAATCCTGATAGAAATTTATACGGCATATTGACATGCCTTCTCTCTGATGTATTTTGAGGAAACATGCAAACGTTTGTCGATCAAAAGGACATACAATGATAAAACTTAAGGACATAGCGGAAAAGACTGGAGTTTCGATATCCGTCGTATCGAGGACGCTGAATCCGAAACCTGACAAGAACGCCTTTGTTTCTGACAGGTTGCGCAAGAAGATAACTAAGGCCGCCAAGGAACTCGGCTACCAGCGGAACAGGATGGCGGAATTCCTCCAGCGCGGCAAGAACGTTGCACTCGGGGTCTTCATCCCGGAGGCGCCGAACCGTCTGGTCGCCGATCTCATGTTTGGAATATCGCGCAAGGCCGCTGAACTCAAGTTCCCCCTGGAGTTCCATTTCGGAATGACCTACGTTGAATACAGAAAATTCATTGACACCGTGAGTGTTTCGAACTCGGGAATCATAACGTATCCCTCTGGATTTTCCCTGGATAAGGATATAAACAGGACAATCCGCGACTACGTTGATAATGGAGGACATGTAGTTGTCCTCAACACATACGAAGCTCTCGACGTTCCAGTAATTCTCATTGATGATTTTCACGGCGGTAGAATCGCGGCAGAACATCTCCTGGGCAGGAATTGCCGGACATACCTAGCATCTTCCCGCTACGGCAAGCGTACAGAAGGCTTCGTTGAAACAATCAAAAAAAACGGAGCCAGATGCATTCTCTTCGACGACGACACGTTTGAATCAGTATTGAAAAAAGTGCTGGACAAAAAAAACATGCCCGTCGGCGTGTTCGCAACCTATGACGTCCTCGCGATGAAAATAATGGCATTCCTCCAAAATAATTCAGTGAATATAGGGAAAGATGTCTTGCTGATGGGGTATGACGATCTGTTTACTGTAGGATATCTGAACCCGCCCCTCACGACAATCCACCAGCCTTTCAAGGAGCTGGGCGAGCTCTCGGTTGTGAAAATAGTCAACATGATAGATGGGAAAAATGAAATTTCTGAAAAAATCCTGCCTAGTCTCGTGAAAAGAGCTACGGCTTAAAGGAAAGTTTTGAAGATTGCAAGGAAGGAATTGGAGATGAAAATAGGAGTGATAACGGATCTTCTGCAAAAGCCATTGTTTGAAAGCATAAGCTGGGCTGCTGGGACAGGAGTGGAAGGCGTACAGCTGTACGCTGCGAGCAAGAACTGCAACCTGCTGGAGATGGAACTGAGCCAGCTGCACGAACTGAAGGCGCATTGCAACGGGAGCGGACTGCTTGTCTCCGCAGTTTGTGGAGACCTGGGCGGTCACGGTTTCCAAATCGCCAGTGAAAATACTTCACGCATCAAAACCAGCAGGCAGATCATTGATGTGTCCAAATTGCTGGGCTGCCGTATCGTGACAATGCATATCGGAGTTGTTCCAGCCTCCAGAGACGACCAAGTTTACAAGATAATGCTGACGGCAATGCAGGAACTTGGCAGTTATGCGGCAAAGAGTAACGCTGTTGTAGCTATAGAGACCGGCCCTGAGCCTGCTGCTGTACTGAAACAGTTCCTGGACGATGCCGGAACTGAAGGACTCGGAGTAAACCTGGATCCGGCAAATTTGATAATGGTGCTAAATGAGGATCCCGTCAAGGCTGTTCACATACTGAAAGACCATATAGTCCACACTCATGCTAAAGACGGGATACACTACCGGAAATGCGCTCCGGCAAAGGTGTATGACGCCTTTGCCAGAGGAGGATTTGAACAGCTCGTGGCTGAAACTGGAGAGCTCTTTGCAGAAGTTCCCCTTGGGAAAGGCTCTGTCAACTGGGACAGCTATATCAAGGCGCTCGATGAAATCGGTTTTGACGGATTCCTGACAATCGAGAGGGAAGTTGGCGAGAATCCAGAACAAGACATAAAGATGGCGATAGAATTTCTCAGGCATAAAATATCAAAACTAAAAAGTGCAATATGAAAGGAATCATGAAAAAGCATAAAGTCGGCGTGATCGGCGCCGGTGCAATAGCACAGGCTTGCCACATCCCCGGTTATCTGGCAGATGGAAACTGTGAATTGAGCGCTGTCGCAGATCCGGAAGAAAAATGTCTAGCGATGCTGAGGGAAAAGGGATGGAAGTTCGGTCACGAATACCGCGACTACAAGGAAATGCTGAAAAAAGAGAAACTGGATGTCGTATCCATATGTACGCCCAACACGCTTCATACAGAAATGGCCCTCGCCTGCATCGAGGCAGGCACTGACATCCTGCTGGAAAAGCCAATCGCCACAAGCATGAAGGATGCTGAATCCATCCGGGCTGCTGCGAAGAAGAAGGGAACTCGCCTGATGGTCGGATTCTCTCATCGCTTCAATGAACTCAATCTATCTGCAAAAAAGGCCATAGATGCCGGCGGCATAGGCAAGCCGTATATGATCCGTGTCAGGTTTGCACATACCGGGCCATGGCCAGGCTGGGCAAAGACAGATTGGTTCTACAATCCAAAAATTGCCGGCGGTGGTGCATTGATGGATATGGCCGTCCATGCATTCGACATCGCCCAATGGTTCATAGGTCCTGTTTCCGCAGTCTCCTGTAAAACTGCTACACTGAGGAAAAATATTGAGGTGGACGACAATGTTGTCGCGGTCATGGAATTTGGCGACAAATGCATGGGATACGTTGAATGCGGTTGGACATCACCGTCCGGGTTCACCGGAATTGAGATAATGGGTGACAACGGGGTCATCTACTCGGACTACGCCAAAAGCAAGGCCATAATGGTCTGCGGCACAAGTACTCCAGACGGCAAAATGGAGATGCAGAACTCGGTACTCAAGGACGGCATTGAAAAGGCACAGTGGAAAAGAGAGATGGAATATTTTACAAAACATCTCGATGAAACTGGTGATTTTTCCCCTGACATTGATGCCGGAGTCGACACACTGCGGATTGTCCTTTCAGCCTACGAATCAAGCCGCACAGGAAGACGCATCGAGATTAAAAAATAAAGTAAATTAGTAAAGGAAGGATATAAGATGAAAAAAATAGGATTTATTGACTTGTTCATTGACGAATGGCACGCAAACAACTACCCAGGGTTTATCAGGAACTCAGAATTTAAAGATAAGTTCAATGTGGCGATGGCATGGGAGGAATCAGCTCCTGAAGGGAAAAAGCCGCTCGACGTGTGGTGCAGGGAAAACAATGTCGAAAAAGCAAGTTCCATCCCGGAAGTCGTTGAGAAATGCGACTGCATTGTCGTGCTTGCCCCATCGAACCCGGAGACACATGAAAGGCTCGCTGAAATTCCTCTCGCCAGCGGCAAACCCCTCTATATCGACAAGGCCTTCGCACCAAACCTGGAAACAGCCCGGAGACTTTTCTCCAAGGCAGAAAAATACAATACGCCTCTCATGTCCTCGTCAGCACTTAGATTCGGCTCCGCCATCGGAAAGGCTCTGTCTGAAAACAGCATTGATGGAACAAAGGCTGATTTTGTCAACGTCCGCGGCGGCGGACGTTCTTTCGACGAATACGCGATCCACCAGGTCGAGATGCTTGTAATGGCCATGGGAACCGGTGCCACAAGGGTGATGCATTGTGGAAAGAATCCGTGCGAAGTGATGGTCGTGGAATACTGCGACGGACGGCGTGCCGTCGTCAATCTGATCCCAAGCCAGGCTTTCGCACTTTCAATTCAATACAAGAATGGCAAATTCATCAATATAAATGAAATGTCTGACTTCTTCCCTTTGTTCATCAACTCCATGCTCTCGTTTTTCGACACAGGGAAATCATGTGTCCCCAAGGAGGAGACCCTGCAGACAATCGCTATTCTAGATTCAGGAATACAAGCGCTGAAAACCCCGGACAAGTGGGTCAAAGTCTCTCTTGTATAGACCTTAAAACTTGTTTCCCATATTGAGTTCCTTCGAAGATAGAAACAAGCGCAGCTATATTAAGAAAACAATACTGAAGGTAAATACGGCATGAACAGGAATATCGAATCTCTGAAAAACTCAAAATGGGGCGTCTTCTCCCATTATCTTGCATCGCCCGCGAGCAGCTCGGGTGGGAGTGAGATGACGGTTGAGCAATGGAACCGGCTTATTGACGGTTTCGACGTAGGCGGACTTGCCGCTCAGCTCGCAGAAATTGGTGCAGGTTATTTTTTCATTACACTCGGTCAGAACACAGGGTTCTATCTTTCCCCGAATTCCACCTACGACGACATTGTGGGACGAAGACCCAGCAGATGTTCGCAACGCGATCTGGTCAGCGACCTGTATGACGCCCTGTCGCCTAAAGGCATCAAGCTCCTGACATATCTCCCGGCCAATGCTCCAATTTTTGACAGGCAGGCTTTGAAGAGCTTGAAATTTTCACCTCCATGGAAAGACAGGGATCCCATGTGGTGCGGGTTGAAGGTTGGTGATCTTGAGGCAATCCCAGGAGTCGATCCCAGGATGAGTGAGTTTCAACTGCACTGGGAAGCCATTGTCCGGGAATGGTCGCTGCGCTGGGGAACCAAGGTGCTTGGCTGGTGGATCGATGGTTGCTACCATGTTGATCTTATGTATGATTTCCCTGATGCTCCAAATTTCGCCAGTTTCAAAGCCGCATTGAAGGCTGGCAACCCCGACGCGCTTGTTGCCTTCGCAGTCAGATGCGGCACAATGGAAACCGGCAGCCACAGCGATTTCACCGCCGGCGAGATGAATTATTTCCTGCCTGTCCCGGGCAAACATGCGAAAATTGGCGATGTCGTGGACGGCGCGCTCTACCACATCCTGACATTCCTAGGACAGTACTGGGGCGCAGGTAATCCAAGGTTCTCTGCGGAATTCGCAAAATCATGGATGAAGGAAATCACCGGACGCGGCGGCCTGGTCACTTGGGACGTACCACCAATGCAAAACGGTCTTATCTCCGACGAATTCATGGCAATATTATCAGGATTTAAAGATTGCAGGAAAATCCATTAATATTTTTTGATTAAATCTAAGTTCCTCTATTGACTTCCGAACCGGTTCGGAATATAATAAAGACAATCCGAACCGGTTCGGAAGTCAAAAAAATTCTTTATCGAGGTTGTTTCAATGCAGGCATTAGCTTCAAGACCGCTTACCATAAAAGATATCGCCCGGTTGGCCGGGGTGGCAAAATCCACGGTATCCGAAGTATTAAACAATAATTGCCGGCTACAGGTAAGCAAGGCCACTTGTGAAAAAGTGAAAAAAGTGATCGCCGAGCATCATTATGAGCCACAGTCATTTGCCCGTGCCCTATCGACGGGACGGACCTATCAACTCGGTTTCCTGGTTTCGAGCAAGGCTGTACCTGGGCTGGCAAATGTCTATTACGGAACGGCTCTGGCTGGAGTGGAAGCAGTTTGCACGGAACGCGGGTATCGCTGCGTAGTGACCTGCTGCGATCTTTCCGATGCCGAAAACTTCATCGTGCCGGATAAATTACGGCGGCGCTGCGTTGATGCGCTGGTGCTGGCTGGGACGATCAGTGCAGAAGCTGCATCTACGATCCGGAAATTGGGAATCCCGGTCTGCACAGTCGGGACAAGCTTGGATAACAGCATTCTGAAAATCCGTGGGTATACGCGCACCACTTACGCCATGGTTTTTGAACATTTCCATAAAAACGGACATCGCCGTGTACTGATGATCTTCGACAACGAGGAGGGACGCGAGGAAAGCCTTGCCGCCATGGATACGGTCAATGCCGCACATCCCGGAGAACCCTTAATGATTGAATTTGCCAGCGATTACCGCGACACGGAGGATTGCAGCGAATCCAGCGAATTTCAGCGCGGCATCCGCTTTGCCGAACGTCTGGCGAAAACACCATTCGAGGATCGAGCAACTGCAGTCATGGGCAACGACCAGATCTGTTCTGGATTCATCCAGACGGCGTTCGCCAACAATTTGCAATGCCCCCGCGATTTCAGCATCGTCTCCAGTTGCGACTCCCCCCTCTGCAAATGGGCTGCGGTTCCCATCAGTGCTATTGAAAACCACATCCTCCAACACGGTCGCATTGCCGCAGGCTTGATGATCGACTTACTTGAAAAATGTCGCACTGAAAAGGAAGTTATCCGCATTGCCCGGCAGGAGCAGGATAACGTTGAACTGGTCGTCAGGGCATCGGACGGTTCTGTTCCCGAACTTAAAAAAAAGAAGGGATCTGGAAAATGAACAACTATGCATGTCAACACGAGCGAACTGCCTGCAAAGAAAGAAGGGGCGATAAAACTCCATTGGCAGCGGCTAGCCGGTTTACTTTAATAGAACTACTGGTAGTGATTGCAATTATCGCTATTCTTGCCAGCATGCTGCTTCCCGCTTTAAGTAAGGCAAAAGAAACGGCCAATATCATTCAATGCATGAACAATATGAAACAGTTGGGATTGGCAACACACAGCTACGCGAATGATTATGATGATTACTGGCCCAACGACAGAGGGGGCTTGCAACCTCATAAAATGTATCATGGAGACATTGCATCTGGAGAATGGTATGCCTTCTCATATTTAAAGTTTTATAATTATATACCTACAACTTCGCTGTACTATTGTCCTCTCAGGGGGTTTGGATATCCTTGGGGTGGAAATTCATTCCCTTTTAAAGACTCGGACAAGTTAACCGACATCCCGGTTCTTATAAGAGTTAACATCCTGTATCTTGGACCTTATGATTATAACCAAGCGACAGGCGGAGGGTTTCCCGTAGAGGGACCTCTAAAAATCAGCAGCCAAAGTTATATTTCAAAGAATAGCGGCGTCCCTGCTCCAAAAACAGATCCCAGCAAAGATGTTTTGCTGTTGGACTGCAGTAGATCTCCGATAACAGGAACAGGCAGGCCTTTGAAATGGGACTACTCAAATCACCCAAGCAACGCAAATCAGACATACACAGACGGACATGTGGAAACAGTTCCTTTTTCCGAAATGACCAATAAGTATTATTCCTTCTATCAAATCTATTTCAAGCATAAATTCCCCTGGCAATAATAATAACGCTAAGATAAACAACTCAATAAACCAAAGGATTTACCATGGCAAAACTCTTGTCGCACACCGTTCCTGTTCTTATGTTACTGTCTCTTGCGCTCATCTTGACGGGATGCTTTTCATCGACGAGTTCTGCTGGATCAATAAAACTTTCCGATAACGGCAAAGCTCTGAGTTATATAGTGACAGATGATAAATATGATATTTGGTCGGACAGGTTTGCGGCTGATGAATTGGCCGAATATCTGCACAAAATCACAGGAGCATCCTTTAAAACTATCAAGGCAGGAGAAGAGAAAGAGGAGGATTCCTGCATCTATCTGAATAATATTGCCGCCAAAAAACTTGGAGTTGACCGGAATAATCTTAGTGGCCAGGAATGGATAATAACGACAAAAGGCAATGACATTTTTATCACAGGCGGAAAGCGTGACGGCACTCTTTCGGCCGTTTATTATTTCCTTGAAAAATTCGCAGGTCTCCGCTTTTGGAACATGAAGGAGACGCTAATCCCTGAAACACCTGATTTGACTATTCCCGCCTGCGATATTCGCAAAAAACCCGATTTCGTTTTCAGGGGTTGCCAGGGGATGGAGAATCCTGATTCCTTAAAATTTGGGTTCGACAGTTTAACAAAAGTTTTGGAAAACGGTCAATGGAAGCGGATGAGGGATTTCAGGGACAGGGCAACGCCCATCGACCATGGACTTGTACAATATTATGTAAAAAATGATATGTTTGAGAAGCATCCTGAATGGTTCGCTGAAATCAATGGAAAACGAACCCTGGCAGCCAATGATCTTTGCCTGACCAATCCGGATTTGCCGGAATACGTAGCTCAAAAACTCATTCAGCAAATCGAGCATTGCAAGGAGGTTTCCCAGAAGGGAAAGATCGCAGCTCCCTTCATCTATTCGATAGCACGGGAAGACAATGCCCAGTGGTGCCAATGCCCCGCGTGCAAGGGATTCGGCGAAGCGCATCGCAAGTCGGGGGTGATCGTAGATTTTGTCAACAAGGTCGCAAGGAAAGTCCAACACACATATCCGGATATCACGATTTCCACACATGCCTATCAGAGTGCCGCTGCGCCTCCTGTCGGCATTGTCCCCGAGGACAATGTGGCGGTGCAGTATTGTTTCGAAAAAAGGAATATGGCGCGTCCCCTTACCGATGAATCGAACCTGAAGACCCTGAATGAGCTGCAGGGCTGGGCGAAGATCTCCAAGCGTCTGTATGTATGGGACTACGCCATGAGTTTCGCCAAGTTTCACAATCGGGCTGAATCCCGTTATGATTTCCCGGTTCCTTCGATGCTGCACATGGCCCAGGATCTACGGCTTTGCCGGGAGCTCGGTGTAAGCGGCATTTATGTCCAGAACCCGTCCCTTGAAGAGCGCGATTCATGGGGGCTGAAGAACTGGATGATTTCCAAACTGTATTTTGACACATCCCTCGACAATGAAACCCTGATGAGGACCTACCTTGAAGGGTATTTCGGGCCGGCCTCGAAAGGAATGCGCGAGTATATCCAGGCTCTATACGACGCCGATCAGCGCAAGCCTTCAAGAATATGGTTCTACGCGGACCTGGCGGAATACCAGTATCTCGACATGAAGTTCTACATGGATGCGGAAAAGGCCTTCAAGGAGGCTGAACAGGCCGTTGCCAATGATTCGCTGTATCTCGACAGGGTGAAGGCCGAACGGTTTACGCTCACTCGCGCCCTGTTGTTCTCCTATTCGAAACTCATGAGGACCTGGTGCTTGGGAAACGGTTCGGACAAAGGGTTCCCATTCGATCCGAAGGTCCTGTTGGAAGAACTGAAAAACGAATACAAGAGCAAAGCGAAGCTTATTCCTTGCGGTTTCTCCTGCATCAGCGGATACACGGTTCCCGAATATTCATATGCTAAATTCCTGGAGGATATCCCGAAATATGAGAAGCTTGTCTATTACAAGCATCTGCCCATCCCGGATGACTTCAAAGGGCATTCTCCGCAGCACATATACGACTACCCTGCTGGAGCCGATAATTTCGAAGCCAGAAAACCATCAGCCCTTGTCGCCGACGATTCCACTCCCGCCGGAAAAACCTATGAAACGTCCATTGACATTGCCCAAAGCCCAATATGCTGGAAATTCCAGCCTCGCTGGGAAGCTGCGGCATGGGAACACCGCCCGAATTCCGATGAGCGGAAACAAATAGGTATTAAAGAAGTAAAAGGCAAGGGTTATCAATGGTACAAGCTTGGGACGTATTATTTCGAAGGCACCAGCACTGGTCTGCTGTTCTTCGACGATAGCAATCTTGCATTCTGGGGTGATGTAATCGGAAGATTTGAGGTATGGGCTTATCTTAAATTTGCCAGTGCCAGCCTGCCATTCTGCGACAAGGACGTAAAGCCCTCAGTATCCCTGTCACGTATCATTCTCACACCGCCAGCTATTGATCAGAAAATATATGGCAGCATTGAGCTGCCACAGACCTGGACAGTTTTCCCGGGATTCTCAAGGAACGATTCTATTGGGGACGACTACACTAAATCATTGCCGGAGCAAATCATGCTTCACGACAAGAAATTCACTCCCCTGAATTTAACACAGAAAGAAGGTAAGATTGATCTTGCGGGGGCGCTGGGCGGGGCTGAAGATGGTAAAACAGCCTTTGTGTATATTCCATTTGAGGCATCGAAGGACGAAAAAACAACTTTCGGGTTTGGAGCTGACTGGTGGCTGTGTGCATGGATTGACGGTGACAAGGTCTGCGATACAATGAAATCAGGGAACGGGGTCTGGCCTCCCACAGTGAAAGATTACATCGTTACCGTCGACTTGAAAAAAGGGAAACATCTTTTGCTGGTAAAATTCATCAGCGGCAGTGGCTCCTCGGTCCTTGCTGTTGGCGCCCCTGAACAAATCAGAAAATCGGTTGCAGGAGATTAAAGTGCATGCATCAGTAGATTCAACTGTTTTGCCGGCATTGCCTGATATCAGAGGAAAAACTACTTTTGAAAGGATAAGATGAATATCAAATATTTGCGCATCATGCTGTTGGTGGTCGTATTGACAGCCCTATATGGGAGCACGTCTGTTCATGCTGGAACAAGCATGCCAAAGATTTTTGGTGACAACATGGTTTTGCAGCGTGACATTCCTGTTCCTGTGTGGGGCACGGCCATCAAGGGAGAAGAGATAAAAGTATCCTTTAATGGGCAGGTTAAAGTGGCAGTTGCAGGACAGGATGGCAAGTGGATGGTAAAACTTGATGCGATGGAGGCCAATACCAAGGGAGAAGAGCTCGTTGTCAATGCAAGCAATACAATTACATTTAAAAATGTTGTAGTTGGTGAGGTATGGCTCTGTTCCGGCCAATCAAATATGACGTTTCCTTTGAGCGATTCCTTGACAGGAAATGAAGTCATTAAGAATTCTGATGAAGATAATATTCGAATTTTTAACGTAAAAACCCTCCTGTCAACAGTTGCCGCAGATGATGTCACTCCGGCCAATACCTGGGCAAAGGCCTCTCCAAATACAATCCGTTCTTTTTCAGCAGTGGGGTATTTTTTTGCTAAACGGCTCCAGAAAGAACTTAACGTTACAGTAGGTCTCATTGGGTCTAACTGGGGAGGCACACGCATAGAGCCTTGGACTCCACCTGCTGGCTTCAGAAACATCCCGGAGCTGAAGGCAATTTCCGACAAGGTCGACGGCTGGCTCCCCTCTACCCCGCAAGGAAAATTGAATTACTCAAAGGCCTTTGACAATATTGAAAAATGGTTGCCGGAGGCCAGATCTGCATTTGCTGTCGGCAATAGAATTCCTGAGATGCCCAGTTTGCCGGGTCCTTTGGCCAATAATAGTTCAGAACCAACCGCAATCTATAATGGCATGATACATGGCCTTATTCCCTATGCAATCAGGGGGGCGATATGGTATCAGGGGGAGGCCAACGTCAATGATGGGGTTTCCTATCTCTATAAAATGCAGGCTCTTATCCATGGATGGCGCAGTGTCTGGTCGCAGGGGGATTTCCCCTTTTATTTTGTGCAGATTGCCAACTATGGCCCATGCCAGGAAAATCCCAACGCCTATCCTGGTTGGGCAAATCTAAGGGAAGGACAGCGCAGGGCGCTTGAGATAGAGAATACAGGCATGGCTGTCGTAATTGACATCGGCAACCCAAAGGATATTCATCCCAAAAACAAAATTGATGTCGGTGAGCGCCTTGCACTGTGGGCGTTGGCAAAAACCTACAGAAAAAGTGACATTGTCTTCAGTGGCCCTATCTATAAAACTCATAAAATCGAGGGAAACAAGGTCATTATTTCCTTTGATAACGTAGGCAAAGGGCTGATGGTCGGCCTGAAGAAGGACATAGATCCAACCTTAGAAGTCAAAGACGGTAAACTAGGACGCTTTTCAATTTCCGATAAAAACAAGAAATGGTTCTGGGCTGATGCGTCCATTGTCGGTGATACAGTAGTTGTCTCTTCTGACAAAGTCACCGAACCGATGAACGTCCGCTATGCTTATCAAGACAGTCCTGATGGAGCCAACCTATATAATAAAAATGGACTTCCGGCCTCTCCATTTACAACCGAAATCTTAAAGTAATTATTGAAAGAAGCGAGAAGTGAATGATATAGGGAATCTTGTGCTCTCCGGGGATCTGCAAATATGCATTGCCTCCTCAATGGAGAAGGCAACTGATCATGTTGAAAATCACGATCGGCCGCTTTTTATTGCAGCTGAAAATTATCCGTCAGCGAATAATGTCGTCGATAAGAATTTCCTGGAGTGCGCAAGTCGGAAAAACTTGCGGATCCTGATTGAATATCCGGCTCAGGTGCATGGGCTGGAGTTTGGGAAACTCAACAGAGTTCAACATGAACGAACAGTCGTGACTTCAGGTTTTTTTGGTGACAAACTTCCCGAACAGACAATTCTGGTGCAGCATAACTGCTGGTTTAACCAGGTGGCGACTCCGGTAAGGCCACATCTGGCACTGGCCCATGTGGCCGGTTATCGCAATGCTGTTTTTGGTATTCCTGAAATACGTCATCCTTTATTGTTTCAACATCCGGAATATCAGAATGTAATGATCTTGACAACCCTGTTCAGCAATCTAATTTCTGCGAGATTCGCACCAAAAGTGGATTGGCAGATACTGATGCAGGCACTATTAACCTGGTTGAATAACGACAATAAAGTGGAATGCAGCTGGGAATCCTGTGTCCGTCCAATGTTCAGCAGGGATGAAGCAATCCCGGATGATTCAGAACAACTTGCCTTCAGGCATAATGCCGGATGGTTTCACCGCAACATATTTTTTGAACATGCCGGGAGCATTGGCGTATTTGAAGGTTTTATTTCCGGGATCGATTATGCCGGGCATCAGTCCCCGCGGCCGAAAACCCGTGGCGACTGTACCGGTGAATCCGTCATGGTAACTGCACTGGATTGGGCCGTAAATCGAAACCCCGCCAGCCTGGAGGTTACAGATCGTGTCATGAATACGCTGTTCAAAGGTCCTGAACTGCCGGATAATAACCCCAGAAGCCAGACCTATGGATGTCTAAAATTCTATGAATATCTACCGGCATATTACGGCGATGACAACTGCCGTGCGGCTATAAGCTGCATACTGGCTTCCGAGCTTACAGGCAATTATGGCCATGCTGAAAGCATCATTCGCTGCCTTCTATCCATCCTACGCACAACGGGTACGCAGGGATTTAGGCGTGGCAGGCTTGACAACCCGAAATCGTTTATGGATGGAAAGACGTGGAAGGACTATCACGATGAAGAATATGTGGAATATCGCCCTCATTATCAGGCGTCCATCTGGGCTGCATTTCTACAGGCCCATGTTCTGACAGGACATATGGAATTCCTGGACAAGGCAAAAAATGCTATCCGAATGACCATGGAAAGATTTCCAAATCTAGTTTGGACGAACGGCATTACTCAGGAATATGCCCGGCTTCTCCTTCCCTTGGCGTTTCTTGTTCAAGTTGAGGACACTGCGGAACATCGGAACTGGTTGAAAACAGTGACCGTTAAATTACTTGAACAAATGCAGCCATGCGGAGCGATCAGGGATGTCATGGGTGATCCAGCCTACGGCAAATACCCAGCCCCGCAATACAATGAGGAATACGGTTCTACTGAAGCCTCATTGATACAGGAGAATGGAGATCCGGCCTGTGATCTGGTCTACACGGTCAATTATGCCTTCATTGGTCTTCATGAAGCATCTATTGCAACTAATGATTGCATATATATTGAAGCTGAAAACCGTTTGGCCGCCTTCCTGTGCCGCATACAGGTGAATTCAGCCAGTCATCAATATCTTGATGGTTGCTGGATGCGGGGATTTGATGATGAACTCTGGGAGTTCTTCGGCAGTTCAGCGGACAATGGCTGGGGAGCCTGGTGTGTCGAATCTGGTTGGACCAATACCTGGATCGCAGCAACATTCGGATTACGTCAACTGAAACGCAGTCTGTTATGTCGTAAGAACAGCGAATATTACCGACGAATTTTCCCTGGAATATTAAGCGAAATGCAAATAGTCCATAAAACTGGAGGGAGGGAAGCAAATGCAGTGACAGTTGCTCCCGGTGCGGAATAGTGAATAGTATAGGTAATAAAGGAAGTAAAATGATTTTTTCACGAGATATTCCAATAAAGAAGCGAGTCCAGGTCTGTATTGTCGGTGGTGGCCCCGCTGGTTGCGCGGGCGCTTTAGCTGCGGCACGTAATGGGGCAAATGTTTTTCTGGCCGAAGCTCATACCTGTCTTGGTGGTTTAGGTACTGCTGGTGGAGTACCATTGTTCATGACGTTTTCAGATGGAATAAATTTCGTCGCCGATGGTATTGGACGTGAAGTATTGGAGCGCATGAATGCTGAAGATATTGCCAGTCCAATGGTTAACAGCATCAATCCTGAAATTTTAAAGCGTCTTTACGAGCAGATGCTGTTGGAAGCTGAAGTTGAATTTACTTTCATGACAGAATTAATTGGCGTGGAGGTAAATGATAACAAGGTTACTTATGCTATTTTTAATTCAAAAAGTGGTTTATTTGCAGTAATGGCTGATGTTTTTATTGATTGTACTGGTGATGGAGACCTTGCTGCTCGTGCCGGTGCTGACTTTATGTTTGGCGATGATAATAATGCTGTTATGCCTTCAACTTTGACTTCTGCCTGGTCAGGAATCAACTGGGAAAAGTTTAGGAAATCCGGAGCAAATCCCAGGAAAATTCTATTTGAGGCATTTGATGACGGCATATTCAGAAATAATGACCCTCATCATACAGGAATCAATCAAACAGGTAGAACCCTGGGTGGCGGAAACATGGGGCATCTGTTTGATCTTAATCCATTGGACGAGAAATCATTGACTGATGGTTTAATAGAAGGACGCAGGCAAGCAGTTGAATTTGAGCGTTATTATAAAGAGTATATACCTGGCTATGAAAATGTTGAACTGACTGGAACAGCATCCCTGCTTGGAATACGTGAATCCCGACGCATTGTCGGTGATTACGTTCTGAACTTGGAGGACTATAAAGCAAGACAAGTCTTTGACGATGAAATCGGACGCTATTCGTATCCTATTGATATTCACCCTGCAACAACTAGTCAAAAAGATCAGAATGAATTCGAACGGTTGATGAAGTCTTTGCAATATCAATCGGGAGAAAGTTACGGGATCCCATATAGGATTCTGACAGTTAAAGGATTTAACAATCTGTTGACTGCCGGACGTTGCATTAGTGCCGACCGTTACCTGCAAAGCTCAATCCGCGTTATGCCAGGTTGTTTCATCACTGGCCAGGCTGCAGGAGTTGCTGCATCATTGGCGAATGCATCTGGGGATATTCGAGGTATTGATGTTTCAGAGCTCCAGCATAAGCTTAAAAAGCTAGGTGCCTTCCTGCCTTATATTGAATAAAGGGAACCTAGGAAAATTGACATATGGCGCGTAACAGGAAATTATGGAAAGACGGCGAGAAACTTATCCAGATCGTGTCCATGCCGCTCAGGATTGCTTTCCCGTACCGTATACAAGTGAATTCAGCCAGCCATCAATATCTCGATGGTTGCTGGATGCGGGGATTTGATGATGAACTCTGGGAGTTCTTCGGCAGTTCAGCGGACAATGGCTGGGGAGCCTGGTGTGTCGAATCTGGCTGGACCAATACCTGGATAGCGGCAACATTCGGACTGCGTCAACTGAAACGAAGTCTGTTATGTCGTAAGAACAGCGAATATTACCGACGGATTCTCCCAGGAATATCAAGCGAAATGCAGATAGTCCACAAAATTGCAGTGACGGAAGTAAATGCAGGAACCGTTGCTCCCGGTGCGGAATAGTGAATAGTTAGAGTTAATAAAGAAAACAATATTACGTCTTCCGAACAGATGTTGCTGGAGGCTGAGGTAGAATTTTTTTATGACGAAGTTGAATAAAACCATTATCCGTTACGAGAAGGAACTTCTAGAATCGGTGGTCCCGTTCTGGGAGAAAAACTGTATCGACAGGGAAATGGGTGGTTATTTCACGTCTCTTGACCGTGACGGTTCGGTTTACGATACAGAAAAATACATGTGGATGCAATGGCGCATTGTCTACATGTTCGCAACGCTTTACATGAGCGAATACCGGAAGGAATCATGGCTGGACATAGCTCGTCAGGGATATGATTTTCTAGTTAAGCACGGGAAATCCGAAGATGGCGGTTATTATTTCGCGCTCAACCGCAGAGGCGACCCATCTATGGCCCCATACAGTATTTTCTCTGACTGCTTTGCAGCGATGGGGGCAGCGGCGATGTACAAGGCGACAGGCGAAAGAAAATACCGCCTTGAAGCTGATTCATCCATGCGCACCTATATGTCGAGGATATCCAGTCCGAAAGGCCGCTGGGAAAAAGCCATGCCCGGGAAACAGAAGCGTTTATCCCTTGCAAGTTATATGATTCTCGCGAACCTTGGCGGTGTCATGAAAGAATACCTGGGAACAGAGGAGTATGATGCCGACACCCGGCGCGCGGTTGACACCGTAATGGAAAAGTTCTGGAACGAAAAATACCAGGTGATTTTTGAAAATGTAAACCTTGACGGAACTTTTGATCCGGATTCATGCGAGGGAAGGATGATTAATCCCGGGCACGGACTTGAATCGATGTGGTTTGTCCTGCAGTATGCGGAAACTCGGAAAGACACCAGGCTCATCGAGAAGGCCTGCAAAGCGATTTCAGGTTTGTATAAATTCGGATCTGATCCTGTTTACGGAGGAATATATTATTTCATGGATGTCCTCGGAAAACCACACATCGAACTGCAGTGGGACATGAAATTGTGGTGGCCTCACAATGAAGCGGTAATTGCAGCACTTTTCGCATACCGACTGAGCGGAAAAAAAGAATACCTGGGAATATTCGAAGAGGTTGACAAGTGGGCATGGGCTCATTTCAGGGACTTGCAGCACGGCGAGTGGTATGCTTACCTGAACAGGCGAGGTGAGCCAACTCATTATCATAAGGGCGGTAAATGGAAGACCTTCTTCCATCTGCCCAGATCCCTGATGATGTGCATCAAACAGATGAAGGAATTGCAACCGGCACCTTAAAGTATTGGAAAGGCGGAAGCGGTGCCAGCCTGTGGAATATCTCCAATTGCAATTGGATAAGTATTAATCGAGCAGGTTGTAAGTTTCTTAAACTTGTGCAGCAGGTAAATTTCGGTTTGCAAAATTCATATTTAAGCGAACAATATCAGGAAGGCAATGGAGCAGGAAACTTTAGAAACCGGAAAAACTGTTTCGGGCGGCGGGCACGTTTATCATTGCGGGACACTGACGTACACCAAGGTGGGGCTTGCCATGCTCTTCGGCTGGCTGCTCTGGGGCGATTTCTGCTTCACCCTGATGGAAACAGTCGTGCCAAGCATTCTGCCCTTGAAACTCAAGGGGCTCGGGGCTCCAAACTGGCTGATGGGGGTGATCCTGACAGCCGCCCCCGGCGTCCTCAATATGACCATCTGCCCATGGGTCAGCTTCAAGAGCGACCGCTACAGGAGCAAATGGGGGAGGCGCATACCGTTCATCATCCTGACAATGCCGTTCCTGTGCGCGTTCCTCGCGCTGCTTGGCTGGAGCGACGACATCTGCAAACTGCTTCAGTCCTGGTCCCCGGCGATGCGGGAGCATGCCCCGGCGACCATAACCATAGGGCTGATCTCGCTCTTCCTAATCATGTTCAAATTCTTCGACATGTTCGTCAACTCGGTATTCTGGTATCTCTTCAACGATGTCGTCCCGGCGCAGTTCCTTGGCCGCTTCATGGGGACTTTCAGGATTGTAGGCATCGGTGCCGGAGCCCTCTACAACTGGTTCATCTTCAAATACGCCAACTCGCACATGCGGGAGATATTCACAGGTGTGTCCATTCTCTATTTCATCGGATTCGGGATGATGTGTCTGCTTGTCAAGGAGGGAGATTATCCGCCGGTCGAGGGCGAGGCCGACAAGGACAATAAGGGCTGGGGCGGACTCAAGACCTTCTTCAGGGAATCCTTCTCCCATAAGTTCTACTGGTTGAAGTTCCTTTCAACCTCGTTCGCAGCGATATCCGGAAGCATTGCCGTCTTTTCGATTTTCTTTTCCCAAGAGATGGGGCTTACTCTCGACCAAATAGGCAAGACAGTGGCGATCAGTTCAGTTGTCGTGATGGTAGCGATAATCTTCATGGCCACCTTCGTTGACCGCTGGCATCCCCTGCGGCTCACTGCGTATTCAGCTGTTTTCGGAGTGATCGGCTCCATTGTGGCAGGGGTATGGCTTTTCGTGACGCTGCCGGGGGAATACTTCTTCTGGGTCGGACTTGGGGGCGCCTTGGCGGGAACCCTGCTTTCCGCACTGGTGACAACCGCCGGACTGCCCTGCGAGATGAGGATATTCCCGCAATCCAGGTTCGGACAGTTCTGTTCGGCGCAGGCGATGCTCAGGTCCACCTGCACAACCATATCCGGAGTTCTCGCGGGACTTTTCATAGACATGACGAAATGGTTCTGCCATGGCTCGGATTTCGGATACCGCTTTATGTTCATATGGGTCTCCATCTTCGGAGCCATCAGCGCGGCTTTCCTAGTCCTGGTCTATGTCGAATGGCTCCGGTTGGGCGGGGACAAGCATTTCCATCCGCCAGCGCCTTGGAGCCCGAACGGAGTCGAGGAGATGCCCATTACTTCAACGATTGGACCGCAGTCAAAATGGCTGAAAATATCCTTCCTTTTCTTCGACGGAGTGATGTTGCTGTCAGTGCTCTGCACCCCTGTCATGATGTGGTGGATGCAGGCAAAGCATGCGTCCTTTGCCTTCAAATGGTATGGGTTGCTGGTGTTGCCGCTTTCCATTCTGGCCTGGTGGTGCTGGATCGTCCTGAAGAAGTCCATCTGTCTGGACATCGCCGCCGCCCGTGAGGGGAGGCCTTTGCGTAATGGAATTCCGCATCATGGGGTGCTGCTTCTTGTCGGAAGCCAATATTTCCTCCTCTTCGGCATCTGGATAGCCGAAGTCGTGGTGTCAATCTCAATGAACATGGAGACAGGCGCACTTGCTTTCGGAATCACTCGGGTTGCCACGAACTTCCTGCTGGTCGGAGCCATCTGGCTAATCTGCCGCATCGAGCGCGGATATTCAACCCAGATTGATGTCAATCTGTCCGTCTCGGAAGATGCCGAGTCCGGGGAAAAATCGCCGGCAACGGCATAAAACAGATTGGATGAAAATATGACTATTGCTGCTGGTCTGAAAATGAATCGGTAACACTAATAGGAATTAAGAATTCCAAGGAAGATGAACTGCGGAAATTTCCGCGCGGTGAATAAAGTAGGGATTACGAATTATGAGAATCAAACTGTTTATGTCAAAGGGAAGTTGTTTATGGCATACTTGATATTCCAGGATAATTCAAAGAAGAAGACGATACCGGTTGCCGACAAGGCCGAATTCCGTCTCGGGCGTACGAACGAGAACGATCTCACTATTCTCGATGATCCGCTGGTGAGCAGGAACCATTGCGCGATATATCTCCATCCGGATGAGAACAAGTTCATTCTGCGGGATCTGTCAAGCAATGGCACAGTCATAAACGATGAGACTTTGTCCGGGGAAGAGGCGTTCCTTGCCGACGGAGACATAATCAAGGTCGGGGGCGCCGAATTCATATTCTGCGTGGACGCTCCGGAAAGATACCAGAAGACCAGCACGTCGATGATCAAATTCAGCAAGATAAAGAAGGGGCATGAGCCCTCTGGAAACAGCGCGAGCCTGACTCATGAAACCCTCAAGTTCAGGAATCTTGGATTGCCGGAAAAGGAGAAAATCCCTGCCGCTTCCCATTCCAAGCTTGAATCATCCTCGTCATTATCCCCTGGTATGGAAATAAACGGCTGCAGGATCATAAGGACTCTGTCTGCAGGCGGGAGATCGACCGTCTATCTTGCTTTGCAAGAGGCGGTGAAGCGCACCGTGGCACTGGAGATATATTCGGAGAGAGCTGACTATGAAGCGAAATTGTATTTCAGGGATCTCGTTCCGAAGATTGGAAGGGTATCGCATACAAACGCAGTCCACTTCCTCGACTGCGGGATATTCGACGATTTCTGCTATCTTGTGATGCCGTACATGCCTGAAGGCAATCTTGATGACCGCATATCCCGGAAAGCGCCCTTAAGTGAAAGGGAATCCATTGGCATCATAGGAAAAATAGCGGGTGCTCTCGACTGCGCGATGACGGAACACTGCATCATCCATCTTGACCTCAATCCGGAAAATGTCCTTTTCTCCGACAGCGACGAGCCCGCTGTCCTTGGGCTCGGAATGAGCGAATGGAAGCTCCGCAATCAGCAGCACGGCCGCACGTATTTCCATGGGAACCCGACATACATGTCGCCGGAACAGGCGCTGGATCTGCGTGCCGACTGGAGGAGCGACCTGTATTCGCTGGGGATAATATTCTACGAGATGCTTACCGGCAGAATCCCCTTTACGGCTCCGGATGAACAGGACATGATCAAGAAACATGTATCGGAGAAGATGGTCTTTCCTCCGAACCTGACCAGTGATCTCGTGCCCATCATCAGGACGATGACGGCCAAGGCCCCCGAGAGCCGTTTCAGTTCCTGGGGAGCGTTCGTCAAGGCCATGGACTCAGTTTCAGGACCGAAGAGGCAGACTGCTCCAATGAAACAGAAGCCTGCGCTGAGGCTGTCAACGAAAACAGCCGGGAAAGTTCTGATGAGGAAATAACTGGAGGGATATGGGAATAAGATTCTGCTTGATGATTCGGTGCTTCGAGGACTCATCTGGCGACATTGTAAAGGACATATGTCGAGGTGCCGTCCGGTGATTTCACTCCCCCGAAATTGTCTGGCGGCACCAAGACACCTTAGTTCATGATTTTAAACAAGGAAATATTCAAGAAGGGAAATTCAATATGGTTGAGATGATTCTGATGCTTGCTTTATTCGCGCTGGTATTCTGGATGTGGATGTTCGGCTATTGCATGCGGCACGAGAAGAAAGCATATGACAAGTCGATATGGCTGGCGATAATGTTCCTGATCAACGTCGGCGGAACATTTGCATATCTGGTTCTGCGATATCGTACAAACAGGAAGCGTGCATCATTGGCAGCGGGAAACCAGAGTTCCAGGAATGATTCATATCCATCGCTCATATGTCCTTGGTGCAACAGGTTGTCTGAACTGGCGGAAGTTGAAGCTCAAGATGGCAGCATGACATATCCGTCATATCGGATTTGTCCCGACTGCTTTGGGAAGTTAAATAATAAAGGCAACCTCTAAAAATTCACTTTTAAGAGGTTGATTGTTAAAAGATTTGGTTTTTAAAAATGATTTCATATTTACAAAATAAAGTTTTCGATTTTTATGGCAGTTCCAGCCAGCAAGGATGCCTTCTGTCTTGCCGGTTCCTGGTCGATTTTTCTGTTTTCCGTCCACTTTCATCAGGCCATGGCCTCCAAAGTTCCGAGTCTGTACATGTTGTATGCAAGATTCCTAAGACCGATTTTAATTTCAGCCCTGACTCTTCCTATACTTCTTATTATAAGGCGTACGGCCATCCGCTCTCCAAAAATGTGCTCTATCCTCGATCTTATTTTGGATCTCGTATGGTTGCCTCGCCTCTCCCATTCGGTGAGAGGCTTGTTGCGGCAACCCTTCCTCTGTATATGTTCGCGATATCCTTTTTCTTCAAGTACCTTCAGTTTCTCATCGGATCGGTACGCCGAGTCAGCATAGACATCACGGCTGCTATTTTTCCTGTCGAGAAGCTCCTCGAAGACATTGCTGTCATGCATCGATGATCTGCCCCCTCTTTGCAGTAAATCCCTTGTCCCTGAGCTGCCAGTCGAACTTCCTGAACATCTTCTCGACAAGGTCGGCCTTCGCGAACTGATCGCGGTAGAGCTATATCGTCTTGGCGTCTGGCACTCGGTCCCCGAGGTTGTACAAGGACTGGAGTATCAGTATCTTGAACATGACAACAGCATCAAAAGGCTTCCGCCCAGCATTGCTCTTCCTGTCGTCCTCGCGTATGGTCTCAAGCTCCTCGCGGAAGCTTTCCCATTCCACAACCTCGTTCAACCTCGTGAGCGGGTCTCCGGCCTTGTCCATCTCCTCAAGACGATAGTCAATATCGAAATAACTCTTGAACATTATCTTCTCAATTTTGCAGTTGTTCGTTCTACAACTGCTTCAAATATAATTCTGTGCAATAAAACTTGAAGGCCGTGTTTAATCAATTATTAGAGGAACCATCAAGAAAGAATGCTTGTTTCGCGCAGAGAAAATGTTTTAGCCACAGACTTACACGGACGGGAACGAATTTGGGAAGGAGTGGAATTCAGATTATTTTCAAACACGAAATCCAAAACATGGGCTTGGCTTCGTGTTCAAAAACAATTCTTTGCGCTTTGTGCACATTCTTCTGAAAGAATGATTCCACTCTGGGAAGAATCAGACTTGAAAGGGGATGGGGGCTGATGAGTAGTCAGGATGTTGATGCAGAGGGTTATGAGGAAAAATGCTCCATCTGCGGGACAGTACTGAAAATTGGACAAGGCAGATTTCGAATGGCCGATCAGGTTTTATGCATAGATTGCTATTACAAGAGGTATCCTCGGACAATATCGAAAGAGGAGCAGGAATGAGTTGTTAGTCTTATGCTTGAACCCCTTCGATTATGGAGTTGAGCTCGGAGATATTGAACGGCTTTGATATGAACTGCGAATAATATTTTCGGCTATCGTCATTATTGTTTGTGATGACGCTACCAGACATGGCGATAATCCTGGGGTTCCCATATTTCTGTGTATCGAGTGAAATCATCTTGGCGATATCCCATCCTATTCCATCGTGCAGATGATGATCCAGAAATACAAGATCGTACTTGTTGGCTGTGCAAGAGACTTCAGCTTCGGCGACAGAGGAAGCTTCAGATACATTGAAGCCGTCCTTATGTCGAATAATGGCGGAAATCAGCGTTCTGACTCCTGAATCATCATCAACTATGAGAACATTGCTCATAAGACCTCCTGAATGGATTGCATGGCATTTCCACTGCCAGCCCAGAAAATAGTTTTCCACATCAGGTCATTATTCCCTTCTGGAAGTTCTCCACAATTCTCGTCATCCCAACTTTTCAAGCCCTCTTTGATGTGGGTTTGTCGGACGTATACTCCGAAAAATACTTTTTACGGACGGGCCTTATTTACAATGCGTCGAGGTGGGTGCGCAAGGCATTGAAGGTACAATACGCCGTGCGATATGGGAAAGGCATCTGGCCCGAATCGCGGAACTTTGCGGCATTGCGCTCATGAAATGTTCCCCTGGCTGTTATAAACTGTCCCCAGAATCCGAGATGCCATTGCACAGAACAATCTGCAGGACTAAGGGAATCCGTCCATTCCTGCGGGAAAAGAGCGAGCCAGCGCGGATGCGAGTTAAGCCAGGATCCGCAGACAGCGAGGCAGATAGAAAGGATCGTCGAATATCGAAGCATCACTCCACCCAGGCACATCGAAATCCGGAGAGTCCTGATTCATTCTTACAGGATCATAATATTCTGTTTTGCGGAATATATCCACGCGATTCCGGAGCATGCTCCTGAAATTTTCATCAGGATGCTTGCGGAGCCAGTCCCATACGAACCATAACTTCAATCGTGTAATGCTATGGATACAGTCTCGGTGTTCAGACTCTGTTGTTATCGTGCTCAATACATTTTCGCGGATGTGTTTATCTGAAAAACTGAAGTTTTGATTTCCATATTCTCATTTCGATAGTTCATCGTCAAGGAATTTCCAAGCCAAACGTTCAAAGCTGAACATGATGTCGTGATCTGTTCCAGGACTCCACATGATTGTCTTCCTCTTGGAATCAAGACTTTTGAAAACTGCGTATACGGTAACGGCTGGCGATGGACCATCGCACAGGCACGCATCCATAATGACTGGGATTTTGACCATTGAGGCAAAATTCATCGCATCAAAATAGCTCAAGGAGTTTTGCCGTGGATCCGTCCTGCTGAAAGGAGGAATCGCTGTATCGGATCCGTTTGAATTTTCTTTTTTCATTGACTCAGCCCAGTCACGATACGGCCAGTAACCGTGATAGCAGATGGCACTTGCCAAAGCCTTGATCTCCGGACACAGCGCGGCGGTAGCTATTGAAAGGAAACCACCCTGGGATCCACCGGCGACAACCAGTCGTTTAGTATCGACATCAGGGCGGGCGGAGAGATAGTTAATGGCCTGCACGCATCCAAGGATCACATTATAATAATACTCATCTTCAGGCTTTCCGCCCAGACATTTCAAATACGCTTTGGGAGTTTCATATTTTTCCTGGTCAACATCCATTCCATGAATCTGAAGCATCAGAGCCACATATCCGTGACGTGCGTGTTCCACCGGCGCTGGAACTTTCGCGCATCCGGCTCCGGGCAACACGAGAATCCCGGGGAACGGCCCCTCGCCGGCGGGAACTGCAAGCCATCCATGCATCCTCATCCCACCAGCCGAATCAAACTTGACCTTGTAAAGTTTCACGGTTTCCGCCTTCACCCCCTGCGGATCGTATTTCTCGGGTATTGACGCCTCCTTGATGTTATATTCCGAAATTTCCTTGTCGTTCATTTCCCTAATAAACATCTCTTCCTTATTCAATGGAATCTTTGAGAGCGAGTCCTTGGCCTTTGACCAGAACGATTCGAAATCGGCAGGTTTGGATTCCGTGAATTTAATGCCTTCGATTTCATACCCAAACCCAGCTGCCCCATCCAGGAACTTGCTTTCAGAAAGATTGACATGGATTTTCAAAGTGTAAAAACCAGGGACAAGCTTTTCGGAAGGAACCAGGATGCGGACTGACTGATCCATGCATGTTTCGGCATCTCCGCTCAGCAATGGCTTAGAAACCATATTCAGGCTTAGACTCCATGTACATGAAATCGGCCTTCCGGCGGGAAAAGCGAAAATCTCAATCGCATCGCCTTTCCTGAATATCATATCATTCCTGACACGTGAGAACGATGGCATCTTGTTAGTCACATTCTCCCCGCTATAGGGTCTGGATATATTGCACGTCATGGAATTCACCTCCGAGCTAGAAATACACAGCAAAATTGAGACGATTGCTGAAAACGCAATAATTCCTGTCCTTTTTTTACGCAATAGATTCATGAATTCTCATCCCTTTCATTTCCCAGGACGTTCTGAACCAAAACTTCCTTCTATTTTCTTCTTCCCGCATTTGAGTTTGTAGCGGCCGGACTTGAAATCAATTTCAGCTTCCGAGCCATTTCCAAACGCCGTCTTCTGTGAAGATGAATCAGCCGAAAGCATTTTCCATTCTACAATCGGTTCATAGCCGACATCTCCGTTGAACTCCCAAATCGGCTTCAGACTTGAAATGAAAGCGCCATCCTCCTCAAATTGCTTCTCGGTAAAGTTGCCATAACACATGGTCTTTGTCCGGAAGGCTGGCGGACCACCCCAGAGAAGAGCCCATAATCTGAGGTCCCTGAGTTCCGGAATCACAAGTCCGTCCTTGACCACTGCGGCCGTTCTAGGGTCCTGGTTTATCCATGCCGGACAGACGAGACAGTCGTGCCAGACCATGTTGTAGAGTGGAATGGCTTTTCCGAAAGAGGAAACCTTGCCGTTTAGGATATGTGGAATAACATCGGGCTGTACGGTGTGGCAGTAGTCCATTACAGGTACGGCCCAGTCGTTCCCCGACTCGCTGCCGACCACGTAGTTGCGATCATGGCAAAAGGCAAGGGCCTCGCTCCAGGCCTTACGCGTTACCGTGCGGGTTGCCGGATGTTTATGGTCGAAACATTCCCTGAGATGCCCTATGCTCCAGCAATCAAGGTAGAATCCATCAATATCACATCTATTCTCTACGAGGTCTTTGAAATTATTGCGCATGTACTTGAGCGCCTTGGTGGAACAGAGCCACTCCTGCGGTCCTCCGAGCCATTCGGTCGACTCGTGTTTTATGCCGTCCATGTTCAACACACCTTCATCGTTCTTGTATGCTTTGGTGTGCTTGTAGTAATCGACATAGTTGTCATGGAGGAGAAACGTGTGCCCCAGCTTCCTGATCCCGTCGCGGAACTTGCGCAATCCGTCCCAGGAACCGAGGCGTATGTCCGGGGGCATTACTTCGGGATGATTGTAGTCATATCCGTCGCGGCCCCAGCCGTCAATATGGGCCAAACCCTTCTTGCCCACACCAGCGAGGGAACAAAGTTTTCGGTAACGGCGCAGTCCTTCGGAGAAACGCATGAAATTCACACGCGACTGATGATTGAACTGGGAGAACGTCGACATGAACCAGATATGCATATGCGGCCCGCCGATGAGGCTGTCAACCGTAGGACGATCCGCCGCCTTGTCCCGCAAAGTTATTGCCAGTCCCTGTCCTTCGGCATGCTTGCGATAGGCCCTGGCCAGATCCATCACGCTGCTTTTCTCAAGGAACCTGTAGTTCATCACCCTCTTGTACTTGAAGCCGCCAAGGCTTGCCTGCCAGTAGGGATTGACCGAGGCTCCGCCTCGTCCGCCATCACAACGAATCCGGAATCCCAGATCATCTGGAGTGTTGGCAAGTGCTATCAGGGCAGCACCATCATTACAGAGCTGGCCCCACCACGGCATCACGAAACCAGGACCGACATAACCTGGAAGCACCATGTCAAGGTCAAGCTTCGAGTCCTTGTCAAGAAGGCAGCCTTGACCATAAGGCAGGACCAGGTCTCCTTTGGACTTTTCAGGGAACTGGAATCCGCGCGGATAGTAACTGTCTATGATGGACGCCTCGTATGCCTCGTTGCGGTGGGGAGAGAGTTCGACAGACAGGACATCATCCCTGAGGGTGAACCTTACCACAAATCCGAAACCGAGGGGCGACCATACGTTGGCCGTGTATGGCCAGCCGGTCAGGGTCACCTCAAGGATGTTTTCGGAGATACTGTTCCATACACGCTGCTTTGCCTCGCGGAACATGAAGGTCTGATATGGGCCGCAGTGCCCCTTGACACCGATGTCGCCCGGACCGTCCTCGCTCATCTGCCAGACTTTTCCATTCCGCAGATCACGCACGGACAGTGTCAGCGATACCTCATCAACGTCGACCTGAAGATGCGAATTCTTGAGAGTTTTCATTAAAGCAACCTTCCTATATTTACTTTGTATATTTTAAGTGTAAATCCAAATATGAATTCACTAAATTCACATTGCCTTCTTGAGCGCTTCCAGATGTCCAATCTGATAATTGGAATACCAGTCACCAACACCATCCAACATCATTTGCACAGCTACCGCCGCCACGATCAGGCCCGTGATCCTTATCATCGGGCCGATGGCATAGAAACGGTTTAGAAATGTAGCTATCCATGCGGAGCCTAGCATCATCATCAAATTAATTATAAGGGCGAAGATCAAGGCGATCACAGTGTGTTCAACGCCGAATGAAGAGCTGTAGGATATCGCCGCCGTGATTGTTCCTGGCCCCGCAATCAGAGGTGCACCGAGCGGGACTACGGAGATGTCTGACAGGCTGCCGTGCAGGCTGCTTTCATAAAACCTGCCGTTACGCACCGCCTGCAGGCCAATTATGAATAAAATTATCCCACCCGCAACCTTGAGCGAATAGATTTCAACATGAAAAACCGACTTGAGGACGAAGCTGCCAACGACAGTCACAAGCAGAAGTATCAGAAAAGCAACGCCTGTCGACTGAAAAGATATCTCCATGAGTTTCTTCTGCGATATTGGAGGATTTATGGACGAAAGGAGGAAGATCTTGCTTGCAGGATTGACAAGGGCAAGAAAATACAGGGCCGTACTCATGAGTATTGCAGTTTCAGAATTCATATTTCAAATATTCCTTTGCTGTTTCCGCTCCAATTGTGGCCAAGGATTGCGATGATCGCAATTACTACCAGGAGTTCGATTAAAGTGAACTTCATGTTTTTACTTGAGTTATTCATGGCTGATCCCAGTTGGTCCGTTTTGTATTTTCAACTTCGAATGGGCCCAGCTTTGCACCGTGTTCAATGAGTCCCCCCCTCACGGCTTTACCATCAAGAGCTGAGGGGTCCTTCCCCACCTTGACCGCCATTGCCGCTGCCATTCCTGCCGCCTGCCCCAGTGAACAGATCACTGGCATGACCCTAAGGCTGCTGTTCACGATATGATCCGTCGAAATGCAGCGTGATGCAAGCAGCAGATTGGTCATATTCCTGGCGACGATGCATCCATATGGAATTTCATACCAGTCATTGTCAGGAAGCGGCCTGAATGTAAACCCACCGTCCTTTGAATTATGGATATCGACAGGATAATTGACGCGTGCAATCGCATCGGGAAATTTGCGCACCGCATCATAATCCTCGATTGTCAGATAACTAAGTCCCATGATGCGGCGGCTTTCGCGGACACCTATAGTTGAGGCAATAGAATGTATCTCCGCCTTTTCATATCCTGGAGCACGCTTGCGCAAGAAATGGAATAATTCGCGCAACTGCCGCCGGGCTTCCATCTCGGCCTCGGAAAGTTCTGCGGCCTTCAACGGATTCTTTCCGGCGACACGTGTGGAATTGAAATGTACGATGTCGGACTTCAACGAATGGTATTCGCCGACACCGTCACGCGGCACATTCGTTATTGTTCCGTCTTTTTTAGCTTCCTGGAAAAGTCGCGTAAGTTCGTCTCCCGGCAGGCGTCTGGCGTCATCAACGTGCGACAATTTGAAACAGAGGGTCATGGGCTGGCAATCTTCCTTGCCATCGCCAAACTCAAAGTCACATCCTGCTTTGGCGGCCAGATCCCCGTCGCCAGTACTGTCTATGAACACTTTGCCGGTGACCGCCAACAATCCATCTTTCCCGTGCAATATGGCCGCCGTCAACTTTTCATTTTCTCTTTTCACATCGAAAAGCGTGTGATGATAAAGGATTTTAACTCCTGCCGCCAGGCACAGATCCTCTGCAGCCAGCATAGCCGCCTCCTTGGATATGCGCAAGTCGCGCCATTCGCCGAGCTCGGCCGATAAAGGAGGTGTATCTTCAGGCATGTACGGACGCATTGCCCGCAGCCAGTCCGTATAGAAAGGCTTGTCAAGGGTCTTATGATTGATGTGGTTGGGCATGAACGGCTGGACTTCCCCGACGACTGCCATTCCCCCGAGTTGTCCATAACGTTCAATTAATACGGTTTTCACACCGTGCCTTGCAGCCGTGACGGCAGACGCAATACCACCAGGGCCGCCTCCGACGACAACCAAGTCATAACCGCTGAGTACCGGAACTTCACATCTCATTTCATAATTCACAGAAACGTCCCTCCTGCCTTGCAAAACACGTCATGCTGCTCCACCGAGATTGAAATAATCATTTAACGCTTCCTTGACAGCGCCGAGTGCTTCAACAAGATTCTTCCGGGAGGGCCCCTTGAGGAAGGGCATCTGTGACAAGGGTGTTTCAATAAAACGTCCCGCTATCTCTTTTTTCAACTTTGAAACCGGCAGCTCACAGAACCCTGAGACATCACCTTTTTCCTCGGGATCCGTCTCGAATTTTACAAAGGGGCTCCGATCATCTCGCGCAATTTTTTCGTTCATAGTTTTGAAATAAGCATCCATTTCAGGAAGGTAAAGATGCCTGACAACTTCAGATGTCTGATTGCGGCAATAGGAACAGGAGGCATTTTCCTTAAGCTTTGTTTCAGCGACTGGATTCAAAGGAGAAAATATTTTCAGCTTTTCAAGCGAAATGCGCAAGGAAAAATCATCATTCTGCTCCAATAGATCTGCCAACGCACTGAAGATCTTCCGAATGGCTTCCTCCGCAATCTTCAGGTCATCCGGCTTCTGCCGGCCGGCGCGCCATGCGTCCAGTCTCACACAGTACGCCATGAACATCGTCCGGAGAGTCAGATTCATTTCCGCCCTGGCAACGTCAATCATATCACGCCTTTCCTGCGGGGAATCATATGCGGCATGAGGAAGCGCGGCCATAAGATCGAAGAGCGTTCCAATGCATGAAAGCTCCGAATCCACTTCCGCGCAGCGCTTCCGGTAGTAGGCGATACGTTCCGGGACGAGTTCAGTAAACTGTTCGCTCTCAAGAAGGCGGTGATGGAACTCCAGATCAAACGCAGTGATCGGCCATTCGCCCTCGCCCCACTGCACCAATCCCGTGATACGGATGGCGCGTTTCCATATTTCATTCCATGCCTTGCTACGCTCCACAGGATAGCGTCTGGAACAGAAATCATCAACAAGCTCGGATGCCGAAAGGCGTGTGGGATCCCAGCTTTTCCCAGCAACAAATTCTATTGCGAATGTGTCGCTGTGGGAGAGTTCAGGCCAGAGCACGAAACCAAGGCATTTTTCATCCGATGCCGCTTCAGCGAGACGAGAACACAGCATTTTGTAGTTTCCACGCATCTCGTTGTTGAAGGCCAGGCAATGGAGCATTCCGAATATCCATGGGAATCTTTTGAAAGTCTCATAGTCATTGAAAGTACTGCGTCCTCCCTGGTCGGCATTGTAGTCAAGGATGATTGTCTTGGACGGATCAAGCTCCTCGCACAGCGCCTTTACGTCATGGCTCTTCCACCACATCGCCAGATCCCAGCCGGCAATAAGCAGTGGAGTATCAGGATAAAAACGCCGTACCTGTGCCTGGGTGCGCCGGAGCGTAAATAGCTTCAACTGAAGATTTTCCTCGTCAGTCTCCCCGTAAAGCCGTTCTGCAAGACCTATTGTATGGAACATCCTGGGCTGTCCGCCGCCGAATTCACGTATATGGGCCTCGGTAAGCTGCCAATACAAGTCCACGGCCTGCTTGGACTTAATATCCCAGACAGCGACATTTTTCTGTGCATACCACGGAGTTTTCTCATTCCCAAGCATCGGCAGGTCAGGATGCTTTTCAAAAAATGATGATGGAGCAGGCGTGTACCAGTGAGACATGGCACCGGTATCCTCCGGATGAATCAGGCCCCGGTTCCGGGCGTAAGCCATAACTTCCTCGCGTAATTTCCCACGGCGCCTGAGCGTCCAAAGCGCCGTCCTCCCATGCGGCAGCATGGAATCGTCCGGATCAGCCTGATCTTCCGGGGGATAAGGAAGATTGAAAGCACGCTGGAACAAATCGTCCATGCCTATGCGCAGCATAAAAAGGTTGAAACGCCTTTTCAGTATCCAGTCAATCTCCTTCTTCCAGTCATCAAGATCCCACATTTCCGGAAAGAAGCGATGAGCACCGCGATGGGCGAAATAGCGCAGTCCACGATATCTGAAATGAGGCCTTTCCGCATGGTCAAGATTTCTTACGTCAACTGGTCCTCGATAGTGGAAAATATCGCCATCCCAGAAATATTCAACTTTCCCGCGCAATCGGAAAAAATCATAGACCGCATATATGCTTGATCTTCCGGAACCACCGGCAAGAACGAGAATATCCCTTTTCCCTTCAGAAATGGAAAGCATATGATACTCATCCGAACCATAGCGGATATCGAAGCTTCCTATACTGCGATTCTTAACCAGTTGATGTGTGAAATCGTTTGCACCGTCGGCCCCAATCAGAATCAAATCTCCCTCGGAAGGCAGTTGGCCTGCAACCGGTTCAGGCTTTAGTATTTCACCGGTTATTTCCAGCCAGTATTCGGCAAAAGCGTCTGCCGCAATCCGATATGCCTTCTCTTCATGATTAGGATAGAATAATCTCATGATCAAGCCTTTTTATATATCAAACGCAATTATTTTCAATCAGCGAGTCCGTCAGTTTTCCTATTGATAGGAATGCAGCGCCAAGCGCGACAGGATTGTTTTCCTCCAGATAGCTAAAACTGAATTCAGGCGTGACCTTTGAAATCCCTGCAGTTTTAGCAGCAAGCATCTTCTTTATATTATCCTCCGCCAATTTACCGGCGGAACAGATATCCCCGGCAACTACAAGCAGATCAGGATCGAATAGGACGGAAAGCCGGAAAAGAGCCTCGGAAAACCGCATGCATTCTTTTTCAAGAATATTCCTTGCGGCATTGTCGTTGTCCTCAGCTCTTTTTGAAAGGAATTCTATAACCTTTCCCCTTGACGGAAATTTAGAAAAATCTAGATAACCGGTTTCCCTCATCATGCTTTCGAGGCCGAAACTTTCGATGAACGGAGTACGGCAAAGATTACCGACAGGCACGCTTGTCCCTGACGAGACGTGTGCCAGCAATTCTCCTGCCGCATTGTTCTTGCCGCGGTAAATCTGATTGTTCAGATAGATGCCAAGGCCAACCCACCCCCTGTCCAGCAGGCATAAAATATTTTCATGGGTTTTGCCTTTGCCAAACATCTTCTCTGCGATGACGGCCAGGTTCGCATCATTATCTATGTTCACGGGCACTTTTAATTTTTCAGCCAGCATGCGTGGCAGTTCGTAATCCTTCGGCAAAAAACTCCACATCACCTTCTGGTTGTCATTTGAAACTCCGCCGCTCACTCCAATACCTACGCCCTTGAGAGGAATATCCGGAAGCCCCAATTCACGGACAGACGATTCGATAAGTTCAGACAAGCTAGAAGGAATATCTTCCAGTGACTTCTTCGTCGGACGGCTTTTCTTGAGGAGAACCTTTCCTTTGAAGTCGCTCAGGAGGATATTTGTCGACAATTCATTGAGTTCCAATCCGGCTATCAACGCATAGTCCGGATTCAATTCAAGGCGTATTGGCGGCTTCCCGACACTCTTGTTCTTCTTTGCCTTGGCTACTCTTATGAGTTTCCGCTCCAGAAGATAATTTGATACCCTTGAAACAGTTCCAGATGGAACATTCAGGAGCGCTCCGATATCAGATGCCGAAAGCGAGCCATTGAATCTCAAACAATTGAGCACTACCCTAAGATTTGATTTCCGCGCAGAACTGCTATTTACGATATGCATTATTATCTCCTTTGTATAAATATATCCTACCTAAATATTCTAAGAATTCCAACGTCCCCATTCTTCATTTTTACACGGAACTGCCGCAGGTCGGCTTCCTTCAGGGATGTCTTGCCTCCGATTGACATCTCTGATGTCCCCTTGCGGTCGCGGTAGAGCAGCTTGTAGTCCTTGCCTGCAGGGAGGTTCATCCCCAGGTCCACAGTGGCTTCGGACATGCTCCAGTTGACAAGCAACACAAGCTTTTCGTCCGGCTTGATCTCGAGCATGGCCGCCTGCACGTCCTTGTCGCCATAACGCTTCAGCATGAGGGATCGTTTTTCATGACCTATATTTTTGTCCAGCAGGGAGACGAACTCATTCTCGGTGCTTCGGAAGTTCCCGTCGTGCTGGATGTCTTTGTCGAAGACCTGGATCTTGCCTGCCTTGATCAGTGCATCAAGAGCCGGCACCGTTCTTTTGTCGCCAAAGCCGTCGGTCTCACCTCTTGCGCCGACTGCGATGATCGGGATATTGGCCGATGCCGCTTTTTCAAGAACTTTCAATTCTGCATCGCTGACAGAGTATGGCAATGACAAAACGATGACCTTGAACTTGTCAATCACCGGCTCGTAGGCCTGCGGCTGATCCTGCCAGTAGAGCTCGAATGGGAAAGCGTTCCTGATGAGCAGGTTTCCAAGCCACTGCGCCTGGTCGACTCCCTTGTCGGCTATGCTTTTGTCCTTTTCATTCTTGTCATTGTCGACGCGGAGACCCCACCAGTCTTCGGAAGCTCGTGAACGAAGAAAAAGTACATCCTTCGGAATGGAGGCGTTCTTCGCACCCCAGGCGGAAGCCGTATCCGTCATGTGGAAGGCTTCGCTTATGGATTCTTTTCCTAAAGGGACTTCCTCCATGGGTTTGTAGCGCCAGAAATCCAGTGCAACCGCCTTGTTGAAAACTGCGGCAAGGGTATTTCCGATATATGCTACCGGAGGATAAACATCCTCACAAAGAGGATTCTTCTTGGGATCTCCGAAGAATCCGTATCCCCATGCGAGATTCATGGTGTGCATTGACTGTCGTTTCGGAGTACATGCGCGGTAGACTTGCGTGTAATAAGACGCCTTAGGCCAACCCAGCTTGTCGTTTATCGTAAAATATCCGCTGGTTCCACCAACCATATCTATACCAGCCTTGAAACCAACAACATCGTTTTCGCTGAAGTGTTCTATTCTGCTGCTTTTCAATTCCTCGGTGCAGGTGAACGCGGAGAAAGTCGGCACGTCAGGCTTGACAGCACGCGTGGCTGCTGCATTCTTTGCAATCGCATCTCCAAATGCATCATAGCGCAATAGTACGAGCCTGCGGAAACTATCATCACTTTGTTTAGTCGGATAGTTGAGAACGGAGTTAAACATTTTGATCGAACGTTCAGGCTCTGGCAATTTTTTCGCTTCTTCCGTGATAAGCTGGTTCAATTTGTCAAATTTAGCCACTTCATCTGCAAGTCTTCTGTTATTGTCTTCAACTCTGTTTTTTTCTGCTGGCGACATTCCAGGCTTTACTTCCTGCTTCTGGCCAATTCCGCCAATGGAAAACATCTGCTCGTCATGGCTCATGGGAATGGCATCGACGCCCGAATCGAACATCTCCTTGTTCAGCTCGCTGACGGTGGCGCCTTCGTTGAGCGCGTAGTCGCGGAAAACCGGAAACACCTTGATACCGTTCTCATGCGCGGACGCACAGATCTCGGCAAGGATGTTTTTCTGGCAGCTGCGGTACCATGCCTTGCTAGGCCAGAGCACGGCTGAAGGATAGGTGCCTTTCCTAGGCGCGTCCTTGGGGGGCTCAATACATGTCTGAGGGGGGAAAAGCAGTATGAAGTTCGCCTTCATATCCTTGTAGTCGGCGATCAGCTTTTTCCATCCGTCCCAATCCTTCAAAGGCCTCTTCGGATTATCATCCTTGTCTATCTCGCTTTGCGAGTTGAACATCCACGGTTCTATCGTGAATCCGACCAGGATCTGGTCGTCACGGGCCGCCTCGGGAGTGGCGACGGCGGCACCAGACGCCATCTCCGGAATATCCGGCATTTTCTCCTTGTTGGCCTCGACCAGGGCGGCGGCATCGGATTTCGCCGACAGTATCTGGACCTCGTGCCCCACGTTGTAGAAGCGGATTGAGCGCACCTTCACCGGCGGACTGAATTCCTTGTGGTACCATGGCCACGAAGGACGCCCCCAGTATCCAAACGACCAAGATTCAGTGTCTATGGCAAGAGGAATATATTTCCCGTTGCCGTCCTTGTCGGCAAAAATAAATATCTCCTTGGCAGGCAGGCCGATGCGGACAGAACTTACCGTCTGTGGCTTGTCAAAGGAAAATTCGACCATATGACACCAGGTGGTGGCGGCAGAGCCCATGTAACCATCGACAATGCGGTTGGCTCCGGGAACGAAAGGCGTTGTGCGTATGCTTGCATAGGGGGCGATATTCACCATCCCCTCAGGAATCTCGCCATTCCCAGTAAAATACTGCGGAGGAAGAGGAACATTTTTATTTACATCATAGTTACCGGTTTCATGAGGTCCAGGCTCAGGCAGCTTGTCCCAGACCGCCACACTTACATCATCCAGACAGCAATCATAGGTTTTGCCAAAAAACAACTCCATCTTGTCAGCACTTATGGGGTTCTTGTCACGCAGGACATATTTGACATATCCTTCAGGATAAAGCTGCAGTTCTCCATATCCCTGGAGCGTCCAACCTGTTTTATCGTGGCTCCAGCATCCCAGCGTTCCTGTCCCTTTTGCATAGAAAGAAACCTCGAAGAACTTCCCCTTTAGGGACGAGGTATCGATTTCCTGTATAAGATATGGATACGGTACGCCAATATGAATCGCCTGCTTACCGCCATGCGCATCGGTTATAACTTTAAAATCTCCACCTTCCGGCAAAGACCAGCCAGCCCACTTGTTGCCCTTTGACATCGGGCTCTCAAAATCACCATTCTTGAGCGGAACGGGTATCGGCTGATGCACTGCCTTTGCGGTGACGACATTTCCAACCGCAGCCTTTTTAGGTTCCTTCACATCCTTCGTCTTTTTCTGGTCCTGCGCCACTGCCCATTGCGTTGCAGAGAACAGTATTGCAATCATCATCAAGATTCTAATTCCTCTCATCGATATACTCCTGTTATTTTCATTTTTTCCGACATGCGCTGCTTACCGTTCATAATCGACAACCAACCCATGATTTGTATTACATCCTTTCCATGAGTGCTGCAACCAAAACCATTCATTCTTGCGCAGCTTGCTGTTCGGCTGATAAGAGACGTGGGCGTCCGCCCAGAGAAAATCCCCTCCGCGGCTATGGGCGCTGACCGGATTGACATCCTCGGCATAATTGCTGTAGCTTATCAGCCAATGATAGTTTGCTCCGTGAGCAGGCTGCAATCCGATACCCCTGACATTGGAGTCGGCGACGACGACATATGACGACGGATGAACCACTTTCTGGGCAAGATAGTTGTAGCATCCAGAGGCACCCATCGACCATCCTGGAGTATAATATCCATGATAGTAGAGGCCTTGTAAATTCAAACCATAGGAAGCATAAGGCTTGCCGGCTGAAGTCACCTTATCCTGCGTTGGGCAAAGGAAAACACCTGTCGTACAGCATGTCTCATTCCGATAATTGAGATATGTAAGCAGACGTTGTGACCAGCTTTGAGCGACTGTCTCGAAACACTGGGCGTTGTTGACCAGCGAGGAATTGTAGTCGCATACATATAATTCATTTGCCGTTCCTACCTGTTTCAGATTGCTCAGGCACAGCACGCCTTGCGCACTATCCTTCGCCTTTTTCATGGCAGGCAGCGGCATGGCCGCGAGAATTGCGATAATCGCAATTACAACCAGGAGTTCGATTAAAGTAAAAGTGCGCGGCCTGCACATCCCTGACAAGCGCAAGGGCCAGCACGGACTTCCATGTTTTTCAGTGCTAGCAATCATAATTCTCAGATCCTTCATGGGTGGTAGTTCGGCATCCAGTATTCATTGGAAGCACTGATCTCTCTGATGCTCGCGCTATGCACGGACAAGTCAGGGGTGACATAATTCATTGAACGCCCGTGCGTAGCGCCGTTCAGATAAATATTTACAGTCCGATCACTATTCACCTGGGAATAAAATGTGCTGGCGTATGGTCTCTGCCAATCAGCAATCAACATCAGATTTGCCTGGTTGTATTTCATAATCTGCTGAAAATTGAAGCCACGAAAATAACTTGAACCAAAAGGACCATAATAGGTAAGCCCTAAATAGGAGTGAACAGCCTGGACTCCATAGGATGGTCCTCGGTACGCCGGATAGTCACAAAGGGACAATCCCCAGCCCCTTGCGCTCAGGGTGACGTCATTACCGGGCTGGCCCCCGCCCGGGTCTGCCGGACAATTGAAAATCTGCCCGTCTTCCTTGAAATAAAGATAAACCAACACATCATCCCAATAGTTGCTCCATGAACCACAGTTGCCTGTACTCGAATACCATGTTCCGTTGTATTGCATGGCATTTTTCATCCGAGTTCCCGTCGGAATTGGAGACCCTGCCTGGACTGGAAAATAATCATTAAAGTCCGATGCGTAAAGCCCTATGCCAATACCAATCTGCTTCAGGCTGTTTGCGCAGGAGGCCTGTTTTGCGACCCTTTTGGCCTGCGTCAACGCAGGCAGAAGAAGCGCGGCCAGGATTGCGATGATCGCAATTACAACCAGGAGCTCGATGAGTGTGAAGGCTCTGCGGCTATGCCGTAGAGCCTTCACTGACTTGACCAAGCTGTTTGAGAAATCTTCTCTCACAAGTATTTCTCCCTATCTTCCTTCACGAAGATATTTTTAATTTCAAACATTCTTATTTCGCCTTGTATATACGCAGCAACTTAACTTCGCCAGGGGCAAGATCCACCGAGAAGCTCTTTAAGGACTTGCCATCGAAAGCGCCAGGGTTCCCTGCCAGATCAAGGTCATTGAGAGTCTTCGTCACGGCGCTATACGCCTCGGCCTTGTATTTTGCATCTTCAAAGGGTAGGGAGATGACCGGCTTGACAAGTTCGTCCTTCTTCGTGCTCCAGTTGCCAAGATAGACCAGGAATCCCTCCTGTTTCGGCAGGCAGCTCACAATGCATTCGACCGGAGCACCGTTGGCGTTGAAGGAATACCCGCTTGGAGCAAGGATTCCGTCCATCATTTTCACGTACTCGGCGCGTTTGATGTCGGAATTACCTACAGCAGCAAGATTGTCCTTGACGTAGACGACATTCTTATTTCCGAGAAGCTGTTTGAGAAGCGGTTCCTGATACGGGTTGCCGAACTCGTCGACAGGCGCAAGCTGTTCGAATACGATAAGTTTCGTGCCAGCGTCAACGGCCTCAGTTATCTTTTTGAGCGCATCCTTCGACAGCGAATACGAGAATGGCATTACGAGCAGTTTGAACCGTTTGAGGTTTTCAAGGTTGTCCATGCGGTCGGTGAAGGCCACCTTGTAGGGAATGCCATTTTCACAAAGCATGCTTTCCATCGCCAGCTTCGCACCGACTCCGCGGAGTGCGTCCATCTTCAGCACTCGATCCCTTTCGCTGCCTGCGGTTTTAGTTGCAGCCTTGTTGATGTCGTCTCCGGCGTAGAGCAGGTTGAAGGATACGTCGCCGCCAGCCTGTTCCCCGCACATTCCTTCGAGCTTGGTGCGCCACCAGTCTTCGGAGGCTCTTGAGAGGAGAAGGCAGGTCGTGTCAGGTGTATCGGATTCGCGTATCCCCCATTGTTCGAGGATGCGTATCATCTTGTGGCACTCGATGGCGTTCGGCCACCAGCCTTTGTCATACATGTAGTTTATACGGTAGTTTTCGTAGGCCTTTGCACCGAGCATTATCTGCGGAAGGGCGTAGCCGAAGAGCTGGATTGAATAATCGGGCTTCGTATTGTAGACACCGAGCCACTGGATGCTACCGAGTAATTTGTCCCTGCCTGCTGCCGCCGCAATTCGGCGTGTGTAGGCCGAGGCCCTGCCGACCGGAAGCAGTACCGCATTGCCATACATCTGCGCAAGGTCTGAATTGGGATCTTTTTCCATAATGTCAAGGCACATGTTGTGC
>MHBI01000112.1 GCA_001804815.1 Lentisphaerae bacterium GWF2_50_93
TGCTCCGACCTCCGGCTACTATCTGACAACCCTTCAGGTTGTAAACAAACACGGACTCAAAATCAAATACAGATGCCCTCTCGATGAAATTCCTGAGAAATGCGTATAGTAGACAGGACTTTAGCCTGTACCATCCATTACTCTTAATCATGTTATTTTCCTTGCTTCTTTGAATTCAACCCAATCATCCAGACATCCATTCATCCACCCAATGGATTTTACTTCTTGTCCACTTCCATTATCTCCAGCCGTTCACGCCAGATCTTCTTTCCGAGCAGGAAGAATTTCCTTTCGGGATACCAGAGGATCGGCTCGCCGCTGCTGATGGTCAGGCTTGCGTACATCGCAAGATCCGTCCTGCCGGGACTGCCGTCAATATTGTTCAGAGGAATACCGTCGTTGTCCATCAGCAGGAGCGGATCAGAGAACCATACCGGCTGCTTCGCATCCTTCCTGAATTCGCCCCTTGCAAACCAGATCGGCCGCCTGTGGAAAGTCGTTTCAGCCGGACCCCATTTGCCGAAATGCCCGTCATGGTTATGGAAAGTAAGAACGTACTCGCCAGTGCCAATCTGATATATCGGGCACGGACTTACCGGATGCATGAGAGGCACACCGCCGTCCTTGTATCTTAGAATCTCGGGCTTCGTCCATGTCTCCCCTCGGTCCCGTGAAACGGAAAAGCACGGACTTCCCGTGGCGGTGCGCATCGAGCAGAATATTCCGCCGTCGGGAAGATGCACCAGCGACGGTTCCTGTGCGCAGCTCACATGCGGATACCCCAGAATCGGAGCGCGGAGCGCGGCATCTCCGGACGCAAGCCTGCTTATGCTGAGGTTGCGCGGCTCCGGATCGTCGTTGATGTTCTCGAACCTCATGAACTGTATCACGGCCTCCTCGGACCACCATGCCTTGAGCGGGGCCGGAGGGCGCACCTTCGGACTTACCCAGTGCGTGAATCCTGCCAGATGCCTGCCATCGCCGAGATCAAGAGGTCGCTGCCATACGATCCAGTTGGCCGGAACCTTATCATCGGGGTTGTCCCATTTGTCATGCGGCATCGGGATGATGGTCTCTTCAGACCAGCTCACTCCATTGTCGACGCTGTAGATGCAGCCCATCAGTCCAGTTGTATGGCAGAATATGTCGTTGACGCCAATGTGCTTGTTGTAGAACACATAGATTCTTCCTGAAGCTGTCAGGATGGGGAAACCCCAGCTGCACATTCCGCTTCCGGTCTTCGGGTCAGATTTTCCTCCGGCTATGGTCCTGGCGGTCTGCCAGGTTATACCCCCGTTGAAACTCCTGCTGAACACGATCCGCTGGTCTGCCCTGCCCTCGAAACTGCTCTGGGTCCATACCGCCCCAAGGGTCCCGTACTTCATGTCGAAAACCAGGAAATGCTCGTTGCCGCAGTCGTCCCCCTTCTCAATATTCTTCGGCACATGGACAATGAAGTCTGGATTGGTGCGCCCTATCTCAGTTGAAAAACTTTTCTTGAACATCATGAAATCCCTTTCTGTTTATCCTTTATAAATAATATCTGCCCGCCCGGATGCCAATAGGATTTTTTGGACATTTATAGCACTTGCCGGACATTCCATCCTTCCATTATTTGCATATGTAAACATAAATGTTATTTTAACTCCATAATAAGATTATACAGACATTTTCCTTCATCAAAGATTGAAGACAAGCTAAAGCTTGGACTCCAACATATAATTGACAGACAACGGTGGAATTGGAAATGGCCGTTGGAGTACAAACTTTAGTTTGGGTGCTTGGAATTTGAAAACTGGAACTGCCATGAACATGACACCTGCATCCCGCCGCAGCAACAATTCAATCTGTTCATCCGCCCTGAAGGAAGGGGATCGCCTGCGAATCGGACACTGGGAATTCAGGACGGACATGTTCCATGAAACCCCCGATACCGCCGTCAAGACCACCGGCGTCCACACCCACGAGACCTTCTACGAGCTCTCCATGATGAACCTCGGAACAATGGAGTACAGGATCAAGGACAGGATCATTGAGATAGATGCCAAGCGTAAGGACTGGGTGCTGATCCCGGCAGGACAGGCGCACCGGAGGACCTGTCTGAATCCTCCGACCGTGATCCTGGGATTCCTATTCGAGGCCGAATGCTTCAGGGAGTCGTCATGGCCAATCCAGCGGCTGAACAGGGAGATTGAAAAGGCAGGATATCATTTTTCCGGCACCCCTGCCCTGAACAAAGCCCAATCAGAACTGTTCGAGGAGCTCAGTTCCGACCGCGCATTGAAGACACAGAGAGTGTCACTGCTCATCAAGGATCTCCAGCTCTGCTTCATAAGGGAATACCTGCCTTTCCTCTCCGAGGACTATCCCGCCGAAAGGAACGATTCCGAGCTTGCGTTACGCATCATCAACTCGTATATCGACGAGAACATTTCGCGGAACCTGGCACTTGACGAGATCGCATCATGCTGCGGACTAAGCGCCAGGCATGCCAACAGGATCTTCACCAGGGAGAATGGAATCTCCCTGGGCAGGCACGTCCAGGAGAAACGCATGAAGATCGCCAGGCGCAATGTAGAAGACACGTCACGCCAGATTAAGGACATCGCACTTGAACTCGGATACGACGACATCAGCTACTTCAACAGGATCTTCAGGAAGACATTCAGCATGACCCCGATGGAATGCCGGAAAAAGCGGGTGTAGCACCGGCGTCCTTCGACAAGCTACTTCAAATACGCTCAGGACAGAACAGGACAGGCCTAAATTGAACTTCAAACATCCAACATTGAATTTTCATTGCTGCAGGGGTTCAATATAAAAAGACAGTTCACTTTATTTTATTATAGCCTCCGCGATCCTATGGAAGGATAAAGATGCCGGCAGGTTGCCAGCGTTCCGTCAACACAAACAGGAGATACGGAGCCAATGCACTGCTGATTCTTGAAACATGGAGACCGGAAGAGCGGACACGGCCTTAGCTGGGCAAGGCGATGCTTGCCAAAGGCAAAACCATGCCCTCCATTCCCCTGCTTTCAAAACGGAAGGCCAACTATTGAACTTCCTCATATGGAGTTATACCTTAGGCATCAGGTGAAAGCGGACAAGTTAAGCTGCCGCGATGGGCGGTTTGGTTCAACATATATACAATACCGGTGGACCACCCGTTAGCTCATATTAGCCCGGACGCGGGAGAGAGGATGACATGAATAACAATTTCGAGACGTTGTACCGGAAATATCAGTTTGGCGTCGCCATTTCCACGGTCACGGCGCTGAACGTGAAATCTTCACCACTTCAGTTCGTGCTTGTGGACGTACCCTTGCGAGGCATAATGCTGCCTCTTGAAGCGTGTGCCGCTTCTGCCCGGGGGAACAGGCATTTGGAGCAAAGGCCAGTGGGCATATGTGACGTAACCGAAAAAACGGTCTACGCATGAGCAAGCCACCAACACAGATGGAGTCGCAGGATTACCCGGCCCAGCTGCGGGTGCACCATCAGTACAGATATTTCCTGGCGATGGCGTCGATAGGACTTGCTCTGGCCGTACTCCTCTACCTCGTGAGCCGGGCCAACTACCCGCTATTCCACAGCATCGCCGACATGCTCACTGTCTTCATAGCCGGCAGCGTTTTCCTCGTTGTCTGGAATGGCCGGAGACACCTGGACAACAACTACTATCTCCTTATCTCCATCGCGTTTCTAGCCTTCGCCCTGCTGGACTTCATGCACCTTGTCGGCAACAAGGGCATGGGCATTTTCCCCCAGTACGGCAACCTGGGCCCCACGTTTTATATAGCCAGCAGGTATGTGCTGGGGGTTTCGTTCCTACTGGCGCCGCTGTTCATAAAGCGGAAGGTATATCCCGTCCTGGTGCTTGCGGCTTACATGCTGGGTGTCGCACTGGTGCTGCTTTCCGTGCTCCTCTGGCGCAACTTTCCGACAACCTACATCGATGGCACAGGGCTTACGGCGTTCAAGGTCTACAGCGACTACGTCGTCTGCCTCATGCTTCTGGGCGGTCTGGGGCTGCTTCTCCTGAATCGCCATGCTTTCGACGCCCGGATACTTAGAATCATCGCCCTGTCGCTTGTTTTCTCCATTGCCACCGGGCTGGTATTCACCCTGTATACTGACCCCTTCGGAATAATGAACGGGGTAGGCCACTTTTTCCAGATAGCTTCCTTCTACCTCATATACCTCGGATTCGTGGAGACCGTCCTTACCACCCCCCAGAACATCCTTTACAGGAACCTGAGACAGAGCAACGACAGCGTCCTCAAGCTGAACTCCGAACTGGAAAGCCTGAACCTCAGCCTGAGCAACGACATCGCCGCACGCAAAAGGGCCGAGGAGGCCCTGCGGGCCAGCGAGGCGAAGTTCAGGAACTTGTTCGAGAACATCGAGGAGATGGTCACCGTGTACGAGGTCCAGCGGGATGAAAGCGGACGCATCGTCGAGCTCCGGCTGCGCGAAGCGAACCCCGCCTTCCTGCGCATCCTGGGTGTGTCGTCCGTCGACGATATTCACGGGAAGACATCCAGCGAGATCTTCGGGAGAACATGGTCCGAGCAGCACCTCCCTGCCATTCAGAAAGCCATGGACACGGGTCAGTTGCAGGTGCAGGAGGTCTACCGCCCCGAGTCCGGCCGGCACTACATCACCACCGTGCTCCGGCTGGATGCGGGCACCTATCTGGGCACCGGCTGGGACATCACCGACCGCAAGCGGGCGGAGGAGCAACTCCGGAAACGCGCTGAGGAACTGGCGAAAGCGAACGCCGAACTAGAGACGTTCAACAAGGCCATGGTCGGGCGTGAGCTGCGGATGGTCGAGCTGAAGAAAGAGGTGGACAAGTTTTGCCGGCAGTCCGGTCAGCCCACCCGGTACGGTTACGATGCGGAATGAGCAGGAGTGCTTAACTTAGAGCCATTCGGGCCGGACCCCATTCTATAGAGCTGGCGGATATTCAGCTTGCATTTCCTTGCTTTCAAAACGGAAGCCCAACTATTGAACTTCCCCATATGGAGTAATACTTTAGGCATCAGGTGAAGGCGGACAAGTAAACTGCCGCGATGGGCGGCTTGGTTCAACTATGGCATTCTCCGAACTGGGTACAGCCGGATATGATTAAGCGTCAAACTCGCTTCCCGAACAGCAATATGAATAAGAAAATTGAATCCGTAAGATCCAAAGGTTTTCCTATAAACTGGGTCATATCCAACTAGCTCAAACTTGAACTCGGTGTTATCTATATGAACAATAAAGCTGCATTTTCAACGTTATTACTCATTGGAGACATGGAATGATACGAAAAACTGAATATAAATTTACCCTTATCGAGCTTCTGGTAGTAATTGCGATCATCGCAATAATTGCCGGACTCCTGCTACCGGCCCTCGGCAAGGCCAGGGAAAAAGGCAGGCAGACAGCCTGCCTGAACAACCTGAAGCAGATCGGCCTGTCGTTCATAATGTACAAGAACGACTACAACAACAACGATGCAGGCTGGGTCTCCCTACTCTATCCGGACTCACTGAAGACCGCCAAGGTGTTCCAGTGCCCTTCGGACGGAAATCCTGATGACACCGCCTCCACCGCCTGGCTTGCCAGGATAGACAACCTGCATTCCGAGACCTATGACAGGATTGGGAACACAGGCCTTAACGTAAATCCCAATGCCGACGTGGGCAACGTCAGCTACTTCTATGAGTTCAGCGATGCGCAATGCGACTGGACCCTGCCTGGCTGGACTACGCCTGCCCCGTACACATGGGCCCAGCTGAAGAACTACCAGCTCAAGACCGGGGATGATACCCATCCCGGCGCATATGATACAACCCTTTTCCCTGTGCTCCGCTGTTTCTGGCATATACCGCGTATCAAGAAATATTCACCCTCGTGGACGATCCCGAACACCGAGGTGCCTGTCCAGAACGTCAGCTTTGCCGGCAACTGTTTCCTGAGCCAGTCATATTGGGAACTTGGTGTCTGGACACCGTAGACTGCCTGTCCAAAGAGAAAGATATAGGCGATAAACAAAAGATATATCAAACCAGGATTGAATAATGGAAATAGAGACCCGCATACAGGACTTTGTCATCCGCGAGGCAACTGCTTCCGATGTCCCGCTCATACGCTCGTTCATATGCGAGCTGGCGGACTACGAGAAACTTTCCCATGAGATGGCGGCGACCGACGAAATGCTGGAGGAAGCGCTGTTCGGGCATCGGAAGGTCGCGGAGGTTATCCTTGGATATTATCATGGGGAACCGGTATCCTTCGCCGTCTTCTTCCACAACTTCTCGACTTTCCTGGGACGGCCGGGAATATATCTGGAAGACCTGTACGTCAAACCGGACATGAGGAAAAAGGGATTCGGGAGGGTCATGCTTTCATATCTTGCCAGACTCGCCTGCGAACGCAAATGCGGACGGTTCGAGTGGTCGGTGCTTGACTGGAATGAGCCAGCCCTGAAGTTCTACCGTGCCATAGGCGCAAAACCCATGGATGAATGGACCATGCAGAGACTCACCGGCGATTCCCTGAAAAAACTGGCGGATGAGTTCTGACGTTCCTGCAGATGCGGCAGAATCAAATTTGGGAACCTCTATAGGAACCAATATCATGCAACCTATTCTTTATATATTTTCCGGGCTTCCAGGCTCAGGCAAAACCACGCTGTCGCAAAAGCTCGCGAAGGAGAAAAATGCGGTGCACCTGCGGATAGACACGATAGAACAAGGTCTGAGGGACCTATGCTCATTCAATGTCCAGGGTGAAGGCTATCGCCTTTCGTACAGGATTGCAACCGACAACCTGAAACTTGGAAACAGCGTCGTGGCTGATTCGTGCAATCCCATCGTGCTGACCCGGGACGAATGGGAGAATGTCGCACTGGAATCAGGAGCCAGGCACGTGAACATCGAGATCGTCTGTTCGGACAAGACTGAACATCGCAGCCGGATCGGGAAACGATATCCTACGGTTGCCGGACTAAAACCGCCGACCTGGAATGAAGTCCTGGGCCGCCATTACGAGCCATGGGCAAAAGACAGAATCGTAATCGACACTGCCGGCAAATCAATAGAGACATGCCATGAAGAACTCATGGAGAAGCTGGGAATGTACGCCTGAAAATTTAACACGGGCATTTCTCCTGTGCCTTGCGTTAGTTAGGCGTTGCTCGAAAAGGTAATCTCAAAATGAAATTTGTCTTGAAAGTAACACAGACATTCTTGTCTGTGGGTTCAAATTTCAGTTTCCGTCACAGACAGGAATGTCTGTGCTACCCCCTTTTCGAGCAGGCTAAAATTACAGGCGGGACGCCTGTACCGCATTCCTAAAAAAACAAAGGACTACCTCTTGGATGTCTTCCAGCCTTTCCCGCAGACGGCAAGCCAGTCACGCCCGTCGGGAAATCCGATAGTCCTGCCGACTTTGTCAATCACCTTGGATACCTTTCCTGTCCTCGGATCGACCAAGCGCAAAGGACCGCTTATCTTCCTGCCTGCCTTGAGCCTGACTTCTCCTCCCTTCGGAGAATAAATGACAAGTGTCCCGTCTGCGGCTTTGGCTACGGCGACAAAGGCCTCCGGATTCTTTTGTCCAGGCTGTTTTCCGAGAATCCCCTGATCCGGCATCAAAGATGTCCATGGAAGGCGGTCGAATATTGAACGCATGACCGTCATGCTCCTGATTCCCGGCGTTTCAAGTCCGGTATGCCATGGCGGAACCCTCCTGTCGTGCCAGTTGTCATGCCCTTCGCTCGGACCTGTCTTGAAGTTCCAGTTCCATATGGCGTCATGGCCATATGTAAGTCCGGCGGTCGGACTCACGAGCAGGCTCCAGTAGGCCGCCCTCCTGACATGGAAGTCGTTGAAGACGGTCTTATGCTTGTATCCGTGTGCGTTCTCATAATTAGGCTCAAGGTTTATCACCGGAAGTGGCGGCTTGCGCTTCCATCCGGTCGCCGGCGGACCCTTTACGAGCCAGTCAAGATCCTTCTCATGATCCCCATGTCCGGACTGGTAGCCGATGATGTCGAACCACTTTTCCTTCCTGAACTCCTCGCCGATCCAGCTAAGCCCGCATGGATGCAGGGCGGCAAGACGGTCATGCCCGGTGCTGAACACCGAACGCCCTATCCTCTTCCATCTTTCAATGCCGATGTCCTGGTATCTGCCGTCTCCTCCAAGAAGCCAGACAAGCTGGTGGGCGTCATAACGCGAGACAATATATGCGGCAAGCCTGGTGGCATCTTCTTCAGGCAGCTTGTATCCGACATCCGTCTTCAGCAGGCTCCAGAGGACGACGGGCGCGGCATATAGGCCGTTCTCATTTATCATTGCGACACGTTTGTCGAGGCGCTGGAAAAAGGACGGATTGATCCGTATCGGATGCTCCTCACCGCAGGCCTTCTCTCCGGCCTCGTCAAAGGCGTCACCCCGCCAGTGGCAGCACACGAACTGGACTATGTTGAACTTCTGCTTGGCACGCAGTTCAAGATACCTTTTCCAGTTCCTGTCATTACCGCGGATGACACCGTTCCATGCGGTATCTCCGAGCCAGAAGAACGGCTTGCCATTGGAATGGACAATGTGCCTGCAGTTATCGGAGAGCTTCAGCGGACCGTCCCTGTAGACAGGATTCCCGCCCCGGTATGCAACGCAGTCGAATACGCCTTTCCTGCCGTGCAAACCCGGATCGTTTCCGGAAATGCAACGTGTCACCCATTTCCATCTGCCGATCTCGTCGGGGCTGAACCTGATGCGCCAGACGCTTGCTCCATCCCAGAAAGCCTTCACTGAAACAATCTTCCCCGACGGGCCGGTGAAATCTGCGACTGCCTCGCAGTCCCAAAGCGGATTTTCATGCCTGCGTGTGGATTTCAATGCGGTCTCAAAGACACAGTACCTGCTAACTTTCACGTCAGTCCCCTTCCATGTTCGGTTATCGAGCAAGCATTAAAATAAGATTCCATCTTCCGGATTCAAGCTGTTCCTTCCGATTGGACCGCCGGCAACCTGCCGGCATTTCTCAAGGAGAGTTGAAGTCTAATGCCGTTAACTTAAGATATAACACATTAATGTCACACATGTTATATCCTGATGATGAATCCTGAAGGGATTGAGTAATACAGCCTGTGGTTTCA
>MHBI01000113.1 GCA_001804815.1 Lentisphaerae bacterium GWF2_50_93
GTTTGAGTTATTGTCATCCTCTTTTGGCGAAGGATGTCTCTCGTAATAGCATTTCACGCAATAAACTTGGTCAGGTGTCCTGAATCTGCCAACGCCTTTAGTCAAAACTCTTCCGCATATTGAACACTTTTCCTCATACCCCTCTGCATCAACATTCTGACTGTTCATCCCCCCTCCAAGCTCAATATTTATTACAAATCTTCATTATCCACCGTCGACTGACGACCATCGACCGACGACTCCCGCAGTTCCCTTCTTGGTAATTGCTTCCTTAATGAAGCCGGCAACTTTCCATGCGGCATATCTGCCGAGATTGTTCTTACTAAAGCTAAAGGTTGACCCATGAAACCTCCACCTATAACCTGCTCGATTGACACTTATCCCATTACCATTGTGTACCTTCCACAGACTGGCACAGTTTTCCGCCTCCCAGTCGAGACACGTAAAGAATGCCCCGTATTGCCTGTCAGGACAGTTTCTCTCCTAGAAGAGGATTTCAGTTCGGCATCATAGAGGATGGAACTGTACGCTTATCAGAAAAAACAATATAAGCCGTTTCTTTAAGGTGTTATAAAATAACTCTAAAGACCATTACACATACCCCACAATTATTTCGGTAATTGTTCAAGCTTATATTCGTATATATTCGGAATCCGTCACCGGAGAAATCTGCTTATTTCAGATGAATCCTCTGGCAGGCTTACTACAGGTTTACTATCCGACCAGTCAATGATTCCAACAAACAGTTTTTGCTCCGACATTTCAAAAGCGCTGACAAGCCATACTGGATCCTGCCTTTCAATCACTTCAAAGCCTGTAAATCCACTCCATATCATTTCCCCTTCAGCATTGCCAAAGCATTTCTGATCATTTGACCTATTATACCTTACCCCTGCGTTATGACCATAAAAAAGATAATACTGTTCTCCCATCCTGTGTACACATGAGGATTCAATATGTCTTGGCCCCGGCACTACCTTCATGCCATAATCAAGCTTAAGGTAAAAAACCGCCCCTTCGTCCTTCCAATTGTATAAATCTTCCGATGTAGCAAGAGCTATACAGGTTTCTCCTGTCTTCTTAACGGCAGTATAATACAGATGCATTTTTCCATTTTCCGTGAAAACATGCGGATCTCTACAGGAACTGACAACATTTCTGGCCCAGCATGCCCATTCGCAGTTGGCAAGTTGAAATATGGGGTTGCCATAATACCTTTCCCAGTAGAAAAGATCCTTGGAAAAAGCCATCCCTATGCTCTGCGAATGATCTTCGTTCAAACCGGTATAAAACATGACGTACATTTTTCCATACTGCATAACGTATGGTGCAAATACATGTGAGCCTTCCCATGTACCCGGTTGTATGAAAAGAACGGGCATATGCGTTTCCCATGTGACAAAATCACTTGTGCTTGAATGTCCAAAATAAATTTCGTGTCCGGGCCATGCACAATTCCCGCCATGCTTTCGTTCAATGTGGAACAAATGGTATCTCTCGTCCTTCTTAATTATAGTAAAATCAGCTATGTATCCTCCTCTGGGATTAAATCCTTCCTTAAAATAATTGCCTTTAGGGTTATGATAAAGATCGAGGTGTTTATCCCAGAAAATTATTTCTGATTCATGTGCGTCCATGATTACTATTCCTTCTTTCGTTTGTATCATTTATATCATCTTTATTCTTAAAACGCGAAAAAAAACAATTGCCATCCAAAACATTCTCGAAATTTTCGATTTTATTCATGTCGCCTGACTTTTTAATAATTTCTGCTGATTTTTGTCTTTTTCCTCAAAATTCCTCTCGGATAAATGATGATTGGCTCCTTGCGTCAAATCAGTTCATTTTCATCATGCACTGTATGCTGGATAGTGATGAATATTTATATTTCGGGAATTTAATTTAACTTGTCTCTAAATCAGGTAGCACATGTAAATGCGCCACGTAGGATTAAATAAAGGACATGTCAACTTTTAACTAATGCAAAATCTTGCTAGATTATTATTCATGCCCCACCATAAACAATACTACCCCGTGCAGGTTTGATGCTTATTTTCCAAACTCGATCTGCGCAATATACAAACTGCATTCACCTGCTTGTTCCTTCGGATAGATTCCAAAATCCGTGCCCCATATCGCCTTAGAATTGAAATCCCCTGTAAACTTTGACATGGGGATTGTCACCTTGGCGTATTCCGCGCCAATGGAGGTGATGCATCCAGATTCAATTATTTTGATCCTTTTGGACTGCTTGTTTGCTGCATCCACCAGATTAACCCCGAGATCCTTTAGATCTCCTGAAGATTTCTTTATGTAGAAGCTGAGATTTGCATATTGGGAAACATCGTTTCCCTCTCCATACCAGCCGAACCAGTTCCATCCGCCGCCGGCCCACCAGTTGCTCCATTTCGCCTTCAATTCAAGAGCCGCCTTATTGTTATACGGCTGAGCATTCGAAACATCGAAAGTCACAGTATCCTTTGGACCTGCCCACGACTTTCCATCCTTTTTGTCCGCGCCATCAAAGACGACGAGAGACTGCGCCATGGTATTAAGACAAAATACGAACATTAATGCAACTGCCATTTTCCTGATCATAATCCTACCTCCTTAATATCTTCTTATGTGTTTTAGCAAAATGAATAGCCCAGAAAATGAAATAGCTCTTTAATTTCTAATCAATAATTCACATAGAAACTACATTTTTATCATAAACAATCCTCCTCCAGTTATTCCTGGTGAACTGAAATCATGGGATCTTATGTGTTTCTCCCAGAGAGTATAGATATCCCAGAAGGCACATTTTACCTCGCATGGTCTGCTGCGGGGTGAACTCGTTGTTGGCGTAGCTACACCTTGCGCGCCACAATGCTTCTCCATGCGGCCACTTATCCCATGCCGGGTAGCCCTTTCCGGAATACAGTTTTGGATCGGCGGAGACACCCTTGCCCCAGGAACCCGCATTCATATAAGGAGTATGGCCGGGATGCACTCCAGATGTGCCATCATTGCGTCCGCTGGTATAGATGTCCTCAACACATCGGCTCCCCAATCCCGTCATCTGAACCATGTTCATGGGATTTCGGCCAAGGCCGTAGTCGGCTTCCAAAAGCAATGCCTTGAGCATGGAATCCCTGTCCGACTGATTTGTGGCGACGGTATGGGCGATGCAGAGAGCCTGGACTTGCTGAACCGACTGGAACCAGCCATAGGCATTGTCGCTGCTGCGGCGTGAAGGGCGTTTATGCGACTCATCCACATTTTTCTGCATGGCCTCATTGATGATAGAAGATTTCATATTGTTGAGCAACGTGGGGTAGTGAATTTGCCGCCACCCTTGTTTGGCGCACATCAGATAGGCGGCTGTCCCCCAGTACTGGCAGTAGTTGCCCTTTTTGTCGAGTTCAGTGGCTGGGGTCGTCGCAAGACTCTCCTTGACCATCGCATCTTCGTAGGCCTTGTCTCCAGTAACATTGTAGAGGAACGCTCCAGTCATCATCTTCAGATCGCGTCCTCGCATCACTCCATCACTAAAGTCATATTTGACATCGAGATCTTCATCATTGGCAACTTTCCAAGCCTCAACGGCTGCATCCTTATACTTGTTCATAAGGTCGGTCTTGCCAGCAATTCGGTAGCAGTCAGCGAGCATGGCACAGTTGGCGGCGTTTGCCCAGGCCATATAGGGTTTGGCGACCGCCTGGTACATACAATTATTCTTTTCATCGGGATTGTTCAGCCCTGCACAATAGCCTCCCTTGCTGTCCCGGAGACGCAGCCAGAACTCTACTTCATATCGGGCTTCATCAATGATGTCCGCCAGACCATTACCACTTTCTGGAATCTGAAGGTTGTCATCGTTAATCCTGCCGTTGCTCAGGATATAGGGAAGAAGCAGATCATAGATGATCAAGATGTGTGCGGGGTTTCGGTCCCAGTCGGCTGCATCGGCATGGCCTCCCCAGGCGTTGGGATTGGTTGGTTCGCCGGGCTCCTTGTATTTTGACCAGTCACGGTTATCCCACTGGTCGCCGCCCTTCTTCTTCCAGTCGGGATGCCAAGGGCCATAACTTGTCATGTAAACCTTGAAGTTGGCGGGATCCTTTCCGGGAATATACCGGGGTTGGCGTGGGACAGGCGCGATGTCCTTGCTTTCTCCGATCCGCATATAGAAGAAGCCACGAACGGAGGTCTTGAATGGTTCGTAGTAGGCATCCTTTTTGATCTGGAAGTCCGGGCTGCAGCCAACCCCTTCAATCGCCAGTCGGTAGGTGCCGGTGCCGGTGAACGAGGAAAAGTCGCAGTTCCACACGTTTGACCTCGTCAGGTTCCAGCCTCCGAAATCGCTGCCGCTTGGCTTCCAGAATGAGACCGTGCCTACGGGCTGCTTCTCACCGGTGGACACGTTCACAAGGCTGCTTTTCTTGCCTACGTAACTTGAGTAATCCCTAGCCCCTCCATCACCCATCCACATATACAGATCCCCGGATTTCATCACGGTGTGATCAGGATTGTACCCGATGATGTTCACGTGAATCGCCTCAGAAACGCATTTAAAGATATCGAAGCTGAAATCCTTGGAGATTACATCAGAATTAGTGTTGGCGGCAATACTCAAAGTATAATGCTTGTCTTGCTGGAGTTTCTTGGGCAGCTTGAGAAAGACCGTATGCTCGAGAGCATAGAGGCCTTCGGGCCATTTGAATGCCACTCCACTAACTTTTGTCTTGCGAAAAGCCGTAGTTGGCTTGATGGCGGTGGAGTAGTTGGCATCATCTTTGGACGTGAGAGTGTAGCTGGCGGCGTTGGAGGCAGTCGATATGTCCAGCGCCTGACCGTAGGTCTTGATCATATCCCTAGTATCATTCTCAGGTCCCTTGAAAGCAGTATCCCCCTTTCCATCGTCCTTATACTCAACAGCTGAATCCTGCCAGTATACCATCACGTATTCATCGTCGACAGGACGGGCCTCGATGAACTTAGCCGCCCAGACTGGTGCACATATGCCTGCGATAACCAGGGAGAAAAGCAGGAATTTCAAACTGCTTTTTGGACGCATCTGAAGAGGATTATTATAATTTGGGATGATATCCGATTGCCCTTTTTGAAAGAAAGAAACTGCGGCAACTGAAGCCAGTTTTCGTTTCGTGATGATAAGCACTTTCACTCCCTTGTTATATTGATGGTTCCATATTTATTTGTCATCGTTTATGTAATTTAATTTTGCATTTTCATAATGTATTTTCACCTGCAATTGCCAATCGGGTTTGCCGTTATGTCGTCTTCACCAGTAGTCATATATTACGGGCTCCGGCCAATTCTTTCCGTTCAAGTAGCCGCCGTCGGTCACTCCCTTGCTCCTGTCAGACATTGCATATTCAGTTACAGAAAAATCCGCGACATGACCATCGATAAAGGAAACATTTCCCCTGTTCTTAAATGTAAGGTATCTGAATTTATCAAGATAGCTCACAGCCAAAGTGGAATCCTGAGCGAGGAACGTCCTAGCCGGTTCAGGGCACAATGAATATCTCGATCCGATGCGCAAGTTCTGGTTCCATGCGCTCAGTACATGGTGATTTATTCCGTGTTCAACAAAATACCCGACTCTAGATCCCGTACACGAACGCAATTGAAGCATGACACTTTCTGAAATATCGCAGTGGGCCTGAAGTATTCTGTACCATTTGGGTGAAATTTGTCCAACAGGACCATACTGATCTCCGGGGAATCTGTCCTCATTATCGCCTGCATACATTTGAAGGAGGAGGTTGATCTGCTTCTGGTTGCTCTTGCACAAGATGGAATTCGCCGTGATTTTCGCCGACTGCAGGGCCGGCAGCAGCAGAGCGGCAAGGATTGCGATGATCGCAATGACTATCAAAAGTTCAATTAGGGTGAATGCCCTTCTGTTGCCGTTTCGCTTAACCGGCCTGGAAAAAGCCCCCTGTTTCCCATATGATTTATCGAACATTGACAAGACTCCTTTCCATTACTAGAACATATACCGGTATGCAAATAATATCACGATGACAGGAGCAAGTCAAGGGCTGTTTGCTTTTTTTCCAAACATTATAGCATCTGCTTGAAACAGCTGGCGATGCGACATAGGGTAATACCGGCATGTAAAATATCCATGCAGAAATCTAATGAGGCCCATGCAATGAAATGGAAAAAACTAGAAGAGAAAATACTGTCATCTGTGCATAATGGCGAGATGCTGCCACCTGAAAGGAAACTCTGCCAGGATCTCTCGGTCTCAAGGACCACGCTAAGAAAAACCCTTCAATTCTTAACAACACAAGGAAAAATACACAAACTCCAAGGAAGAGGAAGCTTCGTCATAAGTAAAAAGAAATCTTCATCGCCAGCCATCTCATTTCCAACGGCGCGCGCAGCCATCTGCATACCGTCTTTCATCGCCCCTTTCCTGGCTAAGACGTTCTCTGGCTGGGATGACCACATGCCCAGCGGCTACATCACCCATGGGTTCATCCAGCCATACCAGCAGCTCGACATACTACGGGTTCTGAACGGCAAGGTGGAAGTATTGGCCTTAGATTTCCTGCCTTGGACCAGAAAAGTCCTCTCTCCCATGCCGATACTGGAGAATTTTCAAGGTAAAGTCATTTTCCTGCTGGACAGGCACTGCGCCTATACTGATCTAGGCTTTGCGGTAGTCAACGACGAACAGACGGGTATCAGGCTCGCAATGGATCATGTTTCAGGACAGATCGACAAGGGCTCTATGCTTTATTATTTCCACAGGAGGAGCGTCCCGTACCAGTCGAACAGTGTGAGGCTCGAACTCGTACCGAAGTTTGCTGGAGAATACGGGATAAGGTGTGAAACCGTCAACATGACCTTCAGGATAAGGCAAAAACTCAGGTCAATGCTTTCAGGAAAAAGGAAACACATCTTCGCGCTCTGTTCCGACTCGAAGCTTGCCAATGATTTAATTACGGTATGCGGCGAACTCGGAATAAGATACGGGGATGATCTGACCGTGGTTTCGCTTTTCGAGACAGGATCCACCGTCAAAGTCCCTCATGTTGCCGTCGATTCATATTCGATAGGGCAGAAGGCTGCTGAACTTACTCTTGATCTCTTGGAGGGAAAAGAGCCTGAAGCAAAGACAATAATCATTCCTCCCGGATTCAACATACCGAAAACAGCATGATTTTATCCGGGATACACAATCCCCTTCATTGGAAGGAAAGCTTCGACCAGTGCATCTCGCATATCAACTTCCTAAATAGGAATATATCCAGAGTCAAAATCAGGAAAAGGATATTTTTGACAATAGGCGTTTTTCCAAAAACCAAGTTTTCAGGAAAGCAAGAAGCGCTTGACGAATACAGTTCCTCCGGCCTGACAATGCGTCATATCCGTTTGAAGCAGTCTCAGGCTTTTAGACCTATGGCACATTAGTGTTTCCTCCAGACAAAAAACACGCGTCAGACGACCAGCAGGACTGTTTTACCGTGGATTGTGGAATGGAGCGGCATAGATAGCCTCCACTTTGAGGCGATTCGGAGAAAGAACTGCCTGGCAAAGAGTGTCCCTGTCGATAGCACAGGCAAGCCTGTATTTCTACAAGTTTATTTTAGAATAATGTTCTGTTAAAACAAAGGTTTGATATGCGTCCTGTCAAATCCTTTCTCGCAATGGCGGATGACGTACTCGAACTTTTTCATGGCCATCAGTTCGTGCCCCTTGATTTTGTGCTCCTCAACCCTCTGGAAACTGGAATTCCCTCTTCCTCCCGAATATCCATAGCTTCTCTTCCAGTATTCCCGCTTTCCAATGATGTCCGCCGCAAGTTTTGTCGCCTTCGGGTCTACAAAAGTGAAAAAATCTTGGTTGCGTGAGATTTAACATAATCCGGATTACCAAGGGATCCTCTGGATTTTCCACCCATTGCCCTTAACATCTGGACAACTTTACCCAGAAGTTGGCTTTCCTCCACAGCCCTCCATCGATTCCTGCCAGTCAAAAGACCGAAATCCAGCCTAATTTCTCTTTTCCTCCAAATACAATCCACATATAAATAATGATTAAACACCGTGGAGTTGTTTTGAATATTTAGAATCCTGTGTATTATACCAACTTTTCTGTCGATACTGGCAGGGGAAATGCTTCCACCTAAGTCAAGGTGAAATGGAGGCTTGTATGCGCAAGATTCTCATAGTCGATGATGATTCCGGAGTCAGGGGGCTGCTTTCAGCAATCATCAGGCGGAAGGGAGGATTCAATGTATTGGAAGCCGCCTCGCTCGCAGAAGCTTCGCCCCTTTGCGCTGAAAACCAGTTTGACCTGGTATTCCTGGACCATCTGCTGAATGATGGTATCGGATGGGAGATTGCGAGGATGATATCCATTGATCCACAGAAATACGGGAATCCAGTGATAATAGCTATGTCGGGAAGCGTCTCACAGGAAACGGCTGTAGGAAGTGGAATCAATTATTCGAAGTTCATGCCGAAGCCGTTCGTGGTTTCGGAAATAGAAGACATAATCGGCAGGATTCCCGGGTAGCCGTCCATTCCATCAATAGTGGATTATTCTACGTTCCAGGCCGGCAGCACTACGGTGAACACCGTTCCAGAGGAGGGTTCGGAACTTACGGTTATCGCCCCTCCGTGCCCCAGGGCGATCCGGCGGCATATTGAAAGCCCCAGTCCGGACCCCGTCTTCTTCATCGTGAAATACGGGTCGAATATGTGCCCGATGTGCTCCTTTGCTATTCCGCAGCCGTTGTCGGCGACCGCTACCTCGGCATATTTCCCCGGAGCCAGCCCGAAGGGATTGCCATCCGCGAGAGTCCGCCGGGACAGCGTGACGTTCACGACCAGGGCCTTTGGCCTCGCCTCCCTGGCATTGATGAAAAGATTGCTGAAGAGCTGGAAGAGCTGGAGCCTGTCGCCACGCACAAGCCCGTTCTCCAGGTTCGAGCGCAATGTGAAGGCAATACCGGATTCCCTGAGGAAAAGGTCCGCCGATTCCTCAATGACACCCTTGATGTCCACGGGTTCAGAGTGCAGCATATCCTGATGGACGGAACCTCCACTGAGGCAGGACATGAGGTTCCTGATCAGATGCGCCGATTTTCCAGAAGCGTTCAGACAGCTGT
>MHBI01000114.1 GCA_001804815.1 Lentisphaerae bacterium GWF2_50_93
CCAAAGATTCGTCCTCCGTCTGGAGGACTCATCATAAAGAATTCTAAACAGAGCAAAAAAATGCGTATAGTAGACAGGGCTGAAGCCCGTACCTACTTTAAGAACGCGCAAACATGCGCTACAAGCGAAAAACCTCAAGTCCGGCAAGGCGCGCCCGGTAGTTATTTGACAACGATGACCTCTATGTCGTCGAACCACTCGGATCCTTCGCCATCTATTCCAAGGCCAAGGTTGACAGTCACGGCATCTGCAGGAATCTCGACATCCTGCTCGAACTGGGTCCAATCGAAATCTCCAGCCTTGGCGAACACGTTGATCCATTTTATCATCTTCCAGGAAGCGTCAAAAGTTCCTATTCCTGCGGAGCAGGTCTTCGAACCCTGGCATTTCGCCCAGCCCTTGACTTTCAGCTTCATTCCTGCCGCGCCTTCAAGCTTCTGGCTGACGCTTCCCTTGACAGGTCCGCCGTCCGATTCTATCCGGATGGAGGCGGGACCGGACTTGAAAGTCTGGGTATCCCTGATGCCCTTGAGTTTTCCGGTGGAAGTCCATACGGATGTCCAGTTTGTCGGATTATCCTGCCCCTCAGACATGTTTCCATTCAGGGCGATGTTGGTTCCGCCGGCGACGCTTGGTTTTTCAGATGAAGCCGCACCTGCAGGAGGAGCTGATTTTTCTATCACAATGTCATCAAGCCAGGCCTTTCCTTCTCCTTCAACAAGTATTGCAAGACGGTCGTTCACGGCATTTGAGGGAACTACAAACTCAGCGGAAAAACTCGTCCAGTCCTTTGCGTCCTTCGCATCTATCAGTTCCTTGTTCAATGCCTGCTTGTAGCTGCCGTCCAGGCCGGTGATTACCAGGAAGCATTTTGAAAATCCCGAATTCTTCATCTTGCATGTTATATTGAGTTTCTTGCCGGAGACTTCCTTCAATGGCGTCGAAATGGATCCCAGCACAGGTCCGCCTACTGATTCGACCCTGAGGGAGGCTGGTGCCGATGCAAAATCCTTGGTGTCGCGGACTGGCTCGAGACTTCCCTTGCTGGACCATTTCCCATCCCATCCCAGAGGCTTGGTCTCGCCCTCGGTCATCGAGGGATTCACTACAGTCACCCATTCCGAATCCTTCGCGAGCATCTTGGCGGTGAGGTCATCGAGCATGGGCTTGAACTTCACGGCAAGCTGCGGTTCCTTCATTGCCAGGTATTCCATCAGGTATCTTGAACCGAGGATTTCACAGGAAAAACCGGAGAAGTGTACCTTGTCGCCGAGATCCATGAGCTTTTCAGAACTTGCGACCGAGCAGTTCGGAATCTCTGTCTTGGCCTTCGGTATTATGTTGGTGTTGAAGTTGGATGTCCAGGTCGCATATCTGCCGAGTTCTCCGGCAATGAAAGCAAGATCCTGGTCTCCGATGTCGGTACGGACATCGGTCGCAAGAGTTTTAAGTTTGTCGACATATGCTGCATCACCGCAGTCGGTCTCGCCCTGGTGCCAGAGGATTGCCTTGATTGTCCCAACCTTCATCGCCTCCTTGACCTTCGCCATGAGATTGTCGTAGTTCGGAGCACCGTCACGATCCTTTCCACCCTTCCAGAGTTCCTTGATGCCCCTTCCTCCCCTGGCAGCTTGGATTACTCCGACAGTTATTCCTGGATGAAGTTCGGCATAATGGCGGGCAAAGGCATTGCCTGGACCCATTCCTCCTCCGGGATATACCCTCGAAGCCGTCCACTTCATGTCATTGCCCATCATCAGGACATTTGGATCAGCCTTGACATATTCCGGAAGGACAGGATGCCCTGATCCGGCCATGTTTGACTGTCCCATCAGGACGATAATATGGAATTTGCTTTTATCGGCAGGAACCTTTGTATCATCTGCAATACTGACCATTGCGACGCAAAAAAAGGTTGTAAATAAAATTGCAACGGCTGTTCTTTTGGAAAGAAGTCCCGATATTCCCTGAAGCACTTTCTTCAACATTTCATCTCTCCTTCACTTTAATATTTCTGATATGAATTATAACTTATAGTGTATCGTTATTTACAATCAAGTATTACTTGGGTTTCTGGGAGAAACTAATCTCTTCGACCTTTACGGACATGATATTCATGGATCCTGGGCTACGGGTGTATATCATGAACCCTATAGGGATGCCAGCAGGAGTGGGCCCGCAGGTCAGCATTGTCGAACTGTTCTTCCAATCCGGAGTGAGTTGCAGAATTGCAGAATCATAAGTCTTCCATGGTTTTTCCAATGCGACAAAGGCAACACCAAGTTCTGTCTTTGCGGGTCCCTTGACCCTGACACTGATATTGAATGTTCGGCTTGAAGTTAACTCGGCGAAAGAATGATATATCTGGATCTTTCCTACCTTCTCCGTACTAACGCATTTCAGATAACCCGTCTCCCCCTCGGACTGGAAAGAATAGCTGCAAGCTGGATTGCCCCATGACGAAGTCTCGTTCCATCCTTCTGGAAGAGAGGCCCTCTGTTCCTGTCCAGAAACACTCTTGTACTTTGTTCCATCTCCGAAATTTGTCTCGAGTATAATACCCAGTTCGCTCGGAGCCACAGGGGCTGCGTCACGCCGATTGTAAGAAACTGCAACCTTTGATTCACCTGCTTTTGCCATGACGTCCTTGGCAGTTTCAACTTTTCCATTTGCGATGTTCGCAGAGGCATCTGTCTTTGTCTGCACCACATTCAGAATTATCCCCTCTTTTTTTACTGGGCCAGGCTGTTCTTCCTGCCTGGGTGCTGGAATAAAAATTGCGACTAACATTGAGACAAGTGCAACCATGAGGAAAAATCCGCAGACTATGAACCATAGTTTCTTGTTTATCTTTGGGTATTCCTGTTCCTGCTTCCTTTCCTGAACGCCTATGTTTTTCGCCTGCTCCTTCTTCATCCGGAATTGTTTTGGCATCGATTTGCTGTTCAACTTGATCGAGATCCTCTCCCCGTGCACTATGGGTCTTGCAATGAGCTGGCTTTCCGTGGCAGGAGTGAAGTCAAGCTGCTCCTGGAGGGGGCGCTGAGATTCCTTGAAATAGCTGAGCACATGCCTCGACTGGTCGGATTCTCCTATTATGTCCAGCACGTCCTTCCGGAACGCATCGAAATCATATGAAACCCTCTTGAAAGATACGCTCCCGGAATCGGTATCCAGGATGCAGTAGCTTGCCCTGAAATCAGCTTCCCTGGGCATTCCAATGCTGCCGACATTCACTATGTACCGTCTGCCTGGCTTCAATGTAAAATCTGCAACACCATTATTGATTACTTGTCCACCATCTACCATGAACAATGCGGTCTCATGTGTATGACCGGCAAAGACAAGGTCTGCCTCGCATGCGTTCCAGGACTTGATCGCGTCCTCATCGTCAAGGATGTAGTTGAAAGCCTCAGGCTGGTTCGCGGAACCGTGCACAAACAAGGTTTTGCAGATTCCGGCATCCATCTCTATGAGAAGCGGAAGCTGTTCGAAAAATTTTCCAGTAGCAGGATCAAGCTGGCTTCCTGTCCATTCGATCATCTTCCATGCTTCGTCATTGAACTGGGATTTGTCGAAACTCCCCTCTATCACGGCCTCATGGTTTCCAAGGATGATATAGTTGGCGGCGGCGCAGACGGAATCAAGGGTCTCAAACGGGCGGGGGCCATAGCCGATGATGTCGCCGAGACAGACAATGACTTCGACCTCCTGTGCCTCAATGTCGGCCTTTGCGGCATTCCATGCATGCAGGTTCGCATGGATGTCAGATATAATCGCATATTTCATTTATTGGAATCTTCCAAGTTTAGGGAATACGATTCTATCATATTCCATATGCGTATGCAAGGATTTTCGGGCTCAAATTGAAAAGTATGCAGGTTTCGCCGAAAAACAGCACCCTGTTCACGCATTATTTCGTAATACTATCCGTCATTCGCCTGTGCTAAGCTTGTCGAAGTGTGTGTTGTGTTTATCTTTTCTGTGTGTTCTGTATGTTCTGTGGTTGAAATCTTTTAGTTGCGGCGTAAGCTGCTCCAGTCTCTTCGTGGTGGATAATTCAGACTAAAGGTTGGACTCTAAATTAGGGGATTTCATGAAAATAGATTCTAATTTCCCGACAGGCAACATAATATTTGAGAAAATCGACGGCGATGATGTTTATCTAAGACAGGATATGCGCGACACCGAAGGAGACTGGTTCTACTGGTGCTTCAGGATCAGGGATGCCGGAGGTCGAAAGCTCAGATTCAACCTCACAGGAAAAAATCTTCTGACCGACCTGGGCGCGGCCGTAAGTCTCGACGATGGTTGGACTTGGAACTGGCTCCCTCGAGAAAATATCAACGATTCCTCATTTGAATATAAGTTTCCAGAAACTGCCAACAATGCCAGGTTCAGCATGGGAATGCCGTACTCAGAAAGAAACTTGAGGAAATTCCTGGAGAAATACAGGAATAATCCGGATCTGAAAAAAGATGTACTGTGCAAATCAGGAAAAGGGAGGGATGTCGAAAAACTTATAATAGGGAATCCGGACAGCGAATTCCGCATTTTGATAACAGCCCGGCACCATTGCTGCGAAATGATGGCGAACTATGCTGTTGAAGGAATCATTGAGGCAATCTTAAACAATGAGGATAACTGGTTTTTGAAAAATGCACAGGTCGTGGTAGTCCCGTTTGTCGACAAGGATGGAGTGGAGGACGGAGATCAGGGAAAAAACAGAAGGCCCCATGACCATAACAGGGATTATATACCGGACGCAGTCTATAATGAGATAAAAGCAATAATGGATCTTGTTCCTGGCTGGATAAAAGGCAGGACTTTTTTTGCCCTTGATATTCATTGCCCATGGATAAAAAACAAAGGGAATGACATTATATATTCAGTTGGTTCAAGTAATGAAAACAACTGGAATGAACAGGTGAAGTTCGGAAAAATCCTGATGAAGGCAAACAAAGGGACTCTCCCTTATTTCGTTGATGACAATCTTCCATTTGGCAAGGATTGGAACATCGGTGCTATGCCTGGTCTTAAAACAAGCTCTTCATGGATGCTTGAAGCTGGAGCAAAGGTATCAATGTCTTTTGAAATCCCATATTCCATAGCCAGAGAAAAGGAAGTTAACCAGGAAACAGCAAAGGAGTTCGGGAAAAGCCTTGCGGCGGCGGTCATGAATTATCTTAGAAAATGACTCCCATTTATAAGATTTCCAGCTTCTGGAAATCTTATTTCTTCTGGAGCTTCTGCGGGTGATCCATGAGATATTTGAACTTCCTGCAAAGCTCTGCATAGGTTTTCTTGGCTGCATCAAATCTTTCAGTAAGATTCCTTTCCTTGGATATTTCCATTTCCAACTTGTACTTGCTCATCTCCCCAAGCATCTTGGATATGTTCAAATACCACTCATTATCAACTCCCATCAGCTTTTCAACTTCCGGATTGTCCGAAATCGCCTTGAATGCCTTCGAATAGGCTAGCATCTGAATACCATTAACTTTCAGGTCGGTCGATTCCATGGACACCATTTCTACTGCCTGGTTCACTGATGCTTTGAATTCTCCTGGATTGAACTTTCCAGGCTGCTGGTTCTGTCCTGAAACAGGTTTAGAACTTGTGATGGCTGCCTTGGTGACGATTTCTATTTTCTGTCCAGCAACTTCAGACAACCGTTTCTGGAGGAGTGATAGATCAAATGTTTCTCCGTCCATGAACTTGATTGACGTTCTGTTTCCGTTCATTAGAAATACAATATGTACGTACTTCCTCTCCCCCGGAGCAGGATCTGCTACGACGATGGAGCTGGACACCTTTATTTTCACTCCGCTTTTCAACATATCCATGATCTTGTTTGTGACCGGAATGAGATTGTCGGGCCTCGCCCCGTACTTTATGCTCTCTATTTCAATTTTAGTGCTTCCTTTACCGGCATCAGCCGTCTGGGCAGAGGAATACATGGGAAGAAGGGCTATAGCCATAATCAGCATGCATGTCTTCATGAAATTATTTGAGGCAATTACAAAATTGCCTCTTTTGAACTGATTGCAAAAGTTGGAGTGCGCTGCTTTAGCGCGTATAACCTGTTTAATATCAAGACACGCTAAAGCTGTGAACTCCAACGGGCCTATTCCCGCAACAACCGTCTTATGTATTTTTGCAATCAGCTTACTCAAGGTATTCATATCTGAGGATCCTCCACTTCTGGGTAGTCTGATCGTAGATCACGATAGCCATTATCTTCTGTTCTGCAAGGATTTCATCGGCATACTGGTCGTATTGTCCGAACTGGCAGTCGGTAATAATCTCACAGTCATTGGGAAGGGGATCATTCGTATAATCTCCGTCATTGTTTGAATCCTTGCCATCAATGTCATAACCGCTTTCGGTGATAATACCTCCAATGTTTCCGTCTCCATCCAAATCCTTATTGACAGTGATTCCACCTCCAACATCTTTCAAGGTCTGGGCTACCACTATTATCGTCACCGTATCAGGAGTAGCCTTTGTAAGGTTGATGAACTTGCCTATGACTTCCTCCTTCAGTGCATCGGTCGTCTGGGTGAAACGTGCTCCACTTGATAATGCCTGTGTGATGGTTGATGCCACCTGCGCCCTGGTCTTGTAAGGCAGGAAAGCCGCGCCTGCGGCAGCACTTGCACCCGGAACCTTAATCGAATTTGTGGCGGCAATAGCTATATAGTTGACATCGTCCACGCCTGCGTAAACAAGTTCAGATCCGTACGAAAGAGCACCGGGGTCGCTGTCATCGGTTCCATCAGTTGTAGTACCCGAGGAGTTGGGGAGGCGCGGATAAGGTCGAACGGTTGCCGAATTTGGATTGGGAGAAACGCCTATCCTTATTCCTCCGATAAGCGCCATAAGGACATCGTTGTTTGTCGTATTCAGGTTTATCTTCCCGAAACATTCCGTAGCCCCGGACATCTTTATCTGGTCAAGTATGTTCGCATCTCCCTTGTCCCACGTACTGATTCCCATCGACGGTGATGCCCCCCATTCTCCGGATTCGTTGTTGTTTCCATCATTGTCGTCATTCCTGTTGTAGAGATAGATCCTGAGAGTATCCCAATTGTCTCCACGATTGATAAATCCCAGCTCCCAAGGGGATCTCATGTAGGAATTCCGGATATAGGCTGTAGAGACGTCCCAGGGTTCCACTGCCCCAGTTTCCACATCCCTGTTACCACCGGGATTGGGATCGTAAGCATCGCTGTTGTTTCTTGCTCCAAGGGTATCGTCTGACTCCTTCTTGTGATGATGATGACGTTGATGATAGTGACCATTCGAATCGTCTGCGTCCGCCCAGTCACCCAGATTCAGGTTTTGGCGGGGGTCATCTATTTGATAATCGAAAAAATAATATCTGTCATTATCGTCGCTGTCCACTTTAACATCGACAGTATCAGAATTGCTTTCTATATATGAGTAATCATAGAATGTTCCATTGCCTGGGACAGTTTCATTATCCAAGTCAGTAAGCTTGACATTTATCTTAGTAAACTTGAAATGGTCTATCTTTCTTATTTGTCCCCATGCCGGGGGGGAGTCTGACCATGTGCCATCCGACACATCAATTGCAGCCGAAGTGCCAAATTTATAGCATCGGTCGCCAACTGCATTTATTGTAAGAGGTATAACTACGTCCGTGAAGGTCCTCGTTGAATTCTTCGGTCCCCATCCATATGTTCCAGAAACAGTAACCATAGCCCGCAAATTGAAGGACTTGTTGTCTGTAGTCTGGTACATATTAACTACCTCAACGTCCGCTACCAGAAAGACATTGCAATAATATACCCCGTTACCAAGAGGGTCACTAACATCTCCGTCAACCATAAGTTGAACCTCATTTATATATGGGCTCTGGTCATTTCCTGTATAGGTTGGGGCAGTCGTGCTGTCCGTGTGCGCCGCTCTGTCGTTGTCACAGTAGTCGATCAGGTTTGCGGCAATCTGCTTTGCTCTTATCTGTGCGCTCGGGAAAGTCTCTGCCGTCAGATTGGCATAGTTATTCAGCCACTTGATACCTTTCCCGTAATATTTACCTCCTGCTTCGGAATACTCGACCGGATCTGAAAGGATATCGTCTACCGTCAGCTGGCTCCACCCTGGATTATTAGGTTCAGTTCCAGGATAGTTCGGATTGTTTTCCTCCCTGCCCAGATTGAACCTGTGATACAGCTCCGAAGGTTCCTCGATTCCGTCTCCGCTGGAGTCTATCCAGAACGCTTCAGCATCTGCAGGACGTTCTATGTCGAACCAGCTCCTCCACTTTTCCCTTTTCGCCTTATTTGCTGAAGTTACAGAGGGAATGCCCATCAAAGAAAACAGTGTCCCCCAGTCCGACCATCTCTCGCTGTCCTCAAGTAAGCCACCGGCCAGATTTGAACTCAATTTCACCACATCGGCCGCAGGCAGATTGGTTACATCGGTCCTTGTCAGATTTTGAATATTAATTTCGCACACATAATTTCCATTCCTGACTGCAGTATCGGTAGGTAGCGCTGGGAGGGCTGGGGCTGGGATTATGACCTCAGGAACGGCTGTCCCGGCGGGAACGCCGTTGATGGCGGTGGTATGCCTTACGCAGGCTGAAGGATCAAGCTTGCCCCCGCTCCCAAAAACCTTGTATGCGATCCTTCCGATTATTTTTTGAGGGTTGTTTGCGTCATACGAGGGATCACCCAGAGGCGGTCGTCCATTGTCAACATATTGCCAATGGATAGCATCGGATAATTCTGGATCATAGGGGGCAGGCCATTTATAGATTTCCGCGCCATCTATAAGGGTTTCAAGGTTATACAGCCAGTCGAATGTCTTCTGGTTGACGCTGCCGGACACATCATGGCTGATCATGTTGTCGTACTGGCTTCCTCCAGTTTCACGGTAGAACCTCATCGCTCCCATCGCTCTCTGGAGGGCCGATTCAGCAAGGTATCTTGCAGATGTCAGTTCGGCATTGTTTGTCGCGGCTTTCTTCCCAAGTCTGGCGGTGGAGGCGAACGCCATGGCCATAACGAGAAGGAGCGCAAGCATGCCAAGCGTGAACAGCAGGGCTATCCCCTCCTCATTTTTGCTTTTACGTCTCATGTTTGTCTCCATTTGTAATTTCCTCCACTTCAGGGACGGATCTAAACCTGATCATAAATCCAAGATGGTACATGCTGAAGCACGTACCTACTCCAAAACAGCCTTTTATAGTCTTATATGTCATCTGTTGTCTTTCATTTCGCCTGCCCACGTTCTCCAAGGAGAACCGTCTTGGAGAATTTCCTCTCCCTCTGCTGGCGGAACGTCACCGCAGCCGCCGGTTCGGCAGTGGCCGTCCCCGCCTTTGCCATTGCCCTCCATTTATTCCAGGAATCGCTGTCAAGAAGCGTCAGGGTGAACCTGACCGAAAATGGGAACGGTGAAAGGGTCTTTGTAGGGGTATATGATGTGGTGGTGGAAGCCGGTGCGTACCCTGCAACAGCCGAACCGTCACGTCTGTTGCATTCAAAGGTCATTGATGTGACATAAGGTATCACTTGTTCCCATACATCGCTCGAGCCGGTGTCAAGGGTGAATACCTGCGCCGCCGGAGTTCCTCCTCTGACCCTTACTTTGTAGAAGTTGTAGAATTTAAGAGTTCCAGTAGGGGTTGCGGCGGCATTGTAGAGGTTGTCTGATCCATCAGCCTTCTTGTCTCCTGTCGCGCTCCTGAGAAGCCATCCGTCGTTTGCATTAATTATATCATAGGTTGTTCCATACAGTTGATACTTGATTTCACACATTTTAGACTCGCAATACGGGTTCGGTGGAACGAGTGTGTCAGAGATAAAGCAGAGAGCGGGATTTTTGTATTGTATATCAGCAGCAACCTTATATGCCGCAATTCCGGAGGTGTCGGGCTTGAACCAGAAAGGCGTCTTGTTGACTTCATAATAGGCACACTGGAGATCACGGGCCATCAGATCCAGCGCGATGCGGGCGTTCTCAAAAACCTGGCTTTCCTGGGATGACTTCTTCCATATAGTCTGCACAGACAGGAACATGGTCATCACCATGAGCATTATCAATGAGAACACTCCCATTGCTGCTATTAGCTCGACAAGCGTAAAATTGTTTTTCGTTTTCATATGATTTAGAATTTCTGCCTGAAAATCTCTACGCAAAATGATCTCTTGTCCCGTTTGCTGTATGGTTTCTGCGCAGGCCAGCTGATCTCCATGTTGAGCCTGCACGCATAAGGATACGTTACATCAAGGTTCTGCTCGTATACATATACCCCGGTGATCGGGGATTTCCATACTCTGACAATTGCCTCGAAATCTGTGACAAGGGCGCTTCCCTGTTTTATCTTGTAAAGTCCGGGATACCCCGTCGCCCTAGTCAGGTTGGTTGGCGACCAGTATATGTCCGCCGGGTCAGGCATCATAATTGTCAGGACGTCTTCGGCAATCTTTGCATCAGCGTCGTTCCCGTTCCACGGTTTGCCCCAGAAATCGGCTTCTTCCCATAATTCATAACCACCAATAGTGTCATCGGCAAGGTTGGTAGGAGTGTTCTTGTCATAATATATGTAATAGTCGTAGAAATCCTTGTCGTTCGCTGTGCCAGGCCCGTCATATATAAGAGTCGTGTCATTGCAATTCCTCATAATGTATGAGAGGAACTGGTCAGCTGCATCCGCAGCGTAGTTTTCCGCAATCGACTGTCTCGTAGCATCCAATCCTACTGGAAAAAGGGACATGATCCCAACCATGCCGATTCCAATTACGGCAATCGAGAGGGTTACTTCTATAAGGTTGAATGGTCTTTTCATATAATTTCGCCCATCAAAATTATAACATTAAAAATATCCCATAACACATTACAGCCGAGACGGCTGTACCACTTTCTTTTTCCATCAATGTGGTACAGGCGTCCCGCCTGTAATTTCTCTTCCACATTCTTTTCCCAATTTCATCTCCTGACTTTAAGCATCACTTGTTGCCATATGATACGCGTCCAGTGTATTTTTCAATTTTAACGTCTATGACATTGCTGCGATTTTTCCATATAAGCGCTCCTGCGGAATAAGCTCCTTCGCCCACGGTCACAAACCTGTCGGAATATGATAACGTGTCGCAGGCTATTTTCCCGGAGGGCTTGAAGATTATCGCCCTTACATTGTTTACAGTCGCATAACCGGCTTCAATATCGCTGCATTTGACTCCGTCAACCTGTTCATGAACAAGAGCAGTACCGGAACAACCGGCAATATTGTCGACATCTATTATCACAGAGCCCGGATTTGTGAACTCCCAGTTCTCCGACTGCACCCACCTTTGGAACGTGTATGTGGTCACCAGGGTGCCTGAATCATATGTACCGTTGCTGTTCACAATGCACATCCTGTTTGCTCCGTAGCAGTATTGATCTGGAAGTCCGGATGTCGGCATTAGGAGCGCAATGCACTTCCTGGTCGAAATAGCGTAATTCCTTGCCATTCCGAGCCTGCTGGTTGTATTTCTCGCGGCGAGATCAACTCCTGTTCCAACAAGTATCTTCTCAAAGGCTGGAAGACTGACGTACATCATAATGCCCATTATGGCACAGACAACGAGTATTTCCACGAGGGTAAAACTACTCCGTCCCGAACACCCCCGTGAAACTGATTTAATTCGTGCCATTAGGTTAATCCTGAACTAGATAAATAATCGTTATCCGCCTTTCAAGGACTCAATCATATACTCCATTATAACAAACTGCCTAATGTTTGTCAATCCCTATCTTGCCCCTCAACCTTTTATAATATGCTTATTATTCTGGTAGACGTGGCTGCATTCCTGAATATCTGCAATCCGTTCACGGATTGATGGAAGACCTCCTGATTATAAAAATTATACAACTCATGGACATAAGCGTCTATTTTAGTGGAAAATTGGACTTACCCCTTGCATAATCATCTGAAATTTCATAGAATTAGGGGTAGGGAGTTTTGATATCCTATGCATGTTCTTCTAATAGAAAAAGATCTGGGCGACATTCAGACCATCAGCGATTTCCTTTATGAAAACGGAGGAAGCAACTACGAGCTGCTCTCATGTGATTCGGTTCACGTTGCCGCCGAGCTCCTGGAAAGGGAGAAGATTGATGTTGTACTCATCGATCTCACAACACCAACAAAGACAGATTCCGGGATTTTGAGGAAGATAAAGGAAGACCATCCTTCCATGCCGTTCATCGCCCTGACATTCTTCGATGAAAACGAGTTTGATCTTCTTTCGTGCGGAATAGACACCAGGGGACTGCTCTACAAGCACAAGCTGAACGGGAAGATTCTTTCAAGGGCCCTGCGCGAAGCCATTGAACACAAGGATCTCATCACTCAGCTGCAGATACAGAAGATCGAGCTTGAAAGGTCGAACAAGGATCTGGAGAAATTCTCATATGCGGTTTCACATGATCTGAGGGAGCCCCTCCGCTCAATATCCGGATTCATACAGCTTCTATCAAAGCGCTACCATGGCGCACTTGACGCAAAGGCCGACCACTATATCGAGAGGCTGAACGTTGCCGCCAAGAACATGCAGGAGATGATTACGAGCGTACTTGAATATTCCCGCATAAGCACCCATACCGACCCCTTCAAGGAAGTCGACTGCAACGAAATCCTGGAACATGCCATCGCCAATCTTGAAGTCTCAATAAATGAGACTGGAACCAAAATAACGCATGACAAGCTGCCAATGGTATACGCGGACTTCCTCCAGCTTCTCAGGGTGTTCCAGAACTTCTTAGCCAATGCCATAAAATTCTCTTCCAAGGATAAGAATACCCCAATAATCCACATAGGAGTCGACAACAAGGGCAGATTCTATGAATTCTATGTCAAAGATAATGGGATAGGCATTGATCCGGTTTATTTCGACAGGATATTCACCATATTCCAGAGGCTCCACAAGGAGTCGGAATTTCCGGGATACGGAGTCGGACTTGCGATGTGCAAGAGGATCATTGAAAGGCATGGCGGATCCATCAGGATAGTATCTGCTCCAGGACAAGGCTCGACTTTTTACTTCACAATACCCATAGATCCAAACCATAATTAGCAATGGAGGCGGAACATGATAATTGAAAACAAGAAGAACAAGCTCATACAGGTGTTCATGGTTGAAGACAATCCCGATGATATTGAACTTACACTTGAAGCATTCAAGGAAAGCAACAGGGAGTTCAATGTAAATGTAGCCCAGGATGGAATAGAGGCCATGAAATATCTCCGCAAGGAGGGTGAGTTTTCAGGAAGACCCCGCCCGGATCTCATACTTCTCGATCTGAACATGCCGCGGATGAATGGATTCGAGGTGCTTGCGGAGCTCAACAAGGACAGCAGCCTGAAGGAAATACCTGTTGCAGTCCTGAGTATTTCCCAGAGCGAGAACGACAAGTCAAAAGTGAAGGATCTCAATGCAAAAGCATATTTTGTAAAACCAACAGGTCTTGACGGGCTGTTCGACGTGATCCAGAAACTTGTCGCAATTGTCGATGGCAAGCCGTAAATTAAAAAATACCAATTTGAAGTTCACCGAAAGAGTGCCAGATTACCAAGTATCCGAGCAGTAGCGCATAAAATTGCGCAAAGGAGGCGAAAATGTTGAATTTCCACATTTATCCGACAGACACCTTGAGGAAGGATCAGGCCAAGGATGCCCAGGGGCTTGCACATCAGGCCTCGGTGGAAGGCGAGCGTCTCCGCGATGAAATTCACCATCTTACAATAATTACCCAGGCCATGTGGGAGCTTTTGAAGACCAAGACTGGAGCCACGGACGAGGAACTCAAGAAGAAAATCACCGAAGTTGAATTTGAAAAGGCAAAGGCATACACTACCAGCACATTGAAATGCAAGAGCTGTTCAAGGACTGTATCGATAAAAAGCAAGACATGCGTATTCTGCGGCGAGAAGATTGAACACAAGGAAATATTTCCAGTATAAAAATCCTGCGGATTTTTTATTACTCTTTGGGAAAGTCCCCTTCGACAGTGCATTCCTCCAGGGTGATATCGTTGAATATACCTTTTCCACCGGAAGCTTCAGAAGTAAAGTCGCAGTTTTTAATTGTGCAGTTGATGAACACGCTGCTCTCCAGATTTGATCCTTTGAACAATGTCCCGTCAAACTCGCAGTTTATAAATTTAGTCCTGAAGGCCGTGCACAGTCCCAAATTGGCCTTTGAAAAATTGCAGGCAATGAAGATGGCATCTGTAATTACGGCGCCGTGGATGTTCGCGGAGGTGAAATCGCATTCGATGAAAATGCTTTCCTCCTCCACAAAATTGCTAACGGCTTTTCCGTTGTATGATGTGTCCTGGTAGATATTCATAGACAGCCCTCTTCTGTTGCATTTAAAATATCCCTTTCGGGGATTAAAGCAATTTATTTATAATTTTTCGTTGAAAAATTATCTGGGCAAAAAAAAATCCCGGCACCGCGCTACTCTCCCACACTCTATTGTGTAGTACCATCGCCGCAGAGACCCTTAACGTCCGTGTTCGGAATGGGAACGGGTGTAACCTTCTCGCTATGGGCACCGGGAAAAATCCTTAGAAATATAAAAATAAGAAGAATAGGTTTGCAATAGTTGTCAAGCGTATTTTATTCCTTTTCCCAGCTGTCCATTATATAGTCACATCGACAGCTGAAAAAAAGGTGATTAAGCCTCACGGCTGATTAGTATTGGTTAACTGAATGCCTTGCAGCACTTACATTTCCAACCTATCAAGGTCGTAGTCTTCGACCAGCCTTCAGTATACTTACGTATAAGGGATATCTAATCTTCGGGCAGGCTTGGCGCTTAGATGCTTTCAGCGCTTATCCTTTCTCAACATAGCTACCCAGCAATGCTCCTGTAGGAACAACTGGAACACC
>MHBI01000115.1 GCA_001804815.1 Lentisphaerae bacterium GWF2_50_93
CCCTTGACATTCTGTCCACGGCGATAACGGAAGTCTACAACGGAGGATCCTTCTACAGCCCCTCCATTGACAAGCGCCTGCGCGACCGTCAGAAGGGAGCTCCAAGGCAAACGCATCGCTCAAGCCGTTCCGGCCGCAAATGGAAAACCGATATACACCTGACATAGCGCGAGATGCAGTCCTGGTATCGCACGCAAGCCCCTTGTTAAGGATATGACAATGATCCTATCAATGAAACATGCTATAATACACAAGTGGGATTCCGACAAGGCTGAACAGGATGTTCAGAAAAACTAATTCGGATGCTGTTTCCGAATCACATTGGTACTGGGTGGCGAATACAGTGCCTAAAACGGCAGAAGGCATAGCGCTGATCAGGATCAGAACCTGCTTTTCAAGTATGTCGACATGCATCAGGCCGGCACCAAGGCTGACAAGGACCGGCTGGATCCCCATCTGAATAGTTGCAGATACAAGGAACAACGGCAGTATCCGGCGTACCGATGTGAACTTTAACTGCAACCCGAGGATCAGACATGCCAGCACGGTTAGCGTACCATTGATCATCCGAAACGCCTCCCAGAAAGGTTCCATGAAAGGGTTTTTTACAATCATCTGGAACTGTGAGACAATAATACCGGCAATGATAGAAATGAAAATGGGCTATTTGAGATAGTTAAGAAAAGTTACAGCCATAGCTTTCAATCCCGAGCTTCCTGAACCATAATAGGATGCGATGATGGGACATAAGGTGAAGATGGGTATGCCTACTCCAAGTTCGCTGATCAGGATGGCATCCGATATCGCGACCGGATTGTTTGGAAAGGCAAATTGGATCAACGGATAGCCGATCAGGGCTGAAGAACCGAAACTGGATGTAATAATGAGCGTGCCTAAAGTTTCACTCCTGAGGCGCATAAGCTTGCCGGCAGTCCAGGCGATTATCATGCATGAAGCGCCGGCAATGAACATTATCAATACCAGGACAAACTGATGTCCATTGACAGGATTCAGGGAGAGCTGGGAGAAGATAACAGCCGGCAGGATGGCCGTTGTCATCAGCTTTGAGTATGATTTAAGGTCATTGGAGAAAACAATGTTTTTCTTCTTTAAAATGATAACCAGTAAGACCACAAGGGCAAAGGCGAAGACGGTTTCTGTAACACGTAGTGTTGTAAAGATCATGCCTGATTCCGTGAAGGCTTTCTATGCCGTCACTTTCCTGTTATATTTTTCGCCCCTAAAATAGCCCGGAATGGCTTCCCTGCCATCCCGTCCAACATTTTCCCCATGTATTTCCCGGAATTGACCTCCTTGCCTGTTGTGGAACTCCGGACTGCCGTGTTCGCACAGGCGATCAGCCCTTCCTTCTTCCCGGGCTCGCACTTCATACTCTTAGCAAGGGCTAAGTCCTTACCTATATATTATACCCGAAAAACAGGGGAAATTAAGGCCTGGGGCGGGGGGCTTCCGGGTCAATTGGACAGGAAGTCGGGGGTAGGGGTATTTTTCAAAATGTCCATTCCATTTAAATCCTTTTGCGAAAAACGGGTCGGTGGTAATTATAGCATCTCCGGGCGATTTAAAATGATAACAAACATGGGAAATATAAGATATGTCAAAATTGCTAATTTTCATAATGACATCCCTTCAGGTTTTATTGTAGTAAAGATTTTGATATTTTGCAAAGATTCATCCATCCTAAGGTCAGTTCTGCGTCGGATTTCACACGGAGCTGCTGTATGGACGTTCAGGTAGCGCTCATGTCTACTTGGCAACCGTAGGAATTTTCTTCCCCATGTGCAGAGGCATCGTGCTAAAACTACCACCACCATTCTTCCGGAAGGGAGAGAATTGATTTGTTGCCAGTTTCAACCACTACGGTCGATTCGCCGATCGGCAGTTCGACGGGAATCCGTTCACGGCCGTAGTGGAATCCTCTAGGGGATGAGGCATTCTCCCTGAAGACGAGCTTGCCGTTGATCCATACTGTCCGTACGGAGCCTCCAATGTTCAGGTAGATTTTGCGCGCATTTTGCGAACTGATGGTAGCCATGCCGATGTAGTATGGCGCCTCGCCGAGTTCCTTGTTGAGCTTCAGCCAGTAGCCTTCCTGTCCGACCTGTACCCACCACCAGCCGTCCTTGGGATCGGGTAGATCTGGGATGACAATGTCCTTCCAGGATCCGTCAGGCTTGAGTTCCCTGACTGATTTCTCATCAAGAGGAGGAGCGTCCTTGACGGCGGGGCGGAACCTCCATTTGCATACTATGCCAGGAAGGGGTTCAGGACTAAAGACGTCGGGCAAGGGAACGTCTTGGTGACCAAGTGCGTCGAGGACGGTCCTGGCAACGCAGCGGTTGCCTTCTAGGTTAAAATGGTTCTGGTCGTCCTCCCACATCCACTTGCCGGATTCCCAGGCTTTTTTCATATAGTCATAGGGTTTTGCGATGTTGAAGACGTATTTTTTGGAAAGCTGATTGGTGGCGGTCCAGTAGGGGACGAGATCCTTCTGCTCGCTCTCCATGAACTTCGGGCCTGCGAGACGGTCACGCAGAATAAGGAGAGGTATCTTGGCATCGCAGATTTTCTTAACCAGCGCCTCCATGTCCTTCGAATACTGCTCAACAGTTGTCTTTCGGTCCAGATCGTTGCCGCCACTGCAGAACAGGATGATCATGTCGGGTTTTGCCGGTAGAATTACTTCATCAAGGGGGCGGATGTTATCGCCTGCCGTGGCGCCACCCACAGCGCAATTGAGGAAGCGGGGGACTGGTTTAACAGCATCCCTCATGGCCTGACGTATCAGGAGAGGCCACGTGGCTCCATCGGTCAGGGAATCGCCCAATAGCCCTATCCGGCAGCCCTGAGGCGACGCCGTCAATTTTATAGCTTCATCTGCGCCGGCTACGATGCCAGCGAGCATCAATCCTGCCATCGTTATCCTTGCGACATTTGCGGAGACTGTACCGCAACCTGCTTTAGACAAATCAACCATAAAAAATCCTCCTTTTAAAGATTGTTCAGGCGACGACTGAGAAACTGGAGATGAGCAGTTGATCCGGATTTCCGCCGACATGAACCTCGAAGTTTCCGGGCTCTACCGACCATTTTCCGCTGACACCGGATATAGATCGTGTACGCTTCCTACGCCAACGTCGCCCCAGAGTTCCTTTGCCTTTTCCGGAGCGAATTTTCCGTCTGGAGAAATTGCGGTCATTGTCCGCATCTTGTCGACGATGCCGGAGCCCATGAACATGTCCAGCTGCCGCGCCTTCTTCTCCAGCGTCATGCGGCTAACCAGATCCGCGATCCGTTTTTCCAAGGGCTGTAATTTATCCTTGTAAACTGAAATCTTATTTTTCACCATATGCTTTCCTTATTTTCTTACAACGCATACTCCGTAGGCCGGAAGGTTTGCAGTTCCGTCCTTGAATTTGCCGATGACGGCTTTTCCGCTGATGCCAAGCGGTACGGAGGCAGGTTCAGGATTATGGTTGATGGCGAACGTAAAATTGCCACGGTTTATCACCTCCACATGAAGCGGAGCAGGGGGGCCATTCTTTATCTTTGACACGGAGAGCACATAATCAAGAAGTTTTTCATTGATATCCTCGGAAAGACGGATTCCGGTGGAATATACAGCCCTTCCTTTGCCGGTTTTATTTTCTGTGATTGCGGCCTGTCCTTTATACAAGTCTTCGCTGAAGGTGAGAAGCACGTCGGCATCGGAGACGGAGATGTCGCCAATCCATATCTTCGCCTTTCCGGAAACTTTTGCTCCATTCAGTTTTCCAGCCATCCCGACTTCGACATGCTTGCACAGATTGGGATTTCCCATCGCCAGATCCGGATCGCAATGGCTCCTGAGATATATGCCACCTTCAATTCCGATACCGAAAAGCTTTTCAAGATGGGCCGGGCCCGGAGCGGGTATATAGTTGTCGTTGAAGTCACGGATTCCGAGTTGTCCGATCGCAAGCACTGTCCCCCCTTTCCTGACAAATCCCTTCAGGTTTGATGCGAACTCCTCCGATATCATCAGCAATGACGGGAGGACGATCAGCTTATACTTATTCAAATCGCGACCAGGAGGGATGATGTCCGTCAGGATATTACGGCGGTAGAATTCCCTGTGCAGGCGGCCTATCAGGTTAATGTATTCAATATCTTTGCCGATACGTGCCGAATCATAACCCCAGAGGGTCTCATAATCCTGGATGATGGCAACCTGGGCTTCAGGCAACGGCAATGGATTGATAATTTCCCTGATTGAAATTATTTCCTGGAAACATTTTTTCACTGATTCGAAGCGGTGCCTTGGTTTTCCGGAATGTTCCAATATCCCCTGGAGCTCCTGTTCCTGTCCGGAAAGGCAGGTCCTCCAGCGGAATACCATGAATGCCTCTGCACCATGGGCGAAGCTGCTCCAGGCCCATGCACGGAACTGGTCTTTGTGAGAAGGTTTATTGTGATCCAGAGCACCGGAGCCGGTCTCGGTCAGCCAATGGCGGGAATTCGGTTTTAACTGACGGAATACGTCAAGCGCAAGGGCGTCGTTATCCATCGTCGTGGTGTCAAAGTAAAGGTCATTGCACGCGACATCCAGCTTTTCATACAGCTTATAATAATTGATCGGGGTGAATATGGGGCCCATGCCATTGGTGGTAACTGTAGCTGAAGGATGTTTTTTCCGGATTATCTGCATTTGCTCCATTCCGAAATCGATCATCATGTCGCTCCGGAAACGGCGGCTGTCCAATTTCTGCGCCGAATAGAGTTCAACCCGGCCGTCATCAAGCGAGATCTGGCTCCAATCCGTGAACTCGACGCTCCAGAATGCGGTCTTCCAGCGCTGGTTCAGTTCCTGTATTGTTCCATATTTTGACTTTAGCCATGTCCTGAAGCGCGACTGGCAGTTCTGGCAATGGCAGGATCCTGATTCCGGACCCAGCTCATTGTCAATCTGCCAGGCAGTGACATTCATATGCCGAGATATTTCTTCTGAGAGTTTCTTGGTGATTCTGCGGCAATGGTGACGATAGGTGTCTGAACTGAAGCAGTAATGCCGGCGGCTGCCATGCCCCATCCTGGTTTCATCTGGACGTACTATGAGTACATCTGGGCAATTCGATGTCAGCCAGGCTGGCGGAGTCGCCGTTGGTGTACACATTAGGACTTCAATTCCATTCTTTCCAAACATTTCAATAGTCGAATGAAGCCATTCCAGATTGAATACGCCTTCTTTGGTTTCCATCCTAGACCAGGCGAATTCACCAATTCGAACAATGTTGATGCCGGCCTCCTTCATGAGCCTGATATCTGTTTTCAGCCTTCTCCGCCCCCAGTACTCCGGATAGTACGCACACCCTGTGTATTTCATGGCTGTTCCTTCCTATTTAAAAATATCAAATATCTTGAGACAAATGGTTGACAATGGTTGATAATGGAATATAATGGTTATAGAAAATAAAGCAAACACCAGATGTTATTTTTTTAAGGAATGTCCGGAATAAGGAAAATCCTAGTGAAAACGGGTCGGAGTTTGCTTGTAGTTGAGACTATGGAGGCACCATGAGATGCAGAAGTAAATTCGTACTTGCTGAACTGCCTGTAGTGAGCAGGACAAAGGAGAAATCCTTTACCCTTGTCGAACTGTTGGTGGTCATCGCGATCATCGCGATTCTTGTCGCTCTCCTTCTCCCTGCCCTGCAGAACGCAAAAGATGTTGCAAGAGACATTACATGCAAATCCAATCTTAAGCAGAATATCCTGACATTCCAGCTTTATCTCGGAGATTATGACTTCACGATTCCCGAATGCAAGTTTTCCGGTCTTCATCCAAATGTATATGATGCGCTTGACATTGCCATGGGCAAGGAGGAGCCTCACCGCTCTGCAGACTGGGACAGGAAGCACCCATATGATGTGAGACAATGTCCGACTGCAGTATCAAAGATAAACATTGTTACCGCGATGCATTACGATGTCAACTTCCTATGGAACTACGATGATCCGGACTGGGCCTATCCCGGGCCAAGGTATAATGGAGGCAGGAAATGGACACAGATGAGCGCGCCTAGCACATATCCATTCATGTGGGATGCCCTATGGGAAAATCGTGGGAATCTTTATGGCGATGGGAATGTTTGGTTCAGCAATTATGGAAATGGGCCTCTGCAATGGGCTGAATTTGTATATCTCCAGTATTATCAGGTCGGCCCCATCCATGGTTCCGGGCCAAGGGTTGCCATACCAGGAAGTTCATCTTCATATCGTGGCAAGGCGAACGTGGCTTTTGGTGATGGGCACGCGGGAGGGATTGACATAAGCGAAGTTTCAAGCAAGGGGTATCATTGGTTTGAAATGGATGGAGAATAAGATATAGGCGATTCAGATGATAGTAATTCCAAATTCAATTAATAAATGATATAATATCACTAAGAAGGAGGGTATATCAATGAAAAGGACTTTTACCCTGATTGAGCTTCTGGTTGTTATTGCGATAATCGCAATACTTGCATCCCTTCTGCTGCCGGCGCTTCAGACGGCTAAGGAAACTGCACGAGATTCGCAGTGTAAGTCCAACCTCAAGCAGAACATTCTACTATTTCAGCTTTATCTCGGAGATTACAATATGATTATCCCATATGAGAATGGAAGCGGAAATCATGTGGATGTGTATGAAGCCATGGATATAATAATGAACAAGGTGGATCCGGATCGTGCTGGCGACTGGCGTTCAGTCAAGCCATATGATGTCAGGCAATGTCCGTCGGCCATTGCAAAGGTCAACATGTGCAGAAACATGCATTACGATCATAATATCATCTGGGATTATGACGCCCCATGGACGGGTCCGCTTGGAGAGCAGTATAGCCAAGGCAAAAAATGGGATCGGATGACTTCCCCATCGAAGTATCCTTTCTTCTGGGATGGGCTCCTGGAGAACCGTGGTGATCCTTTTGGTGTTGGGGGCGTATGGTTTGGCAATTATGGATCCGGTCCGAGGCAATGGGTTGAATATGTCTATTTGAGCTATTATGGAGTTGGTCCCTTTCACGGCTCTGGGCCGCGAGTCGCAATTCCAGGAAGTTCTTCTTCCTATCGTGGAAGATTTAATGCGGCTTTTGGGGACGGACATGTTGATGGTGTTAACATTGACGACGTTTCGAACAATGGATATCATTGGTTCGAAATGGATGGGCAATAAAATTGACACGGTCCTTTAATCAAAAATATTTAACCCTTTTAGGGGAGATGATGAAATATTACTACAAGTCCAAGATGGGAGAATTACGAGGAGTTGCAGGATTTATTGTTTCTTTCACAGTATTGACTTTTAAAGGATATGCCTCAGACATTCTCTTCGATAACGGTGCCCTAATCAATATTGCCTCTGTCCGAGGTGCAAAGGCTACTGCCTGCGAGAATGTCCAGAATACAGTTCCCGCCTCTTTCGCGCTGCATAATGCATACGGGGAGATCCGCTATTCAAACAACTACGGCCCGTGCTGGTGGATGATGGAACTTCCAAAGCCCTATGCGGTTTCCGGATTTAGGATTGCGTTCCGGGATGTGATCAAATCCGTAGGATTCCGTGTAAAACTTTCCATTGATCCTCTGGACAAGTCCGGATGGGATTCCCTGACGCCTGTCTTTGATTTCAAAGGAACTCCGGTTCCGGACGGGGTGACGGGGCGCATGATTGCAACATGCAGCTTTAAAAGTACGAAGGCCCGTTTCCTCAGGATAGAATTTTACGGCCACAATGGAGCTGAGACCGGCGGAGCCGGTAAGGATCATCCGGATCTTGTGTTCAGCAACATTCAGGTCTGGGGACCTGACAATCTTCCAATTACCCCTGCCATCTCCGAAGCCCAGTCTGCCTGGGCGGGCGGAAGGGGTTTCATTGATGACGTGTCAACGCAGTCGCCGCGCGAATGTCCCGAACTGGTTGATGACAATGATCCCGGCGCCAAGGGGTTCGGAAATTTTCATTTCACATTCTGGACCAAGGGAAGTTCTGCGGATGGGAAAATGATCCAGGCGGACAAACCGTGCCGTCTTGTTGTGATGCTTAAACACCGTTCAAATGTCGAAGCTGTCGGATTCGCCGGTTTGGTCAGGGAACGCAAGGACCGTCCACGCGACATGAAGATCTATACGTCCCCGCACGAAATCGGGGAGTCATGGACGCTGCAAAAGGAACTTAAAGACATAGAGGGCGGAGAATATGAGGAGATTGCCTTTGACAAGCCGGCGCTTGCGAAACGCGTGCGTTTTGACATGGAGCGGATATGGAATCCGGACATCGATTCCAACATGAAGGCAGCACGCGGTCACATCGCTGAACTGTATGTATACGGTACGCCTCTTCCTCCCGACTTCTCCTTCACCGTTAAAAATGACGCCACTGCAGGCGGACAGATCTTTGATTCCAAGGGACAGCCGGTCCGTACGCTGTTCACTGTCCGCCAGTACAAGGCCGGTACGCATGGAGTGGAATGGGATGGGCTTAACGATGAGGGCAAAAGCATGCCTCCGGGCGAGTACGAATATCGTATTGTACAGAATCCCGCAGTTTACACGACGGCCGGTGTTATTGGCAACAATGCGCGGCCTTCCACGATCAATCAGAATCCCAGTGCCATAGAGTCGGTTGCCGTGGATGCCGAAGGCAATGCCTATACGGCAAACATGTGGGAGGAGCAGGCCCAGGATTTCAGGAAATGGAGCCGTGAGGACGGATGTCATATCTACAACTCCCTGGCAGGAATACGAAACGGGAACCCAAACGGCATGCCGTATGGAATTGCCGTGGATGACAAATATATATACTGCACCACCACTGCTCACGCTGCGAATTCGCAGCAGCACATCAGGAGATTTAACATCGCTGACGGCAAACTCGCCCCTTTCCCTGCATGTGAAAAGACAAACGGGCACATATTGTTCTGCGAAGCGCCTGAAAAGAAAATCCCCCAGGGAACACCAGAGGCCGATGCGGAAGCCATGAGTCTGCCGTTAAGAGGTCTGGCTGTGACTGCCGACAAGCTCTTTGTGACGGACGCGTTTGCCGGAAAGATCCATTCGTTCATAAGGTCGTCCGGAGCGCCAGCAGGATCATTTGATGTCAAGCTTCCTCATGCAATCGCCGTTGATCCACTCGGCCAGCTTTGGGTAGGACATGAACATGTTAAAGTCACCGTGTTCAGCAAGGACGGAAAATCCTCCACTCCGGTACTGAAGGATCTCGGTCATGTCCGGACTCTGGCCTTTGGTCCTGACAGCACGCTTTATATTGCCGACAGCCTTGCAAACCAGATAAGGATATACCGTGCTGACGCGAAGGCGAAAACTGCGACTTTCGCAAAGACTTTCGGGCAGGAGGCGAAACTCGGTGATTACGCTCCCGACAAATTCTATAAGCTGTCCGGAGTTGCAATAGATCCAAAAGGGAATCTGGTCGTTTCGCAGAATCTTCCAATTTCAGGTGCGCGTCTGACGCGCTTTGCGCCTGATGGCAAAGTCTTGTGGGATCAGATCGGTGCGGAATTCTGCAATGTCGGCAACTATTCGCAGGAGAGGCCCGACGAGATCATCAGCCAGTATTTCCATCGGTACAAGGTCGACAAGAAAACTGGAGCCTGGGAATTCCGGGGATTTGTTTTGGACGGGGATCCCAAATACATCAACTGGCAGCATGGCGTCATGCGCATACAGAAACTTGGAGGCAAGGAATTCCTGTTCCAGTCATATGGGGATGGTCTCCAGGTTTTCAGGCGTGAAGGTGAATTTTACCGTCCTGCAGCAATGTTCGGATACAGGAATCCCATGCCAGACGGGCGCTACTGGGATACGCTTCCAGGGGAGCATAACGAAAAATTGAAGAAATATCCTACAGGCTTCTGGTCGTGGCATGATGCAAATTGCAATGGAAAGGTTGAAGATGAGGAAGTTAATTGGTTTAAAAAACCGGGTGAGAAATTCGACCTGCTGCACTTTGGTGTCAATGTCGACAAGGACGGTAACGGTCTCTTATGTGATCATATCACCAATTCAGTGTTTGAGATGCCCATGACTGGGCTTGATGCCAAGGGCAATCCAACTTATGATTTCTCCAAAATGCGGCAGGTTACCGCCCCCCATCCAGCTGAAAAAGGGAAAAGGCTCATGTCCCAGCCCCTGATGGCGGTGCGTGCTGAGGATGGAAGCATATATGTCCATAGCAGGAGCGACATATATCCTGTGCCTTCAGAAAATTCATGGATGTGCGGCTGGATTCTTGCACGTTATGACAAGGGAGGGAAAATGCTCTGGAGCACTCTTCTTCCTGAAGCATGCGCTGGAATGGACATCATTCCGGGAGGAGGCATCATGCTTGTCAGCTTCAAATGGAAGGAGAAGGGCTGCGACATCTTCCATTACTCATCTGATGGCCTTCTCATAGGGATAATGCAGCCTTCGCCTGAATTCCTTGGAAACGGGGGGATTCCTGACAATGTCGCATCTCTGGCGGTAAGCCGTGATCCAAAGGACAAGATGCTTGATCTCTTTGTTGAAGACTGCGTTGGGAACCGTTTCCACTGGCACAGGATCGACGACAGCAGGCTTCCGGTGATTACGTCGGGGAAGATTAATCTGAAATGAACATAAAGGATAACTTATCATGAAAAAAACTGCCATTGTAAATTTAGATTGCGGATTTCCCTGGAGATTAAAATTTTGCATGCTAATCATGCTCAGCCTTATGATATCTTCGGCGCTTGCCGAAGACCGTCCGATATTCGGCAAGGCGAATATCATTCCACTGAAATGCAAGGAAAGCAGTAAGCAGTATGTCCTCACCGGAGGAAACGCTCCCGGATTCCTTTATTTCAAGGATGAGCCGGTTGATTTGAAAATCAAGTTCATAAGGGAAGGTGATTCCGCCGACCAGGAATATGCGATCGAGATCCAGGGAGTCAACACCCGCAAGCCCAACAAGTCGAAGGATTATATAGATCCCTACGGATATCCCGACATCCTGAATCTCGACGGTGAAAGCATCAGGCATCCGTTGAAGGTCAGCTACGGCGACAAGAAGGAAGTCGAGGTCGAAGTAAAGAATCTCCCCGTTCCCCAGCGTTATGGCACCTATTGCCTTGTTCTTGTCAAGGGAAATGACAGGATTCTTCTCGGCTCAGTGGCCAGGGTTGTAAAGACAAGGGATGATGGAACCGTGGACAACACCCCGATATTTGGAGAGGGTGCGTTGTTCGGTGGATTCAAGGAAGTTTCCGAAGCGTCAAAATGTTATGTCAGAATGGGGATAAGAGGGCTCCGTTGCGAGGGTGGCATGCGCAACAGTTCCGGTGCCTACAACTGGGATGAATATGACAAACTGACCAAAGGGGTCAAGGCCGGCGGCATGCAGATGATGCTTACCCTAAGCGGTATAGGTTCGCAGTATTATGATATTCCCACAAAGGATCAGCCGACGCCGGCTGCGGTAGAGCCGAACTGGGATGGAAGTCCATACGGTGGAAATGCCGATTGGGGATGTGGTCTGAAAAATTTCGACACATATGAAAAGTGGGTGAAGGATTTTGCGGCACGTTACTGGGAAAATGGAAAAGGCGCTCTCTGGGGCTTTGAAAACTTCAATGAACCCTGGGAAGGAGGAGGCATAAGCGGTTATGCAAGGGACTGCGTCGCATATCGCGAATGGCAGAAACGTCTGGCGCGTGCGGCACACTCCGTAAGCAGGGACATCAAAATCTGCGCTGCATCTTCAATTATGAATACCGAGGATAAACTCTATTCCGAAGGCCCTGGTCCGAATGGCAAATATGAGATGGATGATTACATAGATGTATTTACAGACCATTATGTGCCTCCATATAACGCATATGGGCCGATGGTCGCCAAGGCGCATGGCAAGATTTCCATTGAGAACGAGACCTGGCTGGCCATCAGCGAATACCTGCTCCCCCAGGTCATGTGCCAGTGGATGGCGTCGGGACAGCTCGTAGTGATGCCGTTCCATCCGAATGTCCTGTTCGAGGGGCTTGAAGGCTCCCCGTACAAGTATTTCTGTCCGAGCACGGTTCCGGTGGCGACTGCGGCCTTCAATCATTTTGTAACCGGTCTCCGCTTTGAGAAACTGGTTTTCAAGGATCATATTCCGTGGGTATTCCAGTTTGGAAAAGACAATGATGCCAATGGCGTGTGCGTCCTGTTCGGCCAGCTGATCACCCGCGGCGGACCAACGCCACAGGACAATCCTGAAGGACGCCTGTGGCGCCAGGTGGATGCAGTGAATGGCGGTACAATCACGTTGGACAATAATGACGGAGTCATGAAGTTCTACGATGTCGCCGGCAATGAGGTCTTCAAGGATCAGAAGAACGTGACGCTAAATCTCGACATATCGGCCACCTATATCCAGTCCGGCAAGGGGCCTGCCCTTGTTGCAGAGAGGATAAGCAAGGCCAAGGTGGACGGCAAATATCCGGCGGAGATAATTCCCCATGACTTCAAAAGCGCGATTAACGGAAAAGCCCTGGTTCTTACAGTTGACGTCTCAAACCGCATCAACAGGCCGATATCCGGCAAACTCAACATAAATGCCCCTGAAGGTTTTTCAGTGAAGGACAATGGCAGGTCGGTCGCCCTGGACGCCGGTGAAGTGAAAACAGTTGATTTTTCATTCGACAAGGTGAAGGAGGATCCGGCGAACCAGTATCCGTTTGAATTCAATTTCGAAACCGATGCCGGGAAATGTTCCTACAAGGAAGTTCTCAGCTGTAATGTCGCCTTAAAAGGTACGAAGAAGATTGACGGTGACCTTTCCGACTGGGACAAGATTCCTGGAATCACGGTCGTTGGGAAATCAGATGGAGTCAACCCCGACGAGCTTGCAAGAAAACCCTGGCTACGTCTGGTAAAAGAAGTTCCGAAGGGGGCTGTGATGGCGAACATCAAGATGGCATGGGATGACCAGTTCATATATATAGCAGCCGAGGTCAATGACACCACACCCCAGACCGACAAGATGCGCATGGAAACCCGCAACGAAAACAGCTATTTCCACTGTGCCGAATCAGACAATCAGGAGCCGTGGAAAACCTGGCTTGCGAAATACGCACCGGGGCACAGTTTCGCACAAGTTCCATATATCTATAAGAAAAAACCGTTCGACAACTCATATACCGGTGATCAGCTCCAGGTCGCATTCAACGTCCGGGATGACTGGCACGACCTCAAACCGCTCACAGACGTTCCAAAAGGCTTCCACGCATATCCGGATACGGACTACGAATTTTCCGCATATCTCTGTGCTGACGGCAAGAGCGAGCTATGGAACCTGTTGACGCCGGACATGCCGCGCATCCACGGATGGCCGCATCAGCCGATGGGAAAGGTGAAGCATAACAACACTCCCGGATCATCTCATGTCGTAAAACAGCAGGGTGATGTCAGGATCTACGAGATAGCCATTCCAAGATCCGCCATTCCCGAGTTAGTCATGAAACCAGGCGCAACTTTCAAATTCACCTTTTTTGTAGGAAACAATAACGGTCCGAAAATAAGCTACGGGGAAAAGAAGGCAGTGACAAAAACAAATGGCATAACGCTTCATCCGTACTGGGAGAGCAAGCCGACGTGCGCGATCGAATGGGCGTTGGCGGAGTAACAGATGAATTCAATTAAGTTGAAAAACGGCGTTTCAATCGGTTTCCAGAAGGACAAAGGCGCCTTTCTGGGATTGTCATCGGTTGAAATGGATGGAATAAGCCTTCGCAGTCAGAAACGTCCGATGTTCGTGTCAATTCGCAACCCCTGGGGGATCCGCCTTCTGAACTATCGTTTGGCTAGGACAGAAAAAATCTCTAGCGGTGTCCGTCTGAAATTCCAGATGGATAAGATTGCAGACGGTCCTATGGACTGGCAGTTGCACGAGTGCAGGCCAGTCCAGAATGTCGGTGACTGGTCTGCCGGTCCGCAGAAGGCTGACGGAACAATCCTTACATTGGAAATAAAGGAGGTCAGCCGGAAAATCGGTGGAAGGATGTTTGCAGGATTCAGCTATCGGTATTTTTATAAGTCCAAGGATATTCCTATCTATTACATCCAGGATCGCGGCACTTGGGAGATTATTGGAAAATCAATCGGAAACGAGTTGTGGTTCAGGAACGCGAACTTTCCTTCAATACACAAAATCTCGTCCGCGAAAGAGCATTTCTCCTCGGAATGGTACCTGGAGAGCTGTGCAAACTCGAACATCTTCCAGTTCCTGCCGTTGCAGACGCACCTTCAGGGTTTCACGATGGCTGCTTCGGACAAGGGAATTCTCATGACCTGGTGCCCGAAGGTCAGTCATATCCGAACCCTTATCGAGAAACAACGCGGGACGGATGAGATCATTCATATCCATGAGCATTGCGGCGATCTTTCATATTCATTCAATACGGAAGCGATGGAGGTTCTTTTTGCGAAAGGCGACTTCGACCGTGTTGAACGCGCAAATATTCATGGGGCGATGATAGATCTGGTTTACGACACGCTTCATGCAGAAGCCGGATTGAAGCGGGAATATGCATCGACCTATGGACAGATCGAGGAGTGGGTAGACGCTGATTTGAATCTTTATCGGAAGGAAGGTCTGCCAGCCCTTGCTGATGCAGGAATGAAGGAAATAGAGCTGGCCAACCACTTCCAGAACAACATGAACACCTGGGGTGTCGGCAACTTCTGCTGCACAGTGGATCTCAAGGTCTCGGAAAATGCAGGAGAGGAAAAACTGAGGGCTTTCTGCCATGACGCCAGCAAAAGGGGGATACGAGTCCTCATGTGGGGGAATACTTCCATTTCGAGTCTGACGGTCAAATTCGCGCAGCGCAACGGCAGGGAAAAGGGAATCAAGTTCCTTCCTGAAAAGGGATCGATCATGGAAGTTCTTCAGAACGCAAAGCACCCATTTGTCAGGAACAGCTATGGAGCCATTGAGGCGGATCATTACACTCCTGAATTCTGCGTACTGAACATTCGTGATCCTGATGTCCGGAAATATTGGCTGAAATCCTGGAAGAATTTGAATGAAAAAGCAGGGATAGCTGGAATTTTCCTCGACAGCTCGTTCAATCTCTCCAGTGACAAGTTCAACTGGCAGTTTAATAGGGAATCAGGACCTGAGGGAGCTACCGTCGATCAATCAAATCTTCTTGGCGGGCAGCGTCCGGGAAAAACTTCGCCATCAAGCATTGATACCATGTATTTCGCGCATCTCTCGCTCATCGCTGAAATGCAGAAGATGGGATACAGATATTGCTGCGAGGATTCTGGTGTCTTCGGTCTGCACCGGAACGGTCCCGACATTGCAAAACGGTTCGACAACCTTTTCCTTTGGAATGATTTTATAACTTCGTTCAACGCCAATGCTGTTAGTGAAGCTGGCTGTGATCCGGACGACATCTTCTTCCGTGGACTTGCATACAGGCTGATCTGGGGACTTTTCTGGGATGTGCCGAGTCAGAAACTGTCATTCCGCTACGGTGGCTCCAGCGATCCTGAGGACACTCCTCGCGAGTGGCATATCAATCTGTACAAGGCATACAATGAAACTTCGGAATTCATGCGCAACCGGACAATTTGTCAGGAAGAGGCCGGAGTGAGATATGACCATGACGGCAAAACCGTTATCTGGGCATTTCATGATTTCCCTGTTGATTTCAAGGAAACCGTGGATGTCTGCGAACTGACAGGCGGAACAAAAACAAGGACAAAAATATTAAACGCAGAATCAAAAAATGTATATTTTATACAATAGGAGATTTCCACATGGAGAAAGGACTTGTCCGGATTTTGGCAATGGCGTTTGTCATGATCGCAATGTCGGTCCCGTCATACGGGCAGAAGGCGGTTCCTGTGGAATTCAAGGGAGTGGATATTTCGCCGGCATATCCATGTAATCCCGAGAAGGACTTCAACAAGGAATTTGCTCCTGAAATTAAGGAGCAGGCGAAAGATGTCCAGTGGAAAAAGAATGCCAAACTCTCATGTTTCGGCAGAATTGACTTCCAGCGGGAACTGGGGAAAGTTGAAAATGTTGTTGCGTATGCCCGGATCGTCCTGAAATCTGCGAAGGCTGGAAAGATGCATCTTGATATTGGGAGCGATGACGGCATGACGCTCTTCGTCAATGGAGTGAAAGTTGTTTCAAGCAAAAACGTAATGAGAGGTCTGAAGCCGGGGGAGGATCAGGTCGATGTAAATCTTGTACAGGGAAACAATGTGCTTCTCTTCAAGGTTTTCCAGGGGAATTGGGCATACGAGCTCCAGTTCTCGGCGACTGCTGAGCCCGGCATGGATCTTGTCCAGGTTGGTGACTTCCCACCGGTTAAGGCGGTATTCCAGTTCGAGCTTCCAAAAGAGGGATGCACAAGCGCTGGCATCTACAATTCATCGGGAATGCTGGTGCGCAGCCTGTGGGCGATGAAGCCGATGGAAAAGGGGAAGTTCAAGGGATCATGGGATGGCGAGGACGAATTCGGCAACAAGATGCCTGCCGGAGAATATGAGTTCCATGTCGTGCTCAACAATTCGACATACAAGAACGTCGGCGTCATAGGCAACACTGGAAAACCAACCAACACCTTCGGGCACGTGCCGGCCAATTTCGAATGCCTAGCCGTCGACAAGGAAGGTTTCCTCTATTCCGTGCACGACTGGGATGAACCTCATCATGATGTCATAAGATGGAATCCGGAAACAGGACATGTGTATTCCCATTCGAGTCATCCTGTCAACGGGATTCCCAAGGCCGTGTGCGTTGATGACGAATATGCCTATGTGACCGCCTGGGGCGATGGAGATCCGAACAATCCTCAAGACCGTGAAAAAAGCCTGAAGTTCGACATTACTAAACTGCGCATCAAGAAAGGGAATGGTGACGTAAACTGGGACAAGGTTCCGTTCACGAAAGCCGGAAACGAGATCGTCGTCTACAAGGGCGGAGCTTCTTATCCGGAAGTTGTTTCCAGCGAAGACCGTGGAATAATGACAGTAGCCCTCCTTTCCATCGCAGTTAAGGATAACAGCCTGTATGTGACGGATTCCCTTGCGGGAAAAGTCAGGATCTACGACAAGTTGACCGGTGATGCAAAAGGAACCTTCGATGTGAAACTTCCGCAGAGCATTGCATTCGCTCCTGACGGCAGGATATGGATAGGGCACGAACGCAGCAAGATCAGCATATTCTCGCCAGACGGAAAATACCTGTCGACTCCTGTCTCCGATCTTAAGAAGTTGAATTCCATTGCTTTCGGGCCCGATTCAACTTTGTACGTCACGGATCAGTCTGCTGGACAGGTCAGGATATACAAGGTGAACGGAGACAAGGTTTCATTGAGGCGGACTTTTGGCGAGAAGGCGAAGTCTGGCGACCGTGCTGCCGACAGGTTCCACGATCTGCACGGTCTGGCTGTCGACGCAGAAGGAAACATCTTCACTGCGCAGAACGAAAGAGGTATGTGCGGAGGACGCATTGCGAAGTACGCAGCTTCCGGAAAACTTGAGTGGGAGCAGATGGGACTCGAATTCTCATCCTCCGCCACCTATGCCAAGGACAATCCAGACATCCTGTTCTCCTACTACAGGCACAACTACAAGGTCAACAAGAAGGATGGTTCATGGGAATACATTGGGAACAACCTGCCTGATCCCGCGCCATACTGGACGCCTGGAGGATATGCGCGGATTGTCAATATCGGCGGAAATGACTTCTATTTCGGTGCAATCGGCGATGGAGTGCAGGTCTACCGCATTGAAAAGAATGCGGACAAGAACCTGGGGCCTGTCATGAAATTAGTTTCTATAATGGGCAGATCAAATCCACTTCCAGATGGCAAGAATGGAGAATGCTGGCGGCCGGAGAACTTTTTCCTATGGTCCTGGAACGATGATAAGGGGGACAATGCACCTCAGCCCGAAGAAATAAGCTATACTTCAAAACCCGAAGACAAGAAGCCTCTCTGGCAGTATGGAGCCCTGACAATAGATCCTGACATGAATGTCTGGATGGCTTCATTCGACCGTGGCGGAGATACTCCTGAGAAGGAATCCGTATGGATGATTCCGATGTCGGGGGTCGACAAGCTCGGGAATCCAGTCTATGACTGGAGCAAGGCCGCAATAAAAATAACAAGAAACGAGCTTCTTATTCCTGGAATGCCGGTGATACCGGAAAAACCTTTGTCGGTCCAGCCTAAGCTGGTGCAGAAATCAGCGGATGGACTGACATACATATACGGCTTTAGCAATTGGAACCGCGCACCTCAGAACGGCGGTCTGCACATGGGAGGGAACATACTTGAATGCTTCAAGGGCAGCGAGGCGAGGTGGAGGATCGTACTTCCGGAGATGTGCGTCGGGCTCTCGGCGATTCCTGAAGGGAATGGCGGATGCATGATCGGAGGCCAGCCTTTCATAGGGACGATACATCATTATTCGAAGGACGGGCAGCTAATAGGCATATTCGGTCCTGACAAGAATCTCATGGGTTCGGCTCCGAACCATACGACAGGTCTCATGGATATGTATTCTGCGTTGAACATCTGCCGTGATCCCCGCGACGGCATCCTCGATGTCTTCGTCGAGGAGAATTACAATCTGCGCATCCCGTGGTACCGCGTCGATGACAGGGACATCCAGACGATTTCGGGAAAGCTAACGATGAAATAAGCTTCTCCTGCGCCGGCGGGTTTTCAATTCACCTCCCCAGAATTGGAGCTCCTGGCGCCGGAATCCATGAATGATGAATTGAATAGAAAACTTAAAGTGGAGTTATGGCTCGATAATGGAAAATGAAAAATATTATCCGGTCAGCCAGCAGGCTGTCACAGTAGATGACCGATTCTGGACTCCCAGGCAGGAAACCAACAGGAAGAAGACGATCCCAGCCGTGCATGGATGGCTTGGGAAAACCGGAAGGATCGATGCCTGGGACTGGAAACCCGGCAAGGAAAGCAAACCCCATATCTTCTGGGATTCCGACATTGCCAAATGGATAGAGTCGGCTTCATACTCGATTTCCAAGGTGCCGGACAGGAGACTGGAGGAAAGGATTGATAGGATAGTGGATATCATGTCGGCAAGGCAGTGTCCGGACGGATATCTCAACTCCTATTTCATAAATGTTGAGCCTGACAGGAAATTTACAAACCTCCGCGACATGCATGAGCTCTACTGCGCCGGTCATCTCATCGAGTCGGCGGTGGCGTATTTCCAGGCGACCGGCAAAAGGAAATTCCTCGACATGGTCTCGAAGTATGCAGATCACATTTCAAGAGTCTTCGGGCATGGGAAGGGAAAGAAGCCCGGTTATTGCGGGCATCCGGAGATAGAACTTGCACTGATAAGACTCTATGAGGCGACAGGGGAGAAAAGATATTTGGATCTGTCCAAGTATTTCATTTCTGAGAGAGGACGCAGACCATTCTATTTCACAAAGGAGTATCTGCCTCCTAATACTCTGACAATGACAGCTGGAGAAACTGATTACAGCTACTGTCAATCGCATAAACCGGTAGGTGAGCAGATGGAGGCTGTAGGACATGCCGTCAGGGCATGCTATCTGTATTCAGGAATGGCCGCATTGTGCTTCCATGCCCCTGACAGTGATTTGTTCAGTGCGTGCAAGAGCATATTCAAGGACATAGTCCGGAAGAAAATGTATATAACTGGGGGGATAGGTGCATTCCCGGAAAAGGAGGCGTTCTCATACGAATACGATCTGCCCAACGAGAACGCCTTTGCTGAAACCTGCGCCAACATTTCGCTTTTCTTCTTTGCGCACAGGATGTCTCTCCTGGACTGCAGTTCCATGTATGCCGAAGTCATGGAACGCGTGCTCTACAATGGGATACTTCCAGGAGTCTCCCTCGACGGCATGTCGTTTTTCTATTCAAATCCGCTCTCGGCCTTTCCTCATCCTGGCGATGTCCGCCATGAGCATATGGGTACGCAACGGAAGAAATGGTTCGGATGCTCATGTTGTCCGCCAAACGTGTCAAGGCTTCTTGCTTCTCTCGGGTCATACGTATATCAGAGGAATAATGACGGGATAAAAGTGAATCTGTATGTCTCCGGCAGGGCTCAAATCGAAGTGTCTGGAACAATGGTTGCGATCTCTCAGGAATCCAATTATCCCTGGCACGGGATAATATCATTCAAGGTGGATCCTTCGGAATCCAAGTATTTCAAACTTTTGCTGCGCATCCCGGAATGGAGCCGGAGGTATTCGGTGAAAGTGAACAGGAAAAACTGTCCCCATGTTGTCGAGAAAGGATATGCGGTGATCCGCAGAGAATGGAACAGCGGCGACCGCGTAGAAATTGAATTTGAAATAAAACCTTTCATAGTCGAGGCAAATCCCCAGGTCAGGCAGGACTGCGGCAAGGTCGCCGTGCAAATGGGTCCTATTGTATATTGCGCCGAGGAATGTGACAATGGCAGAAATCTTGCCGACGTTTCTATAAATGCGTCTCGTCCGCAATTCAAGGTGATGAGGAATAGCGGGCCTGCCGGAGCCAGCGTGATCTTTGCCAATGCATCCAGGAGGACCGGTTCCGGATGGAATGGCAGGCTTTACCGGAGATACCTCCCAGCCTTTAAAAAAATCCGCCTGAAGCTTGTTCCCTGCTTCCTATGGGGCAACAGAAAGATGGGAGCAATGACTGTCTGGATGAACAAAGGTTGATATTATCATGTTCCTATTGTAAAATATTCTTCTAAAATAAATATTTTACCAGGAAACACCGTGAAGAAAACAATTCCACTTGATGTCCTCTCCAAAACATCTGCCTCCGATCTGGTGGCCGAGGAGATCCGGAGGCTTATACTTTCTGGAAAGCTTCTTCCTGGGAAAAAAATATCATCTGAAAGGAATCTTGCGAAATTCCTTGGAGCAACCAGGAACGCCGTGCGCAATGGTTTGCTGAAACTCGAGGAGGAGGGCCTCATCAAGGCAAAGGGCAACAGGAGGGCTGTTGCTGCAAACCCTAAAATGGATGAATTGAGAAACTCCAGGAGCAAAGCAATAGCGATCATCATGGATGATGTGTTTACTGTCCAGGAGCTCCTAAGCATGACCGCTTCCGGATGGTCTGCTGCTATTTCCGCCGGAGCGGTTTCGGAAGCGTTTGCCAACGGGATACCTGCCCTCCTTGTCCCGGCTAGGAAACCTGAAGGGGTAGCTTTTGAAAACCTTATCTATACACCACCTTCAGGACTGGTTGTAATAAGCGGGATGGAGGATATGTCAACCCGCGAAAAAATACTCAAGACCTTGGATCTTGACGATCTTCCTATTGTCGCATATGGAGATGATCACGCCTGGCCGGAATGCGATGTGGTCTGTTCAGATCACCGCCAAGGAGCATATGATCTGACTTCATCACTTATTGAGAAAGGTGCCAGGAGCATCCTAAGAGTTGAAGACAAGAGGGTGGAAGTTCCGGAATGGGTGACCTTGCGGGAAAATGGATTCAAGGAAGCCTGTGGAAAGGCAAGTATTCCTATTCTTCCAATACTTGAAATCCCTGTTAGCGGTTCATATGATTTCAGCAAGGAGGCTTTTGAGTCTGACACACACAAGATTGCAGGATATCTTTTCAAGCGTCTAGAGAAAACAAGGAAGATCGATGCGATAATGGGAGCTAGCGACGGTTTTGTACCAAAGATAGCGGCTGCCCTCAGAATTCTCGGACGTGATCCAAAGGAATTTATAATCACAGGATATGACAACTACTGGGAAAAGTCTCCTGATCGCCAATGGGAGGATATTGCTCCTGCTGCAACTGTTGACAAGGACAACATTAAAATTGGACAGGAACTTATAAGATTGATGCTCAGACGCCTCTCTGGTGTTCTTGGATCAAAGCCTGAAAAAATACTTGTACCCCAGAGATTGATCTTAAACGAGGGATAACCGTCACCTTTGAAAATACTGCGGATTTCGGCAGAGCAACTAAAAAACGCCGGACGATTAAACTGTAAATCGTCCGGCGTTCATATGAAGCAGAGCCCTGATCAAGAGCATGACGCTGGAGGTCGGGAGTGGAGAGATGATCTTGATCAATGTTTTTGCTAAAAAACCCTTCTTCCTCAAAGCCACCCATCTCCTCCTCTCTGCAGACAAAGAAATAGGAGGAAAAGAAAAGAGAAGAAATCTTGAACTAAGACAAAAGAAGAAGATTAAGAAAAGGAAACCATCAGAGTTTCAACAACGGCAGGGAAATTCCGAGCCTATGGTCGAGGAATATCAGGTCGTACCTGTTTGCCGCGCAGAGCGATGCCGCAACCTTGACAGACGAGGCTTCGGACACATGGAAACCTGTCTTCCTGATTATGATATTGGTCAATAGCAGCCTTATCTCCGGAGAATCATCGACTATCAGGATCTTTTTCATGCAGATCTGCCCCCCATTTAATCGAAAGAAATTCCTCGGGGCTCTGCCCCGGGGTAGTTCATTCCAGCCCCGTAAATAATCCAGCCACACGCGCTCAAGTTCCCGGTATGCTACACGAGGTTCTAAAAGATATAAAGGGCTTTCCAGAAAAGGGGTGTACATTTGTCGGGAGGTTGGAGCATGTGGCTATCACCCCATGGACCGGGTACGTATCCTTCCGTGAGCCCGGAGGTTTGCCATCCTTTCCGGCGTGGGTATATTATCCGTGATAAGGGACAAAAGCGGCGGTTCTATAATCCTCCCCTGTGGTGTTGTTTTTACAAAATAGTGCTACAGTATACAGCGGTTTGGTAAACATTAATTTTTCACAGGGGGGTGGAAGATGAAAGCTCATGAAATCTTGAAGGAGAAGGGAAGCAAGGTCCACTGCACATGTCCTGAAGCAACCATCATGGATGCTGTTTCCCTCTTGTGCGAACACAACATCGGAGCACTTGTCGTCGTGGATGGAAGCTCCGCCGTGAAGGGGATCGTAACCGAGCGCGATGTTCTGAGGAATGTCGCCGCCTGTTCGAACAGTAGGATAAAGGTGAAGGATATAATGACCAAGGATGTCATAATCGGCCTGCCGGACGATGAGATCGAGGCGCTGATGAAGATAATGACACAGAAAAAGATACGCCATATTCCCATCATGGATAAAACCAGCCTTGCCGGTGTCATCTCCATCGGCGACATACTGAAAAGCCTCCACGACGAGAAAAGCACTAAGATACGCTATCTTGAAAGCTATATTTCCAGCGGGTACATGTGATCTCCCGATGAGGGAGGGCTAATTATTAAACGGCACCTCGACGTACGTAGCAGAATATAAGGGAGTTTTAAAACCGGCATAGGAGTGATGAAAATGGCGAAATTAAATGTCGACATGCAGGTTGTCCAGGATGCAAAGGATACTGGACATTCAGATATAGTTGGTGCGCTGTACGCTGAAGGAACAAAAGTAATAAGCGCCGGCGGGGAAGTGGTCATAAAGGGCATTACAGGGACGACCTATACGATTTCACAGCAGCAAGCCTGGGACAAATGGTACAAGGCCAATAAATAGGCTTCTGCTGATAGTGTCGATTGTGGCCGCCGCGCCCCTTCCAGACCTTGAAGGATCTGCTTGAGGACAACTTCCTCAGCCAGGCGGAACTGTCCCTGGAGTTCAATGTCAGCCAGCAGTGCATCTCGCACTGGCTGCGCGGCGTCAGGAATCCGGGGAGCCGATGCATTCCAGGGATTCTGGAGTTCGCCAGGGATCACGGGATCGACACTGCAAAGTATAAGACGGATCCTGAAGTCGACGCGATCACGGACTATCTCAGGAACAATAAGGGAAGGGAGCTTGTAAGGATCTTCGAGCTGTATTCCAAGATGAGCAGGGCGGACAAGGGGAAGTTCGTAAGGTATGCGGAGAAGATGAAAAAATGATATATTCTGAAATTGTCGGAAAATTACTGAGTTTGGGTGAGCCAAAATCTCCAGGGCCGGAATGGATTGACTATTCCCAAATAGGACTTGTAAACGAACATATCCCCGAACTCATTGCGATGGTCTGTGACGATGGACTGAATTTTGCCAGTACCGACGCTGATGAAGTATGGGCTCCCCTCCACGCATGGCGTGCGCTGGCCCAGATGAAAGCTGTCCAGACGGTCGATGCGCTGCTTGCCCAGCTTCATCTTGTCGAGGATAATGACGATGACTGGATGTCTTCTGATTTTCCTCTGGTCTTCAGCAAGATGGGACATCCGGCCATTCAACCCCTTTCAGTTTATATCGCCGATCCCGGGAAGCCGCTGTTCGCCAGGATATGTGCGGCTGAATGCGTGAGAAAGATAGGCGAAGCGGATCTGCTGGCACGGAACAGATGCATCGAGGTGCTGGCTGGCAGCCTCCGGAATCATGATGATCAGAATCCATCCTTGAACGCATTCCTGATACTGTACCTGACGGATCTGGACGCGGTCGAATCCATCAATGAAATAAGACAGGCGTATTTATCCAACAAGGTGGATATGACTGTGCTTGGGGACCTGGAAGATGCTGAAATAAGCCTGGGCCATAGATGCGAGCGACTGACTCCGCGCCGGAAAGGATTCTTACCGCTGGACTTTGAAATGCCGCCGGACGCGCTGGAGCCGGGACATGATCTGCCGTTCGTGAATCACAACCGGAAGCCTGGCGGGAACGATCCATGTCCCTGCGGAAGCAGAAAGAAATACAAGAAGTGCTGCCTGAAGTAGGCCGGTTGGCTGAATAAAAATATTTTAGACTGAAGAGAGACACATGGTGACTTCGATCCTCGACATTGATCTGGACTACTTCAACCTCGTCAGCGATCCAGTCCAGGAACTGTCGGAAATGCTCGCCTGGGCGAACCGTCCTGTTGACATCCTGGCTGATAAACACGCCGATGCAATGCGCCGATGGGTGGAACTTGTAGCTTCCGGGAAACTCTCATCTCCCTCGCACATCCTGCATGCTGATGAGCACCACGACATGATGGATCAGAAAAGCAGCATCAACATCGCAAACGTCATGTACCACGCCATGTCGAGGTGGCCGAAATGCCGTGTGTACTGGATGACGCAGGACTCAATCGACACACCCGCCATGTGGCTTGACGACAATGTGTGGAAGCGATTGAGAACACGATTCCGTACGGGAAATAAGAGGCCACGAAAGTGGCCGACTCCAGATTTCCTTTCGGTGACGGTCAGTGCGGATTTCATCCGCCCCGATCTCAAGGACACCTTGATGGATGAAATCATGCGCAGGGAAAAGAAATGGCACAGCTGCGGCAGGCTACATACCGTAGAAGAACATTAACTTTCAGCCTTCTCCCAAGACCGGTGAAGATCGCAGGGCCTTGCCATTCCCCTCTTCCTCTGCCAGCTTGTCGAGATATTTCGGGGCTGTTGCTTTTGATTTCTTCATAATCGCATGGTAGATCTCACGGCTGGGCGCTTTTCCGCCAATTCTGTCACTGATGATGTTCCCAATGCGTTTCCAGAGTTCAACGGTCAGCATGACATCGTATAGGGCCCGGCGATAGTTCCCATCGGCTGGTGAGGATAGGTTCAGATGTTGAGTCAGGCTTCCGAGCTTGTAGCTGGGAAGATCCGGAATCAGGCGTCTGGAAAGCTTCATCGTGCAGAAGAACGTGCGTTCATGGGTGGTGCCGGATCGGTTCATCTCCGCATGGTAGAACCGGGAATCAAATGAGGCGTTATGCGCCACGCATGGGCGTTCGCCCAGGAACCGCATCAGATCCGGCATCACACATCTTCGGGACTGGGCTTGCCTTTGAACATCTCATCAGTAATGCCGGTAAGGTCGGTTATGAAGAATGGCAGACGGTAGCCGGGATGCACCAGCTGGACAAATGAGTCGGCAACCTCGCCGTCCTTTACGATCACCGCCGCCACCTCGATCACACGGCAGCAGTCCGGACTGAGGCCGGTAGTCTCGAAATCTATGACTGCAAATTCATTGGACATCCTGTATCCCCTCCGTCCGTCTAAGGCAGAAGCCGCTTAATTACCTTATGCATATTGTTCACAATCCGCTGGTTTACTCCGTTGTCCTTGGAGAGAGTGTTAAACGGAATGACTTCAGCAATGTCCCGAGTCCCTTTGCATTTCGGATATTTGGAGCATCCGTAGAATTGCTTCCCGGAATCATTTCTTCTATGCCGTACCGTCATCAGGGAATGGCATTTAGGACAAAAAACAGGCATTTTTCGCTCCATGAAAAAGGTTTTTCCGCACGTTGAAGCATAGGATAAGATGGAAGCTTTCAAAGTCAAGGCGCAATACTCGCTTCCTACTGTTCATCCTAAGTCCGATGAAGATCGCGAGTCTTGGAATAAGCAGACACATGACAAGCGCCACTGGGAAATAGATGAAGAGTTGACAAAGAATGGGAAATTTGGTATGATGTCAACACGATAAAGCAGAACAGGTGATAACAATATCGGAGGGACATGAGGTGGAATTCGCATTGATCGGGCTTCCTGATAAAAGCGGGTTTAAAACGATGATCCTGATAGTGGACGACGATGATCTTCTGAGGAATTTCTATTCCCGTGTCCTGACCGACGAAGGGCATGAAACCGTATGCGCGGCCGATGGAGGCGAGGCGATCGGCATCCTTGAAGGCGGAAAGCATGATATAGGACTCGCCATAATAGATCTCCTGATGCCTGTAAAAACCGGCTGGGAGCTGATTCAATACATGAAGAAAAGCAGGAAGTACAAGGATGTGCCAATCATCGCAATCACAGCTGTCGCCGCATCATTTGATGAATTTGAAAAAGTCAGGAGAACCTGCCAGGCCGTGATGCACAAGGGTGATTTTGACCTCAGTAAATTCAAGGATACGGTCAAGGCGCAGCTAAAAAACAATCTCTGATATATCCTCATATACTCGGCATCCCGCCATCTTCGCCCGAACTGGCCATCAAAAATATTCACTGGCATCAGCATCCTGTATTTGCCGATGCTGCGTCCACAAAGAAAAATGGGGATCCGGAAATGCAAAAGCCCAGACGGGATCACCGGGACAGCACGTCCCTGATCCTCTCGATCAGCACCAGGGGCTCGAACGGCTTCTCAAGCACGCAGAGCGCTCCGGCAGTGAGTATGTCCCTGATGTCGCTGTCGCGGGCATATCCAGTTATGACAATCGCCCTGATATCGGGATTGATCCTCTTCATGTTGATGAAGGCCTCGTATCCGTCCATTTTAGGCATCTTCATGTCCAGGAGCACAAGGTCTATGCCGGTATAAAGCCTGGAATAGTATTCAACCGCGTCTTCGCCGCTGCAGCAGGTGATGATCCTGTATCCCTGTAAATGCAGCATGTCCGAGAGCATGCCGCAGAAGTTGCCCTCGTCGTCGACTATGAGTATCCCCTGGATTCTTGCACTGTTCTCCGGATCCGCGGAGCCGATGGATTCCAGTTTGACGCGCCTGAGGCATTCACTGCATATCCCGTAGTCCGGCGTGATCCTGCCGCCATACGGGATCTCCCATCTCCTGGTGTCGAGGACGTTCCTGCACCAGGAGCATATCACCGGAATGGTCTTGACCTCTGAACCCAGCATTACGCAGAACAATTCGGTGTCCGACATGATGCACCTCTCTTGTTGGGAATGCGGTACGTTTTCCGCTGGCATACAATGTCTTCTCCACAGAACCACTAGTCGGCATCAGATGTCCGACTTGATGTCCTCGAGCATGAGCCCGACCTTGTCGAAGTCGACCGGCACATATCCCTTCTTGATGATAAGGTCGCAGAGTTCCAACCATTTCGAGTGATCCCACTGGCTGTCATTCTTTCTGGCGAAGTCTTCAAGTATACCGCTCCTCGAGATCCTCTGCAGGTTCTCTTCAGCGCTGTACTGTGCTGGTCCGTCCTTTGAATTCTTCCTCATAATCCCTCCTTCCCTTTGGTTTGTCCGGCATGTTCGAAACGATTTTTCAGGTTATAAAGGGGCTTTTCCGTTTTTGCACAACAATCACCCTTTGGTAATCAAGCATTTTTCCTGCCAAGCATATGAAAATATTGAAGAAAACGCAGATAATCTTACGAAGACGGTGCGCTGGCAAATCCTCGTGCATTACACCATGAATACTGCGAAAAAGACGGATAAATATCAATTGACATTCAGTTGCCATTGTGTTATAATCGTCCGATATATGTGTGTTTTACGGGGGACGTGAAAGGATACGACGCTGAATGGACAGTAATGTGACCCTCTCTCTGCAAGGCAGGAACTGCATCAGTTTCCTGAACATGATACAGCACCGCGTAATGCTGACTTCTCCGGACAGGAAAGTGGTCTTCGCCAACATCCATGCCGAGAAATCCCTCGGCGGGCATATCAGGGGAATGCGCTGCTACAACGTGATCCATGATACCGAAATGCCTTCGAAGAACTGTGCGGAATGTACGGTCTACCTGGGCGGTGTTTCCGGCTGTACAAGGCTTGGTGCCTGCAGGCGGGACACAAAAGTTGGGAAAGTTCATGCATTACCCATCTCAGGCAGCGACAATGTGGTCAGCAATATCCTATACGTCTTCGATTCAACTGTGGACGAAGCGGAGTCCATAAGGAAGGCCTTCGACACGAAGGTCCTCTATGCCAGGGGAGTCCTGCACGACCTGAACAACCTCCTTGCCAGCACGAGGCTCAATGCCGAGGCTGCAAGGCTGAATACAGCCGGGGATCCTCTGACCTGCGGCATACTCGACAGCTGCATCAGTGCCTCAGGGAAATCGGCCCACCTCGTCAGAAACCTTGTATCCTTCCTGAGGGATGATTCCGACGGGCATGAGAACATGGATATGGGCCCTGTGGATATCGAGGATATCATCCGGGATTCTGCAGGCCTTTTCCTGGACGCTAATGATGTCAGGTTTACCATGTCCTCGCAACTAGGGAATGGTTTTGTCCGAGGCGACAGGATCAGGCTGTTCCAGCTGTTCAACAATCTTTTCATAAATGCCAGGGAGGCGAGGCCAAAGGACCTGGTTGTGACCGCCACTCTGTCCTGGCTGACACTCGCGGATGGAAATACCTTCGGACTAGCTCCAGGAAAATATGCCGGGATAGCAGTTGCAGACAACGGTTGCGGGATCGCGAAAGAGCACATCAGTCACATATTCGATCCGTATTTCACGATGAAGAAGACAGGTTCCGGGTTGGGGCTTTCAATATGCCACCGGATCGCGTTGGGGGACGGAGGCGCGATAAGCGCCGAATCGGAGCCCGGTGCATGAACGGTCTTCACTGTGTTTCTGCCGCAATGGGTGTAGGACTACGGTCAGTCAGTTCCTGATGGAAGCCCGCCCAATATGCTGTCAATCTGTCCGAATTCGAAGGGTTTTTGGCAGGAACTGCGAATAATGTATTCCGCTCTTCTCTGCCTTCTCCTTCGGGACGCTCCCCGACATGGCCACTATCCTGGGATTCCCGTATTTCTGCGGATCAAGGAATATCATCTCCGCGATCTCCCATCCGATGCCGTCGCCCAGGTTGTGGTCGAGGAATATCAGGTCGAACCTGTTCTCAGCGCACAGGGAGGCCGCTTCCGCAAGGGAGGGCGTTTCTGTTATAAGGAAGTCCCCCCTTCCGCCTGATGATGGCGGAGATCAGCGTCCTGACCCCCTGAATCATCGTCTGCTATGAGAACCTTGTGCATAAAACCTCCGTTTTTTCTTCCAGTATAGCATTTTCATTGCCAGACTGGCGGAAAACCGGTACATTACATGATGTCTTGAAAATCCAAAGGCGTGTTGAAGGACTGTGTGAAGCTGATATCTATTAGGAAGAAAAAAACGTATGCTGATCGGAAAGATTTACTCGAGTCATTTCCCCAGTGCCTCGCGGATCTTCACTGCGAGGCTGGATGCAGTGAACGGCTTTTCGAGGAAGTTCACGTCCTTGTCGAGCACTCCGTGATGGGCGATGACGTTCGAAGTGTATCCGGACATGAATATGCATTTGATGCCGGGACGTTTTTCCCTGAGAGAGTTCCAGAGATCCCTGCCGTTCATCTCCGGCATCACCACGTCTGTTACCAGCAGGTGGATTTCCCCTCCATGTCCTTCCGAGAGCTGGACGGCCTTATGCGGGGAGTCGGTTGCGATGACAGTGTAGCCGAGCTGCTGCAGTATTCTGCCGGACAGGGTCAGGATTGCCTTCTCGTCTTCGGCAATCAGGATTGTCTCTGAGCCTCCCGGCAAGGCCTGTTCCGCCTCGCTTTCCTCCTTTTCCGTTTTCTTCTCCGACGCATCGGATGGGAAGTACAGTTTGAATGTGGTTCCCTTGCCTGGTTCGCTGTAGACGCCGATGAAACCGTCGTTCTGCCTGACGATGCCATAAACCGTCGCAAGCCCAAGTCCGGTTCCCTTCCCCAGAGGCTTCGTCGTAAAGAACGGTTCAAAGATGCGGCTGATTGTCTCCTTGTCCATTCCGCATCCGCTGTCGCTGATGGAAAGCTCGACATATCGACCAGGTACCGCATCGGCATGCATCCTGCAGAAGTCCCCGTCGACATCCGCGTTCCTGGTCTCAATTATGATCCTTCCGGAGCCCTGGATGGCATCCCTTGCGTTTACCGTGATGTTCGCGAGCACCTGGTCGAGTTGGGTGGGATCCATTTTCACCAGCCACAGGCCATTGCCCGGCTTCCACAACAGTTCAATGTTCTCCCCGATGAGCCGTCCCAGCATCTTCAGCATACCTGCCATGGTTTCGTTAAGATCAAGGACCTGCGGGATTATGGTCTGTTTCCGGGCGAAGGCCAGAAGCTGCCTTGTCAGATCGGAGGAACGCTGGCTGGCCTTCCTGATTTCAAGCAGATATTTGGCGACATCCCCCTCGGCAGGCACTTCCGCTGCAGCCATGTTCGCATAACCAAGGATTACCTGGAGCATGTTGTTGAAATCGTGCGCCACCCCTCCAGCGAGCTGCCCCACCGCCTCCATCTTCTGCGACTGGATCAGCTGGTTCTTCAATTTTTCACTTTCATCCTCCAGCCTTTTCCTTTCAGTTATGTCGTTTGCGATCCCGCTTACCGCAATGACATTTCCGCTCTTGTCGATGACAGGCATTTCAATCACCCTGAGTGTGTGGATGTTCCCGTTCCTGTGGCGTATCTCTACAAGGTAGGGTTGCTGTTGTTCGCCCCGGATGCTTCCTTCGGTGTGGCGGATGCGTTCCTGGTTTGCCGAATTGTCGGTCAGGTAGCTGGTATAATTACGGCAGAACTCCCCGGATGAATAACCAAGGATGCTTGCAATGGACGGGCTGACATATTCAAAGACGCCGTTGACATTGTGCCTGTAGAAGAAATATTCGCCGCTGAGGCTTTCCACAATCTGCCGGTACTTCCCTTCGCTTTCATGCAATGAGTTCTCGGTGCTGATTCTCTGAATTTCCTTCTCGGAGAATTCCATGGAGAACGAGATGTCCATCGCCAACTCATCGAGCAGTTTGACCTCCTCCTCGTCAAAGAAGTCCCGTTCGCACGCGTGGAAACTGATTACCCCCTTCGTTTTGCCGGACACTTTCAAGGGAAATGAGGCCGCAGAGAGGAAACCGAGCGTGCCTGCGTCCTTCCTGCAGTGGTTCGAACCCATGTCCGCGCATCCAATGCTGCTGCATATTGCATGTTCCCCATGGCTCAGAGAGCTCCGTATGGTACAGGGGTTCGGGCGGTTGTCATTCACCGAGGAAATCACTTCATTGAGATATCCTCCCTTGTCCTGGCCTGAAAATGCGGTTATCTGGAATTTTTGCGTCACCTCATCCACGAGGCCTATCCATGCGAGAGGGAAATTCCCCTTTTCGACGGCAATATCACAGGCTTTACTGAAAAGCTCCCCCTGGTCCCTGATTCGCACAATCGCCTGGTTGATGTCGCTCAGCACCGCGTAGACGCGGTTCAGTTTCCGTATCCTCTCCTCGGCGTGTTTTCTCCCGGTGATATCGAGTGAAAGGATGAACAGCCCCTCGGGGACCGGAAGCGTGCTCAGTTCATGCCACCCCGAGGAGCCATCTTGGAATGCGAATTTGAACTCGGAGTTGTCCGCCTCACGCTTTTCCATGCACCGGTTGAGAAAGAAATACATTTCAGTCTTTTCAAATCCGGGGAATATCTCCATCACCGTCCGTCCGATCATGTCCTCCTTCTTCTGCCGTCCGAACTTCGCGGCTGAATCATTCAGATAGAGATAGCTCCAGTCAAATCCGATTATCTGGCAGCCTTCCATCATGTTGTCAAGAGTCCGCCTGAAACCGGCCTCCTTTTCGCGCATGGCTTCAGCAGAGAGGAACTTTTCCCGGTAGAAGCGCATCTGCTGGCTCCTCCATATCAGCCATACCCCTGTTCCCAGACCGAACAGGATTGCCGCAATTACCAGCAGCATCTCCCTCGTCTGTCCGCGCAACGGTGCGTAGACTTCCTCGGAGGACGTCCTGCTTACGAGGAACCATGGCGAACCGGGAACTGTGCGTATCGCGGCTATGACCGGCATTCCCCTGTAGTCGACACCTTCCATGATTCCCTCGTATCCAAGTGCCGCTCTTGCGGCAGGAACATCCTTTCTCGCCAGAGGTATCCGCAGGCTTAGAGCTGAATTTTTCCTGAATTTCAGTTCATTTAGGAAAAGGACATCGTCTCCGTCACGGCGGACAAGAAGCGTTTCGGAAGTTTCACTTGGAGTAGGCCATTTGCCGATCAGAGGGTATATGTATTCCGAAGGATCTATCCTTAGGACGATTGCTCCAACCGGCTTTTCCCTGTCTCCTCCACGGACTGGGACTACAAGGGACAGATGGAGGTTTCCGCTGCTTTCGTTCCTGTAGAAGTCCTGGAACACAATTTCTCCTGTTTTGATGGCTTCTGTCACGCTTTTCCTGACCGGTTCCGGAAGCGATTCTTCTTTTTCAGGCATAGATAGCCTAATATTGCCGCTGGAGTCCAGCAGCAAAACCCTGTCATACTGGCAACCAGAATGATATTTGGCCAGCCAGTTTTCCAGCTCTGCTTTGTTCCGGCGGACATCGATGCCATCAAAATACTGCTTGACCAGAAGGCTCAGAGAGGGATTTTTGTGGAGGATTGAAGCATCGCCGAGACGCTCCTTCCTGAACTGGTTGAGCTCGCTAACCTTGAGATCTGCGACCGCCGAAATTTGCTGTTCGATTCCGGCCCGAAACTGCCTTCCGTTGTTCCTGAGATGGAAATAGCTCGCAATAATGATACCGAGGGCGCAGATGGCAAATACCATGACGAGAACGAACAGGGAGATGGCAGAATGGCGGTCGGAGACAAGCTGGGACTTCCTCCGGAGATTGTCTCCGGAGGCCATGAGCAATGAAATGCCAAGGGACATGAGGGCGAAGGAGGTCGGAAGGGCCGGCGGAATCAGGTTGCTCCCGTACAGGAATGGTCCTCCAAGAAAATATGCGGCTGAAAAAATCAAGCTTGCCATGAGAACCAGTGCGGCGGCGCAGAAAGCAAGAAAGGAGGTCCGGTGATTTTCTTTCGAGGATAAAACCAGGAGCAGGAACGAAATGCCTGAAAATATGAAACAGAATGCGGTGGCCGGGGACATGTGCCCCGTCGGAATCCCTTCGAATGTCCCGGAGATATCGATGAAAAGATGTTCTGCGTCTAAATATCTTCCTGAAAGGGAAGTCGAAAGCAGCAGCGTAGAAACTGCGATTGCAGTCAGGCAGGGCAATACCATCGCCACCTTGAATTTGTGATTGCGGGAAATCTGCGAAAGAAAAAGCGGAAGGATTCCATATAGCAGGAATAGTAATGCCGTGCTTGGAGCCATCGGGACCATGTCAGTCCCGAAGCTGCATAGGGAGGGAATTCCGGCTATCCATCCGGCAAGAGCTGCGATACCGAATCCGGCGGTGACTATCCCGCAGACACGGGCAAGCAGCCCCATGATACCGCTTTCTTTTTTTTCAAAATTATTCATCGCGTTGGCATCCAGTGAATTCCGCTTCCTTCAGTACCTGTCACCTGTTATGTTTGAAATATAAGGTTTCATTGGACTTATGTCAACAGGGCTGGGAATGTGGATGAATTCAGAGAAGCTGAAATGCCATGGGTAGGGTTTTTCCCCATTGCCTTCGAGCGTTATACTCCATTGCAGCGGATTTGAATGCAAGTAGTGTAAGGATATGGAACATCATAGGATTGAATGGAATAACGATCTTGATACCGGGATTAAACTCATAGACAGGCAGCATCAGGAGTTCATCGGTCTGGTCAATAGTCTCCATGACAGTTCAATAAAGCCCGAAGAGAATAAATTCATAACTGACACATTTTCCTTCCTGATGTATTACGTCAACGAGCATTTCTGTGTCGAGGAGTCGGCAATGCTGGCATACGATTATCCGCATTATGCATTGCACAAGGGCATACATGACTCCTTCCGCGAAGAGCTCAATGGCATGGAAATGGCCTTCATGATTAGAAGCCCCACGCACGAAATTGCCGTCAAGCTGAATAATCTGATAATCAACTGGTTCATGAACCACATAAAAGTGGAAGACCATAATCTGTGCAAATTCCTTGAAGCCCGGGCCTTGGAGAAGAACGAGGATCTTTCCAGCAGGCTTGATGTGATTTCTAGTGCTTTCTTCAAGGGAGGATATAGGCGCAGCGTATCATAAAAGAACTGAATATAGCTAAAGAAAAAATAGATAACCTACAAGTGCGGGGCTTTGCAATGTTGACTGAGATTCCAAATTACATTGCTACAGGGTTACCATCTTCATTAACTCAAGAAGCTTCTCCTTCTGAATGTCAGTCGGCAGCTTGCGGAACAGCTTCAGAAGGATTTTTTCATTGTCCGTCATGTTTTCAACACCGGCTCCAACAGAGGCTGAAAGCTTCTTGAACTCCTTCAGCCTGCACAGCCGCTCGAAGGTATCCTTGTCGACCCAACCGTCGGTCTTCTTGAGGAACTTGCCGATCTGGGATTCGTGTATTCCCGTGTGGCTTGCAATCTTGCGGGCGGACTTCATGTGCGCCTTTGCGGCTTTAAGTGCGTCCGTATATTCCTTTGTCCACCTGACTGGGGCTCTTTTCATAATCAATCAACCTCGCTTCTTATGACCGGATTTATCTTTTTTTATTATATCGATAATCCTGAGCTTCGCTGAAGAAGACAGGTCTTTGTCTTCAATAATTATCTCTTCAAGAGACTTGTTCCACTCAATATTACACGTGAGATGGGAACTAATCAAAGCCTTCAGCGCAACCCAGTGCACCGGTTTTATTTCACTGGCCTTGCCGTTGACCCAGCGTCCCACCGTTGATTTGTTGACGTCCAGCCTCTTCGCCAGGTCGATGTTTGTCTGCCCTGTCGCCTCGCAGTATGACTGGATGGCCTTTCCGATTCCTGCCGAGTTCTTCATTTTCGGTTCCTTTTAATTTCAATATAGTCCGCAACTTAAGAAAAATAAAGAATCATTAAGCTTAAAATAACATTCCGCCCGCTTGAAGCGGGGACAAAAATTTCTATAATAGCAACAAGGAAGGAATGTAATCATGAGCACCGACACGTCTTTCACCCTGATGGAAGTCCCGACTGAAATCCACGCGAGGATCAAGGGGATTTCCCTGAAGACCGGCATCAAGCTGAAGCACCTCGTAGCGGAACTGATAAACGAGGGACTCAGGTCGAAAAACTTTGCCCGTGAGGTTGCTCTCAGTGGCGCAACCGACAAGGGGGAGAAACCGCCAAGTGGCTAAGTGCCAGCCCATAGGACCGCTGATAAGATCCCTGATTCTGGATTTATACAGAAGGCTTCCTCCTGTCGAACAGGAGGAATATCTGGAGAGCCTGAAAGCCTGTGTGAAGATAGAGGAATACAGGAAGAAAGGGCTTATCCTTAGAGGTTCAGATATCAGATGTTTGAAAAAAGCGGGAAAAACACGAACGAAGTCCCCTGGGGAAGGAAAGCGGAAAGACAATGCCGTCTGAGAGAAAAACGGTATTGGTCCCCAGGGACTTCGTCGTCTCACCATTGTTTCCCGCATACGGACAGCCGGGAAGAAGCGTCGTCATAGGCGGCAGGAAATGGGAATTCGGAGTTCCCAATCCATTGAAACCCGGCTCCGGTGAAACCGTGCATCTTGACATCCGGCACGGGGCGGCGTGCTTTACCCTCCTGAGTTTCCGTGATTTGACTCTCGGCGGCAGCATAATCCCGTTTTCCTTGAATGAGTTCTGTCTCAGGCTTTTCGGCTATAACGACGGCAAGGCCTACAGGATGGGCAGGACGGTCATTGGCGATCTGAGGGACTGCTGGATCAGGATAACGGAACCGGATGGGAGTTCAAGGACATTCACAATCATCGAGTCAATTGAAGTCCTGGACAAGGTGAAAGGCTGGAGAAACTACGAAAAGACAATGGAGTTTTGGCTGGACAGGATCAGGCTGCATCCTGAATTCATGAAACTTCTGAATGACATCGAGCGCATTGCGAACATCAGGATAGACGTGCTCAACGGAATATCCAGCCCCGTTGCAAAATCAATATATGCGTTTATCCCTTCAAGGGCGGCCTACAGGACAAGGGGAAATCCCTTCCAGATAACCCTTGGAACCCTTCTTGAACAGGTTGGCTGCCGACCGCCAAGGTTCAAATCACAGAGGAAGAGGATGTTCACACAGCATGACCATCCGGTGATATCCCAACTTGACGGAGCCGGCATGCTGTCTGGAATCCTCCATGTGAAACTTGAGGAGACCGGGGACAAGTCCGACTGGAAGCTTGTCGCATGGAGTGAGAAAAGATCCCCTCCGGAGTGGATAAGCAAGGAACTTGACGAATATGAAGCAGGAAAACTGGAAATGTGTGGAATTGACATTGAAAGGAGCGGTAACTTCCTTAAGAAAAGCAAATTCATACTTGGAGAAGGGCTTTTCAGGGAAATCTGCGCCGAGGTGGCAAGCAAGATCGCCGAAGGCTATAAAATCGATAATCCCGCCGGGTATCTGATCTCGAAGTTGAAGAGGGAAATGCAGTAGCCGCTGTTGAAGCTCTGCCAAGAATCTATTCCTTTGCGACTTCTGTTCGAATTCCTTTTTTCCTTTTGGAACAAGGGAAAGAGGGTGTAGATCAGTGAATCCAGCTTAATGATAAGCTCAGCTATATCGGTCTGCTCCGCGGAATACACAAGGGGATAAGCAGGGATACCAGTGTCTTGCCACCGCCATCATTCACTCTGACTTTATAACTCCAGCCAGGCGTTATAGTGCTATTTTTCTCACGTCCATCCGCAGTCCTCTGAATATCGAGAGCCTTATGATAACTAGCACAAAGTCGAGACGACGGCATAATAAAGCCCCTTGACAACATCATGATCGTATAATAAAGTATATGCGTTGATACTTAAATAAACACAGGTTGCAAGTTGAATAAATCCGATTCAGAAAAGGCTACCCGCATTTTCAAGGCTCTGTCTGTTGAGTCCAGAGTCCGTATTCTGGAACTGATTAAAAGCCGTTCACTCTGTGTGAATGCCCTGGCACATATTCTGGGGATCACCCCGGCGGCAGTTTCCCAGCACCTCAGGATATTACGCGATTCTGGCGTGCTCAATGCCGAGAAGCGCGGTTATTTCGTCCATTACAGCGTCAACATGAAAGTCCTGAACGACTGGCGCCGCACAGCAAGCAGTCTTCTGGAAAAGAAATAACTTTATTTTAGGGAGTATATATTATGGCCTTATCAGGTATCAGGAAAACTGCAATTAAGTTTCTTGCCTTTATGCTTATTGTCTGTTCCATCATTTACTGGTTCAACTTTTCGCCCGTCAAAGTACAGGCATACAAGATCACAAAAGGATCAGTCGTCAACGAAGTCATGGGGACGGGAACGCTTGAAGCAAAGGTGCGTTCCTCCATAAGTCCTGAGATTTCCGGATTACTGGTCAAAGTACTGGCAGATCAGAACGACCGTGTCACAAGGGGACAACTGCTCGCTACTCTGGATGACAGTGATTTGCTCCAGCAAGTTGAGATGGCAAAAGCCGAACTTGCGGCTGCAAAAGCAAACATAGATTTGGCCGAGGCGGAGATTACACGGACTCAGGCAACGGCTGTCCAATCCCGCGCGAACTTTGAAAGGGTATCGAGTCTTCGCAAAAACCAGGTATTGTCTCAATCCGACATGGACAAGGCCCTGGAGAACAAGGATGTTGCCGAATCCAACCTCAACCGGGCTAATCTGGCAAAGGCTCATGCTGAGCTGATGAAGTCCAAGGCTGAATCCAGCCTCCGTTATTTCCAGGAGCGGCTGGCGGATACAAAACTCTGCGCTCCCTTTGACGGTCTCGTGCTCCGTCGCAACCGTGAACCGGGAGATGTCGTGGTTCCCGGATCTTCGATTCTTGATATTATTTCAACGGCTCAGCTGTGGGTTTCCGCCTGGGTGGACGAAACGGCGATGGGACTGCTGGCATTGGATCAGCCCGCGCGGATACTCTTCCGCTCAAGCCCGGAAACTCCATTGAAAGGACGAGTTGCGAGGCTTTCCCCAAAGACGGACAGCGAGACACGGGAGTTCCTGGTTGATGTCGTTGCTAACCAACTCCCGAAAATATGGGCGGTGGGACAGCGGGCTGAAGTATATATTGAAGCTGGTCGCCGAGATGGTGTGCTCGCACTCCCTCAGAAACTCATTGTCTGGAGGGATGGACAGCCCTATGTCATGATTGATAATGAAGGAAAAGCCCGATGGCAGAAGGTATCCCTGGGACTGAGGGGACGTGAAAACGTGGAGATAACCGACGGCCTGTCTGAAGGTCAGATTGTGATTGGAGTATCCTCCGGATCTGATCTGCCCAGAGACGGACGGGCGGTCAAGCATGACAATCTATGAATCTGGCAATTAAAGATATAAGGCATAACTTAGGTCGCTTTGTGCTGACTACGCTCGGGATCAGCCTCCTCCTGATGGTGGTCATGGGAATGGGAGGAATCTACCGCGGCCTGGTTGAGGAGGCGACCCTCCTGGTGGACTGCCTGGGTGCTGATCTCTGGGTTGTCCAGAAGGATACGCGCGGGCCTTTTGCGGAACTCTCCCACATCCCGCGCAAACTGGAATACCGCGTGATGGCGGTTCCAGGGGTGAAGAGTGCCGACAGTTTTATTTCGAACACCATTCAGCGTGAATACCGTGGAAACCCTCTTCGACTGACAATCCAAGGGCTGTCTTGGCCAAATGATCGTGGACAGACGCTCCCAATATATTCCGGCCGCATAATTGGGCAGGCCCATTACGAAATGCTGGCTGACAAATCGTCCAAGCTGAAAATAGGGGATAAAATCCCCTTGGGCAAGAACAGTTACACGGTTGTCGGCCTGACATACCACATGAATTCCCCGGCAGGGGATTCAATGGCTTTCCTGACTATCGCTGATGCGCAGGACGTGCAATTCGATATTTCCGGAGAAGCCATCCGCACCGAACGGGCGGCCCGTATCAACCGGCTTCAATCAATTGACCTAGGGCACATCCAGCCCCAGATGGCCGATCGCGCAGGGGGTATGGCCTCAGGCATTCCTGCTCTTGGCACTTCAATGGTCAGCGCAATCCTTGTGCATGTTGAGCCAGGCTATGATCCGGCAGCAGTGGCATCTAAAATAGTATCCTGCTGGCCGGACGTATCTGTTTACAGCCGTGAAGGCCAGCGGGAGCTTCTTCTGCGCGGTATTGAGCGCAATCGACGCCAACTCGGTCTTTTCCGTATTCTGCTTATATTAGTTTCCGGCATAATCATGGCTCTTATCCTATACACGCTCACACTTGATAAGCTGCATGATATCGCCATGCTGAAGCTTATGGGGGCCAGGAATACAGTGATACTCGCATTGATCATGCAGCAGGCCCAGCTTCTGGGTATTCTCGGACTTATCACCGCCCGTCTGCTGGGTGAATGGATTTTCCCCTACTTCCCGCGCCGGGTTGTACTCTTGCAAGGAGACCTGATACAGCTGGTTTTGATTGTACTTGTGGTTTCCGTGCTGGCCAGCCTTCTGGGAATTGCCAAGGCCCTGCGTGTAGATCCTGGTGAGGTGCTATCATGAACGGTATTTCCAATTCAATAGTGGAAGCCTCAGGCCTGACCAAGAGGTATGGCAGCGGAAACACTGAAGTAATGGCTCTCCGGGAAGTGTCTCTGAATGTTGTGCAAGGCGAAGTAGTTGCATTGCTTGGCCCCAGCGGGGCTGGTAAAACCACATTGCTTACAGTTTTAGGCCTGATCAGGCCTCCGGATGCCGGAAAAATTGTAATTGACGGGACTGTGGTTTTTGATGGTTGCCTGATGGTGGATGCCAGGAAATATCGTCGCATCCATCTGGGATTTGTCTTCCAGAAGGCAAACCTGATCCCTTTCCTGACAGCCGCTGAAAATGTTCAACTGGCAATGGAAATCAATGATGCATCGCCGCATGCAGCTCGGAGAAGGGCAATGGAGCTTTTGGATTATCTGGGTGTAAGTGATCGCGCAGACTACTTGCCGGCGAAGCTGTCAGGTGGGCAGCAGCAGCGTGTGGCCGTGGCCCGTGCACTGGCCAACCGCCCGTCATTGATTCTTGCTGACGAACCGACAGCAGCACTTGACAGCGTCCGTGGCCGACAGGTCATGGAACTCTTCCGTAATGTTGCCCATGAACAGAGAACCGGCGTAATTGTCGTTACCCATGATCATCGTGCTCTGGATGTGTTTGACCGTGCCTTGGAAATGGAAGATGGCATGTTAAGAACCAGCCAGTCGCTGAACGAGGAAATCAGGCACAAGAAGAACAAATGAATATGTTTCTCCTGCTGAATACACAAAGGGACCAGCAGAAGCACCAGCGCCCGATCATCCGCAAGACATTTTTTCAGAATGAAACTACCTTGTCCGACTCCTTCACGATTTCGTAGAGATCTTTCATCGTGGAAAGCGGACAGAGTTCTGTTCCTTCAGAATGGCGCAGCTTCAAGCATGTGCCGCATGCAAGAATCTTACCGCCGTTGTCCACAAAAGCCTGCATCTGCTCTGTAACCTTGAACTGTTCCGTGTCCAATTTTTCGCACTCTACCCCCTTGGCCATCAGGAATACCTTGACCTGGTCGCCCTGTTTCAGTGAAAAGACACCGAAACGGAATCCGTTCCAGACTGTTTCTGAATCTGTCGAGTAGATCACAATTCCCATCTTCATGGTCTTTTTCCTTTCTTTGCTACGATTCCATAGTGATACGGAGGCAGTTCGATATGCCTATTTGCAATGATGAATCCGGCTGATTCAGCCCAATGGACGCATTGTTCTGCCCTGGGGCGGATGTTCATGGGCGGACCTCGTGGTGTTTCAGGATCGTAGTTCCAATGCATGATGCCGGCTGTTCCGCCATCATGCAGTATCCTGAATGCCTCGGAAAGAAGTCCGACTGGATCTTCTGCATGAAGAATGTTGAAGAGCATTGCGTAATCTACGGAAGCATCAGGCAACCCAGTTCCATCCGCCATGAAATCGCGCAGATGCAGCCGCAAATTACCAACATCCTGCTGTTCAGCAAACTGCCGACTGGATTCAATCATGCCCGGATCCACGTCGAACCCATGGAGCGTCCCCTGTATCCGCTTTGCGGCCGGTATGGCAAACGTCCCATAGCCACATCCGAAATCCACGGCGTCCCGTATATTGCTGGTCAATTCCAGCTGATCGAGGATGGCATCAGGAGTGAAGAATAATTTCCATAATCCCTCTTCCGGCATGTCGCTTTCCCGAACCTTCATCTTCCATCCCTCCACGCATGTGCAACTTTGGATATCAGATCAATGAAGTCCTCGTTGCCGTTATCCTTTCCTTTTTCAAAATCATTCTCAATCGTTCCCATCTGGTTGGTGATGCGCGCAAAACAAATGATTGGCCTGACCGCAGCCTCCGCATATGCATAAAGTGCGGCCGCTTCCATCTCGACCGCCAGAAGGTTCTGAGCGCGCGCGAATGAAAAAGCCTCTTCTGTCTCGCGGAAAGGCGCATCTGTAGTCCACACACCGCCTTGGACAATTGAAGTGGAATCCGTCAATATGGGCTTTGCAATATTCAAAGCCTCACCGCGAATCATTGAATACGGGGCCGGAGGCATATAGTGGTAGCTGGTCCCCTCATCGCGGAGCGCCCTGTCAATGAGCACAAAACAAGGCGGTCTGCAGGACGGGACGATCTGTCCTGAGGAAGTCACGCTCATCAGGATACGGCAGCCCGATGCAAACATCTCTTCCGCTACAAGCACTGCAAACGAGGCCCCGACGGCGCAACCGAGAACGCCGACAGTCATATCCTGCAATTCAAGGTTGAAGAGTTCCGTGTGATAGCAGGCCCAGTTCGGATTGCACTTTGCGCCTGAGCTTTTGAGGTGGCGGGAAAGATCACCGTCCGGATCAAGGACGCAGAATTCCGGTATGTTGCCGGAAGACATGGATTTTTGACGCCTTGCTTCCCTCAGGAGGCTGGTTGGAGTGAAAATAGAAGGCATGTCATGCCGTTTATGCTCAAGAATCGGAATCATATCATTCTCCTTCTTCATCTCCATATGCGACTTTGAACCCGCGAATCCGCCAATCGGGCACACTGGATTCAAGACGGACTGCACGGTATCCTTCCTTACGCAATAGTTCGACCGCCTTAATGGCAAGAACGCAGTACGGCCCCCTGCAATATGCGACAATCTCCTGGTTACGGGGAAGAGTTTTTAATCTCTTCCTGAGCTCTGTCAATGGCACAGAAACGGCTCCCGGAATGTGTCCTGCCCTGAATTCTTCAGCAGGCCGAACATCTAGAACAGTCACCAATCCGTCCCGGACACGCTGCAACAGGGTCTCGGAGTCAACCTTATCCATGCTGGGGCGGTTTGAAAGAAACTCCTTCATCACCCTTTCGATATCGGAAAGGCGGCTCTCCGCCAGCAGACGCATGTTGCGGAGGAATACATTTACGTTTTCATCAGAAATCCGGTATGTGACAAAAAGTCCGCGTTTTTCAGCATCAACCAGACGCGCCGCATGCAGAGCACGCAGATGCCGGGATGTATTTGCAACGGTCAGAGCAGTTTCATCAGCCAGCACCTCGACGGTGCGCGGCCCCTGGGCCAGCACGTCCAGAAGCTCCAGCCGCTTTGGACTGGAGACAGCCTTGCCGATGCGGGCCAAATGTTCGAATATTTTTGTCTTGAATTGTCTATCGTTCATCGCCGTTGTTATTCAATTATTCAATAGAATATTATATTATAATAAAATGTCAACTCCGGCTTGCGGTATTTCGCCTTTTTGTTTCGAGACATAATATGAATTAATGGAACTTCTGAAAATTAGCACATTACACATTAAAATAAATTCTGATGATTTGACATTATTTTTTATTGCAGCATGGTATTACCATGTAACACCATAACTGCACGTCTAGTTGGAAACATGAGCTTTAGCCTAAAGAAATATATTTTGTGTCTGCCGGCGTTGTCATACTTGCTTGTGGCAGTGCTTATGCCATACCTGCATATGGGCGGCATTATTTGTCCACATTCCAACCATTCCTCTTCAAGCCACTTGTCTTATGAGCCGGAAAGTGAATCTGGGACGCCGGGATATAGCGATGACTGCGGAGATGATGCCGAATGTCAGATTTGCTCCTTTCATGCAAATTACAGTGCCGTCAAAGGGATTGTATCCATCTGTTTGTCCACGTATCATGCGAATTTCGTATATAAATCAGTTCCTGCTGAAATAAATCTTCCAGGGAAGATTTATTCATCAAATCCAACCACGGCGCCACCTCTTTTCATTTGACATTGCCTGCTAACTGAATCCCCGAGTGAAACTACTTCAGGGGATTATTCCATCTTTATCTGAAGTGAAACAATCCTAAGGACATACATGTTAAAATGAAAACCAAATTTACTTTGATCGAGCTGTTGGTTGTAATAGCTATTATTGCGATACTCGCAGGAATGCTTCTTCCGGCACTGAGCCAGGCAAGGAAGAAAGCTTACAAGATACAGTGCTCGGGCAATCAGAAGCAGTGCGCGCTGTCGATGAACCTATACACCGAGGACTGGAAAGGCTTCTTCCCTGTCATCCACGGCGTAAAGCCCTATGACGATCCAGACGAGGAATGCATGGAGTGGTGGGAGGCTCTCGGGGATTATGGAATGAAGAGGCAATATCTTCTCTGTACGGAGGACAAGGCCGTTCTTGAAGGCTTCGATGCGGACTGGCAGGACAGGATAAGCTATGTATGTAACGGGATGTATCTTTTCGGGAAGAAAAAGGACAAGATAACTGATTGCTCGAAAAGGATAATGTTCTCGGAACGCGGTGATTCTGGCGCAGGACTGAGCAGTTGCTGCTACGATGCATTCAAGAACGTATCCGACTGGGAGGAGAGCGTACAGAAGGAGAGGCATGGGAAAATGGCAAATTATCCATTTATAGACGGCCATGTTGAGACGCTGAAGTTCGAAGACACGGTCGGAGACAGGACGGAGAGCCAGAACCAGCATTTCGTATCGGAATATCTCCCGGCATATCTGCCTTGACAAACAGGTCGTTTTTCAACTGAAGCCTGATGTGGAAGGAAATGTTTTCATGAATACGAATGAGATGCGTGATCTTGCAAGGGGAGTATCTGAAAAGAGGACGTTGCATGAGAAGAAACGGATGGAGAATGACAAGAAGAGAGTAATGGAAATGGCTAAGAAGGCAGTTGATGCCAGAAAAGCATTGTATGGCAGGCGAGTGAAAAAACAAAAGTGGCGCAGCAGCGCCCATACTGTCAACATTTGGGTATGGCGCGGCCTCTTGGCGACAGGTGCTGTTGCCTCATTTTTCGTGCTGGTATTTCTCTGTGCTGGAATCTTCCAGCGAAAGCCATTGGAGCTTGTAGGCGAAGACCGCGCCAGCCTGTCCAGGTTTGCAGAGGACGTCATTCTCGATTATGAAAAAGGAGGTGATGGAAATCTGAAGCCAAAGTGGAGTTGTTGCGCTTCAAGGCAGATTATGGAAAAGGGATGCGGAAGGTTGGAATCGTTTTTCAAGGCTGGAAAACCTGAAATGCAGGAGATGTTCTATGATGCCAGGACTTCGTGTTATCTTGTCCGCTATGTGAACCAATCGAATGAATCTGTGACCATGAAGATAGCAAGGATGAGGAAGGGCGGACTTGCACTTGTAGGAATACAGTAGGAGCAGATTTGCAAACCGATTTTATGCAAATTAACACAATCAAGATTTGAAATATTATTCGATGAGATTATTCTAAATTCAGATTTAGCGAGGAACTCCGTGAAATCCGGAGGCGGTCGCGCCACTGTGATATGGTAAGCAAGTCGAACCATAAAGCCAGACCTTCGCTGAAGACAGGTAATGGGATGTCTCCGCGTCAGGGACGAAACAGTTGCGAACGAAATTCAGACTGCCGGTGTTTCTGACAAGGAAGCATCGGCAGTTTTTTTGTGCGCGCAACACAGCAGCAGAAGGAAGAACAATGAAAGAGGAGAAGATCGAAGTCCGGGCCGCATTGAAGGAATTCAAATTATGGGAGAAGATCGCTGCGGTCGATGATTATCAATTGCAGCAAGGGAAATTTGAGACCGAAGCAGAGGACGCCAAATCCGGCTGGAGAAGAGGAGGACAGCAGCGTCAGGAAAAGTTCACCCTTGTCGAGATGCTTGTTGTGATTGCGATAATCGCGATTCTTGCGGGGCTTCTGCTGCCTGCTCTCTCCCTGGCGAAGGAAATGGCCAGAAAGACATCCTGTGCAAACAATTTGAAACAGCTCACGCTTGCCAACCACAGCTATTCAGTGGACTACAAGGTATACTGTCCGGCAAGAACCTCAGGAGGAATGACCTCCGGCGAGCATTGCCTTGCATACAGAAGTGCAACAACCGTTCCCTGGGATACGGCAAAAGGAACTCTTTCCTCCTATTTCAATGACGGGGATAAGATTGCAAGATGCACATCTACAAAGGTAAGCAATGCGGAAGGCCTCGGATTTATTTACGGATATAACTGGTACGGAGCGGGAAGCAACCATTACCTGACCGGATATTCGGCGGCATGGAACTACGGATCTTCAATGCGTCCTGAACAGATTGGAACTCCTGATGCCACAATCCTTTTCGGGGACGGAGCGCATTATACAGGTGGTGCGGTGCAGGAGAACCCGGCATTAAGTCCACCATATACGATAAACAATGCGACAGCCGACAAGCTCAGGACGAGAAAGCCTACGGCTACTACCAACACCGCAAAGATCCACTTCAGGCACATCGGCTCCGCCAATGTGTCCTGGGTTGACGGACATGTAAGCCAGGAAAAGTTTGACCCCAACTACATATCCGCAGAGGGAAGCAATACAGATGATGACAAGCGCTTCAACAACCGAATTGGTTTTTTCGGCCCGAAGGACAATTCACTCTACGATCCGTGGAAGGACGATATTCCTCTCGAATGATCGGAGGGATATCAGGTTTAAAACAAACAGGGAGATCCATATGAAGATGAGAAAGACATTTTATGACCTTTCAAAGCAGATAGTTGAAAGGAAAAAACTGATGATGCCGCGGGCAAGGAGATATCCAGTCAAGGCAATCCTGCTCTCTACAGTCGCGACGATCCTTACCGCCATGTCAGCCGTTTATTTCACAGGCAGGGCTAAGGATCCTATTGCTCTGGCGGGCAAGGGATACGGTCTCGTGTCTTTGGAACCGCAGAGCAAAGAGTACAGGGATACCGCAGGATTCATAATGGAAGTGGTGGAAGGATATTCCAAGGGAGGCATCCACAGCGTGGAAAAATTCTGCCTTGTGAACGATGACTGCTGCAGGGAGGATTTGCCATGCATGCTCTCGAAGATGGACGTCCTCAGGAGCGGTCAGCCTGAGATAGGCAGGATATGCAGGTATTCCGGATGGGACGACATATACAAGGTTGAGGTCAGGAGCCTCCAGGAAAAGATTGTCCTCAACATCAGGAAGACAAGGGACATGGGGATGGGGATAACTTCAATAGAATGAAAAAGACTCTCAAAGTCATACTGTTGTCTGCTGCCTTGGTTGGAACTTGTTTTCACTCATGGGCGGAAGACAAGGTTAAAATAGTATCCCTTTCGCCGAACCTTACAGAGCTGATCTTCCATCTTGGGAAGGGTGATTGCATTGTCGGCAGGAGTTCGGCCTGCGATTATCCGGAGGAGGTAAAGAAAATTCCTGTGGCCGGGAAATTCGGAGCTCCATCTATGGAAGTTGTCGCAGGCCTGAAACCTGACTATGTGATTTCTTCGGGTATCAAGGATGAAGGCATAAAGAAGAGCATTGAAGGGCTGGGGATTAAATTCCTGCTTCTCCCGAATGAGACCATAGATGAATATTATCTTGCCGTATCAGAACTTGGAAAGGTCCTGGACTGCCGGGATAAGGCTGAAAAGGAAATCCTGAGGGTCAGGAACGCTTTCATGGAGGAGAGAAAAATCACTGATGGAATCCCTGTCGGCAAGAGGCCCAAAGTTTATCTGGAGGTCTGGGACAATCCGCTAATGACTGTCGGGAAAAGATCATTTGTCAATGATCTTATTTCGATATCTGGCGGCATTAATATCGCAGGAGAAGAGGATATCGGCTACCTGAAATGTTCCAGGGAATGGGTGATCCTCTCAAAGCCTGACGTGATAATTGCGCCTGCGATGGGAAA
>MHBI01000116.1 GCA_001804815.1 Lentisphaerae bacterium GWF2_50_93
GCTTGGACTTCATCCAGAAATTCGACAAGGGCGCAGTCAGCACGGCAAGCGGATTGACGATAGACGGATCAGTCGCCCAGGGCGGAGCAGAATCCGCAGACTTTGGAGAGAATTATCAGAATCAGATCGCGAATTTTGACGTGTACTTAACAAAAACTTAATGGAGGAAATACCATGAGCTTTGGTTCACCAGTTGGCACCCTTTCCCGCAAGCAGTCGGCAAAGGTTGATGTAGCAAAGAAATACGATAACAGGGGCGTTCCGCTTGAAGCAACATCCCACGGCGCGGAACTCGAACAGACTGACGAGATGTACTCGGACAGCTTCGTAAATGAGACTGTCAATCTCCAGTCCGGTACGAGCATCATAACTGCCCAGACATTCGATGAAGTCAATACAGACTATGCGAAGGGCACCAAGACGACCCTCACCCTTGTGACAGCAACCGCCTAACATGAGGAAAGGGCAATGGCACATGTTCCAGCGCAGTACATCAAATACAAGAAGGTGGACTTCGACAGCGAGATATTTTCTTGCCTGAATCTGCCCTTTTACATTGGTGGTTACAGCCTGGGCATATGGCATTGGCTCTTCAAGGATTGCAGACCCCTACCGCTTGAGATTAACCCTCCAAGCATAGGGGTCTTTGCTCTTCTCGAAGTCATAGACAGCAAGTTTATAAAGGACGGCGCAAACTCTGACGCGATTGACTTCATCAGAGCCTTGTATATCTCATACTATGGCAGGGAAACAGCCCTTGAAGTCAGGGAGTGGGTACAGTCTGGGGGCAAGGACAAATTCAAGTTTGAAGACAAGAGCACATGGCTTCCATGGGACTTCAAGCTTTCCCTCTTCTCAGACAAGATCCATGCTGAGAAAATCAGCGTGGAGGAGATCGTAAACTTCCGCGCCTTCCTGATAGAAAACACCTTCAACGGTTATGAAATGATCCCCGATTCAGGACAAGGCACATATCTCCCTTATCTCTTCGGTGCTGAGACATTGGCAAGCGTCTCCATGCTCGCCGGAAAACTCAATATCCCCTATGAAGATGTGATCTGGAATGTCCCTCTTTGCCTGTGCGGACATATCGCCGCATGTGAAGCGAAGAGGAACGGTGTTCGTGGCGTGGAACGTCCCAAGGATAAAGAAGATATCAAGCTCCAGTTCAAACTTGCCAATGAGAGGGAATCCAAGGGACAGCTTCATCCCTGGCAGATCGCAGAACCCGACAACGCCAATTTTGCCCTGAGTGAAAAGCAAATCCAAGCCCGTCCTGAGATCAAAAAGGAATTTACCGCCATTCTCAAGGCTCATTTGAGAGCCAAGAGAGCGAAGGCGCAGGAGGTCAAACATGCCTAAACTTAGATTAGAGATAGGGGCTTCAATATCCGGTCTGAAATCAGCCCTGGGACAGGCCAAAAACCTGATATCAGGGTGGGCTGGTACACTAGGAGCGGGACTAGGGGCGGCAGGGCTGGCCTTGTTTGCCAAATCAGCCATTGATGCGGCTGACGCTGTAGCTGATGGAAGCAAAAAGCTTGGAATTTCGGCAGAGGCTTACCAGAAATTGGCCTACGCCAGTGAACAGTCTGGATCCTCGATGGAATCCGTACAGGCTGCTTTCAAGAAAATGTCTTCTGTGATCTCAGATGCATTTGCAGGAAATGAGACAGCGATCAACACCCTGGCGAAGCTGGGAGTCAGTCTCGACGATCTCAGGGGCAAGAGCCCAGATCAACAGTTCTCCGTTATCGCGGACGCTCTTAATCAGGTCACAAACGCCACCGATAAGGCCGCATACGCCCAGGACGTATTCGGCAAGTCTGGTGCCGATCTCAATGTAATGATTAACAATTACAAGGAGCTTGGACAGGAGCTTGAGGACATGGGCGGAATCATGAGCAATGAAGCGGTTCAAGCTGCCGACAAGTTCAATGATGCAATCAACCAGTTAAAGACTTCCCTTGTCTCAGGATTAGTCAATTCAGGGCTGGTAGTATGGCTGGCTGACGTGGCAGAGGGCATGAACGCAGTTGTCTCATCCGCTAACAGGCTTGGAGGAGAGAAGGGGATTACTGCGCCTGGCAATGCAGGTTATCGCGGAGGCGTTGCAGGTTTCTTTGGAAACTTGAAAGACGCTTATTTTGGTGAAGCAGAAGGAACACAGTTGAGGACTAATGACACCGCTGCCGATCTTGCAAAACTAGCTGCCAACAAGAAGAAATTCGAGGAGACTGGCAAGACTACCACAGAGCGCAAAGACGAAAAGGCGGAAAAGGCTGAATTGCTCAAGAAGCAGGAAGCGATCAACAAGGAGCTTGAGGCATACGGCAAGGAACAGGCGAAGCTCCTGGCAGAGGGCTTGAAGGAGCAGGAACAGATTGACGGTTCTATCCAAGCCTTGAACCAGAAGATCGCCATTCAGAAGCTGATTAACGAGGGCAAGGCGAAGGAAGCCGCCATACAGGAAGCGATCAACGAGGCGTCCAGCAAGGGCGCATTATCAGACGAACAGAGGGCTTCGATCACTCAGTCAGCCGGAGAACTCTTCGATCTGTCCAAGAAGGCCGATACATCCAAGGCCGTGGACATGTCTCCCGCCCAGATCTCCGATTCGGTTTCAAGGATTGGCGGTTCCATCGGTGGGGCTTCTGCCGTGAACTACATGAAGGACCAGTTGACCACTCAGAAGCAGATTTACGAGGCTTTGAACAACATCAAGTCAGGGATGATGAATCCTGACAAGGGGCTGGCAATATGGCCATAGACGCACTTTTAGTTGAACGTCCTGATAGTCCGCAGATCCGCAAGGATCAGGGCAGACAGGAAGTCATACGCTCATACGCATACGGGAATGATGAAGTTCCTGCAATGCCTGTTATTGGCGAATTCATAACTGGAAGCGGTTATGTCGCCAATTATGATGTGAAGCATGGCCCGGGATACACGACCTTGACGGTGCAGTTCCTTGACCGCCTCGATACTCCCGCCGTGGTCATTCATGCAAATAACACGACCCAATATGATCTGTCCATCAACTTCATCGAAAAAGCATTGGAAACCAAAGTTGATCCGTCTACTGGCGATATCACCTACTTGAAGAAATGGAATTTCAACCTGTACCAGATGGTTGCCGACAAGGATGCTTCGGTAACTTCTCCTCCAGCATGGTTTGATACGGCACATGATGAAAGTGATGCGGACGGCTGTAATTACGCATGGGCAAAGATTCGCCCTGGCGATCCCAAGGAAGGCGTGTGGAAGCTCTGTGGAAGCATGACCAAGCCGGGAGTAGAGGCATACTTGATTGCACAGCCTGTCATTACTGCCAAGGGCTATTTCACGACCCGCAATGATGCAATCGCCTTCCTGAGTACGGCCATAGGACTGCATGATCCTGCCTACAGGTTCGGTTTTGCGGCAAGTTCCGGATCTGTCTACAGGTGGCTTGCATTTCCTATGGGGATCACGTCTGACGGAAAAATGTGGATAGCGCAGAATCAATATCAGTTTGCGGACAAGTGGGACACAGATTTATACACGGTGATAGCATGATAATACCGGAAAGACCAATACCAGGGGCGAAGATACCACAAGGGTGGTTTGCGGACTTCTATGACTATGTAATGTCCCAACGTCTCAGAGGGGACGGGCGCACATTCTTTACGAAGGACACCGACCAAGGCCGTGTAGGATCCACTAAGCCGGAGGGGTTCACACCTGGGGCAGGGGGAGGCGGTTCATCCACTTATACCCTTTTCCAAGTTTCAAAGCTTACGGATACATCTATACAAATTCTTGGATACAATACAGGCGCACAACGTTATTCCCGCAACCTCATTACGCACGGACTGACAACCTTTGAACTTGCGGATGGTGCTTCTGTAACCGGGATTACTGCAACAGGCGTTATTTATCTTTCTATCACATGGAGCGGCACAGCCTACGCAGTAGCTCCTCTTTGGGCTTCTTCCATGCCTGCACAGGATACCACGCATATCTATTGGTATCTGGCCGATGTTACCTGCAACAATTCCATAATTTCAGCCATTTATCAACCTCCTATTTCACAAATCAATATTCCAGCGAGGGCAGGATAATGAGCACACCTACATCATGGACGGATACAGGCTTAGATTGGACGGCTGCCGATCCAATGTGGCCTCTTGAATTGCTTAATCAATGCATGATTGAGGCAATAAAAGAATGTGAGGCAATGATTCATTGCCACGACTCATTTCCAACTGGATACAAGCTGAGAGATTCCCAGGGAACTTTAATCCCAACGCCTTCATGTATTACAAATCCCTATGATCCTATTCTGCCAAACAAGACATATACGGACGCAATTCATCTTATGATTTCAAGCTATTTGACACCCGTTTATGTTACAAACTGGGGTTATGTGTACTGCTTTATAAACCACGAAATAGACGCAGCAGGCTATGATGGAATTGAATACACGGGAGGAGCGGAGCCTAACGTCTATCCATTGCCCGTACATTACTGGAATGAAACAACAGCATTGGCTTCAATAGGTGATTCTGCAAGACTTCCCGTACCAGACAAGACATCTGGCAATTTGTCAGCGTGGTATTTCCAGCAGTATAAATTCCTGAATCTTTTCCGCTGGACATTCTTATATCACAGTCCAACGAGCGGTGGATGTTATATCAACCTGAACTGGAGCAGTAATCCAATTCCTGTGCAGATATTTCAAAACCATTCCGTTGAATCCATCTACAGGCAGACATTCTCAGGAAATGTTTCGCTCACTGGCAATACAAGAATATTCACCCCGTGGCCTTCTGGATATGGCAATTCAGGACAGGAATTTAAATCAATTGTCAAATTCGATGGTGCGAACGGGAAGAAGTTCAAGAACTGGTAAAACGAGGATAAAACAATGACAACATTCAGCATACCAAGAGGCGATTACAGGGCTTATCCCTTCAACATGGAAGTCGGAGGCGTAGCACAGGACATGGCTGGCATGACCTTCGTATTCACCCTGAAAAGGCACATCGAAGATCCAGACAGCGAGATCCTTTTTACCGAGGAAGTGGCAATACCAGCGGGATCAGCCGTGTATTCGGCCCTGCTTGAGATCACAAGCACGGACTCAGACCAGGAGCCTGGCAACTATTATCTCGAAGGGACTTCATATAGCGACATAACGAAGCCGATCACG
>MHBI01000117.1 GCA_001804815.1 Lentisphaerae bacterium GWF2_50_93
GCATGCAAGGATGTTGAACAGCACAGCCCTCAAGGATGAGGCGGGGATTTTGAAGCATTACAAGGCCAATCTCGCCAAGGTGTCATACTAACCCGAATATTTCATGAACCACAGAGGCGCAAAGGCACAGAGTGTTTTTCATTGTAAAAGGAGTCTTTGAGATCCGGATTGGATAATAGTGAAGAACGGTGCCATGCTAGATAACCCATTGTTATACAAGGAGATGATGTCATGCTGTTGGTCTCCTGCTTTAGGTTTCCCTGTCTTCCTGAAAGACTGCCTGTCTGCAGAAAATCTGCAAGTTTGCTACGAATTTCCGATCTCCTACGCTGGTTCTGCCTGCCCCGAAAAGCTCAGTGGCCTCGTTGTCCTTGTCCCGCTTCGCGGGATTCCGATATTCGAATTTCGATATTTATGAGGAGCAGGATGCTCCGCATTTTTATCTCAGTTTCAGTGTTGCAAGTCCTATGAGGGCCAGGATTCCGGAGATTATCCAGAATCTTATCACGATCTGTGATTCAGGCCATCCGAGCCGTTCAAAATGATGATGGATGGGCGTGCAGAGGAATACCCTTTTCCTGAACAGCCTGAAGCTGATTACCTGTATGATCACCGAGAGCGCCTCCACTACGAATACACCGCCTACGATTACCAGGACCAGCTCCTGCTTGACGAGCACCGCTATGAGCCCGATCGAGCCTCCGAGCGCGAGGCTTCCCGTGTCGCCCATGAACATTGACGCAGGCAGGCAGTTGTACCACAGGAATCCGATGCAGGCCCCCATTATTGCCGCCGCGAAGACTACGACTTCGCTGGCGCCGGGGATGAACGGCACATTGAGATATCCTGCGAACATCTTGTGTCCGCAGAAGTATGCGAAGATGCCATATGTCAATATGCAGGAGATTGAACAGCCCACCGCCAGTCCGTCCTTGCCATCGGTGAGATTCACCGCGTTCGAACACGCGACAACGACAAGTGCGGCAAATCCGAACGCCACATAACCCGGTATGTTTTCAATCAACGGGGCCTTGAGGAATGGAACCATGACCTGCCGCAGGAGATTATGCGTTTCCGGAAGCGAGTCGAGATATACGGCGGCTGCAAAGGCTATGACGATCTGCATGAGGAGCTTCAACCTTCCGGGGATGCCGTTCCGGTTGCCAAGCACCTTCGTGTAATCATCCCAGAATCCGACTGCCCCGAGGGCGAGCAGCGTCACAAGGAAGACGGTGACCAGCGGATTCAGAGGCAGCGACCACAGGATCGTCGATATCGCGATGCTCGCGATTATCAGGATCCCCCCCATGGACGGCACCTTGTCCTTTTCAGGATTGAGGAGTTCGTCCGGGACAAGCCCCTTGAGCCTGGACGGTGCTGTCGCGTTGAGCCTCTTGAGCATTCTCACCGTGTAGGGTCCGAATATGAAAGCTATCATCATCGCCGTAATGGCGGCACCTGCCGCCCTGAATGTCACATATTGGAAAAGACGGAAAGGTCCGAAGTGATCAGCGAAATTTGTTAGGAAGTAAAGCATTGATTTGTGTCTTAAATTGTTTTGTGTTGATAATATAAAATCCGCTGGCAGGCGGATTTTATCCGCACTTGCTGTATCCGCAGCTCAGGCATTTCAGGCAGTTCTCCTGGAAGTAGAGGCTCTTGTCGTTGCATTGCGGACATATCATGAATTTCCTGTCGTCCTTTTTCTCAGCCCCTTTCTTAGGCTTTTTCTCGACAAGTACGGACTGGGCTCCGTTTCCGTTCTCCTTCTTCTTGATCATCCCGATCTTCGTCAGATGCTGCTCGATTGCAAGGCCGATGTCGGCGGCAAGCGACGGAATATATTTGCCCTCGGAGAAATATCCGCCGTTTGGATCATAGATGCTCTTGAGCTCATCGACGAGGAAGCTCGGATCCGGCTCCTTGCGGAACACCGCCGAAATGAGCCTCGTCATCGCGACGATCCAGCTGAGATGCTGCAGGTTCTTGGTGTTGATGAAAAGTTCATACGGACGTCTTCTGCCCGTACCCTCCTCGATGATGTCGTTGATCGTCAGATACAGCGCGTCGGGGGAGAGCGGCGTCTTGATCTTGTAGGTCGTGCCTTCGAGCTCCTTTGGACGCGGAACGTCAATCGGCTTCTGCTCGGCTTTCTTCGCAGGATCCTCCTTCTTGGTGAGGATTCCCGTCATCTTGTCGGAAGGCCGGAAAGTCGTGCATCCCTTGAGGCCATGGTCGCAGGCGTACATGTAGATGCTCTTGAATTTCTCGTACGGATAGTCCGTAGGTATGTTGATCGTCTTCGAGATGGAGCTGTCGACATGCTTCTGGAGCTCCGCCTGTATTTTCACATGCTCCTCAGGCGTGACCATGTCCGCAGTCACGAAATAGTCGGGAAGCTTGGACTTGCCGTCGTGCTTCTGCTCGGAATACAATTTGTATGCGTAGTCCGAGATTTCGACAACGCTCACATCCTGCTCGGTCGTGTTCCTGATCTTCCGGTCGTAAGTCAGTTCGAAGACAGGTTCTATCCCGCTGGAGATATTGCCGGCGAAGAGACTGATGGTGCCTGTCGGGGCGATCGATGTGAGGTGCGAGTTGCGCAGGCCGTGCCTTGCGATGCCCTTCTGGATTTCCTTCGGAAGCGTGGCCACGAATTTGCCCTTCGGGTACTTGTCCTTGTCAAACGCGGGGAAGACTCCTTTTTCCATGCCGAGTTCAATGCTGGAATCATATGCCGTGGCGGTGATGAGCTTCATTATGTCGGAGACCATCTTGATTGATTCAGACGAACCGTATCGGGTCCTCATGAAGATGAAGAGATCCGCAAGACCGGTGATTCCGAGGCCCATCCTGCGCTTCTTCATGGCTTCTTCCTTCTGCTTCTCCAGAGGATATCCGCTTATCTCGATGATGTTGTCCAGGAAGCGCACTGCAGTCCTGACAGTTCCCTCAATCCCCTTGAAGTCGATCCTGGCCTTTGATGTGAACGGGTTGTCCACGAACCTGGTGAGGTTTACGGAACCCAGCAGGCATGCGCCATAGGGAGGAAGCGGCTGCTCGCCGCAGGGATTCGTGGCGCAGATGCTTTCATTATAATAGAGATTGTTCATCTGGTTGACCCTGTCTATGAGGACAAATCCAGGCTCCGCATAATCGTAGGTGGATTTCATCATGAGCTCCCAGAGCTCGACGGCCTGCAGTGTCTTGTGAACGTTGCCGTTGAATACAAGATCCCATTTCTGATTCTTTTTGACGGCATTTATGAATTTGTCCGTGACCGCCACCGAGAGATTGAACATGTGGAGATTGGAGTTGCCTCTTTTCGCCGTGATGAAGTCCTGGATGTCCGGATGATCGCATCTCATGACCGCCATCTGGGCTCCGCGCCTCTGTCCCGCGCTCATGATGGTGCGGCACGTCGAATCCATGACCTGCATGAAGCTGATAGGTCCGGATGATTTGGCCTCGCATCCCTTGATATGGGAATTGACAGGGCGTATGGTCGAAAAATCGAATCCGACTCCTCCACCCTGCTTCTGGGTTATCGCGGAATCCTTGACGACATCGAAGATGCCCTCGATCGAATCATCTATTTTGTTCATGACATAGCAGTTGAACATGGTTACGGCATCGCGCGCCGTGCCGGCATTGGAAAGTATCCTGCCACCGGGAAGAAAACGATAGTCGACCAGGATCTCATTGAACTTCTTTTCCCATTCGCGGGAGTTCTTCTCCACGGCCGCTGCGGCTTTGGCCACGCGCTTCCATGTCTCTTCTATTGTCTTATCCTCGGGAAGGCCGTTTGAGCCTTCGTAGCGGTACTTCCTGTTCCATATCTCCGTGCCTATGTCGAAAAATTTCTTTAAAGTCACTTTACGTAACCCTTTCTCAAGGTTGAAATGCATGTTGATTTTTGAACCCTAATTCCGAAATTGGATGCGGGTGGCGTAGCTGCAAGGAATCAAGGACATGGTGTATTTTTATACTCCAGTCCTATGATGACGCAGCAGATATGCCGCCCCCGCCAATTCCCTCCGGGTTTTGAAAACGGAAATTTCAGGTCAATATGGTTTATCTCCCTGAATGACATGCCATTGCAAATTAAATGAATAGTCGTATTTCCGTTTTTAAAATCAGGATTAGGGGTGAATATAGTCATGGGAATTCTCAAGACAAGGGGTTGGAAAAAAATATCCCAACTATTTTAAAAACATCAGGAATACAGCCAGGAAAATAAATAAAATTCCGGTCGCAAGCTTGATTTTTCCTGCATTGCAGGAAAGCCATATGGAAAGCTTTTTATCGGTGACGCCGATGAAGAACAGCATGAACACAACTAGCAGCGGAACGATGAAGGCTGCATTGTAGGATATCAGCATCGACAACGCCTTCATTGACGCACCCTGCGTGCTGACGATGAAAAGCACTGTCGGCAGATAAGTCTGCCCTGTGCAGGCGAGTTCCAGGACTGACACGGAAAATCCAATCAAGGCGGCTCCGATCACGTAATGTCCCAGCTTCACATTCTTCCTGATCACCTCGTTGATCTTCATGCGCAGCCCGTCGTCAAGCTTTAGTGCCATGTCCTTCACGGAGCCGCGATTGATCCTGACGTAGTCGATCAGGTTCATGACGCCTATGACTGCAGCGAGCGCAGCTCCCGAATAATATACGATGTCCTTGAGGAACGGAAACGACTGCAGGTAGTCGGCGAACTTCAGTAATCCAAGCCCGATCAGGAGATAGGTTATGAATACCGACATCGTAAAGCTCAGGCCTACGAGGATTATTTCCTTCTTTCCGTATTTGAGAAGGGCAAGATATGAAAGCAGGAAGATGATGGTGATGAAGGCGCACGGATTGAGCCCGTCGATAAGTCCGGCCGAAATTATGGCAGTCCCGCTTATCCTGTCAAACCGGTTTGCTATTGCCCTTTCAGCTTTAAGAAGTTCATCGCTTGTGAATTCCGGGGTCGGATTCGTTTCAGCCGTTTCCATTGCCTTCGCGACCTTGCCGATCATGTCCAGATTCTTGAATGCCTTTTCGCCTATGAATGATTCCCTTCCGAAGAAGACTGCCGGCGTGGCGAGATGGAGATTGTCCGGCACGGAATATCTCATGCAGAGGGCTTCATCCATTACCTTTGAAGCATTCTCGGTTATGCTGGAGTGGTATATCTTCAGCTGTCCAGGATATTTCTTCGCAAGGTAGCGCATGCTGATGTCAAGGCGGCTGCACGTGCGGCATCCGGGCTTGTAGAAGTAGTAGATTTCAAGAGGATTCCGTGTTTTAACCCCTGCATTCCCCTGGTTAAATATTTCGGTGCTTCCTGAACCTAAATATTTATTGAAGAAACCGTAATAAGGTCCTAGTTCGGCGGAAGATAGTTCAGCCTCGACAAGTCCTGTAAGTTTCTTCTTGATGTCGTCGGTCTTCTGCACAGTTCCAAAAGCAGTATAGAATTCCGGAACGTCGCCAGGCGGGATCTTGTACCTAGCTTCAAAAGCCATCAAAGCCTCGAAGTTCGCGGGATTTTCCAGATCCCGCCTGACCACCTCGATTTTGTCGCCATAAACCTCCCTGAGTTGCGGTAGGATGATCTCGTCGGCCTCCTTGCATTTCTCCGGACAGTTCTTGTCCATAAAGTAGACGATCCGGCACTTTTCGGCGGAAAGCACTGAGACTGATTGAATGATCAGGAGAAGTAAGAGAAATGACTTAATTGCCTTCATGGATTATTCCGTTGATAAGTCAAGCATTGCCGGTTCCGTATCCGGAATTGAGAATTTCAATGGAATATTCTTCTTCTCGGCGAGCTTGTCAATGAAACTAGGAGAAAATATCACCCGAACTGCAAATATGTTGTTTTCAATATTAGATATTTTGAATTCAGCTCCTTCAGGCTTGTCAATGGAAAGCATCTTTTCGCTCAACTGCTTGCCTTCTCCTCCGACAAGTTTTAGCTGGAACTCATTTTCAATAGGCGTATCGGATTTTACCGGGAGGACTATTTTACCTGGAACAGCAATGAACTTTAGGCTGAAATTGGCTACGATTGTAATTTCCAGCGGTTTCCAGCCTTCTGGCTTACTTATTGGAATTTTAATTTTAATCCTCATCTCGCCTTCAGACTTTTCAGGTAAAAACTCGAAGTCAAGACAGAATGCATCGCCCTTATTGTTCAAAGATGCCTTTACTGGATAGTATGACTCGATTTCCGGTTCCCCTAACTCTATTCCGCTCAACGTCGGAATTATCTGAAATGACTGTTTGTAGGGTTTGCCTGTTTCAAGGCGTCCCGCGTACACGATTGTTGAAGGTTTTATCTCAGCGGCCGGAACAGCGTTTCCTCTGAATGTGAACCTGAAAAATTTCTGGGCTGGATCGTTGGTCTCTATGAAAAAGTTCTTTGCATAGGCTCCTGAAAGCGAGTATGCGGCGACCTTGAGCGTCACATCAGCTACTTCCCCGGCTTTTATCTCATCTTTCGAAACCTTTATTTCAGCACAGGCTCCGCAGGTCTTTAGCAGTCTCAATATCTTCAAGTCCTCATCGCCAGTGTTTTTAATCTTGAAGAAAGCCTCCTGCTGGTTTTTCGCAGGATATTTCCCGAAGTCAGCGTTGGCCTCGCCATCGGCGGCAACCTGTGGCGCCGGATATGCGGTTGAAATAATTGATAGCATCAAAAGAGAAAATAATATTTTTTTCATAATCACTAAGAATATATGAAGCTTAGGCGATAAATCAACATCTCATGTTTTTTGCCTTACAGCAATAAGAATATATACAGATTATTATACAAGGATATATCCAGCATGGCACCGTTCTCTTCAACCCCTTCAGGTAGAATAGCACTCCTCTCCTGGCTCCAGTGAATCCCTGTCGAGCGTTGTGGACGCGCATCCGCAAGGAACCCTTGCCTGCAGCACCTTGAACTTTCCGGAAGTGCTGTTCGTAACGGTGAACTTGTGGATGGGATTCTCCGTGTCGCCAATCTTTCCGAAGTCATGGACGATGGGTGGAGCATCCCCCGTCACGCCAGCATCTGAGCAGTATGCAGGCTGGCATACTGCCAGGACTACTGCTGTGAATGTAAATATTATATAATTCATTACTACAGGTGCTTTATTTAAAAGGGATCTTAAATATACTATGTGGCATAAATAATTCTAGTATATATATAGCTGGGGGCTAGTCTATTTCTGGTATTCGCTGTCGGCAATTATCATTACACCGACATGTTAATATTGTTACATTGTTATAATAAGCATGTTGCATATAATTGAGATAATTTGTAATTTACCGTGCTTGTAAATGTTGAGATGGTTGATAAATTTTGTGGTCTATTTATCTTGTAATCACAAAAAGAGCCAATCTAGGGGGTGTAATCATGTTAAGGAAGTTCTCCCGTATTATTTCTGCCTTCTTAATACTATCAATTACAATCAACGCTTATTCCCAGTCGGCCGACTACAGCAGGCCCGTGGGACTTATCAAGATCGAAATCCAGCCGGGAACTGAAAAGCTTAGTTCGACGCCGTTCGATGCTTTTGATCCTTCCATCAACGGGCTGATACTGGGGCAACTCACCGGCGGAAACACACATGCGACATCCGACCAGATCATCATATGGGACACTACGCTTCAGACACCCGGTGACAGGTCGGCCTTCCTTGCGGGGAGCACCGGAGACGATAACAAGAACGGCAAGTGGTACAAGGACTTTACCTCATGGGATCTTTCAGACATGTCCATAAGCACTGGCATGGGCTTTCGCATCAAGAACAACCAGCTTGCCCAGCAGAAGGTCTTCTTGACCGGACTCGTCCCTCTCGACGCAACACGTACTGTAACCCTGCAGCCGGACATAAACCTCTTCGCTTATCCCTTTGCCTCAAAGATATCCCTGAACGGCGCAAGCCTGAAATTCGTCAACGGCGTCAGCGGTGGAATGGCCCAGAACGCCGCCGACATTATTTCAACCGTTTCACCTGACCCCGAGCACTGGCTTTACTACAATCCCCCTGATACTGCGTATAGCGACAAGTGGGTTGTATCATTGAATAACGTGAGCACACTGGAGCTGAAGCCGGGGGCGGGTTACTGGTACGACAGGCTGGGGCTGCTGCCACTGCAGTGGATCGAGAACCTCCCCTACCAGAATCTATTCGACGTGACCGCTGTCGCGCCTCTAGTTACAGACATGACGTTTCCGGTCCATGACGAGGTCATGCTGCACGTCGACTGCACAGGTGCCCCAGGCGAGATCCTCGAGGTTTTCTACAAGGACGTGGCCGACGGGGAATCCCTTGTGACGGAGTCCGGATGGAAAATGGCGGCGCAGAATTTGATGACAAACGGGCTGTCTGAGATCACGTGGACGGATGAGGGCAAGGCAGCAGACGAATTTCCGCTTCTAGTCAGGCCAAAGATCTCAAATGTGTTCATGAGGGTCTACATCGTCTCCCGCCAAGATATCGACAGTGATAACGATGGTCTCTCTAACGGTAGGGAGCTTTTTGTGTACGGAACGAATCCGAGCAATCCGGATTGGGACGGAGACCTTCTTAAAGACGGAGAGGAAGTTAATACATACCGCACAAATCCGAAGGTAGTCGACAGCGACGGGGATGGAGTACAATACAACGACTATGTAGAAGTCAAGGCGCGCTATCCCACAGATCCGAACGATCCAGCAAAAACCCCTGCTACACTGCCGTCCTTCTGGTCCAACTATAATGTCGGCGCCTCCGCACCCCCAGATAATGATGTTCCCGGTACCAGTACGACCTATTATGATGGGTTGTTTACAGTTGCGGGGGCTGGCACCCTGCCTGCTTCCTCGAAGCCTGACAAGTTTCGCTACTGCTACCAGACGAGAACCCTGGATGTCAACTGCGAGGTAAAGGCGCTTGTAACACAGGCGAGTCAGGAAAACACAAGTTCGACGACCAAGGCGGGGATTATGATCCGCAAGGACACGAGCGACAGCACCCAGTATGTCTTTGCATATCTCAGCCCGTATTACAGTGGCACACCATATTTCCTCAGGCGTGAGACCGTCGGAGCCAATGCAGCCGCAAACCTTGCCGGCGGAACTGCGAATCTGCCATGCTGGGTCAAGATCACGAAATCCGGAAACAGCTACACCCCATACCAATCGATGGACGGATCGAGCTGGACACAAATTGGTACAGCTCCATATTCTGTCGCGATGGGGGACAGTGTGCTGGTCGGCTTCGCGTCAGCCAACACAGCCCTTACGGGTATCAATACCGGTAAATTCGACAATTTCAGCATTGCGCTTACAGACACACCCGTTATCACACAGACCAATCCAAGCGGTTATTTCCAGATGAGCCAGCAGGTCTCGATGGATCTTGCAACCACTGCAGACTCGGAGATATGGTACACCGTCGGCAGTTCCCTTGATACTGCGGCGAACATACCGGTACAAGGCAGCCCCTCCATCAAATATGAAGGGCCGTTCGATGTTACTGCATCATGTGTCATAAAGGCCAGAAGGTTCAAGACAGATCCAGAACACCCCGAACTCGACTATGCTCCTAGCCCTGTCTCTGTAAAAGTGTTCAACCAGCCCGGCCTGATGGTGAAATACTACGACGGCAACGGTCTTAACTGGACGGAAATCCCGGATTTCACCGGTACTCCGTATATGGTGAGCATGATCCCGAACCTGGATTATCCTGAAACCACCGGGCATATAATGACCTCCGGCAGAGACAACAATGTAGCCGCACTTGTGACAGGGAAGATTTATTGTCCGATTGATGCCAGCTACACGTTCTACTTGCTTAGCGGGGAAGGTTCAAGGCTGTACATAGACGATTCCGAGAAAACCGAAGCGCCCCTTATCGAACGTAATGGGATCATCGCATTTGGACAGTCATATCACGCTATAACGCTTACCAAGGGATTCCATGACATAAGGCTGGAATACTTCGAGGCCTCAGGTACTGGCGGTATCCAGCTTAAATGGGCATATACGGGACAGTCAGCCATAATAATGCCCAATACAGCCTTCTTCAGCCCTGATACGGAGCTTGACGGTCTTCCCGACCAGTGGGAAATATTTAAGTTCACTAACTTGGCCCATTCCGGCACCGATAACTCCGATCCGGACGGCATCAGCGACAAGGAAGAGCTGAATTTCTATTTTACGGATCCCTTCGATGACCTCCAGCCGTTTGCCCCGAAGACGCCCTCTGATGCCGCTGCCGGAATCGCGGTTTCATATTGCGCGAAGAATAACAGGACCTGGGCATATGTCCCCGAATTTGAATACAAGGACAGCCAGGGGGAAATCCACTACTATCTGCCTCATTTCGGGACATCCACAGTCGGAAACATAAATTTTGGATCTACGACAACGGTTCCATTCGCTACAGGTGTGCCACTCGACAATTTTGCGGCTTACTTCAGGGGATACATCAATATCACAGCACCAGGCCTATATAAGTTCTACATTGACTGTGACGCTGGAGCCAACTTATACATCGACGGCAAAAGGATAGTAAACAACGACGGCCTGCATACCACCAGCGAAGAATATGGCTACGCCTCCCTCAAGACGGGAAAGCATGAGATCAGCGTTGATTACTATGAGACCACTTCCTACTCAAAACTCATACTGCAATACGAGGGGCCGGATGCCGGATCTAAGCTGGTAGTTCCGGCTTCTGTGCTTTTCCATTCCACGCAGTATGTCTCAAACATGTCCCTACCTGCAAGCAATGATGCAGATTCTGACGGTCTCGTGGATCCCCTTGACTCAGACGACTCCGACTGGGACAGCGTGAATGCGACAAACTTGATAATGGATGGAGACAGGGTCGAACTAAATCCTCCGACGGGAGACCTTCCTTCCGGCTGGGAGGATCTTAACATTGGGTCGAGTGCGGGATCGGCGAATTATGAAGCATCGGTGTTCACACTCAGAAACAAGGCAACCATTCTCTCCCCTGTCCCCGATATCTATGGTGCATCCGACAGCTTAAACTACTGCTACCAGGATCTCTATGGTGATTGTGAGGTTGTCGTAAGGGTCATATCCCTGCCCAACACAAACGCCTTCGCCAAGGCCGGACTGATGATCCGTGAATCACTGGATGCTGGCTCTAGGAACGCATTTGTCTTTGTCACACCCAGCAATGGGGCAAACTTCCAGTACAGGGCGACTACAGCATCAACAACAACCAGGGTGGCTGGTGCCGGTTCGGCCACAGCTCCCTACTGGCTTAAGCTTGTGAAAACAGGCAATATATATGCTGCATATCAGTCGCAGGATGGTTCAAACTGGACTTTGATTGATTCGAATCAGACCGTTGCCATAGGAAATGTGGTCAAAGTCGGATTTGCCGTGACAAGCATGAACGGTTCCATTCCTGATCCGGTTCCTGTGAAGTTTGACAATTTCAGCATAACAAGGACACTTACGGCATTTCCTTCAATCTCAGGCAATCCGACAGGATATTTCCAGGGAGCACGCACAGTCACAATCGCAGATTCCGTACCGGCTGTGCCAGGTACGGTAATGAGATATACCAGCGACAGCAGCGATCCTGTCTCGAATTCACCAACCTATTCCGTCGGACAGACAATAATAGGTATCGCAGGGAACGCTGATATCAAAACCAGACTGTACAAGGACGGATACCTCCCCGGACCGATCACTCAGTCATTCTTTACCGGGAACCCGTCACTCATGGTGAAATATTATGACTTGAACTGCTCAGTGCTTCCAACGCAGCCACCCACCGGGCAGCCTTACAAGGTATCGATGATTCCGGACATAAACTTTCCATCCAACAAGGACGGGGCAATCCTGACCTCGGACAGGGCCGACTATGTCTACGCCGAGATCACCGGTCAGGTCTACTGCCCAATTTCCGGAAGCTATACCTTCTACCTTATTAGCAGCGACGGTTCTGCACTGGATGTCGATGGTACGCGCCTGCTCACCAATGACGGGGTGCAGGCGATGGTGCAGGTATATGCGGCAAGAGTTCTTACCCCAGGAATGCATGACATAAAGGTGAGCTATTTCAACTCTACTGGCACCACTACCGGCCTTGGAGGACTCCAGCTCAAATGGGCATATACAGGCCATGCCGCAGATTACATTACACCGGACGAGTTCTTCTGCCCTGATACGGATCTGGATGGGCTTCCCGACCAATGGGAGAAGTACAAATATGGTGAAAACGATCTTTCCCATTCCGGGACAGAGGATGCCGACCAGGACGGATGGACGAATGCGCAGGAACTCAACCTCTACATGACAGACCCGGACAATGCGGCAAGCACTCCGGCCGCCGCTTCAAATCCTGCCAATACCACTGCAAACGGGCTCGTAGCCACATACTGCGCCATGAATGCCAGGGCATGGACACAGGTGCCAGATCTTCCGAATCTGCCGAAATATGGTGCGACAGCTGTCAATAATATCAACTATGCCAGAGGAACAGGTGCATTTGCGACAAGTGGAGTTGCGATAAATATAGGAGCAATGTTCAAAGGGTACATAGAAGTTCCGACCAGTGGGATTTACAAATTCTATATCAACTGTGAAGACGGCGCCAATCTCTACATTGACGGGAAACCGGTAGTATATAACGACGGTCTCCACGCAATACAGGAGACTTATGGCATTGTCGGAATGGAAGCCGGGAAACATGAGATCAGGGTCGACTATTACCAGACAACTTCTTATAACTCCCTTATAGTGAGCTATGAAGGGCCTGGGATTTCAAAATTATTGGTGCCTTCTACTGTCCTATCATATTCCAACCAGTACCTTGCCGACATGCTGGCCGAAAACGATCCTGATTCTGATGGTGTTCACACGATCACAGCATCTGCAGGCGCCAACGGTTCGATTTCACCAAGCGGGACTATCACATTAAATTATATGGATAACCAGGGATTCACAATCACGCCTCATGCAGGACATGAAGTATCCGATGTCCTTGTCGATAATGTTTCTGTTGGCGCGGTAACAAGCTACCAGTTCACTGATATCAGGATAAATCACACAATTTCAGCAAGCTTCATGGAATTGAAACTTGTGAGATTTGTCGAAGGAGTTGGAGGAACAATTAGTGGAGATAAAATTCAGAAAGTAAACCATGGAGGAAATTGCGCACAGGTTATCGCTGTTCCAAACACAGGATATCATTTTGTCAATTGGACAAGTAATGGATCAGTTTATAATACCGAAGCAGCTTTGACAGTTTCAAACGTCAATCAGGACATGACGTTTATTGCGAATTTCGCTATCAACGCTGATGTCTTGAATCTTAATCTTTCGGTTTCTCCGGTAAATTGCGGTTATACAAACCCAGTTGGTTCAATAGGAGTAAGTTCTGGAGTTGCAACTCCAATATCAGTGACCCCTGTCCTGGGCTATCATTTTACCACCTGGTCAAGCACAGGTGGAGTATTTGAAAATACCGCCTTGCCAGAAACAACGGTCTCTCTTACAAGCGATGCCACTGTTACTGCTAACTTTACGCTTAATCCTCTTAATCTGTTTGGGATGGGCAGAAATTCATATGGTGAAATTGGAGATGGGACAACGACTGAAAGACATTCTCCTGTGCAATCAACGTTGTCCAGCGTGAGTGCAATTTCAACAGGAGGTTTTTACAGTAGTCTTTGTATAAAGGGAGATGGTTCACTGTGGGCTGTAGGAGCCAATAATAATGGGCAACTTGGCGATGGAACAACAACAAATCGAAGTATTCCTGTACAGATTATTCCTTCCGGAGTTGTTGCAATTTCTGCCGGATACAATCACGGTCTTTTCTTGAAGGATGATGGTTCACTTTGGGGTATGGGAGATAACGCTTGCGGCGAACTGGGAGATGGAACAACAACTGAGCGACACGCTCCAGTTCAAATCGTACCATCAGGGGTGTCCGCAATTTCAGCTGGATACTATTACAGCCTGTTCCTGAAAAACGACGGATCGTTGTGGTCTATGGGATATAATGGTTATGGTCAACTTGGCGACGGGTCAACAACTGTGCGACATGCTCCAGTCCAAATCGTGTCATCAGGGGTATCTGCTATCTCAGCTGGCAATTACCACAGCCTGTTCTTAAAGAATGACGGTTCGATGTGGGCTATGGGCAATAATGCCTATGGTCAATTTGGCAATGGAACAACTACTGAGCAACATGCTCCAGTCCAAATCGTGTCATCAGGGGTATCTGCCATTTCAGCCGGATTCTATTTCAGTCTCTTCCTGAGGAACGATGGTTCGATGTGGGCTATGGGATATAATAATAGTGGTCAACTTGGCGATGGAACAACAACTAATCGATACAATCCTGTACAAGTCGAGTCATCGGGCGTATCCGATATTTCAGCAGGATACTATCACAGCCTCTTCCTGAAAGATAACGGATCCCTTTGGGCGATGGGTGACAACATGTTTGGCCGACTTGGCGATGGAACAACAACTGATCGACACGCACCTGTCCAAATCATGTCATCAGGGATTTCCGCTATTTCAGCTGGGTACTATCATAGCCTGTTCCTGAAAAATGGAACTTACACTGTGTCATTTGTTGAGGGAACAGGAGGAACAATCACCGGAGAGAGGCTCCAAACAGTCAATCCTGATGAAGACTGCTCACAAGTAATTGCAATTCCAAATATTGGATATCATTTTGTCAGTTGGACAAGGAATGAGACAGTTTACAGCACAGATGCAACTCTGACAGTAAGAGATGTCCAGGACATGACCCTGAATGCGAATTTCGCAATCAATCCTGGATTATGTAATCTCTCTTTTGCAATATCGCCATCAAACTGTGGAAATATCACTCCAAGAGGGCCCACGGGAGTAACTCCTGGTGTGGCAGCTCAAATCTCAGCGATGGCATATCCAAGATATCATTTTCTCAACTGGACTAGCACAGGTGGTGTAATTTCAAATACCTGCTTGCCGGAAACTTCCATCACCCTCACGGATGATGCAATTCTTACTGCGAATTTTTACAGGAATAATCTTGGTTTGTTTGGGATGGGCCAGAATAACTCAGGCCAACTTGGAGATGGAACAACGACTAACCGTCACATGCCTGTTGAAATCGCACCAACTGGAATAGCTAAAATTTCGATTGGCGGTGGCTATAGTTTGTTCCTTAAGGATGATGGTTCTCTTTGGGGTATGGGACATAACGCTTGCGGTGAACTGGGAGACGGAACGACAATCCAGAGAAATACTCCAGTCCAAATTGTAACATCCGGGGTGCTTGCCATTTCGGCAGGAAGCACTCACAGCCTGTTCCTTAAGGATGATGGTTCTCTTTGGGCGATGGGGAACAATAATCAAGGCCAACTTGGAGACGGAACGATAACCCAGAGAAACACTCCTGTCCAAATCGTGTCATCCGGTGTAAGTGCCATTTCGGCTGGCGGATCTCACAGCCTGTTCCTGAAGAATGATGGTTCACTTTGGGCGATGGGGAACAATAATCAAGGCCAACTGGGAGACGGAACGACAACCCAGAGAAACACTCCTGTCCAAATCGTGTCATCCGGTGTAAGTGTCATTTCGGCAGGAAACTCTCACAGCCTGTTCCTGAAGAATGATGGTTCACTTTGGGCGATGGGGAACAATAATCAAGGCCAACTGGGAGACGGAACGACAACCCAGAGAAATACACCAGTCCAAATCGTAACATCCGGGGTGCTTGCTATTTCCGCCGGATCCTATCACAGCATGCTCCTGAAAGATAATGGATCCCTTTGGGCGATGGGCGACAACCAGTATGGTAGCCTTGGCGATGGAACAACAACTGATCGATATGCACCTGTCCAAATCATGTCATCTGGCATATCTGCTATTTCAGCCGGATCCTATCACAGCATGTTCCTGAAGACCGACGATTCGATGTGGGCAATGGGTTGTAATGCTTATGGTCAACTTGGCGATGGAACAACAACCACTCGATACGCTCCAGTACAGATCATGCCATCTGGTGTATCTGCTATTTCCGCCGGATCCCACAGCCTGTTCCTGAAGAACGGGACATGCACCGTGACATTTACCGCAGGAGAGGGAGGAACAATCACAGGAGAAAAAATTCAGATTGTCACCTCTGATGAAGAATGTAGCCAGGTCATAGCCGTCCCCAATGCAGGATTCCATTTCGTCAACTGGACAAGAAATGGAGTATTTTACAGCTCTGATGCGAACCTGACCGTGACATGTGTTCAAGATATGACTATAACAGCAAAATTTGAAATAAATCCGGGATTATGCAAGCTTTCTATCAACGCCTTGCCAGCTAGTAAAGGATCAGTCAATCCCGAAGGTTCAATCGGTGTAGCACCGGACGAACCAACATCGATTTCAGCAACTGCTGTTTCGGGCTGTCATTTTGTGAACTGGACTGGTACAGGCGGATCAATTGACAATGTTGCTTCACCTGAAACAACTGTAACACTTACAGACGATGCAACAGTCACTGCTAATTTCATTTTGAACTCGCAAGGATTGTTTGGAATGGGAAACAATGCTAATGCCAGGCTTGGTGATGGAACAATAATTAATCGATACTCACCTGTTCAAACCTTGTCTTACGGTGTTGCAGCTGTTTCCGCGGGAACATGGTACACATATTTCATAAAGGATGATGGTTCTCTATGGGGAACGGGTTGGAGTCCAGCTGGCATACTTAGCAATGGTGCTACTGGTTCGATAAAAACTCCAGTGCAAATTATATCAGAAGGTATGATGGCTATTTCAGCCGGACCAGATCATATTGTTCTTTTAAAAGCCAATGGCTCTCTCTGGACCGGAGGCGATAATAGCCAAGGACAACTTGGTGATGGAACAACTAACGACAGCAGCATACCTATTCAAATAATCTCCAGCGGAGTAGCAGCAATATTGGCAGCTCCGCAGAACACCTTCTTTATAAAAGATGACGGCTCCCTATGGGGTATGGGAGACAACCATTGCGGACAGCTTGGTGATGGAACAACAACCAATCGATTAGAACCTATTCAAATTGCACCATCTGGCATTGTAGCTGTTTCAGCCGGGAGTTACCATTGCCTATTTTTGAAAAATGATGGTTCACTTTGGGGGATGGGTAACAATGGGCAAGGACAACTAGGACAAGGAACTGCTACTTATATATATACACCTGTTCAAATTCTTAATTCTGGAGTAACTGCAATTGCATGCGGTTATTCTCATAGCCTTTTTATAAAATCCGACAAATCGCTATGGGCCATGGGTAAAAACAGCTATGGGCAACTTGGAGTTGGCAGTACATCAAACATGACAACTCCAGTAATTGTATTATCCTCTGATGTAAAAGCAATATCTGCAGGTTGCGAACACAGCATGTTTATAAAGCAAAATGGTTCTCTGTGGACTATGGGAAGAAATAATGCTGGGCAACTTGGAGACGGCACTACTACAGACCGGAACACTCCAGTTCAAATAGTTGAATCAATGGTAACAGCTATTTCTGCAGGCAATGTTCATAGCGTATTCCTCGCAGACGGAAATTATACCGTTACATTTATTGATGGAGCAAACGGTACGCTCACAGGCGAAAAAACACAGACTGTTAGTTACGGCGGATCAACACAAGCCGTGACTGTGGTTCCGAATGTTGGATATCATTTTGTAAACTGGACAAAGGATGGAGTTGAATACAGCACAAGTCAGGATCTTACCGTGTCAAATGTTATAGAAAACATGGCAGTAACCGCGAATTTCGCAATTAACACATACACTGTCACGTTTGTAGAAGGGGCAAATGGCACAATTACAGGGAACAATGTTCAGTCTGTCATTCATGGAACTAATTGTACTGCGGTAACCGCGGTTCCAGACACAGGATATCACTTTGTGGATTGGACAGGTGATGTCATAAGCATAAATAATCCATTGACACTCACGAATGTCACTTCAAACAAGACAATTACCGCTAATTTCTATAACTTATACACAATCTCTGCATCTGCAGGGGCAAATGGTACAATCTCTCCAGTTGGAGACGTCGCGGTGATTCAGGGCACAAATCCGGCTTTCACTATTACACCTGCCCCCGGATACCATGTGTCTGATGTGCTTGTGGACGGAGTGTCAGTTGGCGCCATAACAAGATACAAGTTTTTCGATGTTCAATCAGCCAGAACCATATCAGCCAGTTTTACACTTACGGACACACGTTTTGTATATGTGGACAGCGCACAGGACGATGCAAATGACGGTCTTAGCAGGGAATATGCCAAGAAAACCATAAGTGCTGCGCTGGCGATCTGTTCCGATGATGATGTTGATATAGATTACGTTGTGCTAGTCGCAGACGGGACATATGCCGGAGAACTGAACACCTGCCTCGAATTCAACGGCAAGAACATTAAGTTGAAATCTGAAAACGGATATAAAAAGACGATTATAGACGGAGGATATACATCGTTTGGAGTCGCCATGAATTCCGGTGAGTCGGACAGGACGATGATAGATGGATTCACATTCAAAAACTGCCATACTGCCGGTTATGGAGCCGCCATCTTCCTTGACAACGCTTCATCTCCTAAAATCATAAATTGCAAATTCACAGGAAATTATTCCGAATGCACTGCTGGTGCTATTTACGCCAATGGGGGAACTCCGGTTATAGAGTCCTGTATCTTTGAAGACAATTACGCCTATGGCAACGGTGGTGCCGTCATGCTTATTGCATGCGATCTGGCTTCATTGAAAACATCATCATTCCTGCACAATACCGCAGGGAACTCCGGTGCTGCAGTTTACGCAATTAACTCCGAAATCATTATTGAGAACAGCGTAATAACAAAAAACACCACATTGTATGGAAATTCAGCACTGTCTGCGGACTCTTCTGAAACAGATAAAAAGACAGTTATATCAAATTGCACGATTGTCAAAAATGAAACTGGCCAACATGGAATTTCACTCGCAACATCTACTCCCTCGGTTTGTGTGAATACAATATTGAGGGACAATGATGGCATGCAGATCCGAAACGACACCGGCACCATGGTGACATACTGCAATACCGTAGGCTTCTCCGGGGCAGGAAATATTGATGCCGATCCAATATTTGCAGATGTTGATAATAACAACATCCATATTACTGCAGATTCACCTTGTATAGATATGGGAACAATCAGCTATTCTCCAGCTTCCGACATCGATGGTGATCAGCGTCCGACAGGCCCAGGAGTAGACATCGGCGCAGATGAATATGTCGTTATGGCTGCAGGTATCAGCGTAACTCCCATCCAGCTCGTAATCCCGGAAAATGGCGGTACTGCCTCACTTGAAGTGGTTCTGGATGGACAGCCGGCCCAGGATGTTATTATTTCCTGTTCTGCCAATCAGGCTGATGTGACGCTTGATCATGCGGCGCTGCTCTTCACGTCTGCAAACTGGAATCTCCCGCAGACTATTGTTGTTACTGCGGTCAATGATGCCATTCATACAGAACGTGCCACGGCAGTGACATTGTCCGTTGACGATACTAATTCGGATCCGGTTTATGCAAATCTCGAGGATATCACGATCTGCATCGCACTGATCGACGATGAAATCCCCGATATCACCTTGACCCCTTCCTCAAAGGAGATTATAGAAGGAACCAATGGAACCGTCGCCGTCTCGCTCACTGCTAAGCCTTTTCAGAACGTGATACTGGACATGTCCAGCACAGATGTGACCAAGGCAACAGTCTCATCCTCAACCTTGACATTCACGCCTGACAACTGGAATATCCCGCAGGACGTTTCCATCAGCGCCCTTGACGACCAAGTGTCCTCCAACGGCTACGCCGAAATAATAGTCGCTGTTGACACCCAGTCTTCTGATGCGGAATTCATAAACATCATGCCCAAAACCGTCGCCGTGGTCATTATTGACGCAGGACTTACCGAAGACACTGACTCTGACGGTCTACCAGATGACTGGGAACTGGAAGAATTCGGTAATCTTTCCCAGGCAGCTGCTGGCGACTTCGATAACGACGGGGTTTCAAACATCCAGGAATTCCTGCACCATACAAATCCAAATGCCTGCGACACCGACGGTGACGGAATAAATGACGCTACAGAGATTGCCAGCGGTACGAATCCATGCAAAACCGACAGCGACGGCGATGGAATTCCCGATGGGACTGACGCTAATCCGAACAGCGTAACCGATTCGGATTCAGATGGTCTGCCCGACGACTGGGAGATGCATTATTTCAACAGCATTAACTACGGGGCAAATGACGATCCTGACGGAGACGGAGTGTCCAACCTACTCGAATACCAGCTTGGCAGGAATCCGGAGCAGGGCGCATTGGGAGACAATGGCGACATACTTAAACTTAGATTGTTCAATAATTAACATATAAGGATTAATAAAATGAAAAATATCTTCGCCTTATCGTTGTTCATAACCTTGTTTTTCCAGACTATGCCATCATATGCTACTGGAGAGCAGTATGTAACGGCATATAACAAGCTTGTCGAGGGCCTCAACCAGAGGATTGAGTTTTGCTACGGAATCGATATCGCAGGCATGGCGCTGCCGGAAAACCATCAGTATGCCCATCCGGATGAGACTGAAGTCGAAAATTACAACCTCCGTGTTGCCAGTGCCAATTCACAATACGGGAAAGGGCTATATCAGAAGAAATTCGTCCTCGAATCAGTATCACAGGAGGAGCTGAATTCAATAAGGACAAGGGCTCTGGATCTCGCTCGGACGAAATATCTTCTCGACGCCAGTTTGCACATCCCCCAGGAGGATAATGGCCAAATCCTCTATGATGATATCGACAGATATACCCTGCCCCTCCTGACTTCAGCACAGGCGGTAGATTATTTTACAAAAATTGAAGCCAAGCATGTCAACAATAATACCATAATAAAGAGCAGCAGTTTCACGGACGCCCCCCTGATGTGGATACACTTCACTGAAATTGCCACCTTTATAGACCAGCTTGTCTGGGCTAAGTTTCCTGTAAGTTCATGGGAGGAATGCAAGACCAGATACACAAACACAAGAATGGTAGTCCTCGATGGCAAAATGTATCTCTATAGGAGCGGAAAGGCAGATGAGTTTGAGAGCAGCAGCAACTGGGTGTCATTTCCGACACAGCTACAGCGATGTCAGAATGAATGGAGCAACTCAGAGTGGATAGACGGTGGCGGCGCTCCTTCATGGGAAGTTTTCTATGACATACACACAATGTATTGGGATGGTTATCCATGGGGTACTTTCACCACACGCATAGGCGTAAATCGCTCAAAAGCCAAAGCCATACCAGGAAAATATACGAGCATAGAGATCATCGAGGTGGATGACCAGGGCAACCAGGTTCCAACAATCGAAACATCAACGGGGACATTTCAGGCAATCTGGCGCTATGATCGGACAGAAATTAATTCAGTCCGTAATTTCAATGAATATAAATCTACGAAACAGGCCGACAATTCTTTCCTTTCCGAGTTGATTAACGACATAGCATGCCCTATGGAAGCCCCGCCCAGGGAACCAGCGGGTAACAATGAAAAGACCTCCGTGTCAAAACTTATCTCTTCGGCTCTGATGATTTGCGATGGAAAATTCAAGAAACCTGAACTTGTTAATCCTAATGACGACGAGTCAAATGACGGCCTTGTCGAGATTTGCGGATGTACTTCCTGCAAGCTGACCTGGGACGATGAATTCGACCAGATGAGGAAATGCGGAAAGATTAAGTTTCCACTGGGGCTCTCCAACGGCAACATAGGAGGCCTTAGGGTCAAGGCATATATCGCAGAACGCGACTACGCCGACACTCGCATCCAGATGTATAGCCTAAACACTTGCATAGCTGGCGAATTTTCCGTTACTGAGCCGCAGCCTGATGGTAGATCCTGGTCATTCACGCTCGTGAAACGTCCAACAGGAACAGAAGTCCTTTTCGCACTCTCGGGAACTGATACCGGAAAGCCGGTTGACAACAGCAATCCATATACCATGAGAAGATACTCTCCTGAAGTGCAGTATGAGATAAAATTCCCATCTGGCGATGGGAACGTATATCATAGGTTTTCAAATAACAGGATTTCAGAATGCCTGAAGGAGGATAAAGATGAGGCTTTTCTCACCACTGAAAGTAGTGAGTTCGGACAATGGCCCGGCCTGACCACCAACTATGCCGATACGGGTAATCCCAATTCGAGGATTTTAAGTGTCATTTCACCTCCCGTCGATACATTCCCCGACTACCATACGATGTATAATAAGGATTATGCTTACCAGGTTACTGTCAAGGACAAGACCGGCACTGCTCTACAGATCCTTACAGCATCGCATGCCAATGATGCGGGAATCAGGACGATTACCTTGCAATCCCTGGAGCGTATCTCCCAGGGGCAGATGGTCCTGGAATCAAAGAAGACCTACACGTTCAACTTGGACAGCGGTGCAGTGCAAATAAATGTTTACGACACAAGTGGAGGCGGAAATAATGTTGCAGAATCGACTTCATACACTGACAGTATTACGAAGGATGGGCACCAATTATCCAAAAAAACGGTTCTTATAAACGGGGAAAGTCGCAAATCCTATACAAAGTATAAATGGTTCCCATGGGGGAGGGAGATTATCGAGGAAATTATTGCCCCTAATACCGCTATGGAGAAAAGAACAACTTATGCCTACTATGAAAATCCTCTTGACAACGGCTACAAAAAGCTTCAGTCCGTATATTCCAATGACGGTTCGTGGACGCGATATGAGTATGATGCCGCTGGCAGGGAGGTCCGCGTCATCACCCCGTTTGGCAGCGGCAAACTCGATACTGAAGCCAATCTGAGCCGCGTCACTGAATATACATATGACGGCAATCCCTCTGATCTTAGCCCCTCGTGCATCGTCCAAAAGGCTCTGGGCGCGGAAATCTCACGTTCATACAGCATCAGCCAGGGCGGACAGTCATACTCGGTACGCGCAGCCGCTCCGGGCGCCGCATGGGATGCCGCAGGGAACCTTGCAACTGCAACCGAATGCTATCCGGATGGCGCATTCATGGGCCGTATCAGGAAGATTACGAATCCCGATGGAACCATCACCGTATATAATTATTCCCTAGATAACGGCATTCTTACAACTACAGTCGAATCAGGTGCAGGAACTGGATACTCGGTCACGGATGGCACTCGGTCCGTAACCATTACTGATGCGGCAGGCAGGACCACGTCGTCCTCCACCATTGACATCGCATCCGGCATCACGCTCTCTTCGCAGGCATACACACGTGATGCTTTCGGACGCGCCACCCGTGTCGACTACAGCGATGGCACGCACACCGAGACCGTATATGGCTGCTGCGGCCCTGAGCTTGAAATAGATCGCGAAGGGATAGTCACTGTCACCGGCCATGACGCCCTCAAGCGAGTCACGTTCACGACCAGGGCCGGCATCAGCACCCTTTATTCCTATGATGTCTTTGGAAATGTGAAATTAACCACCCGCAAGGGAACGGACAATTCCGAATGCACCACGTCAAACACCTATGACGCCGCCGGAGACCTGGCATCAACCACCGATCCCCTGGGAAATACTACCAGCTATTCCCTGGCCTATGCCGCACGCACCCGCACCACTACGAATCCCGATGGCTCTACGAGCATTGTGAGATCCAACGCCGACGGTTCCACCTATGAAGTTTCAGGCACCGCCGTGCATGGCGTGAAATATGAGTACGGCGTTGATGCCGGACAGACCTATTCAAAATCATATCCCACCGACATCCCTACGCAGTGGACAAAGTCATTTACAGATTTCCTCGGAAGAAATTATAAGACGGTATATGCCGACGGGGCGCAGAGTGTCACTTATTATGATGACTGCGGACGTCCAGTAAGGCAGACAGCTGCAGGGCATACTACTCTAACCGCCTATAACGCCAAGGGCGAAGTTTCCTCAACTGCAGTTGACATGAACAACAACGGCACAATTGACAACGGGACGGACAAAGTCACAGTTTATTCAAATTCAGTGACAGGAAGCGTCCACCGCCAGACTGTGACTCAAAATAATGTACTGGTATCTGTCTCAGACACGTCCCTCAATGGCCTTAACTCCTCGCAGACCTCCTTCGGCAGGACATCTTCGTCCACCACCGTATTGAACGGCAATGGACAAAAAACTGTCACCGGCAACAATCCCGACGGGAGTTCAGTCGTCCAGTCATATGTAAATGGCATGCTCATGAGCTCAGTGCACAGTGTCCTTGGAACAACAAACTATTCCTATGACCCTCATGGCAGACTTTCCAGCCAGCAGACGACTATTAATGGCCAGCAGAGGACGACATCGTTTGCCTATGACAACAACGACCGCACATTATCAGTTACCGATCCTGCCGGACGCGCCACATCATACACTTATGATTCCATGGGCCGCATGACAAAGATGACACAGCCCGACGGAAGGGTTGTATTTTATTCCTTCGCCAAGACTGGGGAGCTTACAAACGTCAAGGGTGCCAACACATATCCTGTGAAATACTCCTACGACGTTATTGGCCGCATGAAGACACTAACGGACGGCAACGGTTCGGTCACCACCTGGAATTACAGTGCCGACCGCGGCTTCATGACCTCCAAGGTCTACGCAGACAGCGGTGCCGTGTCATATGCCTACAATTCCGACGGTTCAGTAAGCTCCCGTACTTGGACAAGGGGCATTGTGACTAACTATGCCTACAACGCAGCAGGGGAATTAACGGGAGTTACTTATGGCGGCGGCGCCGCAAGCCCAGTCACCTTCACCCGTGACCTTTTTGGACGTCCTACAACTATCGCGGATGGCACCGGTTCCAGGACTCTTTCCTATAACAATGATTTCACAATTTCTTCAGAAACTACTCCCAATATTGCGAACCACAGTGTAAATTACGGCTATGATAATCTTGGCAGGAGGAATTCCATGTCATTGCAGAACGGGGAAACCGCATTGAGCACAGCAAGCTATACATACGATGGAATGTCCAGGCTGGCTTCCGTCGGCAACGGCACAAACACCGCCAGCTACACTAGGATTTCCGGTTCGAGCTTACTCTACACTACCTCCGTCGGCGATATGACGACGACTAGGGCCTACGACAACCTCAACCGCCTTACATCCATTTCCTCAGTGTCACCTGCATCCACCATGTCCTATTCCTACACCTATAACAATTCCGACCAGAGATCCAAGCTGACTTTGGCAGATGGCAGCTACTGGGTCTACAAATATGACCTGTACGGTCAGGTCACGGCAGCGCACAAGTACAATGCAGGCGGTGTCCTTGTCCCCGGACAGCAGTTCGACTATGCCTTCGACACGATAGGCAACAGGAAGGTGGAGAAGCGCAACGGCGGCACCTTCGAGTACAATGCCAACAATGTCAACCAGTATCTGCAGCGCACAGTGCCCGGGACCATCTCCGTCTCCGGAAGTGCGGATGTTACAGCGGAAGTCAGGATCCAGCAGGAATCCAACGGCAGCGTCTTCAAACCCGCAAGAACTGGGAAATATTACAGCAAGTCTTTCACGCTGGACAATTCCTCTTCCCCTGTCGAAGACATGTTCAATATATTTGCCGTCAGGTTCGACCAGAACCAAGGTAAAGATATTGTTGCGAAGCAGATTGAGAAGATGTTCCTGGCGAAGACTCCAGAGCTTTATACATATGACCCAGACGGCAACCTCCTCTCCGATGGCAGATTCACCTACACCTGGGACGGTGAAAATCGTCTAATCTCCGTTACGCCGATACTCCAAGTCGCCGATTCAAAGAAACTTGACTTCTCCTACGACTATATGGGCAGGCGTGTTTCCAAGACCGTTTATAGCTGGGTGAACAACGCATGGCAGGTGAGCAAGGTTGAGAAGTATGCGTGGGATGGGTGGAACTGCATAGCCAAGTTCAACGCTTCAAATGCGCTTCTGGAAAGCTACCTGTGGGGCGAAGACCTTTCAGGTTCTTTACAAGGTGCAGGCGGTGTTGGTGGCTTGTTGGCAGTGTCAGGTTCTTCAGGCACATATATTCCTGCCTATGATGGGAACGGAAATGTGATGGCTTATGTCGATGCTTCAAATGGCAACAAGGTGGCAGAATTTGAGTATGACGCATTCGGCAGGACTATCGTGAAGGCTGGCGTGAAGGCGGATGATATGACGTACAGGTTCAGCACGAAGGAATATGAACCTAACTCAGGCTTGATTCTATTTGAAACCAGACCATTGAACACCGATACAGGCAGATGGTTGAGCAGGGATTCAATTGAAGAAAAGGGTGGAAATAACCTATATGGATTTCTGGATAACAATCCATTGAATTCTGTTGACGTGTTAGGAATGAAAGGAAGTTCTGGTGGTTCATCCCCCAGCAAAGGTACCGATACTGTTCTGAAAAATCAGGGATGCTGTTATATTTTTACAATTAAAGTTGATAATAATCTTGCCGTTACTGAAGATGGAGTGTCCTTCTTAAGAAATATTAGAAATACGCAAGTTGCTGGATTTTATTCAGGCAAATCTACTATTGGACATACTTGGGTAAGGATAGAAAGAAAAGGAGACGAGGGCAGTATTATTGAAGGCGGACATTCTGGCGAGACTGGGGAAGACACGTCAGTAGCTGAGCCAGAATTCAGGACATATTTGGGAGGGGTTGTTGCCCTTGCACGTTATAGTAGATTAAAGACAAGTGTTTCAAGTAATACTTTAATGGGAATGCCAGAAGCTGATATAAATAATCCTATAAGGTGGTTGAGCCATATCTATAAAGATGGTCATTGGGCTTCTGGGAGTGGCGGGCATACAAGCATTTCAAAAGAATGCAGTTGGTGTATAAGTGAAGATGAATATAATTCTGTTAAAAATGAAATTCAGAGATTAAGGTCAGGAACTGAATTGAAAAACTATGGGCTTACTGGCAAACAGTGTACAAGTACAGCCACAGCAATAGCAGCAAAAGCCAATATAGGTCTTAATCCATATGTAACAGTAACATTCCCATCGAGTACGCCAATCTTTAGTCCATTAAACCAGGGTGGTGTTTGGCTTGGCTTGTTCCCATTTTGGTCGGACAGTTCATATAAGAGCATTACGTTCGCACATCCTGGCAAAATGGAACAAGAATTAGAGAACTGGAATGGATGGAAAAAGAAGTCTTGCAAATAGACACATAACTGAAGGGGATTTATGAAAAAGAAATGTTTGAATATTGGAATTTTATTACTTGTATTGGCGATGCTTTCTGGAATCGCTTATCCTTTGACAAGAGCCAATATACAAAAGACCCCTAACTATGAAAAACTATACTATCAAGCAAAAGAAGATATGGCGTGGTGCTCCTTAATAAGCTTTATCGGTGGAATTGGATTAGCATTAACAGTAGTTGGAATTTTATTGAAACCCGCCCCCCCTTCCAGCCCCCGATGACAAGGCGAAGTGACCAGTCTTCGCCCAAATAGGGCTACGCCTTGGCAAGGGGATGAGGGGCGACGAGGGTACGCATATGCTGCATTGAGCCTGTTCCAGGACTTGTGCTCCTTTGACATGTTGAGGCTGACGGTTTTCACAGTTTTAAAACTGGCTGTGCTCCAGCCTCAAAGTGGCTTAACACAGTACCGATTATGCGACTGATGCGTATGATGCCCAGGACGGTCGCCGGTCGATAGTCGCCGGCCATTGTATCGCTGAAAATCCCATTTCCTCAGGTTCCGAGCACCGAAGGCAAGCGGCGTAGCCGCGCCCTTCGGGCGCTAAACCGCCCACCTGTGGCACATTCCCTAGCCTTTCCCCTGCCAGACAAGCCCATATAACGCATTTCCCGCCACTTCCGCCCTTCACCCAGGGCAGAACCCGTCTTCGCCCTCAAACCCCGCCAGATTGATCCAGGATCGCTGAAATTCCTAGCTTTCCTTGTCAGAATATATCGGGGACGTTTCCTCCCATAACCAGAACCAGGGAGGACGTTATGACGAGGAAATCTGCGAAGATATTGGAAACCAAGATATCAAGGATAATCAAGGCTACTATTCCAAAGGTTGCCAGGCCTATAGGCAGCGAGGATACTGCCGAACTTATCCAGGACACTCTTGCCAGTGCCGCTGAGATGATCGAGTCGATGGAAAGACAAGGCAAGGAACCGATACCGAACTCGATTGCGTATTACTCAATCCAGCGGACGAAAAGTGGACGCAGGAGTACGGGCGCACAGAGAACTGATGTGATGAGTCCGGGATTCGCAATGGACAACGAGGATCTGTTCTCGATGGATGCCGATATTGGAACTGATGAAGGCTGCCCGATGTCACTTCATGATGTGATAGCGGCGGATTCAGAAGATCCTTCAGAAGTAGTCCTGCGAGATATGGACTGGCATGAGTTCATGTCCGGACTTGATGCCAGGAAGAGAAGGATACTGGCAGAGCTGATGGTCGGCATGGGCACCAATGAGATCGCCAAATTGTTCGGGATATCTGCACCCAGGGTCACACAGCTCAAGCGTGAGATCGGAGTTCATCTGAAAGTCTTCATGGGCGACGACATCCTGGCCGAAATCGGCAGGGAGACCACATGGCGGCGTGACATCCGGTGTCTCCATGAGAAGAACGAGTGGAAACATCTCAAGCTGGACAAGATAGATGATCCGGCACAGGTGCATATGGCACAGGAGATGTTCGGCTGAAAGAATTACAGAGGTACTGGTATGCCTGAGGCAGGAATGCAGGGTCGGCGTGGATGTTCTACAAGGAATATCTGCGCCGGCCTTCAGGTATCGCCAGTCGCCTCTCTTCCAATTTCAAGCAAGGAAAGGAGCAATCCAATGAATCCGGGAGTTATCAAGTTGATACTACTGGCCGTAGAGGCCGTGTGCGTACTGGTCGTGACCGCAGTGACAGTCAGTGATTCAGTCAAGAAGAACAAGGACAACAAGAAATAGGACAGGCCATGCCTTCCTTTTAGCTGGAAGTGGATCATGGTCACATGGTTGACGTAATATTTAGATAATGTAACAAGTACATCATGTGAATTCTCTACCATGGTAGACTTTTAATATGTACTTGATATGCTATCTTACTGTAAATGATCAGGAACAGCTATTCTAGCGGGGTTGGGACATGAAGGCACGTAAGATAGCAGGGAAAGGCAAAGGATGCGCCTACTGTGCGTCCGGATGCAACAGGAACGCCACTGTGATAGGCAGATATGGCAGTAATGTAAGAAATAAGCTGATGAAGTGCCGTCATTGCGGCCGGAAGTATTCAGAGACCTATGGAACTGTCTTCTCAGGATCAAGGCTTACACCTAATCAACTACGTTCGGTTCTTAGACTTATGTTCATGGGAATGTCCATAAGAGAGACAGCGTTAACTCTAAAGCTGGCACCTGATACGGTGTTTAGAGCAAGGAATAGGCTCAAATCACACTTAGATGCTGAGATACTGTCAATCTTCAGGCGGATGGGGTTCACTAAAGTCCTTAAAAAAGGTCTGGCAAAACATCTGGCCGGACAGCGATTCTGTTGAAATTTAAGTATAGCAGCAGACCCCTGTTTTGCACTGTTCTGGAAAAGTCCTATGTATAATAATACATACCACCCCTGAGATTCCATCACTTTTGCCGGTGAAACATACCAAAGGTTCCAACTGAATTCCATGTGACTTATGTGATGAGGAATCTTCCTGGCATATCAACACCGCCTGACCGCCGGTTCAAGACAGCAAAGGTGCCCACGGTGTCTGACAGTGTCAATGTTTGAACATTGTTCCTGGCGTTAGTGTTTTCTTCAGCCAATGAACTCACAAGGTGCCTGATGTACCGCCTGTGTCTTCTCCAGGATTATGATTTTCCCGCCGACCTAAGGAGGCGGGGAAATCTCTTATCTTAAAATCCCCTTATTAAATAAGATCTTTTTTAAGATTTAATTTCTTAAACGCCTGCGCACGTGTTTAATCTTAATTAAAGGACGACCCTTCCAGCACTGGTTGAACCGAAATGATCCAGAAGGCCCTTTCCTTGGACTTTGGCCCTTGACCCATGTCAGATGATCCGGCGATCCGGAAAGTCCAGGGAATGATCCAATCCGATCAAATTTGGATCGTTCAAATGAAAGGGGCTGGACCGCAAAGCCCAGCCCCATTCTATCCGTCATGCCGCAATGCTGGTGCATCTCTTCTTCCACTTGTCCCAGTTCCCCAGTTGGAGTACTGAGATGAACCCGACCACATCGGATTCGGTATGCGCACGTTCGAACATGGAGTCTACTATTTCCTCTGTCAGGTCGGACTCCGACAGAAGGATGGCCCTTAGCTTTTCCTTGTCGAAGTTCTTCCTTTTTGAAGGCGGATTGTAGACGACCACCCGGTCATCTACCACAAATCCATCGCCAACTTTGTCGCCGATGGATTCCTTCCTGTCCTTGATTTCGGCGCCGAGTCTGTTCCAATCGTCTATTTTGGAGACGAGGGCTTCGAGTTTCTGTTTTATTGTCATGTTATGCGGCCTCCCCTATACGTTCCTCTTTCTTCGAGAGGATCCTTTCAACCGCCGCCAGATATTCCTCACCCTTGTCCTTGATGAATATCTCTGTCAGGAAATCGGCGTTGCCTGAAGCTACCTCCGGTTCGATCTTGAAGTCCGTGGACTTGTAGAAAGTGCCGTTGATGGCCCTGAAATAAGTGAGCCACTTATACTGGTCTTCGCCGCATACACGGAGAAGCCGGCCATCGAGTTTCTGATAAAACTCGTTCATCGCCTTCTCAGTCTCGGCCCTGTCGATGTTGTCCGGCATCACCGTGAAGCATGGCCGGTAGTCGGCTATTGTCTTCAAGGCGATTTCCCGGTATGCCCTCGACATGTGGTTCTGGTTCACCGCCGTCAGGTAGTCGCATCTAAACTTGTTCACGACTTCCTGAGGATTGAAATTAGTCTTCCTGTAGAACGCTGAATTGATCATTATCCAGAGGCTTAGCGCCTTGAATATGTCGCTTCCGACCTTTGCGTTAACGTCCGCTCTTACATCCGTAAAAAGCGTATTCTGATAGTCCTTCCAATTCATCGTCGTCCTCCCTTGGCTCATTCGAGCCGATTGTAAATTCCTTCACACACACAGCTGCACAAGGGCACGGGTGTCACAGGGATTCACAGGAAAGTAGCCTGCACAAGGGGCACGGGTTACAAGGGGAGCACAGTTTTAAAGGTAGTCACAGTTAGCAAGGGTACATCGTTCAGCCGTCGATCAATCTATCTTAATTAATTAAAAAATCAAGATCCTAAACGCAGAAGCCCTTAAATTTGAAAAGGCGTCTGGCATAACGATTGAAGGACACAGGAGGAACATCAATGAAACATGAAGACAGGCACCGCCTGCTTGAGAGGATATCGGCATTCTACGAGAGGGCATACGGCTCCAACGCTGAAGCGGCGAAGCACTTCAAGAAGATGGAAGATGAAGGCGCAGGCATACCCGCTGGCAGAGTAGGCTTCAGCGACGGCACGCTGTTGAAGAGCCTGCCCAGCAAAGGAAAGATAATACAGGATATGCAGGCACTCGGAATTCTGGACAAGACAGGCAAGGAACTGTTCAGCGAGTGCCTCATATTCCCACTTATGGATGACAATAGCGCAATCACCGGAATGGAAGGAATAAGGATCACCGATGGCGCTAAAATCACTCTGCCCAAAGGTCCGAATGACACTAAAGACCCGACTTTACAGGCCTCCCCCGGATGTCGCTCCGCGACACACGGGGGTGTGCCTGAACTCAATCAGAACCATGGAAATGGCGTTTTTCAGGGTTTTGAAGGTCTTGTCAAGGGTCCAAGGACTTATAGGCTAATGTCAGTCGAGAAGTCATCTGGCAAGCTCAAGGCGACCGTGAAGTTCGAGAAGGCCGGCAGGTTCCACCTGGACACCATGAACTTGTACTCAGCGAAGGAACGTAAGACATTCGCACAGGAAGTATGCAGGATATTTAGCGAGCTACCTGAAGTGATTGAAGCGGAAGTGAACAGCCTGATCGCCATCGCAGAAGCATACAAGGACAGTCCGGCTCCATCAGCATCACCAGTAATGACCGACGCTGAGCGCCAGGAGTCCATCGCCTTCGGCAAGTCCGAAAATATGATTGAGCGGATCCTGTCAGATTATGAGAAGTGCGGTTATGTCGGCGACAAGGAGAACAACAACAAGCTGCTGTCATATCTGGCGGCTACAAGCCGCAAGATGGCGGAGAAAAGCGTCCTGTCGGTAATCATCCTATCGAGTTCGGGTGCCGGGAAGTCGGCGTTACAGGACACGACATTGGAGTTCATGCCGGCTGAGGACGTGGTGAAGCTGACCAACCTTTCGGGCAAGGCATTGTTCTACAAGGAACGGACAAGCCTCAGGAATAAGATACTGGCGCTTGAAGAATCCTCCGCCACCAACGAGGAGGCCAACTACGCAATCCGCAGTCTGATATCCAGCGGTAGATTGTCGAGCGAAGTCACGGTAAGGGACAGCGCCACCGGGAAGATGACGACACAGCTGAATGTGATCGATGCAGGCAGCACATGCGTGTTCCTGACAACGACCGATCCTGAACTTGACCAGGAGACCGCTTCAAGGTTCTTCTGTGTCGGAATAGATGAATCCCCGGCTCAGACAACGGCCATAATCGAACATCAGATGAGGAAGCATTCGATGGAAGGGCTGCAGGACAATCTTGAACACGGAAGGGCGGTTGCGCTCCATAGGAATTTCCAGCGCCTGCTGAAACCGCTGAAGGTCGTGAACCGGTACAGGATGAAGTTCAGCGATACCAGATTGCAGGCAAGAAGATTGTACCCGCAGATATTGAACCTGATAAACGCAGTGGCCTTCCTACGGCAGATGGGCAAGGAAATCAAGGTCCATAACGGAACTGAATACATCGAGACCGACAATGCCGACATCGAGACCGCACTGAACCTTGCCAGGGACATCCTGGGCAAGAGCGTTAGCGGACTGTCGATGCCGTCGCAGGATCTTCTCAGGCTTCTTGACGGCTATGTTGAGGAGAAGCGCAGGACAATCGGTGAAGCAACCATGTCAAAGGGCGCTGTGTCATTCACCAGGAAGGAAGTCCGGAATAAGATTGGATGGACAAACACCAGGCTGCACCTTTACATGCGGGAATTGACCGAACATGAGTTCGTGATACTGGAGTCCGGCAGACGGAACACGCTTCAGCATTACCGGCTTCTCTATGACAGCCATGGGCGATTGTCATGGCTGGACAATGCCGTGGAGCTGATCAGTGTCGAGGGGTAGGTATTCAAGGGTGTTCAACCCGGGTTCAATACGTTTTTAACCCGTATTCAAGCGGTAGGAACGCAGTCATGCCCTTGGAAATAAGGACTTAACGGGAATGAATGCATGAAACTGAAAAACGCTTATATAGGCAATAAGGAAAGGTACAGTCGTTATGGAAAGCAAGAAGCATGTCGAGGGTTTCCTCTCTAAGATGAAGGATAGGAACTATTCATACGCCACCGTCGAGACATACAGGCGGCCGGTGATCTTCTTCCTTGCGCATATGCGGAAGTCCCGGATTGGACGGATACAGGACGTGACCGAAGGCGATATCATGAAATACCGTGGACATCTGGTTGAAAGGAAGCTGTCGGCGAACACGGTGGACCTCTATCTCCGGAGCGTCAAGCTGTTCTTCAGGCATCTGGAGCGTGAGGGGATCGTCTTCATCAATCCCGCCGAAGGCCTGCAGATGCCGAAGCCTGGAAGGAAGCTGCAGCCGGTTCCCTCAGTAGGGGAAATGGAGAAGCTCATATCCTCGATAGACACATCAACTGCGATTGGAATCCGTGACCGTGCCATGATCGAGACCGCATATTCCACAGGCATGAGGCTTGGAGAGCTGCGTTCGCTTGATACCGGTAGCGTGGACATGGCCCAGGGCCTGGTGCGTGTCCTTGGGAAAGGATCGAAGGAACGGGTAGTCCCCATCGGGAAGCAGGCCGTGTCCTGGATCGCCGAATACCTTAAGAAGAGACCTTCCCAGGGGGCGGAAGGCGATGAACGCGGCGCAGCCGCGTTCTGCCTGCACCGCCCGCCGCTATGGGTCACATCCTCGGGGAAAGGCCTTTCCAGGGTGGCCCTGCAGAAGATGCTGGACAGCCGCTGGCGCAAGGCCGATGTCCATACGAGGATCAGCTTCCACGCCATACGCAGGGCGTGCGCAACGCACATGCTGAGGAACGGTGCCCATCCTGTGGAACTGCAGCTGCTCCTCGGCCATTCGGAGATGAGGACACTGTCGCATTATCTCAGGACGACCATAACCGACATAAAGAAGATGCATGATAACACGAGGCTTGGAAAATGATGACCATAACCGCAGCCAGGGACGACTACATCGGGCATTTGAAGGGACTGAACTACAGCGTGAGGACTGTCAGGAGCGTGGACGAGATCGTATCCATGTTCGCCCTGTTCCTGTCCGGAGAGGGCGTAGCGCTGGTGGAGGAGATCCATTCAGCCCATGTCGTGGGATGGCAGCGGCATGTGGCCTCGGGAAGGACCAGGAACGGACTGCCGCTCAATCCAGGGACGATGAACAACAGGATAAAGAACGCAAAGGGCTTCCTGAAATACCTGGCGGGGAAGAGGCTTGTGCCTTCATCCCTGCCGGACGAACTGCATTATGTGAACGCACCGGTCCTCCTGCCGACAAGCGTGCTGACGCATGAGCAGTTCGGGAGGATGGCCGCCAGGATCGACACGGCGACGACATGGGGATACCAGGCCAGGACGATAGTCGAACTGATGTATTCAAGCGGTCTCAGGGCCGGCGAAGTCCTGGGGATCAGGCTCCATGACATCGACTACAGGAACGGAGTGGCCAAGGTTCTCGGCAAGGGAAACAAGGAAAGGGTCGTGCCTGTAGGCAGGACTGCGCTGAAATATCTCGACACCTATGTGAAGGGCGTGCGGCCTTTCCTGGTGAAGGGCGGATGCGACAGGCTCTTCCTGAACAACAGGGGCGGCCCGCTTCATTACAAGCCGCTACTGCAATGGATCCGCAGGTTCTGCCATGACCCCGATGTGCATGTCACCCCGCACACGTTCAGGCGCTCCTGCGCTACGGAGATGATAAGGGGCAGCGCCAACCTCTGGCACGTCAAGGAACTATTGGGCCATGAATCGCTGGATACTCTTAAACACTATGCTAAGTTAACCATCGTCGACCTCAAGAGGACGCATCGCAAGTGCCATCCTAGGGAAATGGAAACACAAGGCTGAGGAACATAATGGGATGTCCTGAACTGCCAGTCGAATACTACTTCCGGAAAAGCGCCTATGGGGATTTTCCGGAGGATCCCGGGAACTGCCTATACCCGGATTTACGCATGGTAACAGTCGACCCAGACGGCAACCTCCTGTCCGATGGCAGATTCACCTACACCTGGGACGGGGAAAATCGCCTTGTGTCTTTAGAAAGTGGTACAGGCGTCTCGCCTGTAATTCGTATTAAGCTTGATTTCACCTACGACTATATGGGCAGGCGTGTTTCCAAGACGGTGTACAACTGGGATTCCAACACTAATGCCTATTCCCTTGTGCCTGTTGCCTCCTACAAGTTCGTCTGGGATGGCTGGTCTCTCATCGCAGTCTTCAACGCCAGCAACCAGCTTGTCCGCAGTTACACCTGGGGAGCAGACGGATTGCTTTCTGATACTGATGTCACTGCCAATAAAACCTACCTTGCAGTTTATGACGGCAACCTGAACATAGTCGCCTACGTGGACGCTTCGACAGGTGCCAAGGTAGCAGAATATGAATACGATGCCTTTGGAAGGATAATCTGCAAATCTGGAATTAAAGCTGATGATTTCAATATAATGTTCGCCAGCTACCAGTTCGACAGGAAAACTGGATTGACATATCTGGGCTTCCGCTATTATAATCCAGAGACAGGCAGATTCCTTAACCGTGACCCAATGCAGGAAAAAGGGGGAAAGAATCTTTACGCTATGTGCCGCAACAACTGCGTTGGGAGATGGGATTATCTGGGAGGAGCTGACTTTATGAACATCGGAGGAATTCCTTCGAATTCATCTTACATGAATACTGGTTCAAGCCAATCTGATATTTTTAGCGACCTGCTTAATGGCGCTTATGACGCAGGCGCAGCAGGTCTTAACTATGCTGCATGGGGACTTGTTGGTGACAAGTTTGAGCCTTATCACGATGGTTTATCAACATTTAAAATCAACAAGTATAATTTTATGATTGTTTATGAGAATGGAGTATTAAACACGAGAGAAGATGCAAGAGGAAGCAGAGATTATTTGATGGATAAAATACAAAAAGGGAGCGGAGGATTTAGCCAAGCTACAGTAGGACTGATTCACAATCCTACTGGTCTTTTAGATTCAAAATACAAGTGGCTTGAAACAACAAATATGATTTTGTTCGGATGGATAGACATTCCTCAGGCAGGCGCTCACATGCTTGGCATGCAGGATTCTACGGTAAGATTCCTTGCTGATAAAACAAACGAGACTTTAGAAAAAGACGGTTGTGCTTATGTTTATTGGGCGGCTCATAGTCAAGGAGCAGGAATTTCCAGTTCGGCATGGCGGCTTGTGAGAGAAGACTTTAAAAAGCGAATAAGAGTCATGACCGCAGGTCCAGCTGAAATCATGGGTTTCCCTGGCGCTCTTTCAATGGACCCGAATGCAGAAAAAGGGGATAATGTTGCTGAATTCTTTTCCAATACCAAGCCCACTCAAAGTGTTAATAATGCTGTGGGCAGCGACTGGGTAATTAACCATATGTTTGTAGAGAATTACGCAGACAAAGTTGCAGGTATGATAAAGAATTATTTAAAGATAGATTCAAAGACTTCAACGACTAATCCTTAATTTAAGGGGAACCTATGAAAAAAGCATTGATTGTTATTTTTTCTCTTATGTTATCATCTTGTAATTCGTTTCATGACAGGTTGCAATATGACACCAAAATGCCTCTGTTAATTCATTCATTTGAAAATTCAAGCCTTTTTATTTCTTTGCCATATCCCATAGCTCTCAGTAGTCCGAAAAAAGATGAATTATATTCAAATGCTATAAGAACAAAAAGAGTAGGCACAGCCTTTGTTAATGATTTTGATTATCCTCTTACAGATATTATGGTTTTCAGAGGAACTCAGTTTGGTCAAAAAGAGCGTAATGCTTTTAAATTGAACTATTCCAAAAATGAAAGCCACTCCAGCCTTTTTAGAAATTTATTAATTCTTATCAACAACAAGCCTATCTGCCTAAGCTTAAATTCTTCTACTCGAAATTATGGGTTTACACAAGAAGAGAATGCTAAGATAACATCTGAAGATAACGAGCTATTTTTAAGACTAATTGACACGATTAGAATAAAAGGGGACAATAACAAATGGTTTAAGGTTGCGGTCAACGAAAAGGAATATTATGAAAATATCAAGCTGGTTTCTTTTGAAAATGCCAAGTCAAAAGAAATAGATTTCCCTGTCGAACTTTTAGAAATTAAAAATCCGCCTGAAATTATTGCCGACTGGAATGCCAATTTGACACTCAAGATTATGTATGACATGGAAAAAGCTGGCGGATATTTATATTATGTTGGCGACAAGCCTATGACCAAGAACCTTGATGAAGTTTCTGCTCTTTGCAGAAAGGCATTGAATGTTCCAGAATCGACAAAGGTAAATGTGAACATTGATGCAGTCGTGGTTTACAATAATGAGATTGATTCCAACATAAGAGGTGTCTTTTCCAAAAACAATATTGAAATCAAGCACGTTTTGGTTTCATATATAGACTACCTTTTCCAACGCTATGATGAAAGTCAAAAGCAGAAACCCGCCCCCCTTCCAGCCCCCGATGACAAGGCGAAGTGAGGGGTGAAAGGTAGGAAGAGGAAAATAAAGAGTATGCCACTACCAACGGACACCTATTTAATTATTAAATAATGGTTATTATGGATAATCTCTATCTTAGGATTGGTAAAACTGTTGTTTTGTTTCAGAAACTTGAGCTATGTGTCAACGGACTCCTTGTTGAACTATTAAAAGTATCATGGGACAAAGGACTCTGCCTTACTTCAGAGATGAGTTTTTCAAAGCTGGTGGCAGCCCTAAAGTCGGTTAGTCATGTTGGTATAAAGCCAGGAGATATTCTTGATGACATTAACCAGTTGTGTTCTGAACTTAACGTTTGTGAACAGCTCAGAAACAATATAATTCATTCATGTTATAGTAAAGGTAATAATGAAGGCAATAATTATGCTAAATCACGAATGTCTGCAAAGCAACGCAAGGGACTGGACAAACGGATAGAATTTATTAGTGCTGAAAAAATAGATGAGGCGATTGATACCATAGATGAGACAACAAAGCATTTATTGAAAATAGTATCTGAATTAAAAAAGCATAAAGTTGTCACAGACGAATTCTTCAGATAAGATATCGCTGTAGCTGTCCAAACATCCCAGCCCCCGATGACAAGGTGAAGTGAGGGGTGTTTTAGTTCTTGTTGTTTACAGGCAGGATAAAGGGCGTTTAGGTGGAAGGACAGGACTTATCCCGCCTCAAGCCTGAAAGAGCAAGGGAAACCACGTGTAAATGGGGTTTCGGATGGGGGGCTGTGTTAGCCCTTGTCCCTTTAAACTAAAGCCTTGACTTTTCTGCTGTGGATGTTATATGTTGTTGTGCTTAAGCAATACGCATTTGCTTTAATTTGTCCAGCAAAGGAGATAGGCAATGGCTGAAGAAGCGAAACACCCAACAGAAATTCTCGTGGATGATATAGCCCGTTTCACCGAGGATATCGAGTCATTGCACACGACTCTTCCCATGATGATGCATGTAACTGGCTTATTGCGCAAAGATGCTGACAAGAAGCATTTAGACTATGTGTCAGGGCACGGAAAAGTTAAAGTAAAATCAGAGGAATCTACAACCTATACATTAAAGTTTGAGGACATGTCTGCGGTCAATAGGCTCAAACGTAATTTTGAGAACTTCAATGTGGCCACTCGCTTAATCCCAAGACATTTCGTCACGTCTCTTGTCTCGCAATACGATTCCTTTCTTGGACGAATTATACGATTCATGTTTTCGGTAAAGCCGGAGATGCTAAATGCTTCCGACAAGTCTTTGTCTTTTGTTGATCTCACGCGATTTCAAGACATCGCAAGTGCAAGAGCCTTCGTGATGGAGAAGGAAATTGAGGCTGTAATTCGCAAGAGTCATGCAGATCAATTCGATTGGCTTAGGGATAAACTCAAGATTCCGTTTAATAAGGGGCTTGCTTGCTGGCCTGACTTCATCGAGCTCACCGAACGTCGCAACCTATTCGTGCATACTGACGGTAAGGTGTCATCCCAATACTTGACTGTATGCGCTGAACACAAATGTGCTACTGATAAAATCTTGCGCGTTGGCGACCAACTGGAAGTATCAAATGCATATTTTGAGAACTCATACAAATGCATTTTTGAAATCGGTGTTAAAATGGCTCATGTCATTTGGCGCAAGATGTGTCCTGACCGAATTGCAGAATCAGACAGCAACATTGTCGATATAACACTTGAACTTATTCACAAGTCTGAATACGCACTTGCGATTCGTCTACTAGATTTTTTTGTTCAAAAGCAAATGAAACATTCCGACGATAACAGCCGTAGAATCATGTTAATCAATCAAGCCCAAGCATACAAATGGAATGGTTCAGCTGAACGATGCAAGGAAGTATTACACGGAGAAGACTGGAGTGCTTGTGGTGATAAATTCAAATTGGGAATAGCAGCTTTGAGTGATGACTATAGTAGAGGCTACGAGATCATGCGACGCCTCAAGCACGATGAGAGCTTTCATCGGTCATTTTACAAGGATTGGCCAATATTTCGTGAATTCAGAAAACAAGATGTCTTTGCTGAAGTATACGAAGAGTGCTACGCCGAACGTTTTGCGATGGAACAAATAACAAAAAGCCAAAACAGTGTTGTTGCCCATGTGATTCCGCAACTTCAAACAGATGACAAGGCGAAGTGAGGGGACAGGAAAGTGACGGCGAATTAGGAGATAGCTAAATTATCTAGGCAACATTTCCTTGCACTTTAGGCGCACGGAAACCGCGCTTAATCCCTGTTTCCGTCCTAAGTCTTGGGTTGTCGGGGAAATCTCGAATTTAGTGGCTTAAATTGATTTTCTCCGTTTGGCAAGCCTTCCGGGATGAATCGCCAGTGGATGCTTGAGTATATATTTGCTCCCGTAGTGCAGTGGTATTTGGCATATCCCCAAGGGTTAGGCTGTACACGTCCGACGAACCCACATGGGGGGCACTGGGAAGTTCAAGAATGATGGATGGTGAAAATTATTTTTGCTGACGGAGGCGCTGCCAGTTGTGTGGGAGGAGTTCTGCGAGCTTGGAATATGGATGGGTGTTTATCCTCGTCAGGACATCGGCGATATATTCATGCGGGTTGATGCCGTTGGCTCTGCATGTGCCGATGAGCGTGTAGAGCACCGCAGCGGTTCGTCCACCTAATTCGCTGCCGAGCATGACGAAGTTCTTCTTGCCTATGCAGAGCGGCCTGAGAATATTTTAGGCAAAATTGTTATCTGGCCTGAATCGCAATTCGTCGACATAGCGGCGGAGTTCACGCTCCTGGTTGATGGCGTAGGTCAGAGCCTTGCCGAGCGGGGACTTCGGCAGGAGCATAGTGGACTTGACCTTTTTGAAGGGGGGCAACGGGGTCACACCCCCGCAATTGACAAATACGGATGGCAGCGGGAGAGACGGGATCGGGGGCAGGTGCTTCCAAAAGACACATGGAATTTAAGATTAAAAATTTATGATAAAGGGACGGGGAAAATGGGAAAGAATTCTTTTTGGAGCAGGTTGTCGATAGTCGCGTTCATGTTTTTTGCCTTTGCGGTATCGGCAATGGCGGAGCAATTCGGAGATTTCACCTATACCGACAATGGAGCAGACATCACAATAACAGATTATTCGGGAGCCGACGACGCTGTGACTATCCCTGGCACAATCCTAGGCAAGCCGGTTACTGGAATAGACGCTTATGCATTCTCATTTGCTGACATGACCAGCGTAACTATTCCCAGCACCATAATTAATATTGAGGACGCGGCATTTTTCGGGTGCGAATATCTAGCCTCCATTTATATCGGCTCCGGTGTCGCCAGCATACGGAAGGAGATATTTGACAGCTGCAATAGGCTGGCCTCGATAAGCGTGGACGAGAGTAACCCTTCATATTCCAGTAAATACGGCATCCTGTTCAACAAGGACAAAACAACACTCGTTTTGTATCCCATGGGCAAGTCGGGGGATTACACGATTCCGGAGAGCGTAACCAGCATAGGGGACAGTGCGTTTGAATCATGTGGGGAACTGACCGGCATTGTCATCCCTGACAGTGTTTCCGTTATGGGCAGTAACGCATTTAGATCTTGCTCAAAGCTATCCACTGTTTCCATAGGAGGAGGCATCACCAGCATAGATGATGACGCATTCGATGACTGCGACAACCTGTCCAATGTTACTATTGGAGATGGCGTTAACACAATAGGAGCCAGGGCGTTTGATAAATGCGCCAAGCTGACCAGCATAGTGATTCCGGACAGCGTCACCAGTATTGGAGATAATGCATTTTCATCTTGCTACAGCCTGTCCAAGGTTTCCATAGGAGATGGTGTCGCCAGTATTGGTAAATATGCCTTTGTATATTGCACAAATCTTACAAGTATAAACATCCCGAAGAACGTCACCAGCATAGGTGAGAGTGCATTTTACTCCTGTTATAAGCTGACCAGCATAGTGATTCATGACAGCGTCACCAGTATCGGAGACAACGCATTTTCATCTTGCTACAGCCTGTCCAGGATTTCCATGGGAAACGGTGTTACCAGTATTGGGGCAGACGCGTTTTTTTTCTGTGAAAAACTTGCCAGCATAAACATCCCGAACAGCGTCACCAGCATCGGTAATTATGCGTTTGCTTGCACAAATCTGACAAGCATAATAATTCCCGCCAGCGTCACCAGCCTGGGAAACGGTGTATTTTCCAGCTGCCCCAGGCTGGTGACGATAACTGTGGACAAGTTCAATCCCTCATACTGCAGCGTAAATGGTGTACTTTTCAATAAAAGCAAGACTGCCCTTATCAAGTATCCAGAGGGCAAGGCAGGAGCCTATACTATCCCGGAAGGTGTCACCAGCGTAGGGGAAGATGCATTTAATGGCTGTAAAAAAATTACCAGCATTGTCATCCCTGACGCCATCACCAATATAGAGGACTATTTCTTTGCCGGTTGCTCGAGCCTTGTCAGCATTACTATCGGCAATGGTGTCACGAGCATCGGGGAGAAAGCATTCTCTGGCTGCATCAGGTTGACCAGCGTTAAGCTTGGCTCCAGTGTCACCAGCTTCGGAGTCAAAGCGTTTGAAAATTGTTCCAGCCTAATCAGCATGGCAATTCCAGACAGCGTCACCAGTATCGGAGATTGGGCGTTTTATGGATGCACCAAACTGACCAGCGTTACAATTGGAGCTGGAACCAACAGCATCAGTGACACTGCCTTTATAGGCTGTCCCGCATTGAAATCGATAACCGTGGATGTACTCAACTCCTCCTATTGCAGTATTAATGGGATTCTCTTCAACAAAGGGCAGTCAGTTGTTGTCAGATGTCCCCAGGGGTTTTCAGGAGATTATACTATTCCCGATGGAGTTACCAGCATCGGAAGCTGTGCTTTTTATGATTGCGTTTATCTGGCCAGCATTACCATTCCCGGAACTGTCACCAGCATCGAGAATTATGCTTTCTATAATTGCTCTAATCTGACTGGTATAATAATCCCCGGGAGTGTCACCAGCATAGGCAGATCTGCCTTCTTTGGCTGCTCCAAGCAGACAAATGTATCAATTCCCGGCAGCGTCACCAGCATCAGCGAAGCCGCATTCTCCGGATGCGCCAAACTGCTCTCTATTACCGTTGATGAACTCAATCCATCTTATTGCAGCGTGGACGGGGTACTGTTCAGCAAGGACATGGCTTCCCTTATTGCGTATCCAGCCGGGAAGACAGGCGACTACACGGTTCCCGGAGGAGTTTCAGTCATAGGAGCCTATGCTTTTTCAGGCTGTTTCAGCCTAAACAGAGTCACAATCCCCTCCAGTGTCACGCATATCAATGAGGGTGCTTTTTACTCCTGCCCTAATCTGAAGCATGCAATCTTCATGGGGAACGCCCCTGAAAAAGGAGATTTTGTCTTTACGGATTGCGCCTGGAATCTCAAGATATGTTATCTGGAAGGGGCAACGGGATTTCCCTTTTCCTGGTCAACCTGGGAGGACTCACCTCCTTCGGAAATCTATTCATGCACGGTCGTTTTCAATTCTGCTGTGAACGGTTCCATTGCTGGCACGGCTACGCAGACCGTCAACTACGGCAACGACTGCACTGAGGTCGAAGCTGTACCGAACACCGACTACCACTTCACAGTCTGGAGCGGGGCATATAACGGATCCGCCAATCCCCTCACTGTCACCAACGTGACCGAAGGGATGACGATAACTGCGAACTTCGCGCACAACACCGCAACACTCAAGCTGGATTCGATTGGAAACGGCAGTGCAGGTATCACCAGTGCCAACACTGTGAACACCATGTCTGATACGCCGATCATGGCGACTCCTGGCGCTAACAGCCATTTCACAGGCTGGACCATAGCATCTGGATCTGCGGTTATCGCAGATTTTAAATCAGCCGCCACCACCGTCAAACTGACAGGTACTCACGGTTCATCGGCAACCATTACTGCCAACTTCGCGGATAACACTGCACCAACTGCTGTTCCTGCGGCCCCTGTAGTCTCTGCCACTGACGGAACATTCGAGGACAGGGTCATAGTCACATGGAAGGCCGTGCCGACCGCAACAAGCTATGAGGTTTACAGGAACACTACGAAGCTTGCTCCCGTTCCAGGCGACAGTCTTGGTGAGGTGGCGGACTGCATATTTGAGGACAACACTGCGGACGCCGGGGCAACATACTATTACTTTGCAAGGGCGAAGAATTCCATCGACTGGGGCAAGTTCAGCGCTGGCAATGCTGGGTATGTGGCAAAAGCACCGGCACTGCCCGGAGCGGTTACCGCCTCCGATGGTAAGTATTTCGACAAGATCCGAGTTTCGTGGGCGAAGTTGGCGGGAACGACATCATATATGGTGTTCCGCACGGAGTCCGAGGCAACAATACCTGATCCTCTCAACGACATTCCCCTCACAGAGACAACGGCGCTGTTCGTCAACGATCTTGGGGACGATATTGTGCCTATGGACGGCGCAAATGTGAAGAAATACTACTACTGGCTGGCTGCGAAGAACGCCAACGGGATAACCTTGATAAGTAAATCAAACGCGGGCTTTCTGTCAAACAAGGGGCCTGTCACGGTCAAGGCCGGCAGCGGAACATATTCCGACAAGGTAGTGATTACCTGGTCGGAAGTCGCCGGAGCCACCGCATACGATGTTTATCGTTACACCAAGGGCGCAGATGGTAAGTTTACACAGAGTGAAACCAAGGTTGGAGCCGCTGTTGCCGCGCTCGAATACGCCGACACTTCCGCTGTCGCTGGCACGGAGTATGGATACAGGATGAAGGCGAAGTACGGTGTAAAATACGACAGTTCATTCAGTGCCGCCATCGCTGCGGGCAAGTCCTCAGGTTCAACCTTGATCACTTCCGTCAATGTCAACAACGGGGATACTTCCTCGAATGTGGTGGATCAATGGAAGGGAAGTACAGTCTATTTCTCTACGGAGGTGCCACTCGGAACAACCAGGCTCGTTGCGACACTTAACGGAACCAGCAACTTGGCAGCAAACGACTGCGACCTGTATGCCAGATTCGGGAACTTCCCGTCGAAAATCTTGTATACAGCCAAAGGCAAGGAGAGCCTGTCCGGTGAGATGATTACGCTCAGCAATCCCTCCCCTGGCACCTGGCACTTCATGCTCTACGGGGTGACGGACTACACAGATGTCACATTGACGGTCAACTGCTATTCTGCTACGGACATCGTCCTCACGCAGATTCCTGTGAACGGTCTTCCTGTCCCGTCCAAGTCGGTGTTCAGGGGCAAGGTCGTTGATGAATCCGGAACGGGGATACCTAACATGGTCCTACAGATCAGAAATCCGATTACCGGACTCACAAGTTCACTGTCCAAGACTGACAAGAAAGGAATCTTCTCGTATTCAACCACGATAGGCTCGGAGGGTGAGCATACCTTCGATTTCTTCTTCACTGACATCCCTGATACCGCGAAAGGCACGGCGAGCCACACTGTTACCACCAGGAAAGGATGCCTTGAGGATAACAACTTCTTCGACAGCTCATCCTACATGCCTGCAACTCCCGTGGCAGTTCCGCTCCAGGCGGACATCATCGGTCTCCAGAACTTCCTCAACATCCGGAACGGATGGACAGATGGTACGATTGACGACACATATGCGACGATGTGGGTGGAGAGCACGCTTGCCAAGGCGAATGACGACGATGCGCAACCGGCAGACCAGCTAAATGATGGGCTCTATTTGCTTCTCTACGGTGTCGAAGGCGCAGGCGTAGGAAATGACACCACAAACACATCGGCGCTGTCTGCAGTGCCGTTCGTAGTCCATGTTGAGACTTCACAGCAAGGTGCTGTCCTTACTGCACTTAACACGCTGGGGATCATAAGCGGAGCGCAGAAGGCCGCCATCGAAGCACCAGGCGGTACCGGAATAATAGCAGTGACATCGCTCAGCGATCCTGACGAAGGACTGATTCCTGTTGACATCTCCCTGCTGGCCTGCGAGCAGCTCGAACTTCTTGCCAAGATAGCGGCTGGCGATGCCAGTTTCGTAGAAGACAAGACCTATTCCGGAGTCCCGTCGAAGATACTCACGGTCACGCTTGGAACAGGCAGGCAGATCAACGTGGTGGCAGCGGGATTCGTGAAGTAGCAGGGGCGTTGACTGGAGTTATTGGAAAAATGTTGACTTCATATGGAAATCAAATATTATGCCCTGCAAGATTAATAGTTATATCACGGCCATTCAGTGGCTTGCGCAGACTGGCACCATTTTTCACTAAGTGAATCCGTAGGTCAATTAATAGGTCTATTTGTATCTGATAAAACTGGAGGAGCAAATGAATAGATATATTGTTTTTATGCTTATTTTCATATTCGGTGCATTGGTGGGCTACTTTTGTGGAATCTTGTTTTTTAAAAAGGAAATTGTTTTGGATATTAAAAATGGAGCGATATATGAAAGAATGATTATATATCCAATTGTTGTACGAGAGCAATTATCGAGTCACAATTTTAATTCTTATAATACAACTACAAAAAGTAGCGGTAAATTTAAAGTGCTTCATGTTGCTTGGGGTAACACACATGTTTCACCTTCTAAAGAGTATGATATCTATGATGCGGTATGTGAACTTGGAATATGCTTTCCTAACTTATCGCCAAATGAAACGTTAAAAATTAAAAGGGAATTTTTAGATATTCTACAAAATCGTGGCGATAGAGAAGCAATCGAATATGTAAGGTCAACAAAAGATAAATTAAAAGTAAAGGTTAATAGTCCTATCGGTGTCCACGAAAATCAGCATGACTTACCCGCCCCCCTTCCAGCCCCCGATGACGTGAAGGCGAAGTGAGGGGAAGATGGGTACGCCTATGACGCTGGCAGGATCTTTCAAGGCCGTTGGAACTTCCCCTTTCCAGCTCCTAAGTAGTAATATGGGGACGTTCCCACTTATCTATTTATACATAAGCATATTATGAATAATAAAACGCCTTTAATGGCCTTTGTTTGATATTTTTATGCCTCTATTATGCAAATAAGGATCTTGTATTTCAGGGAAGCATCTATATATATTCTGTTTTAGAG
>MHBI01000118.1:0-29958 GCA_001804815.1 Lentisphaerae bacterium GWF2_50_93
AAAGTCAGGCCGAAGCGCCTGACGTAAAGATGCAAAGACAGAAGAACCGGAGAACATGACGTGGACAGTACTGGAATATGCGTATAGTAGTCAGGGCTGAAGCCCGCACCTACTTTATAGGAATCTTATGAAAATAAAGACTTTGATGTTTATGGCTATTTCATTTATAGTAGCCACCTTATTTGACTCAACCATTTTGTCAGAGGAGCTTCCAGTGAAGAAGATTATATTTGTCGGGGATTCGACCGTGCAGACCTATGCTGAAAATGAAGCTACAAGAGGCTGGGGACAGATCCTTCCCCTTTATTTTGGCCCGAAAGTCGAATGCAAAAACACCGCCGTAGGTGGCAGGAGCACGAAGACCTTCATGTCCGAAGGACGCTGGAAGAAGGTGCTTGACGCGAAACCTGATGTGATATTCATACAGTTCGGGCACAACGACTCGCATGCCAAGGACAAGCCGGAATCGACTGATGCAGCAACCGACTACAAGGAATATCTGGAGAAATATGTCTCAGAAGGCAAGGCTGCAGGTGCAAAGATCATCCTGGTCACGTCAATGCACAGGAGGCACTTCGACGCGAATGGAAAGATGAAGGATATCCTCAAACCATATGCGGAAACGATGCGGGCGGTCGCCAAGGCTACCAATACCCCGCTTATAGATCTGCATAGCAGGAGCAGGGAACTCCTCGAAAAATTGGGCGAAGCCGGTTCTGAAGATCTGTTCTGCAGCGCGACCGACCGCACCCATTTCTCGAAGAAGGGGGCGACAGTTATGGCGGAATTCATCGTGGATGCGATACAGAAGGATATTCCTGAACTCAAGCCGTATCTGAAGGATTCAAAGTAGGTACGGGCTTAAGCCTGTACCATTCGTAAAAATACAAAAAATGGGACATGCTAAAGCCCGTACCTACTTAAGACATGTCTTACGACATTAACTACGAACGAATTCAAATGAAAGGCAAACGCACGTGTTGTTTGAGGAACTTAATAAATTGGACTGGAGGAAGTCATTCTCCGACTCCTGCATCGTTGACTGGAAGCAGAAATGGTTCCTGGACGGTCAGCTCGCAAAGGTCGAAAACACCACGAAGGGAATGGTCTTTTCCGCCGGTCCGAACGAAAAGGAAAATGACTCACATGCGGTCCTCTGGACAAAGCAGTCATTCAGAGGGGACGTTAAAATCAGCTTTGAATATACATGCCTCGACGATGTCAAGGACTACGTCAAGATCCTCTATATCCAGGCGACCGGCAAGGGAACTCCCCCTTATACGGAAGACATCTCCGAGTGGAACGATCTGCGCAAGGTCGCCTACATGTATACGTATTACGACAACATGCGCCTGCTGCACATCAGCTATTCCGCAAATATGGGGGAGCATCATCCTGACAACAACCGCGACTACGTCCGCGCCAGGCTTTATCCGCGGGATCCGCAGGGGAAGTTCCAGGACACCGAGCTGGAGCCGTCATACACCGATTCCGGCCTATTCAAAAAAGGAGTCCCATATCTTTTCACCTGTATTAAGACCAAGGAGGATCTCATCCTCAAGGTCGAAGGTGATGGAAAGGAAAAATTCTTCCAATGGGATCTCAGGAAGATAACGCCTCCCGAATCCGGGCGCATCGGCATCCGGCATATGTGTACGCGCATCGGCCTGTACAGGAACGTGACGGTGTGGGAGAAATGAAGAAATATCCTCTCACAAAGCCACAGAGACACAAAGGGTTGGAATAATTAATGGATCTTTGTGTCTCTATGGTAATCCCTCAGTTTCCTGGGTCGGTCCCAGGACTTCTTCATGGAACGCCACCAACTTGGTGGCATCTGTTAAACCAAGCCGGCAAGTTGCCGGCGTTCCGTCCATGCAGACAGAAAAGACTGAGGAATTGCTGTCTGCGCCTTAGTGCGAGAAAAGTTCTTATTTATACCACTCTTTCGGAAGAATATCCTTCTCCTCGTCAAGAAGTTCCTTCATGATCTTCCTGCCGTCCTCGATGTTGTTGATGATCGGATCCGTCATCATCGCCCTCATGAGGATTCCGCGGTCGCAGGTGACAGCGGCTTCGGCGGTAAGTTCATGAGTGTCCAAAACCTGCTGCTGTAGTCCGAGCAGGCCGCGCGGCATCGGGCTTGCCGGAAGCGGACGCGGACCGCTCATGTCAAGATCGCAGAGAAGTTCGATGAACGCGTCATTCGCCATGTTCGAAACTGCACCACGATTCGCCGAATTGATATAGAATGTCTTCCTTAGATTTCCCCACATCGATTCTATTATGTCGGTCGCGTGGTCGCCCTTCCCTTTGGTCAGGAATTCCTTTATGCTTTTCTTTCCGCTGGCGAACGCCTCGTTCTCCGCCCATCTGGCTTTCATGTCCTTGTCCCTTGACTCCGCGTCGAAGACCATCAGTTTCTCAGGATAAGGCGAGTTCACGCCGTATCCCTGGAAGAAAGGCACATATTCCTTCGTATGGGCCGTACAGTTCGGGTACGCCCCGAAGATATCCATGAGCTGAAGGGAATATGCGGCATTGAACTTCGACTTGGCATAAGCGTTAGCGTTCTGGGCGTTGTCATCAACTTCCTTCTGCGCCATCTTCACCAGTTCTTTCCTCCAGATCGGGAGATAATCCTTGCCCTTGTATGCGAACTTCGCAAGCCAGGTGAAATGGTTGACACCTTCGACATGGTATTCCAGGCTGCGCTCGACTTCAGGAGGAATTGAGGTCGCGGTCTCTGGCAGTATCCCGACGGCCTTGAGCATGCGGATCCTGTGGTACGGCTCATGGAGCCCGTCGCATATCGCGAAACTCCTGATCTTGGGGGCGTATCTCATCAGCGCTATGCCAAGCACCGAGGTTGGATTTACAAAATTTATCGTCCATGATTCAGGTGCGAGTTTCGCAATGTCCTTCGACATCTCAAGAGCCCTGGGAATTTCGCGGAGCGCCCGGAATATCCCTCCTGATCCGATGGTATCGCCGGAACACATCCTCACACCATATTTTTCAGAGACGCGGCAGTCGACTCCCCTGTAATAGGCGTTCCTCTCGCTGAACGTGAGCACAACGAAATCTGCGTCCTTCAGCACTTCCCTGCGGTCAGTTGTTCCTATGAGTTTGACAGGTGCCTTGGTTGCGGCAATCGCCTTGCGTCCCATCTTCATCATGGTGTCAAGTACGTGCGGCTTGGTATCGACTAGTGCAAGCGTGCCTTCCCTGAGGATCTTGCTATTCACCATGTTCCATATCACAGGCCTTGCAAAGAAATGGCTTCCGGCCCCGATGACAACGATTTTAGGCGATTTCATATTGCTCCTTTATAAATTTTTCAGCTGTTATAAATTTTTCAAAGGCCATATCCATGTATCAATTGGCATATTTTGTTCAAGTCAACCATTGTCCTGATATGGCCTTTGAAAATTTTATTAATAACGAATATATTGTACTTTAATTTGATACACAATAGGAATATAGGCTCAGTGATATGGATAATATTATCATATCCATAAAAGTAAGGCAGTTTTCCTTGTCCTGAGCCTGTCGAAGGAAAACCGCCAATAAAACGTCGGGTTAAAACCCGACATACTTTTATTGAATTATCATGACCATGAGTGCACAACGACATATGGATTTATCCGACCCAGCTCCGCCGTTCCAGGTGAGGACATCCGGCATGGTCAGGAACATGCCTTATCATTCGACGCCAGGCACGAAGGAAGGCGACATCATGCTGACGGTGTTCCTGGGTGGAAAGGGGATATATCATAATTCCAAGGGAAACTTCAGGATCTGCCGGGGGATGGTCGGGCTTGTATCTCCGGAGGATCCCGGCCTATTGACAACCGTTCCGGAAAACCCTTATGTCCACCTCTACTGCAGATTCAGAGGTTCATACGCCGTATTTCTGACGAAGAAAATATTAAAAGCCAGGAATCGGCGCTTCTTCGAGTATGAGAATTTTGCGAAGATCGCGGAAATCATAAAGAGAATGGGGCATCGTTCACCATCTGATCTTCCTTTTGAAATGGGGAGGAGGGAACTGCTGCTTGCCGAAGCGCTGTTGGTACTTTCCGGAAACTTGCAGGAGGCATCTCTTAAGAACATATCCTCTTCATCGCTGAGGTATTATCTGGAGGGAAGGATATCCAAACCAACGGATCTTGCTGAGATGGCTGACCATTTTTCCGTTTCAAAGGCGACACTGTGCCGGCAATCCCGCAAGTGCCTTGGCACGACGATCCAGAAATACCACGAGCAGATCAAGATGGAATGGGCGAAGGAACTGCTGAAGTTCGGACTGTTCCCGATAAAGGACGTTGCGAAGAAGCTCGGTTATTCCGATCCCCTCTATTTCAGCCGCGTCTTCAAGGAGCATTCAGGTAAAAGCCCTTCAGAATGGATGGAAAGCAGTTCCACCAGAGGAATTTAAACACCCAGATAAAAATCGTCGTAGATTACAAGACAAAGACACTCGTCCCAAATTTCTAAAAAAAGAAAGGTACTGACATATGAAATTAAACTTTATCAAAACTGCTATCATCTCCATATTTTTCTCTTCCTCCTTGGCAGTTTCTGCAGGACAGATCTATGTCGATGCCGGCAGCGGAAGCGACACAAACGCCGGCCTCGCTGCCGACAGTCCGCTTAAAACCATCCAGAAGGCCGTGGATCTCTCCGAACCGGGCGACACCGTAAACATTGCTCCCGGCGTATATGCTGAACGCCCTATCATCCGCCGTGGCGGCACCGAATCCAGTCCTATCACCATCAAGGCCGACAAAGTCGAACGAGGACGGGTGATTCTCTCTTCTGCCGATCAGTCCATCCGCCAGGGCAAGATCAAATGGAAGCTGGAAGATTCCGATCTCCAGCTCTATTCAATACCTTTAGACCACAATCCGGCACGGGTGCTATACTCCGGAACCGATCTGATGCCGTATCCCAGCCTTGACTGCCTGAAGCATTTCTATCTGCTCGAACAGTGTCCAGGCCCGCGCCATGGCTTCTTCTATGTGGCCGGTGAGCACAAGCTCTATGTCCGGCTGCACCACGACAGCGGCAAATACGGACCGTCCGATCCCGGCAGGCAGCTGATGTGCGTCGCACCAGCCAGCGCCCCCGGCTACAACGGAGAAAAGATCACACTTCCCGAACATGCCAATCTCACCATAGACATCAAAGGGCAGGCCCATCTCGTCATCGATGGACTCACCTTCGAAACTCCGGGAGCTGCCGGAGTCCTGACCTGGTCCAGCAAAGTGACCGTCAGAAACTGCTGGTTCGACGGCTGCCGTTTCGGAGTATTCGGCGGAGGAGAACACGACAAACTGCCGTCGGAAGTGATCGTCGAGAACTGCTTCTACCATAATTATCCTGCCTTCGACGATGTAGCCGAACTCATCACAACTTATAAAGATACCGAAGTGATGACCAAGTATCCCATCTTCTGGTGGCATCGCAAGGGCCGTTTCAACGACTCTGAAGTAATGAAAAACTATGAGACAGGCATAGCCGGCGGTGTAGGGAAGGACTGGCAGCTGCGCTACAACCTGGTCCGTAACGCCTTCGAGGGCCTCTCGACCTGGGGCAACTCCTGGAGCGAAAATCTCAGAGTCTACGGCAATGTCTTTGAGAAGATCGTAGACAATGCGCTGGAGACCGAAAACCATTCACGCAACATGAGGATTTATGACAATGTCTTCCACAACGTATTCGAGCCAATATCCTGGCAGCCTCTGGATGGCGAACCATGGCCTGGCCCTGTCTACGTCTACCGCAACCTCTTCTATGCCGACTTCGATATCCAGCAGCTTTGGCCATGGCGCCCAGCTTGCTTCAAGCTCGGGGCCAGTGAACGCAATTGGACCAAGGAGCATATGGGGAAATGTCCCGAAGAACAGATCAAGACTCCAATATCCAAACGTTTTGTGATGGTTCCCTATCCAGGCTTTCTGGTCTTCAACAATACAGTCATCATGCCTTACGCCAATCTGTTCAATAATCCCCAGCCTATTGAAGGGCCAAGCATCCGTGATCTGGTAAATTTCCGCTTTTTCAATAATATCCTTGTAACCCATTCCTTCCATAAACGCGATTATTTCACCGGCAGCCTGATCGAGTTCTACAACAATATCGCCGTCAACGCCACCAACAGCAGACAGACGGAAATAGCCGCAGGCCTTGATGGACAGGTTCTGCCCGATCTCGGCGCCGTCAAGCTGGCTGACCCTTCCAAAGCCGACTTCCGGCTGCTTCCCGGCAGCCCGGCCATTGGAAAAGGAACAGCTGAAATTGACCGCTCCGACTCCTCCAAGGACATAGGGGCAATCCCTGATGGCAAAAGCTGGCCCGAGTTACCAGCCGGTCCACAACCGCGCTGAGAACGCAGGGTTCCTTATTCTGATTTATTGATGAGCGGAGCGAGTCACTTGGAGTGCGTTACCTTGGTACCGCCTTTCTTCTGACAAGCTTGCTTGTCAGCTATACGAGGAGCAAGCTCCTCTGAACAAGGCTGAAGCAAGCTTCAGCACTCCAAAGTCAGGCTGACGCCTGACGTAAAACCATGGATTCAATATAAGGATTTGCGGAATTCGCAAGTTATAAACAGTCCGTCCGGACTGTTTATCAACCCTTGATGCCGGTCGTGGAGATGCCTTCGATGAAGGCTTTCTGCGTGAGCAGGAAGAGGACGATGACGGGGGTGACGACGAGAAGGCTTGCCGCCATCAGGTAGTTCCATTCCGTGCCTCCGTGCTGGCTCTGGAAGAACTGGAGTCCGAGGGCGAGGGTGAAGTCCTCCTGGTTGGTCAGGAAGAGCAATGGTCCGAGGAAGTCGTTCCAGGTTCCCATGAACTGGAACAGCGCCACTACAAGAAGCGCCGGCTTCGATATCGGAAGGATTATCCGCATGAAGATCTGGAACTCGCTGCAGCCGTCGATTCTGGCCGCCTCCGAGAGCGTCTGCGGGATGGACATGAAGAACTGTCTGAGCAGAAACACATTGAACGCCCCGGCGAAGAACGAACCAATCCATAGCGGATGCGGTGTCCCGACAAAGCCGAGGGATCTGTAGAGGCAGTACAGCGGAACCATGATCACCGGGAACGGAATCATCATTGTTGCAAGCGCGACCAGGAAAAGCTTGTCGCGCCCTGGCCATTGTATCCTCGAGAACCCATACGCGGCGAACGCGCTGGATATCACCGTACCCATGACAGTGAAGAAGCAGAGGATGAGGGTGTTCTTCAAATACATCCAGAAGCATTTCATCGCCTTGATGGCCTCCTTGAAGTTGCTCCAGCGGAAACAGAGCGTCCTCTCAACGGCTTTCACCGGGACAAAGAACTGCTCGGTGGTATTTTCATTGCCGGTTATCTTCTCCAAGGTGACGGCGGACCAGGGATTGTCCTTGTCGGCGGAAATATCTTTCAGGATCTTGTACTTCCCTTTCTGATCAGCGAGTTTCGTATTTGGGATGATCTGCCCATCGTTTACGCCTTCAAGGAGGATTGCCGTCGACGGCTCCTCAATCTTCACCTTCGGAACTATCGCCATCTTTTTTCCGTTGATATCGGCGAAATACCTGTATGGCAGCCAGGTCGGCGGCATGCTCATCGTCTGTTCGATCGGCTTGAGGGCCGTGGAAACCATCCAGATGAGCGGAGTGCTGAAGACGATAGATCCTATGACAAGGAAGAAGAACACCAGCATTTTTCCGAATGAGTTTAATTTTATCATGTGCTACTCCCCGTAATGTATATGCTTGCGGCTGAGCATCGTCGCCATGTACGTAAGTCCGAGTATTATCATGAAAAGTATCCACGCCATGGCACAGGCGTAGCCCATCTGGTTATACGTAAACGCGTTCTCATATAGATACACGGCATAGAAAAGAGCTGAACGGTTGGGTCCGCCTGTACCCGCGCCGAACATGATGTACGGCTGCGCGAACACCTGCAGGCATCCGATAATTCCCATGACCAGGTTGAAGTAGATGACCGGCGATATCGAGGGCAGTGTTATATGCAAGATCTTCCTGAGGAACCCGGCACCGTCGATGTCCGCCGACTCGTAGAGCTGCACCGGAACCTCCTGCAATGCCGCAAGATAGATCACCACGGAATTGCCGATGCCCCAGACTACCGTCAGCACAAGCGCCGGCTTGGTATAATGTTCGTTCGTCAGCCATTCGGGTCCTGGAAGACCGGCCATGTTGAGGAAATAGTTGAGGAGTCCGAACTTGCCGTTGAATATCCACAGCCATATCATCGAGGTCGCGACCAGCGGCACAAGCGAGGGCAGGAAGAAGATGGTCCTGAACACCGGACGGCCGCTTACCGGCATGTTCAGCAGGATAGCCACGCAGATCGACGAGACAAGCCCGAGTGGAATCGCGAAGAACGCAAAGATCAGCGTGTTATAAAGGGCCTTCCAGAAGACGCTGTCGGACGCCATGTCCGTATAGTTCGTCAGTCCGATGAATACCGGCTTGGAGAGCACGTCGTAGTCGCAGAACGAATAGAAGAAGGATGCGCCGACGGTATAGACGGTGAACACCAGGAACCCGATTATCCACGGGCTCACGAAGAGCAGTCCCATCTTCAGATTGTATTTTTCACCACGCGTCATTTTCTTTTTCCCATTCCTTGGTCCTGTCTTCCTTTATCAAGTCCCATCTCTTGAGTATCTTGTCGAACTTCCACTGCACCCTTTCCCTGGCGTTCTTCAGCGCCTCTTCCGGGCTCATGATGCCGGTGAATGCCTGGTCGTAGGCTACTGACAGTTCCGTATTATATTCGTTCCACACCGGCAGCTTTGGTATGGTCCTCACACCGGGGCTTTTCGCCAGATCGATGAATGTCTGGATGTATTTGTTCGGATGCTTCTTTACGAAATCGGGGCTTATCTCGGCGAGAGGGCTGAACTTCCTCTGACCCATGTTGAGCTTCTCCATCGGCCCCCTGCTGTTGACATAGCTCATGAACTCGAACGCCTCCCTGGCACGTCTTGCTCCTTTCGGGATCACGAGAACGTCGCATTCGGCGATAGAAACAAACGCGTTCTTGGGATTTTCACCGAGGCTCGGGAACGGGGCGGCGGCCCATTCGATCTGCGGCGCGTATTTTTCTATGAAGTTGTACATCCAGACACCCTGGATGACCATCGCCACCTTCTCGGAAAGGAACGGATTCTGAGGCGAGGAGAAGTTTCCAAACGACGCGCCGAAGTTCCTAAGGTTCTGGATTCCGTATTTGTCCCCGAAGCTCTTGAACCATTTGAGCGCTTCCACATCCTCCTTGCTGTCGGCGGTGATCTTCCTGTCGCCGTCCCAGAGCTCGCCGTCAAACCAGTAGCACCACATTGAGTTCCACCAGCCGGGCTCGGTCGGCGTGTATCCCAGCTGGACAATGTCAAAATTCTTCTGCTTCTTCTCTTCGTCGGTAAGCTCGGTGTAACGGATCCTGGCCGTCTCCGAACCTCTTTTGATCGCGACTATGGTCAATTTCTCGTTCATCGCGTCGAGTTCGGCGCGGCTCTTCGGCGGTCTGTCGGGATCAAGTCCGGCGTCCCTGAACATCTTCTTGTTCCAGTGGAGCGCGACAGTCGCAGGAGTAGAAGGCAGAGCCCACATGAATCCCTTGCGCTCGCAGAGATCCCAGAAGACGGGAATATAGTCCTTCCTGGATATTCCTTTTTTATCGAGCATCTTGTTGAGAGGGGTCAGCGCGCCCTTCTCCGCAAATACATTCACGTTCTGCACCCAGACACCGGCTATGTCGGGAGGAGTTCCGCCTGCGGTTGCGAGAAGGAGCTTCTGGTCGATGGTGCTGACTGTGAGAAGTTTTACAAAAATCTTGTCCTGTGACTTGTTGAAGTCGTCGATGACCTCCACCAGGGCGTCGCGCTCGAATCCGGTCCATTTCTCCCAGTAGTTGACGACAATGCGTCCGTCAGCGGTCCTCTCGTCCTTCACCGCCGTCTTTGTCACCAGGAAAAGTATGGCGGATACGATGCCGATTACGAGTACGGCCATGAAGAGGATCGGCTCGTACTGTGAAAAACTCTCAATTTTTGAATTGCGATCTTCGGACATCTGAAATTTCCTTAACCTCTTACTATTGCAGTTAGTTCCTGTCTTTCAAGGAACGCCGGTCTCCAGGTCGGCATAAAAGCCGGTCTGGAGACCGGCGTCCCTTCAAAACGCCAGAAAATTGACTCTTTTTATTTATTATTCATTCACTGGTATCCGGGAAAGAGTTCCAGCCGGCGCAGTCACCGTCCCGATCTTCTTGCCGTCGCGGAATATTCCAACCTGCGCATCCTTGGAATCGGAATTATAGATGACAGCCGTGTATTTGCCCTTGGCGTCGCGGAACACGGTGCTGGTCGGAATCGAAGTGCTGCAGTTCCATGCGATCTGTCCGAGCGACTGCAGGCTGTGCGTATAATAATATGTGAGTGTTGCGCGTCCGAACTGGCCCAGCTTGTCGTTTGCGGCATAGGCTTCATCCAGGATCTTGGCGGCTCTGGCAGGATCGCCGAACATTGCATATCCGACCGCAATATTGCCCCAGTCGTCGCCAAGTTTCGAGAACGTCACCGGAGTCCCCTTGCCCTGCGCCTTCAGCATGTTGTCGACCTGCCAGGTTGCGAATGCCGGATCTTTTCCAAGGTACTGCAATGAGGTCCACATCGGCAGCCACTGGATGCCGTATATGTGGATTGCATCGCCGCTGAACCAGGTCCAGTAGCCGATGTCGCGGTCGCGCAGGACGCTGACTATCGAATGCTTGTTCTTGTAGTTCGGCGAATAGTTCGACGCCTCGGGCCCGATCTTCCAGGCGTAGTAGTCGTTCCAGTATTCGGCGACGGCCTCGGATTCTATCGCCCATCCCATCGCACCGGCGTCGATCATGTCCTGGTCCTTCAGCACGCAGCCCAGCAGGAACAGCCCGGTCCATCCGCCCATGGATTCAGAAGATGATTCCTGGTTGTTGCCGTCTTCACGGTTCGAGCCCCCGCCCGCATAGCAGTGCCCATTCCACGGATCAAAGCATCGCATCCAGGGGAAGTCCTTGTCCTTGCGGTCCCAGTTAGCATACTGTTTTGCGACCATCTTGAGCATCGGTGCGAAATCCGCGCCCCACTTCGGATCTTCCATCGCCAGAAGCGCTCCGGCGAGTGTGAAATAACCGTAGTGGAAATGGTTGTCGGTAAAACCACCCGAACCGTAGCTGGTCTTGAAACCTACCAGTCCGCTCCATGGCAGCGGATACTTCGCAAAATAATGAGCGTTCTCGCCGGGGGTATAAGTGAGCCAGTCGGTAAGACATGTCTTTGTCATTTCATGGAGCTTGTCTGCCTCGGGAAGTTTCAGTTGTCTCGACATGGCCATCATTTCCGCCATGACGAGGAAGTCCTTGGCGCCCCAGTATGTGTCATCACCATACTTCTTGCCGGATTTTTCTGCAGTCCACTTCTGGATGAATTCTGCCATACGCGCAGGCTGGTACGGATTGGGCAGGCCTTCCACGACCTTCGGAGCAGGCATCACCGGAAGAAGCCCCTTGAACGGCCAGGCTATTTCAAAAGTGTTTCCCGGCGCAAGACGCATCTTGCCGCGCAAGGTGGCAAATGCCGGTTCGACAAATGGCAGTTTCTGTCTCGTCGTACGATAATGATGCGGTAGCCAGCCCTGCAATACTTCCCTCGAGGTTCCGCGCAGTGCATCGGCAGTGATCGTCCAAGTGGTGACCACCTCTCCGACATCGCGCTCGTATTTATATGTCAACTTTGTATCGCGAGGAACGGCATATGCGTACTTCTGGAAGACAGGTGCGGACTTCGCATCAGGCAGCAATGCCACTACCACGAAGCGGTCCTTACCTGAAAATTTCAGATCGATTCCGCCGCCTACCTGGACGAATTCCGTCTTCTCCGGAGCGAATAGGGCGAACGTGCGCGGACCACGCGCCAGCACCAGCGCATCTCCGGTGTACGGCAGCTTCACCGCCTTGCCGGCGGCATCGGTCATGGCGTCTGCAGTGCCAGGAACGCTAAGATCAACATTCTTGCTTTCGATCCAGACATAGGGAAGTCCGTGCCCATATGTGGCATCAATATATTTTTCTGGTTCAGTGCGCAGGCGCATTACCTGCGTCCAGTCTCCCCAGCTCTTCGTCGAACAGCTCTTGAACAGTCCAGCAGATGCAGGCTGACTGCTGTTGGTCTGCACAACCTGGTCGACAGCCACCCAGCCCCAGCCGCCGCCTGTCTGATCGATCAGGTGAATGCGCGCCGGCTTGCCCTTGTATGCCTTGACATCCCAGAGGCGCGATGAGAAATCCCATGAGTTTTTTCCGGACTCGGAATAGATCTCCTTGCCGTCGATCTCGAGAGCGATGCGGGCTTTCTTCCCATCGCCACCGCCGCCCACCAGAATGGATATATAGTCACGCTGTATTGTAAACGGAGAAGAGAGGATGTCGCCCTGTCCGCGGTCGCCTTCGGCAGGAAAGCTGTTCGCGTAGCGCTGACCTGCAATTCCGTTCGCCTTATCCCTTGCATTAGCATTGACAACTGGACCCTTGCCCCAGCCAGTGCCGGTGACTTTCCAGTCCGCAGGCCAGGCGTCGAATTCGAAATCGCAGATCACTATATCGGCATCCGGTGCGGCAGGACCTCTGTTTACGGCCACGACTTCCAGCGGTTCACCCTGTTCCATTTCCGTACCACCCTGATTCCATCCCACCGGATACCAGATCCTCACACCTGCACCGTTGGCGCTGATTGTCGCAGGAGTAGCCCACATCTTGCCAGGCCAGGCCTCCATAAGCTGGGTCGTCCACCAGTCGTTGGTCGGCAGTGGAAGGGTGGCGACCTCCGGCTCGAGGTTCGGCTTCTTTGCGAAGAGCTCGTTCACCTCTTTCTCGCCAGGAGGCGCGCTGGCATATGAGCCTTTTCCCGCAGGAACTACATCGGCGGCAGACAAAGGGGATCCTAGAACAAGAAAGAAGATCGCCGGAAGTAAATAAATGAATTTTGAATATCCAATATCCAACAAGGAATGTCCAATGTCCAAGTTGGATTCAGTTGGTAATTGGCAATTGGATATTGGGTGTTGGATATTCATGACTTGTTTTGTATTCATTTGCTCAATATCTCCGTTTAAGTATGTCGGGTTTCAACCCGACAATTAATTGGCGGTTTAAAAACCGCCTTACTCATATCTTATATCATCCAGATAGAAGGTTATCGGTCTGCCCTGCCCGCCGAAGAACATGGTGAACCCGGTCTTGATCCTGCGAAGATCGCAGCCGTCGAGCGGGATGGAATATTCCTTCCACTCCTTCCCGAGTATCAGGTCGGCGGTCTCCTTTTTAGCCGTGTCGAAATATTTCTTTTCCCTGCCGATCATTCCGAAACCGAACTTGACCTTTTCTCCGCCTTCTTTGCCGCGGGCCCAGAACTTTAGCGTTTTGGCACCAGTCAGATCAAATCCGCCGGGCTTTTCGCCGCCCCAGTCGTTCGCTGGCGACTGCCAGGCGAGTCCGATCCATTCCCCGTTTGCGGAATACGCAACTTCGATGCAGTTCGGCGCGGAATGCGGATTGTCCGTGCATTCCATGTTGTGCTTCATATCCTTGAAATTGCCCATCAGTCCAGAAGGAATGTATGGCAGCTTTGTCTGCGGAGTCGTATTGTCGAAGACAAACAAAGGCAGCTGCGCCTTCTGTCCGGGTTCGCCTGCATTTGATCCCTGCTTCGTCACGAAAAGAGATGTGTATGCTATTGAAAGGTTGGGATAGCTGTCCTGGCAGTATGCGTATATCTTGAAAAGCCCTTCATCCTTCGGAGCCTGTACCGAATATGAACCGTCATCGTTCTTCCGCGAATTCAAGGCCTTGACGGCGTCCCTGTCCTGCCTGGACCCTTTCTCCCTGTAGTTGCAGTTGAAACTGATCTTAAGGTCCTTGTCTTCCTTGTCGGACACCTTCAGAACCACCGGCACCCAGTCTTCAGGCTTCACGACGCTATTCGGTATCGTGAACTCATGAATCTCCGGACAGGCGTTAGGCGCCTTCTGTCCTGTATAAACCTCGCGTATCGCCCAGTAGTACGGACGGTATGAGTCACCCATCTTGAAGTTGAGCCAGACTCCGCCGTGGTCGGTGCTCCTCCCGAAATTGAATATGAATGCGCCGAGGCATTCCTTGTTCGCCTTCACCATTTTCGGCACGCCCTGGATGATCGTGTCGACCTTCTCTTTTTCAGACGGTTCTATTTTCAGGCCGTTGCTGTCCTTTGGGGCGTCCCATTCGCCGCGCGGGCCGAATTCAGTAAGCACGTACGGCTTGTCTATACCGCTCTTCTTGAGTTCGTCTGGAAGAGCCGTCGCGCCCCATCCATAGGTGTTGACACCGTACACATCAATTGACGGTGTGTACTGTTTCCAATATTTCCATTCGATCGTCCAGGCACCGGCTGAGAAAATCGGATGGTTCGGATCGATCTTCTTGACCTCGCTGCAGACCTTCTCCAGGAACTGGGCATATGCCACTTTTTCATCTTCAGGTCCGATATTGAGTATCACCTCGTTGCCGATGCACCAGCCAAGCAGGGCCTTGTGATCCTTGAACTTGTTCACCCACTTGATGGATTCGTTGAAGATCTTTTCCTTGCCCTTGTCATCTTTCACGTAGTTGAAATTGTCGTCGCCCTCGGCGCCTGACCGGCCATGCCGCATCCAGATCCCCAGCAGGACCTTCACATCGTATTTCGCCGCCGTATCGAGCAGAAGCTGCGTATCGTTTCCGCAGCCCCAGTTCCTGATGGCGTTCACTCCCATGTTCTGGAGTTCCTTGAAGCTGGCTTCGATGCTGTCCTCCTTGATCGGCATAGCAAAGGTGACACCCTTCAGCTCGAATGGTTTCCCGTCGACGGACATCTTGAATCCGGCGTCCGGCGTCTTCTCTATCTTCACCTGGGCGGAGGAAGTGAAGGAGAGAATAAAAAAAGCTAGAGCACAGAAAGAAAATATTCTTATGTTTGTAGTCAAGCCATTTTTGGCTGTGTTTTTCCAAGGCAGAGATACACGCAATAATGCGTTAACTACAAACTTCTGTTCTTTCATACTTATCCTTTGTTTTTATGCTCCATGTATCATCATAACCATCCCGAAATGACCGGGTGAATCTAGCGTCTATCAGCGTATTTTCCCGCATTAATTAGGTACGTGCTTCCTTGTGCTGAGCCTGTCGAAGTAGGCATGTACCATCTTAATACCTAAGAATGGGACAGGCTAAAGCCCGTCCCTACTTTATATAAATATCTATTTTCCTGAATCTGCCATCCCTGACAACCCCGGCCAGAGGAGAACGAATGACATTGCCCTTGACCTCCAGGGGATCACCCTTCCCGTGCATTACGATCTTGGAGATATTGTCCGGTCCGAAAACATCCTTACCGGAGGAATTATGATATGCAAAGAGAGTCCCATTGAGGCATCTGAAGGCGAATATCCCGGCTTCAAAACCTATTTCCTCGTTCTTGCCGCAATTGGAAATTCTGACTTTTTGATCTTTACCTGTAAAGATCCATTTAGGAAGCGCAGGGGACAAGAAGAGTTCGAGTTTCCCTTTTCCATCAAGCCTGAACGGTTTTTCACCGAGTGCCATGATGAGCAGCATATTGTAGAATTCCGAAGTCGATCCGCTGAGCCTGGCTACGAAACCGTTTCCGTGCACAGACTTGTCGGGATTTGCGGAACTCGCAATGAACGAGCTGTTCTCGAAGATGCTTCTTCCATAGACCTCAGGCTTCATGAACGGCACGAGCGCAGTCTTCGCCTCCTGGAAGAACTCGCTGTAAAGTCCCTTGCGGAGGAGCTCCAGCAGATATTTGTATTCCATGTGGAGGAATATGGATTCGTTTTCAAGCCATCCCGGGGTGAACGCCCGTATCCGCCCAATCTCCACGGGCTGTCTTGCCAGGGAGGCGTTCACACGGTACATCCCTAGCTTCTCATCGTAAAGCTGCGAATTCCGCACTGACTTGAAGAGCAATGAAGCCTTTTCATTCGAATCAGTGTTCCTGAGGCCGTGGACCTGTCCTTCAAGGAACGGAGGCAGCGGAACCTGTCTGAACTTCTTCACTGCAATCTTCGGAACCTGCTTTTCTCCGTCAGTTTTTTCCTGCCCTATCACATCATATTTCTCTGGAATATTCATGAAATAGGTGTTGTACAGTCCGCTCTTCCTGTCGAAAGCCTTCACAATCCCCTTTTCAGACTTGACCAGGCAGAGCTCAAGGAAAAGAAGCAAAGCATTCTTGGTGATATTCTTTTCCTGTCCTTTTATTCCAAACTTCGTCTCCTCCCTGAATTTCTCCCTTGCGGAAGTCGCAGCGTCCCAGTACTCGAAGTCGGACATCTCGCCGGATTCGAGGTTCTTCTCCAGGCTCCTGCTTACACAATTGAAGAACTTGCAGGCCTCAACCGGAATCCTTATGGAATCATCCTCTCCCTCAAGGAAGCCAACATATTTCTTCATCATCTCCGCGAGGCGCCTGATCTCGAATGTCTCGGAGACGCAGGAACCGAAAAGGGCGGGCATGCCGTTGAGGGCGTCGTTCCAGCTAGGCTTGCCTGCTTCCATCTCCACGCCGACACCATTGGAGTCGAGGGATGAAATCTTGTTGACAAGCAGCAGCAGAAGTTTTCCAAGGAGGCTTGTCTGGTAGATCTCCCCTCTGCCCATATCAGTTCTTACCTTATCAGCCTCAATCTTGCGCGACCGGATGAGTTTGTCCTTCCCTTGGACCATTACAACTGAACCCATCTGCACCGGTCCCTTTTTTCCATACATAGTATATTTTTCCGACCGCGGAACAACGAAATAGCAGCTGTCATAGAACGACAGTTTCAGGTTCATCACAATATCACTTACCCTGTCAGGAAAAATATTCTCGAAGCTTTCCAGGAGATCAAGATTGTAGAACCAGTGGTCTATCCAGTATCCCTCCCCGTGCAGCGCCTCTTCAGTCCTGGTTGAACGCACTATGATTTCAGAAACAAATTCATCAAGTCCGGTTTTGGGATTCATCCCATTTGATTTTATAAAATCAATCAGGTCGGACGGGATGAATTTGTTTTTGAAGAACTCTCCAAACATTTCAGTATTTTCGGACATAGCTCTGAGGAAGCGCCGGTTCTCTTCGGAAAGATCAAATCGGTATGAGACTCCCTTGACGACCAGTGGATTGTAGCCGTCCAGCTGGATCAGGTTCATGAAGTATTCTATGTTGGTGGAAAAGACATCGGGGTTGCAGTAGACATCGTTGCGCCTGTTCTGGTTTATGTCGCGGTACCCGCCGTTGCCCTGCGAGTAGAAAGTGGGCATGAGAAGAAAGGAATTGTAATCCCTCTCAGGATCCCCGTGTTTCCTGGAATAGAGATGCATCACTTCCTTCTTCCTGCCTTTTGAAGATTCAACCGTGACCGGCAGCCCGCCGCGCAGGATGTTGTCCATGAAGTTCTGTCCGCAGTATGAATCAAAAGTCCCTGAAGAGGATTTCACAAAAGCCTTATCTGCTATTCCCAGGATCATGTTCCTGTTTTCCTCGCGTGCGCGGCAGGCAAATCCCGGCGAACGGATCCTGCCGGCGATTCCATTGAGGACTGCGAGATTCGCAGCATTTCCATAAATGGAGACTATCCTCTTTGAAGAGCCGGACTCAAGCGAAAATTCCGAATGCCCCATCGCGCATGGAGTCCTGTTTTCAAACAGACGTGGCTCTGACGACATGGTCTCGCCCGCCGCAAATTTCCCGGGATTGATCAAATCCGTGTTCATTCCGAAGACGGACCACGGGTTGACTACCGTATCACAGGATTTCACCTTCCCTTTTTCCTCGATGAATGAAAGGAAGAAATTCCCTCTTTCAACCTTGATGACATCAGGCCTGTCCTCGTTCAGCGACTCTATGTGGAAGAACGGGGCGTTCTTATCGATATTCTCGACATATGACCAGGCTTCAAGGGTGCGGCTCATGTTCTTGAGGAATGATTCCGCCATTCCAAAGCAGACAATGTTCGGAAGCCCGTCCAGCATCTCAATCCCGGCGCTTTCCGTTCCGTTGTTCCTGATCGTTACAATCCTTGCGAGCATCGCACATGGCTGTCCTGGAACGGTGAAACAGGTGATGTTGACGGAAAAGCCTGAGACCGGATCTTTCTCCTCTATTTCTATTTCGTACGGGCGGATCTTCATCAGGGTTTCAGATTGTTCCGAGGAAAAGAATTCCTTGAAGCCTGATTTTGATTTCCTTTTCCATTTGATGAAAGTCCTGAACCCGCGGGTGCCGGTGAGGTTGTAGGCCCTGTTTGCGGGCTGGAACTCGAGAATCGCCCCGTCCTTGTTCTCGGTACCGAAACTGCTGATGCATTGTCCGCGGTTTGCATAGAACACCCACATGGGGATCCCGTTGATTCCGGCGATGCCCGGAAGGAAGCTGGAAAAAGGCTTGGCCCGGCTGAAATTCCTCAAGCAGAAGGTGAACTTCTCGTCTGTCATGAAATATTCTGGAATTGTTTTCAATTTCATATTATTACCTGATTCCTCTTATTTTTTCTATATCACCATACGCTTTCAGCGTAGTATATATGTTCGGGTCAGTGCGTCGCCGGGCAGAGTCCTGGCCCGCAGAAGCAGTTCACAGTGTTGTATGCCTTGACCTCACCCATCCTCATCGGGCCGGCATGCCCGTCGACGAACGTGAAATTGCATGTCCTGAACTGCGTGTGCCTGAAATGAGGGGCCCACTCCTGGAAGGAATAACCCGGTGCATATGATGGTAGAATGGTGTCTCCCTTCGTCGATGCATAATCCCACCTCCAGGCGAACCAGTTCGCAGGATTGTTCGTCACGAAACCGCAGTCCCCGTTGAAACCCCAGCACCAGGTGACCGCCTGGTCTGAATATATGAAAAGCCTTTCCGGGCGGATTATGTTCTGGAATTTCATATGGTAGTACTGGCTTCCTATATTGTCCCAGTTGGCGCATATGAACGAGCCGTTCGGGGCGTAATGGATTGGAAACTTCTTTGTCCAGAGATTGCTCTTGTAGCTTTCAGTGGGGCAGACGTTGACGGCGCTGGTGGTATTGCCTCCGAGATAGCTGGCAAGTATTCCGAAAGTATTGTCTGGAATTCCCGAACTCTGGTATGGAGGAATCTCCATGTCCCAGTCCTGTCCGTACAGGTTCGCGGCAAGCCCTATCTGCTTCAGGTTGCTGAGGCAGGCAATGCTTTTTGCAGATTCCTTGGCCACGCTGAGGGCCGGCAGCAGGAGCGCCATCAGGATACCGATTATTGCGACGACTACAAGCAGCTCGATCAATGTAAACTTATTCCTCATGAGTATTTTCTTTATAATTTGAGGTTTATGGGAGGTTGTGGATGTTCGTCCCCATCATGCTTTCCGCGGATTTCCCTTCGGCATGGCCGTCGGCCATGCCCATGTTGCATATGCGGAACTTGTTATGATGGAAATATGGAGCCCATTGTACGAGAGGAAATGTTTTCGGATAAACTCCGGCCGGAACATTGAAGGGAGTGCTCATATCATACCAGTTTGCCGGATCCCCTCCCCACGGACGATTGAACATGTATGCACCATTGCCTCCGCCGCATGCCACCGCATCAGGAGCGTTGTCCGCATATATGAAGAGGTCTGAAGGCCTTAGAATCTTGTGCGTAACCGTCCTCTCATGATCGTTGGCACCTGACATGACTCTTCCACTATTATTATTCTGATAGCTCTTGCCTATGTGGTTGGCACCATAATGGAGAGGAAATTGGTTCCAACCTGCCTGAGGACTGTTTGATGGGCATGTATACGCCGCAGTAAGTCCGCCTGGATATTTCGTTGCGTTCATTTCGTCCTTGATGCTGTTGGGCCATTGTTCCCCATCGCTCGGCCAGTTGATGGATGCTGGAATCTGCCCCCCCAGTTTTCCGAATAGACAAGAGTTGCAAGCATTATCTGCTTTGTATTACTCAGACAGACGGCCGTCCTTGCGCTCTCCCTGGCATTCTGCAGGGCCGGAAGAAGAAGCGCCGCGAGTATTGCGATGATCGCAATTACCACGAGCAGTTCGATTAAAGTAAATGCTTTTCCTGCCTTGCAAGTATTCGTTTTCACTTCATAGACCAGGACGGACGGAGGCCTTTGCCATATCATTTCGCTCCTCACGTAAAAAATTTTCTCTATCATAAGTCCCCTTTGGTTTTGGCTTTGAAATGATTACCACATGCCTGAAGGCAGAAGGCATTTAGGTCCGTCCATGATTGATTCGACATAGAACATGGACATCTGGGAAAGCGAGACCCATGAAACGCTCCCGTCAACATAGGCGCAATTTGATCCTGACGCCCTGATTGTCCGCGGGTCAATTCCTATTGCCAGCGAAGGGGAGGTGCTGTAGCCTCCAACCCGATAGTGCCCTATGCGCGTCAACGCCCAGGCGCCGTCCTGCCAGTCCATGCGGTCGGCAAAGACCGGAACCTTTGTAGACGATTTCAATATCGACGAACTGTGGAACTGGTATCCCCTCAACGTGTTCATCTGGTTCTTATCGCCCATATAAAGATAACCCATCCTGTAAGTAGAACCCGGCCCTTCATTGATGTAATACGGCAGCTTTGTCTCGTCGTTCTGGGCAAATGGGCTTCCGTCGGCACGTTCCAGATTTGGGCATACCATGACTTCCCATTTATTGGCGATGTAGTTCTGCAGGAATGTGGTAAAAATGTCCGTCCTCATGCATCTTAGGCTTTCAGCCGGAAGGCCGTTGTTGTATTTCTGACCCGCCATAAAATTGCTGTCAAAGTCCTGCGCATAGCTGAGTGTCGCCTGCATCATCTGCCTCATCCGGCTCATACAGGATATCTTCCTTGCGGACTCCTTGGCACGTGTCAGGGCTGGCAGAAGAAGGGATGCGAGGATTGCGATTATCGCAATCACCACGAGTAGCTCGATTAAGGTAAATCTCGCTACTCTCGCCGTCGCTCCTCGCAGACGCGGGGCAGCTATGGCGGGCACAGCGGCAAGGAGTTCGATCAGCGTGAATTTGAGAAACCTGATGGTTTTCATGATGCACTTTCTGTGTGTTCAGTCAAAATATTCTTTTCTATTGGCTATGTTCACTGCTTTTACGTTGGTCTTGAGGATGTTTTCCGCATGTCCGTCCACGAATGTGAAATTGGCGTTCCTGTTCCTGCCGTGCCTGAAACGGATGCAGTGGTCGTCCCAGCCGTTGAAATCCAGATCGGCATAGTAAGGCAGCGACTGGTATGGATCAGCATCATAATTCCAAACCCATGTGAACCACGCATGAGGGGCATGGGTGAACAGATACGCCTCCTTTGCGGATCCAGTATCACCGGACATTGCCGCATCCATGAAAATGGAAAGAGATGAAGGCAGATGGACCTGCTTGAGCTTCAGCCTGTTGGGTGGCGCTCCTCCTCCATGAATGATCACATGTCCGTTTGGCCCGTATAGCCTCGGATATTTCTGATCACCAGTATAATTTGCTGTCGGACAGGTCAATAGGGCATAACTGCCGGAGTATTCCGGTGCACGTGCATATTCTGCAATAACCTGGTACCAGTATGGCGGGTTCGACCCATCTCCATTGTATGATGCGGGCAGTTGTTCGTCCATGTCATTCGCATAAAGCAAAGAGGCAAGCCCGATCTGCTTGAGGTTGCTCAGACAGAGCGCCGACCTGCCGCTTTCCTTTGCCGATTGCAGGGCCGGCAGGAGCATTGCCGCCAGTATTGCGATGATCGCAATGACCACCAGCAGCTCGATCAAAGTAAATGTTTTTTTCACATGTGAAAAAAACATCATCCTTAAACTTCTGATTTTCATGATCATCCTGTACCTCCGTACCCTGTGTGATTATACCCCTTCGCAGCTCGTCCTGTCAAGATAATAATATTCCTTCCTATTCATATCGGACATCGTCGATGAAGAACGTTGTCGGTCCGCTCCCGGCGATCCATTTGAAACCTGTCTTGATCCTGGTCAGATCCTTGCCTGACAGGTCAATCGAATACTCCTTCCACTCCTTGGCCAGCGTGACCTTGATCTCCTCGCCGGAGCTGTCGGGGAACTTCACTTCATTGCTCGCCTTCAATCCTCCAAAACCAAATGTCACTGTTTCTCCGCCTTCATTGCCGCGCGCCCAGAAAACCAGCTTCTTTGCACCGGTCAGATCAAAACCACCGGGCTGCCTGCCCCAGTCGTTTGCAGGATGCTGCCACATGACTCCGGCCCATCCTCCGTTCTTCGTGAATGAAGCCTTGATGCACTGGCTTCCACTGTGCGGCTGGTCGGCGCTGTCTTCCATCTTTATATTTCCATGCTCGCCCATGTAGCCGGACGCTATCCACAGGAGCCTGGCTCCGTCGCCGCCGATGAAAGTTACAGGAGCCTTGATTTTCTGGGCCTTCGCAGGAAGAACAGGGCCGTCGACTTTCAACACTGTGTTTGCAGTTGCCGCGCCGCCTTTGCCGTCGCGGGCAATCACGTAGAGCCTGTAAAGTCCTCCACCCGCCGGCATTTTCACTTCAACCTTTCCGTCCTTGCCTGAATTCACTATCGCACCTTCATAAGTCGGTGGAGCCTCCTGGAAGTCTCCGCCTTCCGCGAAATTCATCGTCTCGTCGGCCAGCATCCATTCATAGGAAATCGGATCATTCTCAGGATCGGTGGCTTTCACTGAGGCCTTGATTGCTCCTTCAGGCTTTACAGTATCGACTCCGTCCACTGCAATTTTTTCAATCTGCGGACAGCGGTTGGAAACCGGCTTGCCCCAGAGCGCCGCAAGACGGTCGACCGACTCAAGACGGCTGTTGTCAGGAAGCAGCATTCCAAACCAGGTCATCGTCGCCTCCATCTTGTTCCCCCAGGTAAAGGCAACTGAACCAAGGCAGAGCTTGTCGTCCTTCGCCAGCGCCTCATAGGCCTTTGCGTACCAGTCGCCCTTGAAGGTGCTGGTCCATTCGTCGGCCGCACCAAACTTGTTCTTCCCGACCTCCCATATTCCGCATGGGCCGTATTCGGTTATCATGTACGGCTTCGTCCCGCCAGCCTTGCGATACCGTTCCGGCATGGATCCTACGCCTCCATAGGTGTTTATACCGACGATGTCTATGCTCGGGCAGAGCTTGTGGAGCTGTTCAATCTTTTTTCCGCCGACCTCTGCAATGACAGTCATTGTCGGATGGTTCGGATCAATCTCTTTCACCGCTTTTGCTATCAGTTCAATGCCTTTCCATACGTCTTCGTTGTCATCCGCTTCCATCTCATTGCCTACGCCCCAGACCAAAGTCGCAGGATGATCCTTCCAGAGACGTACCTGCTCCTGTGCGCGCTTGACCTGTGTCTGCACCGCGGCCGAGTCCTTCCAGTTGAAACCCTGTCGGACCTGACCGACCCAGACACCGGGGATTATTGTAATTCCAAGATTCTGCGCCTCGTCCATCTGCTTCTTGATGCCGGGACCCGAGTCCCAGGTGCGGTTGGTATTCCCGCCGACATCGGCGAGCATCTTCTGCGGGCCTCCGCCTGCTGCGCCTTTTACATAGAATGGTTTGCCACCTCGTTCAAGCTGCCACTTGCCATCCTTCTGGACAAGCTTGACAGGTACCATCTGGGAATAAGCACTGATGTTTGCCCAGGAAAAGGCAGTTGCGAGAACAAGCAGGGCAGCTAATCTTTTAATTCTCATAGTGTCTCCAATATGTTGTTTTCTAAAGTCATATATGTCATCGTCTTGGTTTGCCTGTTGATTTCCTTGCTATGAAGTAAGTCTCCATCTGCGTTGAACACGGGGAATAGTCCCCTCCATTCTTGATTTTCGCGAACAGCCGCTGCACCGCGAACTTGCCCATCTGCATGACCGGAGCGGAAACCGTCGTGAGCTGCGGATTGGTCATGAGCGACCATGCGCTGTTGTCGAATCCGACGACTGAAACGTCCCTGGGGATCTCCAGCTTCGAAAGCTCGTGGAAGGCCCTGATTCCGCCGGACGCCATTTCATCGTTCATGAAGAAAACAGCTGTAGGGACCTTTCCAGATTTGATCAGTCCTGCAACAGCTTCATATCCGCTCTTCTCGGTGAAGTTTCCGCTGATCACTTTTATAGATTTTTCAGGAATGCCCTTCTCGGCGGCGGCCTTCATGACGCCGTTCATGCGCTCGTTCGACGCCGGCTGCTCCATGTCGCCTGTGACGACGGCAAAATCCCTGTGTCCGAGGGAGGCAAGATGCTCCATCGCCTTGTATCCTCCGGAGGTGTTGTCTATGAATATGCAGTCGGTCCCTGAGTTCCTCATGGAAAAGTCGAGAATCACCGCGGGTACGCCCTTTTCAACCATGGTCTTGAGGGCCATCTGCTCAAACGGTCCGATGTAGATCGCCGCATCAAGCGTGCTGTTCCTGACATGTTCGAACAGCTTGGCTTCGGTCTCCTTGCCGGTTACAGGGAGGATCGTCATATTCGCCCTGTTCTCAATCAGTCCCTTGTGGATTCCCGCTATCATGTCGGAATGGTAGAACCCGATGTTGTCCGTGACCAGCAGCTTTGATACGAGCCCTACGTTCAGCGTCCTGCCGTTGCCGGAATCCCCGTTTTTCCTCGAAAGGATCTCTTCTATCCCCTCGGCTACGTAGGTCCCCTGCGCAGGCCTGGTGTAGACCAGACCTTCGGCGATAAGCCCGGAAACAGCCTTCCGCACGGTGAGCCTGTTGACGGAGTAGGTATCAGCAAGCTCATCGGCGGAAGGAATCCTGCTTCCGGGCCTGTGCTTCCCGGCAAGTATGTCCTTGCGGAGAATCTCGTATATCTCCTTATATAGGAATTTCCCAGTATCCAATTCCATGCTGTTCGTATTTTTCTGTTTTTTTGCCATGTTATCTTTCCATAATCCTAAAACTTAAATCTTGAAACTTAATACTTTTTCTCCAGTTACTCCATGTCCGCATTCGCGTACGCCATCCTGTCGATATAGAAAGTCCTGGCGCTGCCACCTACCACGAAACCAAAACCGAAAATTATATTGGACATGTCCTTGCCGGAGAGATCTATGGTGTACTTGGTCCAATCCTTGGCAAGCGTTACTTTCCCGAGCTTGGCTTCAGCTGTGTTGCCCTTCTTTCCGTCCTTGCCGGGTCCGCCGCCGACCATGAATTCAACTTCCTCTCCGCCCTGTGCGCCCTTGGCCCAGAATATGAATTTATTTGCACCGGTCAGATTGTAGCCCCCATCCTTCTCGCCCCAGTTGTTCTCAGGTTCCTGCCAGAACACTCCGGCCCAGCCCTGACCCTGGGATTTCTGTGCGCTGTATGTGACCTTGATGCACGACTTGCCTTCCTTCGGGGCGTCAGCGATGTTGAAATCCATCTTGATGTCGCCAGTGTCGCCCATGTATCCGGAGGGAATGAAATGGGTGTTTTCCTTTTCACCGTCGTTGTTGTATACGAAGAACGGGAACTGCACTCCCTGCGCATAGACCACCGCCGCAAACCCCGCGGCAAGAACCGCAGCCATCATCATCTTCATCTTGCTCATATTGTCCTCCTGTTATTATATTTTGATCTTTATACGTCTTAAGTTGCCTAGCGCCAAGTGACCGAGATTGAAAATACACATTCTCTTTCATACCCATCAATCCAGCCATCCACTCATCCAATAATCCATCTCATTTTGCATAATAGTACTATACTAGTATGCTTTTGTCAAGACCCCTCTTGAAAATAATTGAAAGTTTTTCAGTGTCGTCACGCAGGACGGAGGATTAATGTCTTGCGCGTTACATGAATGTGTGAATCCTGAAGGGATTGAATAGTACAGCCTGTGGTTTCAACCACAGGTCATTTATGGAAAAAGGACACGTCCTGTAGGGACGGAATATATTTCGCCCCTTCAGGGCGAATCATTTTTCTTACTTCGATACCTATGGTTGAAACCATAGGCTATGTTATTCTACGCATTCCATGCGTAAAGATAAAAATCTAAGTTTCATATTTTTAAGATGTTGCGCTTAAATTTACGGCAGTGAAATATTTTACGGATCCCCTGGAAACTCAGATCTTCCTCTTGAACTTGCAGGACGCGACGATATTTTTTCCAGTGCTATATAATTTTATCCAGAATGATGTTGGATCATGCACAGGGAGATGCTATTGAACAATAAGGTGAAGCTCATATTGGACACCGACATGCTGACCGACTGCGACGATGCGGCGGCGATGGCGATCCTGCACAAGCTTGCCGATGGCGGAGAAGTCGAAATACTCGCTACGATGGTGTCGTCAAGACATCCAATGTCAGGTCCGGTAGTGGACGTGATAAACACTTATTACGGCCGTCCGCAGATTCCAATTGGCGCGCCCAAGAACGGAAGGGGCGCCTACAGGGACGATTCGAGCTTCCTGGAACAGGTCGCAGCGGAATTTCCCCACAGTCTGGACTCCAACGACAGCGCGCCTGACGCGGTGGAGCTCTACAGGAAGATCCTTGCCGATGCCGAGGACTGCAGCATTACAGTGCTGACCATCGGATACATGTCCAACCTCGCAGATCTTTTAAAGACCGGTCCGGACTCCATCAGCGGCCTGGACGGATCCGGACTTGTGGGTAAAAAAGTGAGAAGATGGGTATGCATGGGAGGCAACTTCCCTGAGGATCCGGCAAAGGACAACGTCAACTTCACCCGGGATCCCGCATCGGCCCTATATGCCATAAGGAACTGGCCCGGCGAAATCATTTTTACAGGAAGGGAGATAGGACACAGGATCTTCATCGGTGACAAATTGAAGAATACCCCTCTTTCAAATCCGGTGCGGAGGTCATACCAGCTCCACAGGGAACGATTCAAACTCGGACACTGGAACCACCACACCGCCGATCCATGCGCCGTGCTCTACGCCGTCCGGGATCTGGGAGACTACTGGGATGTGGAAACAGGCGGCTATATCGATATCCAGAACGACTGTTCTTTTAAATGGATTCCATCCCCTAAAGGAAGAATGGGATACCTGATCCAGAAGATGGACAGGAAGGAACTTGGAGCGATCATGGAGGATCTGCTGATCCAGCCGCCGAAACAGTAGGACGGATGGATTTGCGGAAAATCCCGACTATTAGTATATTCTGAAATTTCCAAACTGCTTTTTTAAGGAGCGCCGGTCTCCAGACCGGCTCTTATGCCGACCTGGAGGGTTACCAGCCTTCGGAACCTGTCGGAGTTAAAAATGATTTCAGGAATGGATGGATTTGTTCGTAGTAGCGCATGTTTGCGCGTTCTTCGGTCTTTTGAGATTCCGTTAAGAACGCGCAAACATGCGCTACTACAAGCGAAAATCCTTAAGTCCGGCAGGCAGGTTTACGCGTGCTCCATAGACGCACAAGCCTCAGGCATGCGACCAAAGTCGGCGTTCCATAAGCAGTTTTAAAATTTCCCAATACATCAATCAAGGAACCATAAATGAAATCAGATAAGCTTGCAGGATTCAAGGTCGGAACGAACCTGGGAGGCTGGCTCTCCCAGTACGAGAAATATGACCATGCACATTTCAAGGCGTTCATAAAGGAAGACAACATCAGCCAGATCGCGTCATGGGGAATGGACCATGTGCGCCTGCCTGTCGACTATCCGCTCTTCGAGGACGACGAGAAGCCCTTCGCGTACAAGGAATCCGGATTCGACTACGTCAACCAGTGCCTCGAATGGTGCGAAAAGCACGGCCTCAACCTTGTGATTGATCTGCACCGCGCTCCCGGATTCACCTTCGACTCCCATGAGACCTGCTCCCTCTTCGACAAGCCGGAACAGCAGCAGCGCTTCATCTCGCTATGGAAGGAAATTGCAAGAAGATTCTCCAGCAAAAAGAAACCCGGCATCATATTCGAACTCCTCAACGAAATCGCCCTTCCATCCTCTGATCCCTGGAACAGGCTTGCCGCGAAAACAATAAAGAGCATCCGCGAAATTGATTCCGGACACCTGATCATGGTCGGAGGCAATGACTGGAACGCCACCTGGGCCCTGAAAGATCTTCCCATATTCGATGATGCGAAGATGGTATACACCTTCCATTTCTACGAACCGCTTCCCTTCACCCACCAGAGGGCGTCATGGCTGAAGGAATCCGTGGCATACGACAAGATCCTCGACTATCCCGGGGAACTCCCAGGACTTGCCGAATTTCTTGACAAGAACCAGTGGTGCAGGAAACGCTTCGACAGGTATAACGGCGTGCACATGGACAAGGATTTCCTCAAGAAGGATCTGGAACCCGCCCTTGATTTCATCAGTAATAACGGTCTTCCCCTGTACTGCGGGGAATTCGGGGTGATCGAGATATCTCCGAGGAAGAGCCTCCACAACTGGTACAGGGATTTTGTCGGCCTCCTCAAGGAGAACAATATCGGCAGGGCCTGCTGGTCCTACAAGGGCATGAACTTCAGCCTTGTCGACTACAAGAATAAAATTGTGGACGAGGAACTGATAAAAATCGTTTCCGGCACATATTCCTGATTTGTATTTCGTTCGTAGTCAAGCCCGTAAGGGCTGTTCTTAAAGTAGGTACGGGCTTTAGCCTGTACCATTCTTGTGCCATGAAAATTCTTTCTGTTCGCCGCCTGCCCTGTCGAATGACTGCTGCTCATAGATCCCCGGGTGCTGCTCATAGATCCCCGGAGATTAGCAACTTATTTATTATCAGTTATTTATGTATTATTAAATCTATTTATATTGACTAAAAAGCTATTTATTGATCACTTATTTGACTTTAATGCATTCTAGGCTATTTCTATACAATCATGACAAAAAGCAGGCATTTCCAGGAATTGCGGACATATCATGTGACACACCGCTGTTGTTCATAGATCCCCGGGGATTAGCAACTGCTCATAGATCCCCGGGGATTAGGCTCATAGATCCCCGGGGATTAGCAACTTATTTATTATCAGTTATTTATGTATTATTAAATCTATTTATATTGACCTCATAGATCCCCGGGGATTAGCAACTTATTTATTATCAGTTATTTATGTATTATTAAATCTATTTATATTGACTAAAAAGCTATTTATTGATCACTTATTTGACTTTAATGCATTCTAGGCTATTTCTATACAATCATGACAAAAAGCAGGCATTTCCAGGAATTGCGGACATATCATGTGACACACCGCTGCCACAACAAGGACTTCCTCCTGAAGACCGCGATCGACCGGGATGAGTATATCAGGCTGATGTGGGAGGCCTACCGGCAATGGAATCTGTCCATCCTCTCCTACATTGTCACATCCAACCATGTCCATCTGCTCCTGTCATCGCGCAGGCATGAGGATATGAGCGGATTCATGGCCCATGTCTCCGGAGGGATGGGCAATTACTACAACAGGCGCAAAGGGCGCTTCGGATCGTTCTGGGAAGGCCGCTACCGCTGCACGCTGATCCAGGACGGGACGCATTTGACACGCTGCCTGGTCTATATCGCGTTGAACATGGTAAGGGCCGGAGTTGTGAAACATCCGGGGGAATGGGACTGGAACTCCCATCTTGAACTGGCCGGGAAGAAGCAGCGCTACCGGCTGATAGACATGGACAGGCTTCTGGAAAAGACTGAGGCGTCCTCGGTCAAGGACTTCGCCTCCTGGTACGACAAGACGATTGAAATGAAATGTCTTCAGCCAGGGATTCTGAAGAGAGAGCCGTGGTGGAGCCAGGCGTCCTTTGTCGGAACCCCTGGCTTTGTATCCTCCCTCGTTGAAAAGCGCATGGAAACAGATATAGTCCATATAGATGATGGAACATCCTACTTTTAGCTTAAAAGCTAATAAATGATACTTTATTTCTACCTAACAG
>MHBI01000118.1:30081-115190 GCA_001804815.1 Lentisphaerae bacterium GWF2_50_93
CTAATAAATGATACTTTATTTCTACCTAACAGACTTAACTGATGTTATTTTGCGTGTTATTCTCTAATAATAAATAGTTTAGCAATCCCCGGGGATGAAGAACATAGGGTGAAGAACACTCAAAATACAATCTCTATAGATCCCCGGGGATGAAGAACACTTAGATGAAGAACAAAAGAAGAACACAAAAGAGCCAGCAAGGGTGCTGGCGTTCCAAGTTTAAGAAAGACTGACCTACATGGCAGCAACGAATTCTTCAATTTTCTCATTTGATCACTTTGACATGCCAGTTTCCTGGTATATCTTACAATTGATTGAACGGTCAATCTTATCAATCAATACTGAGGATGGAATGAAGGACGGAACAGCCACATCAAGAAGCAGAAGATCCGAAGATGCCGGCAGGATCACCATTGGCAGGATCGCCGAATTGAGCGGTACTTCCAAGCAGGTGGTTTCCAGCATCCTCGGCGGAGGCAGTTCCAGCTCGCGTTTCAGCCGCAAGACATTCAGCAGGGTCACCGGCATCGCCAGGAAATTCAACTACCGTCCGAACAGGACATCGGTAAATCTCGTATCCGGCCGGCACGGTTCGATCACAGTCCTCTTCAAAAGCTTCTACAAGATCCCGTTCAACGCCGTCAACTTCCTGATCCGCCACGCTGAAAGCTACGGACAGACAGTCAACTTCGAGATCATGAAGGACGACGCACTCCCGCGCTGCATATCGGAGAATTCTTCTGACGGTATAATTCTTTTCGAAGACGTCGATGCGTCGATTCTCAGTACGCTGGAAAGGTACGGGGTTCCTCATGTCCTCGTCAACACCGGTATCAGGAACCAGCCTAATTCCATAACGTTCGACGAGGAAGGCCTGGTTAGGTCCGCAATGAAATATTTCTCGGATTCAGGCAAGAAGAACCCTGTTTTTACAAGCGGCGACCTGGAATTGTATTGGAACAGGGCGAGACTTGACACAGCACTTTCGGGATATGCCGGGTTCGGTCTCAAAAGACCAATAATCCTTGAAACTCCAAGTGTGAAAGATCCCGTCGTCGCACTTGAAAGGATATTCGCGGACAATCCCCAAGCCGACTGTCTTTTCATCGGCGAGGAGTTCAACAGGTATGCAATACTGGTTGACAGGCTGTGCAGAAGCAGGGATATCAGGATTGCATATGTGTTCTCCGCCTTCAACCATTATAATTTCCCTGTGGCTGACTTCTCAGTTGAACAGAAGGAGGTTCCTGAAAAGGCGGTAGGGCTTCTGAATCAGATAATCAACGGTGAAAAACCTTCCGGCCCGTTCAGGATGCCATATAACATGAGGCTGCCATGAAGACAATCAGAAATTGCATATTGCCTGCCTGTGGTAATTCTGATAAAATGACAAATGGAGTCATTCAAATGAAAAACAAGTTCACTTTGATAGAATTACTCGTCGTAATTGCGATAATCGCAATTCTTGCCGCAATGCTGCTGCCTGCGCTGAAGAATGCAAAGGATACTGCCAGCGCCACCCTGTGCAGGAGCAATCTCAGGCAGTCAGGTCTTGCCGGAATGAACTATGCCTACGACAACAACAACTGGTTCTACGAATGTTATGACAACTGGCATGGCTGGTCGAGTCTTGTGATACAGTGCAATTATTTGAATGCAAAACCTGCAGTGGCGGTCTGCCCGTCGGAAATACCATTCGTCTACAATAATGTCTTCACAACATATGGCTCAGGATACCGGGTACATGAAAACGTATCCGGATTTACTTCAGCCGACAAGCCGTTCCCGAGCACTTCAATTTCATTTCCAAGCGGCACTACTGGAGCTCTCAGGAACATCAACATGATCAGGAAATCTGAGAAATACGTGTTCCTCCTGGACACATGGTCGGCGGGAACGATATCGCAGATGTGCGATCCCCAGTCCACCGGGACCAACCAATGGGCATATCCTGCATTGAGGCATATGAGAACCTGCAATGCCGTAATGTGGGACCTTCATGTCGAGTCCATGAATGCCGTGGATCTCAAGGATAAAAAATGGAACTCGGCATATATCGGAACTGCAGGCATATACCCAGGCAGTCCTAATCCGCTCTGAGTCAAAATAAGTAAGGCGGTTTTTAAACCGCCAATTAATCGTCGGGTTAAAACCCGACATGCATGAAATGAGGCATATATCAAAATGAGATCTAGGCATAACAGGTTATTTTTCACGCTTATAGAATTACTCGTCGTCATTGCGATCATCGCAATTCTTGCCGCCATGATGCTTCCGGCACTAAAGAATGCCAAGGAGACGGCAAAGTCCGCCGTATGCAAGAGCAATCTCAGGCAGTCATCCCTCGCCGAGATGGCATATGCCTTCGACAGCGACAGTTTTGTCTATGAGAGCCTTGAAAACTGGTGGGGCTGGTCCTACCGGCTTGTCGAAAACAATTATCTCAACAAGAATCCTGCCGTCGCCGTCTGTCCGTCAGACACACCCTACAGCTACAAGGACGTGTACTGCACCTACGGGGCTGGATATGCGGTCAATGAAAACATGAGTTATGCGCCGATCGGCTGGCCTACTTTCCCAGGCAAGGATAAACCTTACCCGAACATTACCGTGCAGTGGGGGCCCAACACCTATGATCTGGCATACCTGAGGAATATCAACAGGATAGGCAAACCTGAAAAATATATTGCGCTGATGGATACATGGTCTCAGGGGAATTCACTGCCGGAGAAACACCAGTCATGCAATCCCCAGTCGACGACAGTCAGCAATTGCTGGGCTTATCCCACGAGAAGACATATGAGAGCCTGTAATTCGGTGATGTGGGACGGACACGTCGAATCACTGGACGCCCAGGGGCTCAAGGACAGGTGCTGGTTTGCCTCGTATGTCGGCTCCGGAGGAATATACGCCGGAGCAAGCGCCCCGATATTGCACTGATGGGAGTGTGTCATCCCACAGGATGACGGATTAATGGATTTTTGGATTACTGGATAATTGGGGTTGGGTTCAAGAAGTCCATAGATACTGGATTTTATCAATAAAATATCAAGGAGATGCAAAGATGATTCGAGTTCTCTGCCGTAGCTGCGGAATATTTATTTTTGCAGCTGTCCTGATGGTCCAGTTCAACATTCATGCGCAGCAGGCGCCGAAAGCCGATGAACAATTCGTGATCAGCGAGTTCGATGCTCCTTTCCTTTTTTCCTATCTGTCATGGAAGGATCTTGTGAAGGTTGAAAATGGGAAGGCCGTACTGAAAGGAATTAAGTGCGACGGCGGAGCCGGCATCAATGCGACATTGGATCTCTCATCACACGCCACCAAATCGCCTGCATTAAAATTCAGGTCCAGGGCTGAAAACAGCGCGAAGTCGATCAGGATGATCCTTGTCGACGCCGACGGCAGGAGCGGGCTCTGGGAATTCGCCATTCCAAAGGCCGAGGAGAACTTTACCATTGTGACCCCGAAAGGCTGTGTTCCGTTGACAAAGCCGAACATCCTGGAGAACAAGAAGAATCCTGACAATCCCGGTGTGCTGGATCTCGCACGTATCACACAATACCAGCTGCTCGGTGACTGGGGGAAGGGAGTTATCGACGTGGAAGTGGATGCCGTAGTCCTGGTTGCTCCTGATGCGAAGCTGCTTGCCGAACGCGAGGCTTATGCGAAACAGGAGGCCGATGCCGCCGCGCTCAAGGCTAAACGTGATGCCGAGGAGAAGGAACGCACAGCCAAGGCACGCGAGGAGATGATAAAGAAATACAGCGTCCGCTCTGACCGCTCGCCCGGAGTCGTTCTTGTCTCCATTGCCGCACCTGATATTCTTTCCCTGACGATCGAAGCGCAGAAAATCGGAAATGTGAAGTTTTCAAAGTACGAGCCTCAGGATGGAGACGTGAAGAAGGATGAGAAATGGAGCGATGGAACAGTCCGGCGCGCCAAGCTTGTCCGAGGAGGGAAGGAAATCGGCTGGCTCCAGGGGGAAAAACAGGAATGGTTCTCGACCTTCGAGTCAATCGAGGGCGATCCCCTCCTGGAGTTCCACGCCGACAATCCGGAAAACTATACTATCACATCATTGGACGACGATGCCTATAAGGCCGGCGTCAAACCGCTGGCGGCATACCGCAAGAGCATGCCCATCGACTGGCAGTTGTCAGGCGAAACAAATTTTCCCATGCGGCACACGGTCTATCTCAAGGCTGCCAAACCTTTCATTCCTGGAAAGACATATTCGATTTCAATAAACGCCCTGAATGTCAAAAATCCGGATCTGACCTTCAAGGCTGACCTGCAGAATGCCAGAAGCGAATCAGTGCACGCCAACCAGATCGGTTATCGTCCTGATGATCCGGCGAAACGGGCGTTTCTTTCTGTCTGGCTCGGTACTGGAGGCCCATGCAAATTCCCGGAAGGCATGAAGTTCTCAATCCTTCAGGCTGCGGACGGCAAGGCGGTCTTTTCCGGGAATCTTGAACGCATTCTTGAAGTCGGCGGCAAGGAGGATCTATACAATAAAGGCCAGAAGAATTTCAGCAATACGGAAGTCTGGAGGATGGATTTCAGCGATTTCAAGATTCCGGGAAGCTACCGGGTCTTTGTGGATGGAATCGGATGCAGCTATCCGTTCGAGATCGGGAATGCGGCATGGGAGAAGGCTTTCCTGTTCCAGATGAAGGGCCTTTACAACAACCGCAGCGGAATCGAACTTGGGCCTCCGTATACCGACTTTAAGAAGCCACGCGATTTCAATCCTGCGGATGGCGCAGCAGTCACCCGTTCGACTTATGATGTCCTCGTCAACGGAAATGAGGATTTCGAAGGGATCGTAAAGGGCGACACAGGCGAGGCGGTAAAGGACGCCTGGGGCGGCTATCACGACGCCGGCGACTGGAATCCGCGCCGAGTCACGCACATGAAGACAACTATGGCGCAGCTGGAAATGGTTGAACTTTACCCGAAATATTTCAATTCCCTGAAACTAAATATTCCGCCGATGGATGGGGTGCCGGACATCATCACGGAAGCACTCTTTGAGATTGATTGTTTCAAGAGGCTTCAGCTTCCCGACGGTGGAATACCGTATGGAATCGAGACAAAGGGAGATCCCGCTCCGGGAGAGCTCAGCTGGCTTACTTCCCAGCATGCATATGTGACCGCACCCAACATCCGCGACTCATGGTTCTACGCGTCTGTTGCGGCACGCGCGGCCAAAGTCCTGAAGCCTATAAAACCGGAACTCGCTAAAGTCTATGAGGACAGCGCGGTCAAGGCGTTCAACTGGGCGGAAGCAGATTATGCGAAAAGGACTGCCGACGGAACGCTGTCAAAGCTCAAGGAAGTCTGGGTCGCGACCGATGCAAGGAATCTTTCAGCACTGATCCTCTATGATATTACAGGCGACAAGAAATACCATGATGTCTTCCTGCAGTCCACCTGCCTGAAAGATCCGAAGGCCGACGTCTTCTGGTGGGGGAAACATGTCCAGTGCGACGCGGCGTTCCTATATGCAAGGATGGATGATGCAAAGACTGATCCTGAAATCAAGAAGAACGCCCTGGCGGCCGTCGTCAAGCAGGCCGACAAATCACTCGCATACGCTTCAGGCAACGCCTACAATCTGACTTCGATGGACAAGGGAAGGCCTATGTTCATGGGCTTTTTCAGCACATCGGGGGGAACGGAGCTGGCACGCGCGCATTTTCTGACAGGAAAGGAAGAATACCTCAGGGGAGCTGTACAGTCATGCCAGTTCCAGTCGGGCTGCAATCCGAACAACCTTGTGTATACGACCGGACTGGGTGCGAATCCCGTAAAACATCCGCTCCATCTGGATTCACGTTCAAGCGGTCAGCCCGTGCCAGCCGGATTTACAGTGTTTGGAAATATCGACTACTGGAACTGGAAGGGCGGTTTCTTCGACTGGCCTATCGCCCAGCATTTGAGCAAGCCTAACGTATGCTGGCCCAATCCATATGACTGGCCGTTGACGGAAGCATACTTCGACATATTCCTGTTCGTGTCAATGAACGAGTTCGTCGTGGATACCTGGGCACCGAACGTGTTCGTATGGGGATATCTGTCGGCACGGAAATGATTTGCCGGTTGATCGATGCAATGGTATAATAAAGTTTTTAAGTAGGTACACCCCTTGGTCGCCTATGGCATCGCCGCAGGCGGGTAAACAAGACAATCCATCCGCCGTGGCGGATTAAGATGGAGGGACGCGCTTGCCGCGTCCGTAAATTTGAATTACCTCATTAAATTGGTTTAACATATTAGGAGATTAAAAGTGAAACCATCAGATTTGATGCTTTTCCCCCAGCCCGTAAAATGCGATATCGGCAAAGGCAAGATAAAAGTCCCGTCGACAATCACAGTCGGCGGCGCAGCCCAGAAATCAGTTGAAATGGTTTTCAAGAGGAAAGCGCTCATGGGCGACAGTGATTCATTCATCCGCTGTTCGTACGATTCATCGGTCAAAGGAGGTTTCGAGGGATATGCCATGGACATCAATCCGAAGGGGTTCATCTCCATCAGATCCTCTTCAGATACCGGAATCACGCATGCGCTAAGGACTGTATCGCAGCTTCTCAAAAGTTTTCCAAAGGAACTGCCCATTCTCAAGATCGAGGACTGGCCGGCATTCCCGGAACGCGGCGTCATGCTCGACATCTCCCGCGACCGCGTCCCGACAATGAACACCCTGTTCCAGCTTGTCGACAAAATCGCCGAACTCAAGGGCAACCATCTGGAGCTCTACATCGAACACACCTTCGCATACAAGGGACACGAAACCGTCTGGCGCGACGCTTCTCCTATTACTTCCGAAGAGATGATCATGCTCGACCGCTATTGCAGCGAACGCGGCGTTTCCCTCTGCGCCAACCAGAACGTGCTCGGCCATTTCGAAAGATGGCTCAAACATCCCCAGTACGCAGCTCTCGGGGAAATGGACCGTGGCCATTTCTACAGCATGTACTGGTATATAGAACCGAACACCCTCTGCGCTACCGACATGAAGGCGCGCAAGTTTGTCAAGGAACTCCTTGCCGAACTAATGCCTCTCTGTTCCGGCGATTATGTAAACATCGGCTGCGATGAGCCCTGGGATCTCGGCAAAGGCAGATCCAAGGCGGAAGTGGAGAAGCGCGGCAGGAACGCAGTCTATGGCGAACATGTTGCGGATGTCGCAGAATTCGTCGTGAAAAACGGCAAACGCCCGTCATTCTGGGTGGATCCGGATTTCGGCAACAAGCGCAGCGAGATCCCCCCTCTCCCACCGGAACTCATCGGGAATGTATGGGGCTATGATGGAAATACAGATTTCAAGAACAGGCTCAAGAGCCTCGGTGAAGCCGGTCTCGACGCCTGGGTCTATCCTGGAGCCAACGGCTGGAACTCCTTCACAAGCAGGACCAATAACAGGAGGAAGAACCTGGAACTCGCCGCAACCGAAGGATCTGCGAATTCCGCAAAAGGATTCGTCATAACGGAATGGGGTGACTGCGGACACAACCAGCAGTGGCCAGTCAGCCTTTTCGGAATGATGGACGGTGTAGCAGTCGCGTGGAGCGGAAAATCATATACCGATCCCGAAGCGGAAGCCAATCATGTATTCAACGAGCCAGCCTTAGGCAAATGGCTCTACAAGCTTGGTGAAGCCGACGACTGCGTAGTAACTGGAAATTCCAACTGTACTTTTGACGTATTCAGGAAGCCTTTCCTCAATCCTTCATTCCCGGGAAAACTTGAAGACTGGGAGAAGTGCTGCGCCAACTTTAAAGCGCTCCTGAAGAATATTCCCGCAAAGGATCCCCTTATAGCAAGGGAGTGCCGATTCGCTGCGGAACTCGCGCTCTGGAATGCCGAACGCGCCTTCCTCAACAAGAAGACAGGCGCCTCCACTCCACATGACATCCTGCACAAGCTCACGCTGAGGCTTTTGGATCTGATGGCTGAACACAAGGACCTCTGGATGGAAAGATCCCGCCCCGGCGGACTCTCCGACAGCTGCAACCAGACCTACATGCAGAGAATCCGCATGCAGTACGACTGATAAAAATCAGGAGACTGTTTTTATGACAGTGCAGCACAAACCGGTGCCATGCCAATGCCGTTAACCTAAGACATAACTAATTAACTACCTGCGCGTTGCGTGCATATGCAAATCCTGAAGGGATTGAGTAATATAGCCTGTGGTTTCAACCACAGGACATATATAAAAAAATGATTCGTCCTGTAGGGACGGAGTATACTCTGCCCCTTCAGGGCAAAATAATTTTTGGGATCCTATACCTATGGTTGAAACCATAGGCTTTATTACCTAACGCATTCCATGCGTAAAGATAAAAATACACATCAGGGATTAAGCGGCTTGATGATCTCATTGCCTTTCATCGATATTTTGACGATATCCTTAGAATCCAGTTTCATTTTCATTAGGTCGACCGAGCGGATCTGGCTGTTGTCGTAAGTGCGGAAATAGTAGCTCTTTGACTTCAGGTCGCTTGCACTCGTCCATGTGGTGTAGTCGGCGAGGATATTGCCGTGCTCGTCCTTCTTTCCGTCGCGTGACGAGCCTTTTGGGATATCAAAATTGTTCAGGATATGAAAAGCCTGGAGTATGGATTGTCGTGGACGTTGAGTTTCCCTTTTTCAGGCTGCTGTATTTGATCATAATATAGCATTTTGATTCGATTGCCCAAACACTATTTACCGGCTACATTACTGGGTACATATTTATGTCTTTATAGAGCATGGATTTATTTTATGTTCAAATATCTGTTTATCATATTGTTCCCGTTTTTAATCTTTTGCATATGGAGGACTCACAGGGACTATATATCAGGAAGGGTCTGGACAAGGAAAGGACACATTGAACGCGATAAGGCTCCGGTGACCTTTTGGTTTTATATGATCGTCGAGATCCTGATGCTGATTATTATACTGTCTATCGGGCTTTCTTCATTTCTAAGACTTATAATTAGAAAATAAAAAAGGGGGAGGAAAATGAAAACATTGAACTTGAAATTGATGTTGGCCTCGATCGCATTGGTGATGCTTGCGAATTTCGCAGGGGCCCAGGAACTCAGGGACATGGCGCTTCCGGCGCCGAAGACCGAGGGGGGCAAGCCCCTCATGCAGGCGCTCAAGGAACGCCAGACTTCACGGGCCTACGACACAAAGAAGCTGCCTCTCCAGGTGCTCTCTGATCTGCTGTGGGCCGGCTTTGGAATAAACCGCCCGGATTCAGGCAAGAGGACAGCCCCGTCAACACGCAACTGGCAGGAAATTGACATCTATGTCGTCATGGAGGAAGGCACATATCTTTATGATGCCAAGGCCAACATCCTGAAGGCGGTTGCAAAAGGGGATCTCAGGAAGATGACGGGTCCGCAGGAGTTTGTTGCCCCAGCGCCAATCAATCTTGTCTTCGTGGCTGACACATCAAAGATGAAGGGCGCGTCCCAGGATGATCTGTCGCTGTATGCAGGCGCGGATGTCGGTTTCATAAGCCAGAACATATATCTGTTCTGTGCTTCAGAGGGGCTGGCAACGGTTGTGCGCGGCATGATCGGCGACAAGAAAGCTCTTGCAGAAGCCCTGAAACTTCCGGCGGAAAAGAAAATCATCCTGGCTCAGACCGTGGGATATCCGGCGCCAGTTAAGTAATTTCCGAGGAGCGCCGGCATACTTCGATGAACTCAGGACAGGTCTTGCCGGCAGTTATTTTAATAAAACAGTTAACACAGGGAAATGCCGGCAGGATGCCGGCGCTCCGTAAAATATGAGATACATCGCATCGATAATCTTATTTCTTATCCTCCTTGCCGGATCTGGCTGCACTTCCGTACGGACGGTGCCCATGATAACCGAGGAGGAGAACCAGCAGCTGCTGGATATGGTAAAAAGCAGGAAGGACAGGAAAAACAAGGACAGGGTCGTAATTGGAATTGTATATGAGAAGGACGAGGTGCTGCAGAGCTATGCCAGGGACTTGAAGAACTATTTCGAAATAACGGACTACGTGAAGGAGATCAACTACTCCCATGAACTGTCGAACAGGCCTGACTTCATCATACAGTACATAGAGCCATACCAGAAGACACGTATACCGATGATGGTGACAATCCCCTTCCATGTCCTCTCCATCGGCGTGATCCCGATGTACACCTATCTTGAGTGGGGATATAATTTCACGCTGAAATCGACAAGCACCGAGAAGGAATATCCCGTTACGATAAGCGATTACTCGTATGGATTTTCCGGATGGCTCTGCCTCCTGATCAACTGGCTTCCCGGATTCAGCGCATATCATATAACCGGCGAGTACAAGCCTGTTGAAGTCGACTGCAGGCTTATTCTCCAGCTCCAGGACAGGAAGAAGGAAATAATTAAATTCCGTTCAGAATAAAGAATCTCCTGGAATCCATCCCATCACCACCGCAGGCAACTGTGTATTACAGACATCCTCCATCGCCTCAATGAGGGCCGGATATTCTTTATAATAAAAGAAAAATCAAATGTGAATTTTTAGAGGTTACCCTAGAGTAAATCCTGTAAGAAATCCTATATTAATGCGTATTGAAAGACATGGATTGCTGGATGGATGGATTGCTGGATGGATGCTTGAAGAAAATCCCAGTTGAAATTTTTGAGCAGCCAATATTTCCCAACCTTCCAATCATCCGTCCATCCCAACAAAAAGGTTTATTGCATATGCCAACATTAAATGTCCAGAAAGGTTATAACAAGCAATCGGAAATAAAGCTGGACAGGGGGGAGTTCATAATTGGACGAGATCCCGCCTGTGATCTTGTCTTTGATTCCGGCGATGTTTCAAGAAAGCACACCAGGATAAACAACGATGGAAGCTGCGTGATTATAGAGGATCTTGGCAGTTCCAACGGCACATTTGTGAATTCCGCACCGATTGAAGGCAGCTACGAGCTGAAACACCTGGACGTGGTGCAGATCGGAGGGAATGTCTTTGTCTTCAACAACACGGATCTGGCGGTCGACACCGAGACCATGTCCATCAAGCGCCAGAGCGGAATGAGGACCTCGGAGTATTACACTCCTGACTTCATGACACTGATGATAAAGAGGATAGAGACCAATATAAAAAGAGTTTTCAAGGGAAAGGACGAGGTCATAAGGAACGTTATCATCTGCCTGTTCGCCGACGGGCACCTGCTGATCGAGGACATACCCGGCGTAGGCAAGAGCATACTCGCCCAGGCGCTCGCCAAGTCCATACAGGGCGCCTACAAGAGGATACAGTTCACGCCGGACATGATGCCATCCGACATAACGGGAATCAACATATACGACGACTCCCTCAAGGATTTCAGCTTCATACCGGGTCCTATCTTCGGAAACATCATCCTCGCCGATGAAATCAACAGGACGACACCGAGGACCCAGTCGAGTCTTCTGGAATGCATGTCCGACTCGGTCGTGACCATTGACGGCAAGCCGCACGTCCTTCCAAAACCCTTCTTTGTGATTGCGACCCAGAATCCGTCCGACTACCATGGCACATATCCGCTGCCTGAGCCGCAGCTCGACCGATTCCTGATGAGGATATCAATCGGTTATCCTGAAAAGGAGGCGGAAAAGGAAATCCTTACATCCCAGATGAAACAGCATCCGTTGAATGAGATTTCATATGTCGTCAAGGCGACTGAGATCCTCCAGTGCCATTCCCTTGTCAGGCAGGTGCATGTGTCCGAACCGATAAAGGAATATATCCTGGGCATCGCCGAAGCCACAAGGAAGCATCCCTCTCTCTCGAACGGATGCAGTCCCAGGGCCTCCCTTGCGCTCATGAGGGCGAGCCAGAGCCTGGCGGCATATCATGGCAGGCAGTATGTGATGCCAAGGGACGTAAGGGAGCTGGTTCCGACCGTGCTCGCCCACAGGGTTTCCATGAAACTGCGTTCCCAGGGTGAATTCAAGAACTCGTTCGACGTCCTGAAGGATGTCCTGGAAAAAATACCCGTCAAGGAAGAAGAACAGAAACTTTAGTAAGAAGGATTATTGGATTACTGGATTTTTGGAATATTGCTTTATCCAAAACCCAACAATCCAATCATCCATTAATCCAACAACCCAATTTAGAAGGTTTTCCCATGCTTCCATTTTCACCCACTGCCAGAGGATGGGCGATGATTTTCCTGTGCTTCGCCTCTCTCGGGGTGTCTCTGTCCAACATCAATCTTGCGGCGGGAATAACGGCGGCGGGATTCTTCGCGGTCCTTGGGGCGAGTTTCATAATGTCGCTTCTTTCCATAAGGAAAATCGATGTATGGAGGAGCCCCGGTTCGGACTGCTGCGCGGGTGAAAAGATCATCCTTCCAATCACCGTCAGGAACAGGGGCAGGATAACAAGGCAGTCATTCGTGATAAGGGAGAAGCTGCCCTTCTCCGACAGCCCTCTCGGCAGCGTGGCCGTTGAACCGCTCAAGCCCGGGGAGACCCGTCTCATCAACCGCGAATTCAACGCCGTCACAAGGGGAAACTACAGTCTTGAAAGGATATATCTCATCGGAGGGGATCCCGCCGGACTGTTCAGGAGGGTCAGGAAGTTCAAGTTCCACGAGGAGATCACTGTCTATCCTGAGATATTTCCGGTCTCCTGGATGCCGATATTCAAGAAGAACAAGATACAGGCTTCCACCTCCGGAAAGCCGATCGGCGTATCCGGACTCGGAGAGGAGTTCTTCGGCGTGAGGGAATACAGGACTTCCGACAGCATGCGTTTCATCCACTGGAAGGCGACCGCCAAGCAGAAGAAGCTGATGGTGCGCGAATTCGAATCGCACTCGTCGGTGACCCTATGCATACTCCTCGACACTGAAAGAAGGAGGACCGGACTCAATCCCATTGTCAACAACTTCGAGCATCTCGTGAAGACCGCAGCGACCATAACCAACTATGTATGCGGTATGTACTGCCGGATAATGTTCATCGCCCCTGACGGCAGGACAGGCGAGACAGTCATCCTCAACGGGACAGGCGCTGGACTTAGGAGGGAGATACTGGACCTTCTTTCAATGATCCAGACGTCTTCCACAAGCCTGGACCAGCTCATGGAGACTGCCGAATCCGCGGTTCCTCCCAATTCAATACTGTACTGCCTGACCCTCTCTGAAAACCAGAAATTGTCCGACCGTTTCGACTTCCTGATGCAGCGTGGTGTCGACATCAGATGGATATCGGCGCCGATGGAGAATTTCTTCGCGCCCTATAAGATCTCAAACAAGTCCATTGAGTCCTATTCCAGATATACTGCAGTCCCGCCGGGAGTGCTGGACATCAACTCGAACATTCCAAGGGTACTGACATATGGCTGAAGCGGCTTTAAAGAAGAAATCCTATATGCTGTCAAAGACGGCTGTACATCTGCTGAGCTGCATCTTTTTCACAATGGCGGCGACTTCCGCGATCTGGCAGTATGGCAATCCCAAGCTCGCCCATCTGATCATCATGTCCTCCCTTGCCGCAGGCGCCTCTATCTTCATCAGCAGGAAAATCCTGGGACTGACAACACGCAAGATAATCCAGGTCTCCATCCTCGCTCTTGCCATGGCGTGGCTCATATACCGCGCATCCTCCCATGTCACCATCGAAAAATATCTCATAGAGTTCCTGTGCATCATCGGAGTCAGCTTCGGGACGACCTTGAACATGAAGGACTATGGAATACAGTGCATGCTCAGCGTGATCCTCGTCATCTGCGGATCCGTCTTTCCGAGGGATGCCTTCATCTACTGCCTGCCGGTGCTGCTCGTCTCGGGGCTCATAATGCTTTATTCTTCCAGGCTTATCCCGCTGGCCGGAGACTACTCCATAAAGTTCTCCCTCAAGCCCCTGTCGCAGAACTGGAACTACTTCGCCATCCATGCCACGATTGCGATCATTCTATGGATCTACTTCTGCTCGTTTTTCCCATCGCCGACTAAAACTGGAGCAGGATTTGTGACAACATCGATCATGAGCGAGAACGTCAACTATCTACCTCCTGAATACGGCAGCTGGTTCAAGGCGGAACTGATGGCCTCCTCGAGTACGGGGACGACTGTGCAGGATACTCCCATGAAGCCGACGTCAGCCGGAAAGACAGGAAACCAGGTCACCGATAATGCCAATTCCGAGGACAAGGTAGACGGGGACGGCAGCGGAGGAGGACTTCCTGGAGACGACCTGGTATTCAGGGTGAAATCACCGGTCAAAATGTACTGGCTGGGTTCATTGTATGACGCATATGACGGCCACAAATGGCTGGCTACTCCTGAAATGAAGAAGCAGAAGATCAAATCATACCTGGAGGACTATTCCGGAAATTCGATCTACCAGAGCTACACCCTGGTGAAAATGTATTCCCCTGTCCTCTACGGCGCATTCATGCCGAGATACTTCGAGTTTCCGTTCAACACAAGCTACCAGGTCGAGAACACCTTCTACAATTGCAGGCTGCTGAACCCGGAATCAGTAAAGCTCCCCATGACCTACTCTGTCATCTCCACAAGCTTCACCGTTGAAAACGCAGACAAGGCCTTCAAGCCTGAGCGTCTATGGTTTGAAAAACTCAAGAAGGAGCATTATACGGCTGTTCCAAAGGAGATTACCAGCAGAAGACTGCAGGATCTCGCATCATCCGTAACTGCCAAAGGCGGAACAAAATATGACAAGGCCATCCTGCTGCGTGACTATCTCAGGAACAATTTCAAGTACAGGATGGACGCCAAGAAGATTCCTGAAGACAGGGAGATAGCCGATTATTTCCTTTTTGAGATGAAGGAGGGCAACTGCCAACATTACGCGACCACTCTTGCAGTACTGGCGCGGCTGAACGGGATCCCCTCGCGCCTGGCCCTGGGGTTCTCACCTGGCAACTACAATACCCTGAGCGGCGCTTTCGAGGTCTATGAATACCATGCGCATGCCTGGGCCCAGCTGTTCATCGAAGGGAAGGGATGGCTGACATTCGATGGCACGCCTCCGGGACAGGTCATATCAAGGACAAGTCCCATGCTGATCGGATCCCTGAAGGATCCTTTCGGCGATGAATGGAAGCTGGTTCCACCCGAAATAACAGAACACACCAAGGCCTTTGTGACCTCGAAGGCAGGCAAGACAGCTGCATTGATGGAAGAAAAGAACAAGGACATCCCGCAGCCCAGCCTCCTGCAGAGGATTGCCGCGAACATTCCGGTTACGGAACAGGAACTTAAAACCACGGTCAGCAGGCTCTCCGGTGAAAATCCATACGAACAGCAGCAAAATACGGCGGGCAGTATCCAGAAGATGAAGGTCATGTGGAATGATTTGAAGCATAACGCCTCCGTGATGTGGAACCTCTTCATCAACGGGGTGAAGAAAGTGCTTTTCTGGCTTGTCGGATTCAACGGACTCCTGACGATGCTGTCCATCCTGGGCGTCTGCTTCATATACCTGGTCGTCCTGAAGATAAGGAATTTCCTGAGGCGCAGGAGGAGGATCAGGAAATGCCTCGCCATCATTGAAAGGTTCCACAGCTTTTCAGAGAAGCATCCTGCTGAAAACATCAACCTCTGCTACAGGATCACCCGCGAGCTGCTGGAGCTCTCGGGTCTCAGGAGGGATCATAACATGGAGCTCTTCGACTACGGCGCCTCCCTTGAAAGGCTCGACTACAACCTCAGCAAGGACGTCTGCGTCATCTTCCTGATATATTCAAAGATAAGCTACGGGACGTCCGAACCGAACAGGGATGATGTCGAAACAGTCCTTCAGAGGATTACACGGATCCGCAACAATCTCAGGAACAACCTGAACCTGATTTAGATGTTTTATTTGAACTTCCCGATCGTGTCCAGCACACTCTTCACCGGACGCCCTATGACCAGCTTCCTCCCGTCGGAGAATCCTTCTTCGCGTCCCTTCAGCTCTTCAATCATCGTGCTGCGCCATTTCTTCAGGCTGGCTGCGAATTTCGCGGACGATGCAAGATCGTTGAGTTCATTTGGATCCTTGTCGAGATTGAAAAGCTGTTCATGCCCGTTCCCGCTGAACCAGACATACTTCTCGCGCCCGTCTGTCAGATAGTGGGCCGAACCCTGGTATGGAACTCCATGTTCTCCGTGTATGCATGGATGTATTTCCCTGTCCTTGCCGCAGGCGTTGTCCAGGAAGCTTTTCCCTTCCACGGAATCAGGCACCTCGAGGCCGGCGCATTCAAGCAGGGTGGGCATTACGTCCCTCAGCTCTATGGCTCTTCCACTGACATGGTTTCTTCTTATATCGCCTCCTTCCGGACCTTTCAGGATCAGAGGAACTCTGGCCGACCCTTCATACGGGAAGCTTTTCCTGAAGAGATCATGGTCGCCCATGAGGTCTCCGTGATCTGAGACAAAGCAGACATAGCTGTTCTTAAACTGTCCGTACATCTGCAGCGTCTCGAAGAACCTGTTCATCTGATGGTCTATGTGGGTCATTTGCCCATAATATCCGGCGCGTGCGCTCCGGAGGATTTCAGGTGCCATTTTCCCGTACCAGAGATCGGGGCGGCTGGGCTGTGCGCATTTCGCAAACATTTCGCTCCATTTCCCGACCGGTGGTGGAGGCATTTCCACGTCCTTGTAGAGCTCGTACGCCCAGGCCGGAGGATCAATAGGTGGATGAGGACGGTGCAGCGACATGAACATGAAAAAAGGTTTCGTAGGATCCCTCTTCTTCAGGAACTCAATTGACTGTGAAACTACGAAATTGGTCGGATGCGTGTGTTCCGGCTTGTCCCATGGACGTACGGTATACGAGTTGCAGTTCATTCCATGTTCGAAATCGTTCGCGTCACGGCCAAGCTGCTGCCTCAACCAGGGATGATAATCGTCAACCATGTCATAGTCGCATGGATGCTTGTCGTGTGCATGGTGCAGGAATCCGTCATGAAGTATGACATTCTCGAATCCTACACGGTTGCGTTCAGGATAGACATGCATCTTGCCTATTGCCTGGGTCTGGTATCCCTGGCGCGTGAATTCGGAGGCTATGGTAACCGGATAATTCCACGGCACTCCGTCCCTGTAGCCTATCCTCCCATGAGTCTCCTGCGTGAGACCGGTAAGAAGCGAGGCCCTTGCCGCTATGCATGTCGGACATGCCGCATAAGCATGTGAAAACCGCGCTCCCTCCTGTGCAAGCTTGTCCAGATATGGCGTCCTGACAACTGGATGCCCATCAATTCCGAGACAGTCACCCCTCCATTGATCAACGCATATCAGGATTACATTAGGTTTGTTCTGAGTCATTGTCATCCCTTCAAATTAAGATAGTTTTTTTACAATACAGGTTTTACCGGAAAATTCACTGCAATGAACTTCTCATATTCCTCCATTGTCTTTCTCAGCCCAGGTTCATTTGCGTAGTTCTGTGTCTCCCATGGATCCCTTTCAAGGTCATAAAGCTGTTTGCAGTTTTCACCACCATCATAAAGCGCATACTTGAACTTCGATGAGACCGCCATCCTGCCCAGCTCCCCCTCTACGGGAATAATTTTTCTTTCAATTCCTGTAGTTTTTCCGGAAACCAGAGGTCTTAAGCTGAATCCTTTGAGATCGGAAGGAGGCGATATTCCGGCATAATCGCAGAGCGTCGGGAAAATATCCAGCCCGTTGGATACAGGATTTTCCAGATCAACTTTTCCCTGCACCGAATCAGGCGCAGAGATTATGAAAGGAACCTTTGTCGATTCTTCATAGAAGACAGACTTATGTTCGAGCCTGTGCGAAGAATCGTTGTCCCCATGATCACTCGTAAAAACAACTACTGTGTTGTCAGCATGTCCAGATTTTTCCAGGGCGTCAAGGACTCTGCCAATCTGGGTGTCGGCCATTTCCGTAAGACGGCAGTAGGCCCAGCGGTGCATCCTCCATTTCTCTTCCGACCAGTTATGGCGGACATGCTTCTGGAAGGCCCTTCTTGCGACAAAGTCCTCAATCATTCCCGGTTCATCCTTCTGAAAATCAAAATTGGGAGGTAGTGGAGGACAATGTCTGTCAAAGAATATTTTCCTGTCAGCGTCACTCGGCATAACCAGCGCCTTTTCGAGGGTCTCAATCTCCACCTGGCTTTTTGAAAGTATCAGCTTGTCAAGTTCGGATTCCGCCTTCTCCTTCAGGGCCATGAGGCAGATGTCGTGCGGGTTGATCAGCGAGCATACAAGGAAGAACGGCTTGTCCTTTTTCCTGAAAAGATACGAGGAGCATTCATCGGCAAGGATATCGCGCTCATCGGAAGAGAGATACTCGAAACCGACATCAGCGGCCTTGAATCGTGGCAGATGCTCCTTGCCTCCGTATACGGTCTCATAACCGCCGTTCCTGAAAGTCCAGCCGATTCCATTCCTGAGAATCTCTTCCGGCACAGGAGGGATGGTTCCGGGAGCATTATCCCAAAGTCCGATCTCGCTCGGCATTTTTCCGGTCATCAGACTGAACCTGGACGGAATGCACAGAGGATTTGTGCAGTAAGCCTTTTCGAAGCGCACCCCTCTTGCGGCAATTGAGTCCATTGCAGGAGTTTTCAGATAGCTGTTGCCCGTACAGCTCATCATCCTGAAGTTCTGCTGGTCGGTTATTATTAGAAGTATGTTGGGCTTTACCATTTCTGCTCCTGGATACTCCTGTCAATCCTTGTTTCCCTGAACTGCAGCGCATACTGGCAGTATCACGCATGATGCATTTTCAGCCGAGACATGGATCACCTGGCTGGCGACCGGGCTTTTTTCATATGACTTGACCTGTTCGAATGTGTTGGGATGCACCTCATATGCCTGTGCGCTGCTGCTTGTGACATAGAATCCGATCCTGTGCCCCTTCTCGAAGGCGATCGCAGTGCTCCACATGTCCATCCGGAGCTTGAGGACCGTTCCTTTTACCACAGGGGCAGGCTTGTCCAATCCGCCTGCATAGCGGGCCATTCCGGCGGATTCCCTGATGATCATCTCGTAGCCGTCCGGATAGATGTCTACAAGCTTGACGACAAACCCAGTATCGGCAACGTCAGTGGAGAAGAATATCTCGGCAAATACCTTTCCGGCTATCTCAACCGGTTCTCCGAGAGGTTCGCTGGCGAAACGCAGGATATCCTTGCGGTTTTTCAGCGGACTCTGGTCCAGCGGCCCCATGTTCTCCTTTGAATACATCCAGTTCCCCCCTATGGTCGGGGCAGGATTCCTAGGATCATACTGGTATTTCAGGGTCGCATCCTTTGAAGTTGGTTTCGTCTTTGACAAGGATCCATCGGCATTCAAATAGAAAGGAACCGGAGAACTGTCTGCCGGCGGCCAGGTTTCCGAGGTCTTGAACACATTGCCGACACCCTTCTTTCCGCTGTCATTCCTGTCACCCATGACAAAATAGGAGATGAGGGATTTTTCAGAAATCTTCGCCTTCCCAAGTAATACAGCATCAAATTTCGGCATAGATATCTGGCTGCTTTCATTCCGCGGAAACTTGAAAGGCAGTTCACCGGCATGCGAGGCAGGACCTACGCTTACGAATATCCTGGCCTTGTCTCCGCACTTCATGAAAAGCTCTATCGCCGATTCGCTGACAATGTCGTACCAGCCGGCGCTTGCAATGACAACTGTCTTGTTATCAGCCGATGCTTTTTCCAGGATGTCGTCCCACTTTGGGATATCCAAGGAGTGCAAGGTCGGTTTCGGCCATTCGTCCTTGGGGATTCCGATGAAGTTCAGCCAGTTGTAGAGGGAGGCGCGCCTGACGCCGTTGTTAAAGCCCCAGTAGTTGTAGGTGTAGGCGCTTGAATTTCCCGGCGCGACCACGACCATCGCCGGATTGCCGGCGAGGAAGGAGCAGTACGCCGCCACAGCATTCCCGCTGCCGCCATAAGTCCCGATTCTGCCATTGCACCATGACTGCCTGGAAATCCAGGTGATAATCTCGTTGCAGTCGCTGATCTCGTAGTCCGGCGACTTCGGATCCATCTTCCCCTTTTCCGAATTTCCCTTGCCCCGCGAATCGACACAGACAAAGGTGATTTCTCCGCCCTTGCATGGAGCCGAATATGACGATGTGCTGAAATGCCCGTAATATCCCTTCGCCATTATCACCGGCCACGGACCTTTTCCCGGTGGAATGAACACATCCACCGCCAGCTTCGTTCCGTCCTTCATGGGAAGCATGGTTGATTCATGCTTCGAGCCTTCCGGAAAATTTTTCAGTATGGCTTCCTTGCTGTTCTTCTTTCCTGCCTCCTCATATTCGCGTCCTTCCTTCTGCGCGAAGAGCGGAAGCTGCGCAAGAAGCAAGCCGATGATGAAAATTATGGTTTTCAGTTTCATTTTGCGGAAATCCTTAATCCTATGAATGATTTGGCGTTGGCCGGATAATCCGTATAGAACCAGTCCTTCTTCCTGGGAGCATCCGGATTCTCATAGAAATATCCTTTCCCATTGACTTCATACATGGAGTTTTGCGGATAGAAATACTGGGTGTCGTTGTCCCATCCCCATTCAAGGACATTCCCTCGCATATCGAAAAGACCGCTCGTTTCAGACTTCCTTGTCCCGACAGGATGTGTCTTGTCGTTGGAGTTTGAACCGATCCAGTCGGTCTCCGCGATATTCGCAGGATCGCCAAGGTCGGCCTTGTCGAACTCATCCGCCATCGGAAGACGGAACCCGTCCGAGGCGCCGTCGAAGAAAATCTTCACGCCGCTCCCGGAGCTTGGTTTGATACCAGCCTTTCTTGCCCTGCCAGTATTCTCCTCCCATGGAAGCAAAGGAGCACCTTTCCTTGCATCGAACATGTCCAGACGGAAAAGCAAGGCTTCCTTATAGGGATTCTTCCTGTCGGCGTCATTGAAATATGCCGGTTTCCTGCCGCAGATCTCTGAGAGCGCATTGCACCAGACGATGGCGTCGTGCCAGGATATGAATGTAACAGGTTCATCCTGTGAATATGAATAACATCTGTCGGTTGCATGCCTCGTGCTGCCCATGTCGCCGGAATAATTGAACGAGTATCCGTTGTTTTCAGACCATCCCTTTACAAGCTTCCATATCCTGTAGGGGACCTCTGTCTTTCCTAAGCCAAGGGTATAAGGTCTTCTCGGCTTGTCATCTATCTTGTTTTCCTCAAGTATCTTCTTGTACTGCTCTTCGGTGATCTTGCCGAGGAACTTGTCATTCGCAGCAGCGCCGACCTTGCGTCTTTTCTGCGCGTCCAGATTATCGACCGGATCGACAAAATCCCTTTCATCTGCCAGCCCGGAACCGTTCACACTGACAAGAGGCATTTCTTTCGAAATGATTGCTTCAATCTCCTCCCTAGCCATGGCTTTTACAGGCTTCAGCACCGAATTCCTCTGGACATCCCATGTCGGAATCCCTGCGAGATCCGCAGCGACCACGTCTCCGGTCTGGATAGGACCTTTCGCAATTCTGAAACCGGTCGAATAATGGCCTCCGTACGGTTTTTCGGGAAACGGAAGAATACTCCTGCCTTCAGTAATTTCAGGATATAGGAAATCGCCACCGAGTACCTTATGTGCAATCGCAGTGTCATCATTTATCGTGTCCGTATCCGAATCCCAGACATATTCCCAGACGTTGCCATACATGTCGCACAGGCCGTTCTCACCGGGAAGTCCTTCTCCAACGGCATGAGTCCCTCCAGAAGCCTTCAAACCGGCGGGCGGCTTTCCGGCAGACTTCTTCCATTCGGCAACGGTCGGCAGACGGTATCCGTCGGCATCTTTCTTCCAGAAGACTGAAGGTCGCTTTCCCCATTCTTCGCGGACAGCCCGGTTGATGGGACGGCGGAGCACTTCCTTGAATCCCGAATCCATAAAATAGCATGGCGTCCTTCCCTCCAACTCCGACAGTGCGTTGCAGAATGTCACCGCATCGATCCAAGTGATGTCTGTGACCGGTTCCGCAGGACTGTGTGCCCGGTTGTCGGCCCTCATCGAACCCATGGCGCCATCGCGGACGAACGAGTAGTTAATATCTCCGAGATCATAACAGTACTGGTTTGTCACGGCAGACCTCCATACCTTCATCCACTGCTGGTAGGTGATTTCGTTCTTTGAAAGATAGAATCCTTCGCCGGCCGGGATCATCGGAACATAATATGATGGAGACTTAGGTGCGTCCACTATCGCATCACAGCGGAATGCAGACCATTTCACCGCATGCGGAGGTTTCAGGCTGGAATATACCTGCTCGGGTTTGCTGAGCTCGCGGCGGACAAGCCATCCCACTGCGGTCACATTTGAAAAATTCATTTTTGCGAACTTCGCAGTTGCCGGGTTGAAATCGATCTTGAACGGGGGCGCCGGATCATATTCCGCCCATTCTGACTCGAGAGGCTTCAGAACATAGGTCTTGCGGAGCAGTGATTCCCCTTCGTCCTTCTGCGTCACTGAGACATATTTCCCGAAAGAAGCCTTTGAGACATAGAACTTCTCCCCTTCCCTGACCACCCAGTGTGCGGAGTGGAACCCTCCGAAATACCTGGTGATGTGCACTGCGATTGAACTTTTTTTATCGAATGACACCGGATACTTGTCGCCGCCGTTCCAGAAATCTGGTTTCTTCCAGAACCACAGGGCATAGCTCTCGACAAGCTCGTTTGGCAGGTGTGGTGCAAGCCCCCCCATGAAGTTGAAGTCGTCCCTGAACTCATGGTTGCTGTTCATGTGCCCTTCGCTGATCGCGCGCTGGGGATTATTGACGGCATATATGACAAGTCCTCCGTACAGCTTCGCGCTCTTCTGGTCCAGATCATACCGGAGTGCAGTCGGGTTGAGAGGTTCTGGAAGGCTGAACGGCCAGAACGAGACTGTATCGTTTTCGGTCGTCCCGTTCTTGTCGCGGTCAACTGCGCCTTTCGCCTTTTCCGGACCCTTGCCACGGTAGAATATGTCACCGCTGCCCATGTCGTTTCCGTAATCGACTATCCGGACATTACGGCCTGATTCCGCCAGAGCTGTCAGCGAAAACAAGAAAATAAACACTGATGCATATTTTAAAAGATTATTCATGACAGTTCTTATTTCGCCTACCATTTAAACACCTGCATCGAAAACGGCGGCAGCGACATTACAGCTCCGCTTTTGAAATCCTTCAGTTCCTTATCCTGTACCTTCACCTTCGGATCTCCGACCTCGAACTCATTGCCGTCTGAGATTTTGTCAGCCGTCAGCAGCCAGGACTTTACATCTGCCGCAGATCCGGAGAATTTCAACTGGACCGGCTGCGTACTTGAAGTGTCCAGATTGACAAGTATGAGCCCCTTTTTCTTCCCTTCGGAGAAAGCATAGCTCCATATTTTGGGATATTCCAGCCTGTTCAGCTCCCCCTTCTTGAATCCCGGGAAAGTTTTCCCTTCGGAGGAGAAGATAGGATTGGCACCACCCTGCACAGTTTCAAGCATGTCACCCATGATCACCCTGTTGGCTATTTCAAGCGCAAGGAAAGTCGGACGGAATCTTTCGGCGCCCTTCTTCTGGCTCAGCACAGCGCCCCAGAGCCGGACATTTCCAACACCTGGCGCTCCGTATTCCTTCTGGGTCAAAGTGAAGAAGTTCAGATTCCTTATCCCGTAGTCGTGGAGAAGGAGCAGCATGCCGTTGATCACATTTAGGGAACCGCCAACCGAAGTCACCATCCTGTTCCTCGGTTCAAGCGGAGCTTTCCCTCCGGTTATATGATGGTTTATCTCATATACGGAAAACTCGATGCCTGTCTTTTTGCTGACTTCGCCCTGTTTAGCCATTCCTCTTTTAATATAGGAAATACCGTATGCGTAGAGCCACGGGAACAGCTTCTCATCGGTTCCCAGCGCTTCGAGGTCTTCAGGCTCGAGGGAATGGAGTATGTACGGGGCTACGGCGTATCGGTCGGCCGCAGGCGTGCTCTTGAGGATCTTCGCGCTCATCTCGGACTGTACATTTTGTCCGGCCGCATGAAATATGATATTGGGCTTATAATAGGGGGATTTTTTCGCCCTGGAAAAGATGTCATTCCAGTAGTCCGGGCCGTTGTAGCCTCCGGCCATGAAAGGTCCGAAGGTGTTCCACGCCTCATTGCCGATTTCGATGTTTATCTTCATGCCCGATTCCGTCCACGGCTTAGGATGTCCCGAAGCAGCCCTGATTTTCCCATAACCCACTTCAGCCGGCGCTCCAAGGAATTCCATGAGCTTGTCAATCTCCTCGATGTCAAGCGTGCCAGGAACGCAGTACCATGCATCCGAACCGATGTGCTCCGCCAGCAGCAGAATATCGTTAACGCCGTAGTCGATAGGATTCCTGCCCGTCTCAAGCCCGGCCTTCTCCCAGATATTGTTAGTTCCGCACATCCTGCGGAGAGGAGGCTGAAGGACATTGTCCATCGTATTGCCTCCCATCTGCAGGAAACGGATGCATCCCGGATTCAGCCTCTTCAGAATATTCACGGCATCATCCCTGAACGGTGTCGGATTGCTGTCGCCTTCCATCCACAGCTCGATATCGTCGACCAGCACTGAGCCGTTCTTTGCCTGCATCACAAAGGTAAGGTGCGGTTCGTCCTTCTCGTTCTTCGCCTCTGGAACCTTGTCCACCTTGATCTTCATCTCCTGCTGTTTCCATTCTTTCGCAAGTTCAGCCTTGACTCCCGGACCGAAGCTCGGACTGACTTCCAGCGAAGGGGAACCATCTTTTATCTTCGACCAGAAACGCAGATGCCAGATCCCGTTGGTCTCGCCGATCCTCTGGTATTGGGTGGAAAGACGGATGAATCCGTCCTCCTTCTGTCCGGTGCCTGCCAGCAGGCAGGAATTCCTCCCAAACGAGCCTGGAGGGATATCACCTGCCGCAAGAACGCTGTTCTTTCCCAGCCAGTATCCTTTGGAAGAAGGAAATGAGCCTTCATCGGAAATTATCTTTTCCACAAGTATACCGGCCTCGTTCCATACCGGCTTGTCTGCAGGCATTGTCAGGGGCTTTTCAAACTCGAAATAGACGCATTCCTGCGTCTCCCCCTTTTTCCATTCATGCGGAACGAGCTTTTTGGAGACATCCTTTATTCGTCCCTTCTGCCCCTTGGCCGGGCCCGAAAGAATCGTGAAATCTGCACCCCTGTAAATATTCTCCCAGCCTTTATCCTTCGAAGGAGCATAGAAAGTGGTGGCACCGTTGGCATCCTGGTAGGAGCCTCTGTGGCACTGGCGATAACTCGTACCTTCGAAATTCTTCACCGCCCGCATCTTCAGCATCGGGGAAGAGTAGTAATTGTCGTCACCAATGTTAATTCCCAACCGGCTTACGTCCTTCACTTTGATCTCATCCTTGATCTCAATGATAGTGGGTTCCTGGGAGAAAAGCACGTTGCAAATTCCCGTAATCATGGCGAATGACGCCGCAGATTTAGCTAATTTTTCAATATTCATTTTCCGAGCCTTTCAAAATCCGAAGAATGGTCCGATTATATCTTTCATCGTGCAATCTCTTTCCTTCTTGACAGTCATGGAGCGGACACTGCGTTCCTGACCACCCGGAATCCCAGTTCCGGCACGGCCACGCCATTGCTGATCCAGTCCCAAGCCCCCTTCATAGGTGTCTTCCCCAGTGTCTTTGGGGATTTGTCATCTGACCGGAAACTTCCGCCACGCGCCTCCAGATTGAAGAACATGCCGGTCTTGGGATTCGGTGTTTTAGCCTTGGCAATCGCCCATTCAAAGACGTTGCCCGAGAGATCATGAAAACCAATGCCAGTTGCTTTCATCTTTCCCACAGGATGCGTCCTGTCATTGCTGTTGCCGGCGTACCACGCGGTTGCCGGATCAAAGCTCTCGCCGGAAGGATACTTGCCGGCACCGCACATCGCGCTCCACTCATCTGTCATGGGAAGACGGTAGCCGTCCGCCGTTTCATCCATGTAGAACAGGAACTTCGGCAGGATCTTGTGAGTCCCCCCGTCTCTTGTACTACCTTCCGTCCATTGGTAGCTGATTACGCGGAACGGATCGACAATCTTCAATGGTTGGGTCCTGGCCTCGTCCAGATAATAGCATGGCTTATAACCCTTCATCTCAGAAAGGGCGTTGCACCAGACTGCGGCGTCAAGCAGGCCGACGCAGGTCACCGGCTCCTCCTGCGAATGACTGGCAGGCTCCGAATCCCAGGCCATGCTGCCCATGTCCCCATCCCAGCTGAAGCGGTAGCCGCTGACTTCCGCCCACTGGAACACTTTCCTCCACTGCGCATAGGAAACTTCCATCTTGCCACCCTCAAAGGCACCCATCTTCAACATTTCAATACTTGGAGCCAGAGCTTTTATGTCGGCAGGCTTAGCCGGAGGAATGATCTGCTCGGACTCGAATGTCCATGCCGGCGCCTTCCCATCCAGCTCCCAGACGCCAGCTTTTGCCGATATGCCTTTTGGCAACACTGACAGTCCGCCGCCCTCATGGCGCACGGGACGGAAACCGATCGCGTAATGCCCGCGCGAAGGAATTTCCCCGGAAGGAAGCGCGGAAACCTCTGAAACAACTGCCGGATAACGGTAATCTCCACCGAGAACAGTTCTCGTGCGCTCCTTCGTCATGTCGCAGACATTGCCTAGACGGTCCCATATGTATTCCCAGGCGTTGCCTATGAGATCGTGGAATCCTGAGACCGAGGCCGGCGAGGTGCCAGTCTCATGAGTTCTTCCTCCGCTGTTAGCACTGGTCCACGCCTTATCTGCATCAGGGACGCCTTTCAGCCATTCGTCGGATGTAGGCAGGCGATAGCCATCGGCATCCCATTTCACATGGACTGCCGGCGGAATGAGCGATTTGCCGATATCCGTGCCATCACGTGAGACGCGCAGGATTTTCTTAAACTCAGGATCGGCGTAATAGCAGGGAGTCCTGCCCTCGTATTCCGACAGGGCGTTGCACCACACGACCGCATCGTGCCAGGTGATGCCGGTTACTGGTTCCCTCTGGCTGTGTTCCCCACCGTCAGCCAGCATGCTGCCCATGTTGCCGTCGCGGTCGAATGCGAAACTGCGGTGCATGCAGTAGGCATTGCGCTGGCCCCATTTCCATATCCGGCGCCACTGCTCGTAGCTGACTTCCGTCTTTGCCATATAGAGCCCGTTTCTGCCCGTTGTCTTCTCAATCTTCTGCATCGGGATATTCCAGCCTGTCTGCAATTCCACCGGCCGGTTTACTACGGCATCCATTCCGAAGCCATACCACTTGCACCAGAGTTCGGCATTCTCAATCGTGTTCTTGCATATCATCCAGCCGGCCGCCCGGACGTCCTTGAACTCGTGCGGCTCAAACATCGCCTCCTTGTGGTTGAACTCAAAATCCCAGGGGCCTTTGGGATTGTATTTAGTCCACTTCACCTTCATCGGAGAAACTTCGATAAGCGTCTGCTGTATCGGCTCAAACGCTGGCTCGGCGACATAGAACTGGGCGCCGTCCTGCACCACGAGATGCACGGTTTCCCAGCCGCCCCACTTCTCGCGGGGCACGACCGCGATCTGCTGGTTCGCATATGTGTCGACACATGGCCTGGCATCTTTCGGAATCTTGCCTTCTGCAATGCGCCTCCTGGCCTGCTCCTCGTTCACCGGATAGGTACGGGACAGGAACACTGCCACGCGGCTGTTTCCATCAAACGTAACCGGATATTTGTCGCCGCCGTTGATGAAATCCTCCTTTTTCCATATCCAGACGCCAACAGCCTTCAAACGGTTGTTTGGCGTTTCCAAGGCTGCCCCCATGAAGTTGAGATCGTCATAGCCCTCGTGATCAACGTTCGAGCCTCCCTCAGACCATGTATACTTGTTGGTCGGATTGTCCCAGCAATGGGTCTTCATGCCGCCGTAGAACCGGGTATTGTTGCCCTTCGTGTTGTAGTCGGCTGAGACCATGCTGAGCGGCATGGTCATGCTGAATGGCTGGCCGTTGATGAACTCACCCTCGGCAATCTTGCTCCTCTCCGGCTTCTTGGCCTCGTCAATCCCGGACCTGTATGGAGGTATCCCGACTGCATACCAGAAGAGATTGTCCCCAAAATCAACTACCGGGCAGTTTTGGGAAAATGCCTGCAAGAACGGAACAGTGAGCAGGAAAAAGATAATTGACAGCATGTTTCTTTTCATATTATTCCTTTATTGAATGTTCTGTTAAACAAGGAGGAGACCTCCAAGAAATCTATCTTGGCCACCAAAAGCTGAAATCTATGGAATAAGGTGAACCTACGCTCCTCCAACCTCTCTGCATTGGCGCACTGACAAGATACTTGTACGGCGCATCGACATGGCCGTCATAGAAAAGCACGACGGGTTTTTTACTGTGCCTGTAGGCCATCAGTTTGAACTGAGGGTAATTATCGATGTCAGTAGGGGAAGGTCCGACTCCCGCCTGCTCAAGTCCGCTGGGGAAACCATATACGGGAGGCGGTCCGTTCAGGTTCTTGTTTATCACGGCATCTCCTGCGATGACGAGGTCGGAAAGGCTGCCGACGCTGGGATAGGTCGCCGATATTGTCTTCCTGAACCTTGACAGGGCGAAAGTAGTATACCCCGTAATATCATCTGTGAAATAGTTGCATGACAGATATGCAGTCGAATAGTGCCATCCCTGCCCCTCAGGGTCATTCGTCGCAGTCCTGACCGAAGGACAGAAATACTCGTTGCCGAATTCCTTGCAATAGCCGGCGTCTATGAGAGGCCTGTTTATCCCGAATATAGTACTGTAGAAACACATATATCCGCTATGGTCTGTTTCGTAGAGCATGATAAAGACACCAAGCTGCTTCTGGTTGCTCCTGCAGGAAGCTTCGCGCGCCATTTCCTTGGCATTCTGAAGAGCTGGCAGAAGCAGGGATGCCAGGATTGCGATGATCGCAATCACTACCAGCAGTTCTATAAGGGTGAAGACATTTGCAATATGCGTTTTCCGGCTTGTCCGATCTTGCACATCAGCAGGCATGAAGATTATCCCCATAAGGCACCTCTTATTTTTATGTCTGGTTAAATAATACAACTTTATTTATTAAAAGTCAATAATACAGCTTGTAAATTATTTAATATTGTATATTATTTTAGTACAAGTTAAGGAAATATAATGACAAAATCAAGCAGGCACGCATCACTGAAGGAATATCTCGTGAACTCGATCGTGGGCGAGATGCTTGAGAGCAGTGCGGCCGGGAAGGATGAAATACCCTCGGAACACCAGCTCTGCGAACGCTTCAACGTGAGCAGGAACACTGTCAGGCGCGCGCTGCTGGCAATTTCCGAACAGGGGTTCATCGAGTCCAGGCATGGAAGCGGATGGAAGATAGTCAGGAAAAGCGACGGCAAGCTGAAGAAGATGGCGGTGATTGGCAATGCCGAGATGCCGATAGTGGGACAGACCGGCAGGGAGATATTGAAACTTTCCTTGAATTCGGCGTTCGCCTGCGAGTTCATTCCATTGAACGTCCAGAGACTTGATACCTTCAAGGGGAACATGAACCTTTCAGGCCTGTCTGGCATGATCGTGCTGAGCGGTACAAGCATGCATGAGAATCTGGTCTGTGAACTCCGCACGGGAAAAATACCTTATATATACGGCTTCTACTGCGGCTGTGAAGGTGGTTTCAGCTCAGTGTCGGTCGACCATGGCGAATGCGTAAGATCCCTGTTCAGAAAAATGCAGGCGTCCGGAAATAGGCGGATTGCCTTCTTCAACAGGGACATCCCTGCAGATCCAAGCTTTAAAACAAGGGCCGACACCTACCTGCGGACCTGCATGGAAACAGGATCCCAGAATCTCCTCCTCACGGTGGAAGAGGATTTCTGGATGCATGACCGGAAAATCGAAAACACATTGGATTTCATCAGAGTTTCAGGCGTCGACTCCATTATCTGCACAACCCTCATGGTGGCCTCCGAGCTTGTATATATCCTCGCGAGGAATTCAATCAGGGTTCCGCAGAACTTATCAGTGGCAGGGATTGGAAATGACTATTACTTTCCGCAGTTCGTCAGACATGCAGGACTCTCAGGAATAACACGCATGGAGTTCAACCTGAAAATCATTGCGAAGAAGCTGTTCGAAATGATTGCCGGCACAATAAATGGCGCTGATACCTCGGAAGGCATCACCCTCACTGAACCTAAATTCGTGGACGACGGAACCATCGACAAGAAGTAAACATTCACTGACCTATGTTGGTCCGGTGAATCTTTACATCTAATGAAATGCAAAATCAACAGTTTTATATTTTTTGTACGGATTAAGTAAACGACATAGTTTGCTGAATACGTACGACTGCTCAAAGACCCTGAAACTCCCGGGGATGTCCCTTTTCAAGTTCAGGTATCGCCCAGGATCTGCCGGTCTTCTTCAGATATTCACAGTATTTCTTCAGGTGGCCGCGGGCATGGAACGGACCTCCCTCCTTCATCACGGTCCATAACGGATCCGTATCACACTGCATCGTCATCATCATCTCGTCATGCCATTCATTCAGATAGGAAATCCCTTCTTTGACCTTGTCCGGATTCTTGTCCGCCAGATTGAACTGCTCGTTCGGATCCTTCTTCAGGTTGAACAGCATGTTTTTCGGGAAAAGATGATAGCCGTCATGATATGTCCTTATATACAGCCACTCACCGAACCTTACGCCTCTCTGGCAGACATGCGCGCATTGGCTTATCACAAGATATTCCCTGCCGCTGTCCTTTCCCGATTTCAAGGTCTGGGCATAGCTCTGCCCGTCCCAGCTTCTGCATTTCTCCCTGCCAAGAATCTCCGCAAGCGTCGGACCGAGATCAAGATTGTAGTGCATCCCCTTGTCGACACCATTCTTCATGCCGGGCCAGCGGATTATCATTGGGATGCGGCAGGTAATGTTGTCGGCAGTCCCATGTTCCCCATATATCCCGAGCTCTCCCAGATTCTCTCCATGGTCGGAACTTATGATTATGACAAGATCATCAAAGACATTCTTCTGTTTCAGCGCCTTGAACAGCCTCCCAATATGTTCATCCATGTATCTGATACCGCAGTCATAGCCATCTATCATCCTGCGCAGATCCTTCCTGCTCCGGATCTCTCCCGGATAACGTGGATATTTCGGGTTTGTACTGTTGTCGTACATGCTGATCTCGCGTGCACAGTGCGGTCCAACCATTTTCATGTGCCCCTTGACGACATCGTCGGTCAGCCATTCCGGCAATGGATCATCCTTGAATGGATTTCCGAACTCCTCCGGCGCACGGTAGGGGGTATGCGGATCCCAGTAGTTCAGCTGGAGGAACCAGTTGTCCTGGTCGGCGTTGCGCGTGATCCAGTCCAGAGCCGTAGGAGTCACTTCCTCAGCTGATTCCATTCCGCCTTTTCCAGTATTGTGGACTTCTGAAAATCCTGCAAGGAAACTATATGAGCTATGCCGTTCAGCGAATGGGCTTATGCTGACCGTCTTCATCCCAGCCTTTCTGAGCATCCCGGGTATGCTTTCCGAATCCAGCTTGTCCCTGAAATTCCTTTCCCTTCCCTCATGCCTGAAGTCCGCACATAGTCCGCCATGGTTTACGACCCCGGTATGGATGCCAAACCGCCCGCTCATCATGGCGGTCCTGGAAGGAAGACATGGAGCATCGGAACAATAATAGTTGTCAAAGCGCATGCCCTGTTTTGCAATTGAATCAATGTTGGGAGAAGTGTCCCTGTGATACCCGTAGCATCCGAGATGGTCCGGCCTCAAAGTGTCCAGATCAAGATATAGAATCCGCATTTCTTTCCTCCTTATTCATTAAAATATGAAACTAACATATTATTTGTTTGTAGTTAATGCCGCAAGGCATGTCCTTTTAAGTAGGTACGGGCTTTAGCCTGTACCATTCTTGATTATTAAGATGGTACATGCTAAAGCACGTACCTACTTCCAAATACAGTCCTTGCGGACTTAACTACTAACGAATCCAGACATTTATTCTATAATCAAATAATCCTCTTGATTTCTTCCTTGAGTATTTTTGATATCCTCGGAATCTGGCTGTCGGCATCCGGCCTGAAATTCTCCGCCAACGCTATAACTCCCGCAAATTTCCCCTGATTAAATACTGGAACCGCATACCGCCTGACGCCATTGTCATTGTATTCCACGTCAATTGCAAATCCGTTTTCCCTGTCGGACCGCAGGATTCTCCTGCAGGCTTCCTCTGAAATGCTTTTTCTTTCCCCTCCCTTGTAGACCCAGTAATTTCTGCCTGACACGCCTGCACCGAGATTGGAAATTGCGATTCTCGCAACAGCTTCAAATTGATCGTCCAGCATTCTTTCAAACCCTATTTTCGCCTTTACATGGATCATCGCATCCTCAGGCTCGGAACGCTGCATAAGCACCATCCTGCCTCCGTTCGGAACGTACCATTCGGCTGTCCTGCATGTCTTCCCGGCAAGCGAGTCAAGAAGTTTCTGGATTTTCCCGGAAAGATCCCTGCCTGCACTGTCCATCCTGACAATCGCAATTTTCGAACAGTATTCCTTCGACACCGGATCCCGTCCGATCAGATCGAGCAACATGAGGGTGTCAAGATAGCGCAGAACAGATGCCTTCGGCTCGCCAAGATCCTTAGAAAGGCTTTCGAGGTTCTGCGGGCGGTTTGCAGACAGCCTCGTCAGGATCTTCAATCCCTTTTCGAGCGCCGGCGCCGGTGATTTTATTTTATGTTTCATATATGATATCTATTTTATATATGGAATATACATCGCCTGTACAAGCTGTCAAATAAAAATTGGAAATTATCGGAATCCGGAATCTTCCTGCCTATTCGCTCCAGTTGTATTCCACGGTCTCGCCGTCGAGATTCCATCTGGCCGGACAGCTCGTGTCCATCCAGTCGAGAGGTTCTCCGGCAGGCAGCTGGGCGGACGCCCGGCTGAAGGCCTCTTTCAACGCCTTCCGCTGCTCCTTGCCTATCACTTCGCGTTTTGCGGATACGAAAAGAGGGGAACCGCTCCTGGAAAGAAGATCAAGCCACTGGGAGTTGAGCCTCCACGGGATATCTTCCGTTATCCCGACGCAGTCAGCGTCCAGGGCGAAGAACGAACGGTTCTGGCAGGCCCTGAACGCAAGAGTGTTCACGCCCATCTTCCTGGTGCGCGCCCATTCCTGTCCGCTTGTATCGTCACCGATCCTCTGGAGATGCGCATAACCGGTTATGAGGTGACCGACAGTGTTGCATCCGATGATCACCGCCCCATCCGCAGCATCGAATATAGTCTTGTAAATACCTTTTAGGATCTCGGCATTTGTCTTGGAATTGTCGTTGAAGGACCATCCATTCTCCGTTACTCCGTCTATCATCTGGAAACCCCACCTGCCAAAGACATCCCAGCTCGAAAAGTCGTGTTTTATGAGTTCATAGCCCCATTTCCTGAAAAGTCTTACATCATCCTTGATCCTTTCAAGATTTTCAGGTTCCGTCGGATCAAGGACTATCTCATGGGGATTTGGATGTCCTTTGAACCGTGTTGCCCGCGAAATCTTAACCCAGGGACTGTCCTCGGATGTCAGAAGCGGACGGTACCAGATTCCCGGACGACAACCTGCCTTTTTGATCTTGGAGGCGAGATCCTTCATGTCAGGAAACTTCCTGCCGCTCAGCGACCATGGCGCACCGCCGGTAACGCCTGTATACTGCCATCCTCCGTCAATCACTGAAAACGGGCGGTTTCCGGTGTTCTCCGCAAGGTCGGAACAGAATTCGGAATCCTTGAGTATCCTTTCCGCGCTATTCCTTCCATAGGCGTAATACCAGTCATTAAATCCGTATACTGTCATTTTAGGGAGAAGAGGTTTCGAGCAGAGTTCCTTCATGAACTTGCAGCTTGCCTGATACGGAGTGTCTCCTTCTTCTCCTTCATAAAAGACTATTTCACAGGCCGCGAGAGTCCTTCCTTTAAGCTGTACTCCCTTTCCCCCGGACCTGGTATCCAGTGTCAGATAGAACCCGTTCTGATCGGCCTGCCAGCAGCACAATGCCGATGCTCCTGTCTTAACCCCGATACCTGATGTCTTCCCACCGTCATGGATCATGAAATACCACGGCATCAGCCTGTCAGGGACGATTCCCCTCCACTCAAGTTCGCCGTAGCTTCTTTCCAGTGCGTCCCCAAGTATCTTGGCGCCTTCCGGCATCCTGCAGCGCCACTTGATGAGAATTTTGCTGATACCTTTGCCCTTTTCATCACAGGAGATAAATACTTTCGCGGTTTTTCCTTTCTCAATAATTCCAACAGAGCACGATCCTCTTCTCCATTCCGCATTTCCATCTTTCTTCAGAGGCATCCATTTTCCACAATCTTCCATCAGAATTCCACTTATATTTTCTATCATCGCTATTTCCTCCTGTGTGCTTCGGTTATCTCGAGCCCGGTCGAATAATCCAGCTGGCGCGGCTCGTATTCCTCATTCTCGCGCTGGCGTGTCATGCCGGTGTACGGCCAGGTCGCATCACGGGCGTCCTTCCTCCATGGACGGCGCTCCCAGTAATATCCCCGGAACGGATCGCGGGTCGTGTTCATCCAGTCAAGTATCCTGTCATGCAGGGAATTCCTTGTCTTTTCGTGATCCTCTGAATCAATCAGATTCTTCATTTCATACGGATCCTCCTTCAGATCATACAGTTCGTCTGTAGTCAGAAGGTTTATGACAAGCTTGTACCGGCTGTCCCGGCAGCAGCGTATCGGTTGGAACCCGCCGAACCCGTCGTGATCTATCTCATAACGTCCGAACTCAACGAAGATTTCATTATTGGCCGAAGAACCTGGATTCCTGAGAACTTCCAAATTGCTCTTCCCCTCCAGTATTTTCGGAATATCAATTCCCATATAGTCCATGATTGTCGGAACTACGTCTATATGTGACAGAAGGCTTTCAGATGCGGTTCCTGACGGGGCCAGTCCTGGACACTTCACGATGAAGGGAATATTTATTATTTCCTGGTACATGGCAGGTCCCTTGCCGCTTATAGAATGGGAATTCATCATGTCTCCATGATCGGTCGTGTATATGACAAGTGTGTCAGGTGCATTCTTTTCAATCGCCTCGACCACTCTGCCGATCTCATAATCAACATAGGAATTGCATGCCAGGAAGTATGCATATGAATCAAGCTTGACTGAGTCCTTGTCATTTTTAAAGGAATCTCCCGACCATGCCTTGTGATGGACAGGCTTATCGTCAAGCCTGTCCCAGATGCTTGGATCCTTCTTGAACTCGTATCCCTTGTACATGTCGATGAACCGTCTCGGACAGAGAAATGGGTGGTGGGGTTCGTCATATGATACGACAAGGAGGAAATCCTCGTCCCCATGCTTATCCAGGAAATCGATGGCCTTGTTCGAGACCCTGTGCCCGTATAGGAAGCTTTCATCGAGATCGTCCTCGTTCGTCCTGGCATTCCTGGAACGGACGCGATCCTTTTCGCTCAGTTCGTCGAGGTAGCATTTCATGTCGTACCAGTAGTTCTCGTCCCATCCTTCAGGACATCTTCCGAAACCGAAATAGTCGCCACCGTCAAGATGCCACTTTCCCATGTATGCACAATGGATTCCGTTGTCGGCGAGGCGCTGTCCGACAGTCTTCACATTGTCCCCGAGCGCCATGCTGTTGCCCCAGCTCCCGTTCGAGTGCGGGTATGTCCCCGTGAACAGGGCCGAACGCGCAGGGCCGCATACCGGCTGGCACGTGTAGGCGTTTTCAAATCTGACACCTTCCGCAGCAAGCTTGTCGAGGCACGGTGTCTTCATATCCTTGTTGCCGTAGCAGCCCAGCATGTCCTTGCGCTGGGTGTCGGTCATAATCAGAACCACTTTTTTCTTTTGCTTCATATTTCCTCCATGTAATCCTTCCTTGTTCACCAGCACCGCTATCACGTTAGGCGCCTGCCAGTATCGGTCCATCAAAATAAATCTCAAACAGGATATCTTCAATATGCAATCAACTCATAGTCTGAATAGAAACCAAACCATTGCATTTTGGAAATAACTGCAATAAACGCTGAATCCAATTGAAAAATCACCTGTTTGATATAAAAATAATAGGGTCTTATAAACAATGGGGAGGTTTATCATGAAATTGACGCTGCTTGTCTTTCTTGCCGTATTCTCGTTATCGTGCTATTCACAGAATGAATTCGTCGCCGCACTGGACAAAGGTGATCTCGCCAAGATCAAGTCCTTGCTGGAGGCAAAGCCTGAAATGCTGAACAAGGAACGCGAATATTCGACCTATCCTGTGTTTGAAGCTACGGAGAAATCAAAGTTGGACATTGTAAAGTTCTATATTGAAAAAGGCGCCAAGCTGGATGTCAAGACCAGCAAGTACGGGGACAATATAGTTCTCTTCATGGCAAGGACGATGAATAATCCAAACGAGTCAAAGACCAAGACCTACATAGCCATGCTTGATCTGTTTGCCGCTCAGAAGGCCAGCTTCACGGTAACTGACAAGGACGGCAATGGAGCCCTCAAGATCCTTGCCGACAAGAAGATCAGCACGGCCAATGTCAAGAACTACATGGAAATAGTCAATTACTACATAAAGAACGGATCAAAAATCACGGACAAGTCAAACTCAGGCATACTGCATGCGCTTCTGGCTACTGAAGGAATTCCCATGGCAAACAAGGAACTTGATTGCGGCAGTTTCGAAGCTGCAAAGGAATTTGTCGCCCTTGGCGTAGGCGTTTCAGAAGTCGACGACGCGAAAAACACGCCTCTACATGTCGTGCTGCTGAACAAGCGCGTAACTGATGACAAGAAGGCCGACATAGTGAAGTTCCTAATGGAAAAAGGGGCCAGGAACAACGTCAAGAACAAGGCCGGACAGACCCCGGAGGAACTCGTCAAGAAGGAAAGCCAGCTCTACGAAATAATCAAGAAGACCAAACCAAAGAAATAGATGAAGAAGATCAGGATTGGAATAGCAGGCGCCGGGAATGCCGGGATGATGCATCTCAAATCCCTTACCGGCGGAAACTTCTCCGAGGCCGAGGTCGTCGCCATCTGCGACAAGACCGGAAGGCTGGAAGCCTTGAAAAGCGAAATCCCCTCAGATGTGAAGGTCTATGCCGAATATTCAGCCATGCTTGCCGACAAGGCATGCGATGCCGTGATCATCACCACTCCCCATTTCTTCCATCCTGAAATGGCGATTGCGGCGTTCAAGGCCGGATGCCATGTCTTCTGCGAGAAACCGGCCGGAGTATTCACGGAGAATGTGAAGGAAATGAACAGGGCGGCTGTTGAGAGCGGAAAAATATTCTCGATGCATTTCAACCGCAGGCTCGAACCTGTCTTCATAAAACTTAAGGAGATGATAGCTTCCGGCGAAACTGGTGCTGTCAAAAGGATAAGCTGGACGACAACCGACTGGTTCAGGACCGACGCCTATTTCGCGTCCGGTACCTGGAGGGGCACATGGAAAGGTGAAGGCGGCGGACTCCTTCTCAACCAGTGCATCCACAACCTCGACATATGGCAGAATCTTTTCGGGATGCCTGACAAGGTGAGATCCTCATGCTCGTTCGGAAAATTCCATGACAACATGGAAGTCGAGGACGAAGTTACAGCCATATTCAACTACAAGAATGGAACCAGCGGAGTCTTCATCGCCTCCACGGGCGAATCCCCAGGAACAAACCGCCTCGAGATATTCTGCGACAACGGGAAACTAATAGTCGAGAACCGGCAGATCAAGTTTTACAAGACAGAAGGGCCAGTCGATGATTTCTGCAGGAAGACGAAGACCGGATTCGGCGAACCGAAAAGCAATCTCATCGAAATTGAAATCGATGGAAAGGCCGATCTGTCCAAGGGAATGCTGAAGAACTTCGTAGAAGCGGTGTCCGGAAAGGCCCCTCTTCTCGTCGACGGAAAGGAAGGATTGAAAAGCCTCGAACTGGCTAATGCAATCATCCTGTCGTCCTGGCTGGACAAGACCGTCTCCATACCTGTCGACGATAAACTCTACCGCAAGGAGCTTCAGAAGCGGATATCTTCAAGCACCCTAAAGAAGAATGTCGAGCATCAGGTCTTCGACCTGAAGGATTCCTTCAAATAATAAATTTTCCGCAAACGGTAAATTTATTTCCTACGGAGCGCTGACGTCCCGCCGGCAAGAATTTATGAATAAATGGTGGGCGACATGGAGCGGAATGCGCTTCAGTCTGCCCTTGGACTCAAGGAGGAGAAGAATTCCAGATACTCTATTTGCGTTCTATCCAGAAGCCGGGTCTGATTGAAATGACCATCTCCGGCAAGCCAAACATTAAAATACGGGGTCTGGCACCATAATTTTAATTATTTAGCTTCAAAATAAGTACCTAAAATACGGGGTCTGGCACCATAATTTTAATTATTTAGCTTCAAAATAAGGATACTTTACTTAAATGATTGCATTATGATTAATAAATTGAGCGGACGTTAGTTAAAACAAGCAATGACGAAGCATTTAATATGGGATCCGGCATGAATAATGAGAAGACAAACTAAAGTTTGTACTCCGTCGTATTGGTGGTCGTTGCAACTGATTGCCGGATATTAATTGAGGCTGTGAAAAATTTGAATAAGTAAGCGTTAAGCTGGTAACGTAGCCTCATAAGTAGGGCGGTTTTTAAACCGCCAACTAAGTGTCGGGTTAAAACCCGACATACTTTCTTGGAAAAACAGCCTCACTTCACCCAGCTTAACGCTTACATGGAAATCGCAAATAAGAGAATACCTGCTACAGCCAATAATGGCTTGATCGCCGTCGCTGGGAAGCTTCACACTTCGTCCGCTGTAGCGGAACTACGAGGGACAGGGTGTGGATAGGCTACGAGCGAGATCAAAAGAGAGTCTATGAAGTTGCCGGGAGGTTCCCAACCATCCGTCCACGATATCCGTCATGGCTGACGGGAGAAGTGCCGGCGGTCCATAGGAACGAGAGCCATTACTTCCATCCCTTCAGGACGTATTCTTTCTTGGGATCCGTTACCTATGGTTGAAACCATAGGCTGTATTACTCCAACGCCTTCAGCGTTGAAGATTCACAAGCGTTTCTGGATATCGTATTCAAGATAAACTGATTCGCTGTGCTTAGTAGAGGTGCTTTTCGAAATGGCGATCACCCGACTGCTCCTCAATGCACAGATTCAGACATCTTGTGTTTTAGCACATGAGTTATCGACAAGGAAGACAAGTATTCCGGTAAATATTCCCGCCAGGTGGGCCGTGACTACGGGAACGAAGCTGCCGGAGACCACGAACAAGTTTGTTCCGCTTATAATTTCGAAAACCGTCTTTGCGGCAAGAAGGAGGATCAGGGATATTCCTGCAAATGCTATTCTGTACTTCCCGTTTCGGATTGATGCGGAAATGAAATCCAGTCCGAAATATATGAACAGCGCTGAATCAATTCCTGACAGGCCACGGTAATACTGCATCGAAGGATGGATGAAATAGACTGTTGCCGAAATGGAGATGGAACTCAGGGCAAGAAGAATAAAAACCGATATCCTGTGGCGCAGCGAAATTAAGATTCCAAGGACTGCAAAAACAAGCAGATCCCAGAATATATGCTCTCCTGACCAATGTGCGAAATTGCCGGAAACCAGTCTCCAGACCTCCCATCCCTCTATCCTGGTCCGATCGTACTGGCAGAATTCAGTGAGCCCGGCTGATGAATATATTGCAACTGCTAAAATGGAAAGGAGGGCAGGAGCGGTAGCGTTCCACCACTTCTGCCCTCCAGTCATCCTTTCAAGTTCATTTCTCATTATCGTTTTTCTTTGCAACTGAACATGCAGTAGCTCCAAGTCCGACAACCATGATCATCACTATCACTGCGAAAGGATCGATGGCTCCTCCGCCTCCCAGGGACGGAGAAGGAAGATGGAACGCCGGGCTGCTCCTGTCAACCTGGTAGCTCTTCACAGCCTGCCCGGATTTCCTGGACTGCGCCTCCTTCTCTACTGCAAGACGGTCGCGGTTCTTCCTTTCAATCCCGTTCTCCTCAAAAGCCTGGTCGGAAAGCACGAGCATTGAAGTCTCGTCGGTAACAAGCTGGTATCCTACCCCGAGATCCCTTATCGCAGTCTTGGACTCGTTCTCAGGGGTGAGACCGCTGTTAGCCATGTCCTCGATCATCTCGATCCTGTGGAGCGCCCAGAGCCTCTCTATCTCAGGATTGTCCGTGTCCACTTCCGGAAATTCAAAGTCCGTGCTATAGACCTTGTCCTCGCCGGTCAATCTGGCCTGCAGCCTGACGTTCGCCATTCCTCCTTCCTTGTAGCGCCCGAAGATCACAAGCTGCTGGCCATGATAAACTTTTCCAATCAGTTCGCCGCTGGAATCCGACACCTTTACTCCGCTTATCTTGAGAGTCGCGTCATGCAGGCATTCGTACGTGACCTTGCTCTTGGCCTTCATGATCTGCCCGATAATGTCATCGCTGTTCGATACGCCCGCATAATAGCCGCCGCTGGCGTTGCAGATGGTCCTCATGAGAGGCCAGTTCGAATTGTTGCCCATGAGGAAGCCGAATATCCTCACGTCGTATTTCTTCATCAGCTTATGGAACTCCACCGGGGAAACTACTCCGGTATTGGTGACACCGTCGGTCACCAGGATCACGCTCGATGCACGGTCGTCGTCAAGATTCTCCAGGCACAGCTTCATCGCATCAAAGAGGTTCGTGGAACCGCTTGCACGGAGCCCCTGCACATTTTCAATCCACTTCTTTACATTCGCCTCATTGGCGACTATCCATCCGCCGGTCAGCTCCCTGGCCGAACTCTCGAAAGTTATTATCCTGAAACGGTCTTCCGGACGAAACTTACCAAGTGTCTTTGCAACACCCTGCGCCAATGTCTGGATCTTCGCCTCCATGCTTCCGGATACGTCCAGCACAAAGATATAATCAGCACCATTGTTCAAGGGCTTGAGATCAAGTCCCGGAGTCACTACCATCATGAAAGTTCCCATCTTGTCCTTGCCGGTCTTGTACGGAATCACTTCAATCCTGCCGGGAAGATTGTCCTGGAGACGGTAGTAGAACATAAAATCCTTGTCGAGCTTCGCCTGGGGGATTTCGTATCTGGCCTTGTAGAGGCCGTCAACAAGCTTCTCCTCTTCCTGTACTGGCGCATATCCCGGAGAGCGTACCGAGTTCAGAGGGAACGCGGATTTCAGATCCATCGCTATGCTCAGCTGCCCTTCCACCTGCGCATTGCGTGTCCAGAAATTTTCCGCCACCTCGTCCGTGCCTCCTTCCTCAAGGGGATACAGATACCGGCCCATTCCAGTGTCTATCTCCAGAGGCTGGTAGTATACGAATTTTATGGTCACCCTGTCCTGGGCCCTGACCTGTGAAACCTTGAATCTGAAGTCCTGGTATCCGTTCTTTGAAGCCAGTCCGGCATCGTTGCCCTTGTTCTTTTCATCCTCATAGACTTTTTCAGCCTTGTCCTTGGCCACAACTTCACCGTTGATCGTTTTTTCACCGATCGTGATCTGCACTTCGGACAGGCTTGCACTCTTGGGGAGGGGAAAGGAATATTCCGCTTCGAGATTCATATTGTTGGGATTGAAGAAAGTCTGGACGACTTCGGTCCTTGCAAAGCCGTTGTTTATGACAATTGAAACATCGTGGTCCTCGATTTTGATCGGTTCATGTCCAGCCCCCTGCGGAGTAAGAATTCCGGCACCATAGGTGGGCAGCATGGATCCAAGTCCCAGCAGAAATGCGAAAACCACGGCGGTGGTTCTCCCGACAGTTTTAATCTCCCTTTTCATTTCACATCCTCCTCTGTTAATTTCAACAGGGCTTAAGCCATCTGCTGATTGATGCCAGCTATTTAGCAATAGGAGTGCCATATGGAATAATGTAATTGTATAATATTGGTAATTAACATGATATAAATTATGATTAAATTTTCACTTCTAATCTATTTCGGCAATATTTATACATATTTTGCAATATTATGTACATTTAATGAACATTACGTGTATATTGAAATACTCTTTAATTGAGGAGAAAAATCATGATTCTGGCAAGCTGCGATGAACTTAAAATAGCGGAAGCAATATCCTCTCTCAACTACGCAAATCCTTTTCTCGAGGAAAGGCAAATGCTGGATAAGACAATACTGGGAGAAGATTATATCGATGCAGGCCCGGTATGGAGTCTGAGCACAACAGGGAAACAGGATCTCAATGTCGAAAGAATCAAGACAAAGACCAGTTGGATTGTTGAAAAGATGTACGGCAAAATCAGCGGGAACGGCAAAGTGCAGATTTCAAAAGAGGAGAAAGATCTTTATGCTAACCTTGTCATCTATCATCTCTTCGAACAGTTCCGCTCATCATTCATAGAATACATCGCAGGGAAGGAAAATGAGCCTGTAGGATTCTATGGGGATTTTCTAACCGAACTTGAACGCCTGACAAGGTTACCCGGATGCAATATCTCCCTTCCTTATCAACCCTCTCATCTTTTCGCAATGTATTTCCAGATACACCGGGCCTTCCGGTATATCTTCCGCTACATCGTCGGCGGATCGATGCCGACCGCCAGGCTGCGGGCTTCTGTATGGCAGTCCATATTCACACACAACATGTCCAGATACAGCCGGACTTTCTACCCAAGGATGAATGACATAACAACTCTCATAACAGGTCCCTCTGGCACAGGAAAGGAACTCGTCGCCCGCGCCATCGCCTTCTGCCGCTATATCCCTTTTGACGCAGGAAAGCTCCAGTTCGAACAGAACTATTTAGACCAGTTTTCACCCTTGCATCTTTCGGCGATGTCCCATAACCTGATAGAATCCGAACTGTTCGGTCACAGGAAGGGAGCATTTACAGGTGCCCTGGAAGACCGCGCAAGCTGGCTCGAGAATTCATCACAGTACGGCACTGTCTTCCTGGATGAGATAGGCGAGATCAACGAGGAGATACAGGTCAAGCTCCTCCGCCTTCTACAGGAACGCATCTTCCACCGGGTAGGAGAAACCAAACCAAGGGTTTTCAAGGGTAAAATAATCGCCGCCACAAACAGGAACCTTGAGTCCGCCATGAACGATGGCAGATTCCGCAAGGACCTCTACTACCGCATCTGCGCCGACATGGTGACGACTCCTTCCCTGCGCGAACAGCTGGATGATTCCCCCGGCGAAATTGAAAACCTGGTGGAATTCCTCTGCACCCGCATACTAGGAGAAGAAAATTCAGCTTCGCTCGCAAAGGAAACTTTGTCATGGATAAAAAAGGAGCTCGGCCCTTCCTACGAATGGCCCGGCAACGTCCGAGAACTTGAACAGTGCGTCTTCAACATCCTCGTGAGGGGCAGCTACAATCCGCCTGCACGGAATGACAGGAACACAAACCTCTCGGAAGCCGTTTCAACAGGAGACATGACGGCCGATGAGCTGATCAACCGATATTGCCTCTCAATATACCGCAGGACCAGAAGCTACGCCGAAACCTCAAAGATTCTGGAACTCGACAGGCGGACCGTCAAATCCAGGATCGACAAGGCTGTCCTGTCAGAAAAATCCGGATGAACATTAAATTTTCCGTACCCGGAAAAATTATAACTTAAGGAGCGCTGGCGTCCCGCCGGCAGTAAATTTATAAATTTCTATCTATAATTCCTATCATCTCGCCCGGAAGATAGGCAGGAACCGGGGAGTGTTTGAAATCCCTTATGTTCCTTGTCACCATATAATCAGCCTTACAAGAAATTGCTGCGGAAATCTGCATGGCATCTTCAAAATCACCGACATTCAGATCCAATGCATGGATCGCATCTTTAGTTGTCGTTTCAGATACCGATAAAAACAGTAAAAGCTCCTTGATATATCCTTTCAGTTTCCTGTCGTGGACGGAAGATGAGCAGATGTAATATAAATTTGATAGCGAATGCCAGGCGATAAATCCATCTGCCTGCCTCATTTCAAGCTTGTCAAGAAGCAGTGAGGCATCATTTGAAAATGGCATCCTGTCAAGGGCTACGTCAATCAGTATGTCCGTGCCTACAAGGAGTTTCATAGGTATTTTTCTGCAAGTTTCCTGAATCTGACTTCATCTTTCCGGACAAGCGTGAACTTGCCCCTCCATCTGCCGGAAAATGAAGCGCCTTTCCTTCCCGGGAGCCGCCTGAACGTCTTCTCAATTATTTCGGAAAGGGAGGTCCCATGCATCCTGGCATACGCCTTGGCCTTGGGAATCAAATCCTTGTCGATTGCAACTGTCAGCTTGTTTTTCATGTCCGCCTCCTTTATACGTACATTATTATATCATATACGTATACAATTGCAAACCATGATAAATTTTTCCGTACTCGGAAAATTTATATCAGTAAATTCCTGGTTTCCTGCTGTAGACAAGGTTGAGATACTGTTTCCGTTTCGCGGAGTACTCCTCGAGCAGCTTCTTCACAAGCTCAACGGTATTCCTGCCAAACCTGTCGGGAAGCACGCTGACCACCGGATAACCCGGCACCGTGAACATTGTTCCAAGATGCGCATTCACGTAGTCTTTTTCCGAAAGGAATCCGTTTCCTCCGATATGATCAAGGTTCGTGACGCGGTGAGGGGAGCAGAGACGGCAGATCCTGAAATGTTCAGGACCGAAAGCAAATGATTTCGCATCGTTGATCCAGATGTCGTTAGCTCGCACAGCATTGATGTATTTCGAGAGGAATATGTCCGGCAGATGCGCTTCAAGTTCAATTCCACTGTCGACCTCTGCCGCAATTTCCCTGAAGAGCTTGACAACCGGGAGCATCTTACGTTTCTCAATGTAGAAAATGTCGAGTTTGAACTTCCTGTATCCGGCATCAAAAAGATTCTGGAGAACTTTCCTGTAATGCTTCCTCGTCAATTCGCAGTCCGGCAGGATTCCATATTCCTCCTGCGTTCCAGGGACGTCTGGGCTGAGCCACTTGTAATGGTCCTTTATCCTGTCCTTGACCTTGGAATAGAGCCTGGACTTATTGCTGACAAGAGACGGTGCGAGCCAGATTCCAGGAGTATGTCCGAACGACTTTATCATGTCTGCGGTCTTCGCAAGGTCCGGGAATCTCACCTTGTCATTGACCCAGTCGCCTATCCCGCCTTCACCTGAAAGATTGAACCATCCGGCATCGATCGTGAACTTGCCCGGAGGAAGCTTCATGTCCTGTACTCTTCCAAGGTAATTCCTGATGAACTTGTCTGAAAGAATGCCCATCTCAGTTCCGGCAGTCCTGGAATATCTCTGTTCTACCCAGGTGCAGTATTCATGGCTTGAAAGCAGATCTGGATCCCCGAAGAACATGTCCTCCTTGCTGTAATAGGCGTCGAAGATTATGCTGTTGTATTCCTCCAGGGCCGAGTATGTCTCCTTGCCCTCGTAGACATACAGCTTCTGCTTCTTGCCGAATTTGAACTTGACCTGTCCCTTGCCGTCATATGAGATCTCTCCATCTTCCCATTCGACATATCCGGCGAAAAGTTTCTCAGCCATTACAAAAGGCGAACCTGAACACCAGCCGGATGGTACGTCCAATATGCTTGCACTGAACTCTTTTTCCGGCCTGTAGTTCCAGTCGAGGAATGGAGTGTAGATGGAAGATGATACCTTGAACTTTACTTCCGAAGGGCCTTCAATTATTTTCCCGAGAGCTAATTTATTTTTCATGCGCTTCCTAATTTAGTAGCGCAGACATTCCTGTCTGCGATTTATAAACAGACAAGAATGTCTGTTTTACTTAATCAATTTGACCGGACCATGGATTCCGAACGGTTTTACGTTGAAATTCCTGGATTTGCCGTGGGATTCATGCACGATGTGGACTATCGCCGTATCAAGGTTCTCCCATCTGTGCGGACCGAAGAAATTCTGGGCGGTGTTATAAAGCCTTATTTCCAGATTGGAATTCATCTTGAATTCCAGATTGCCGATATATATCCTGTAAGGCGGATGCAATTTCGACGCTATCTTTTTCCTGTCGACGAATACTTCAACGGCTCCATCCACCTTCCCAAGATCAAGCCATGTAAAACCTTTCTTACGGATGTCCTTCAATTTCATGTCATACTTTACTGATCCCCAGTAGAATGGCAGTCCCTGGGCTGCGAGATTGCCCAGGCTGAATTTTTCTGACGCTGCGAATTTCGCAGTTGTCCCGATCTTGCCGTTCTTGAAGATATCTACAGTGAAATGGCCTGTGATATAGAAGTTCTCAATTCTTTTTCCAATCTTGCGCGGTTTGATAACTATCTCATTATCGCCTTTGCAGGTGAAATTCCTTATCCTTGCCGACTGCAGGCATCTTGTTACTGGAAATTCGTAGCTCTGGTCTACCGGGACTTTCTTTCCATTCACAGTCATACGGCAGTTCTCAAGATTTTCACCAAGCAGGCGACTGACAAACGCCCCTTTCGGGACCTTGAATTTGAACTTGAACTCCCGGGGCAATGGCTTCATAAGATGTACTTCGCTGAGAGGAACAAGCTTTCCGTCTGCATAGCAGGATTCGACAAGCATGACATTGCCGTCCTCACGGGTCACGGCGAAGTCGTCCAGTCCGGCAGAATTTCTCCCGCGAATATCATGGAAAATACTTTTCTCAATTTTGATCTTGTCAGCTTTCGAACCACCGGATGGAAGGAGGAAGGCGCATCCGAACGGAGGGAGGGATATTTTCCTGTCCCATCCTCTCCCATATGCAATTACACGGCTTGATTCCGGGTCATAAACTTCATATTTGCTGTACGGCTCCGGTATTTTAAAGCTCCTGTAGTCCGGCGTGAAATTGCTGAAGAAAAACCACTTCTCGCCTTTATATATCCTTGTATGAACCGCAATTTCATCAACGTCACCGTTCAAGTCTATATCCTTCTCCATATCAGATTCTACTATGGCATTGGAATAAATGATCTTTCCGCCGGCATCTGCGAATTTCGCAAGGATCTTTTTGACTTCCGGAAGAATGAAGGTGTTCTGCGGGACAATGACAGTTCCGTAGGACATTTTACCTACATGCATCCTTCCGGATTTGACATAACCATGTTTTTCCAGGATGAGTTCGCTTCCGATATCAAAACCTACGTGGCTTTTCACAAGGCTGAAACAGATCTCGGCGATGCTTCTTTCGATTGCCGCGAGGTTTTTCATTGAAACGGATTTCTTGTTCCTGCATTTGAATGACGGATCAATGGATTCACCGTCCATCTGCGACCATGAATGCGATTCAGGATAGAACACCAGCACGTCGGCATGATGGACGCCCCTGGACAGAAGCCGTGAGATCCGTGCGAACTTGGCATGCAGTTCCCTCCAGAGCGGCCAGTACGGCTGCTGGAAGAAGAAGCTTGGAGGATGATCCCTCTTCGCCACCCCGGCGGTAGCATATGAAAAATCGTGGGGGGTGAAAAGATTTATCCCCATGTTAGCCTCAAAATTGAGCTGGGCGTTCTGTTCGGCGAGGGAGTATCCCCATCCGCACGATGCCATGACCTCGGCACCGCAGGTTCCGCTTTTCAGCTGGTTCGCCACCGATGAGGCAAACTTGTATGTTGGAATTGGATAAAGCCCCATGCTGTTCTGCATCTTATCCAGATAGCGGAAGTCATGGAGCCTGAGAAGGAAATCATCGATGCCTGGCACGTCTTCGTATTCGAAAAACGGCATCGGGGATGAGAATTGAATGATGGATCTTTCAATGGATCCTTCATCGCCTCTCAGATGCCCGGTGAACTTCACGCCGTTCCTGTGGCACCACTTGTAGACGGGATCTGCGAAATTCGCAATGAAAAGCTCGAGGAGGGTCCGGTAATAATCCTTCCTGACCTGTTCTGAATCAGGCATCGATTCGACAAGCGCAGGAAGATTTTCCAGAATACTGTAGCCATGGCTGTAACGAAACTTGAAATCAAGATTCCCTGTCCACGGAAGACCCTTGCAGCCTTCCATGTGGAAATTGACGTCGTCAGTGTAGAAATGCGTGATCGTCTTACCGAAATACTTTCCAAGTTTCTTCTTGTACTTTTCATGGGTGAGCCTGATGAAATGGCTGGTGACTTCCGGATTCATGGTATCTACATACCATTCGTAGAACTTCCTCTGGAACACCAGGAATTTCCCCTTCGATTTCTTTTTGGAAGAAATGATTTGCCGTTCATCAGCACGCGTGTATGTCTCTGAGTCGAATACGGCGACGATATCCCGGAGCCCCTTGATTTGTTCAGAGGAAAAATATCCGAACGAAAGATATTGCTGCCTGTATTCCGGACTGAGCTTCTGTATCTTGTGCCCCGCAGTACCGCTAGGATAGCCTTCCTCGTCGTAGATCCAGATCTTCAGAAAATGTTTTTTAGCTTCGTCGCAGGCGGTTTTGACAAGACTGAACCATTTGTCGGAAAGGTATTCAGTCCTGTTTCCTTCGCGTGCATGTATGGCAAGGCCTTTCAAACCGCTTTTCGCGGCGAGCCTCACCTGCCTTTTGACTTCATCAGCATCCTGATCCCCGTTCCAGAACCAGAAAGGGACGAAGCCATATCTTTTTTCATCGCTTTTCATATTTGCCTGAATTTGAAATATACAATTTAATCGTCTTTTATCCAATACACACTCCGTTGAAGAAATTTAAATGTATTAATCCAAATGCTTGCATCCGTATTAATCATCTCCTATAATATGACTCTTGCTGAAAAGGGAGATTATGTCCAAATTGAAGGCTCAGATCGAAAAAGCTATCCAGGGGCAGAGGGCTCTGATCTACGTGCTCTGTTCCGAGGAGACACGGATACTGCCCATACTGGAACAGCTTTCCAGCGGAAGATCATGCAATTTCGAGACCTGGAGCTGTTTTAACGGTCTCTCAAAGACTGGAAAACCGGATGAAACCAAGGATCCTTCGGCGGCCGTCAAGGCGATAATTGATGGTGGGAAAAAAGGTATTTACGCTTTCCAGGATCTTGCTGAATACATCGAACAATCCGAGGTTAAAAGAGCCCTGCGCGAATTCAACTACAGCAAGACCGGTGGAATCGACCAGTTCCTTTTCATCATCAGCCCCGAACTCATACTTCCCGAAAGCCTGCGCGAGGATGTCCATCTGATAACAGTCCTCCCTCCGGACGATGACGAAATCGCGGCCGAATTCAGCCGCATCAGGGCAGCCTATCCCAATTCAAAGATACCGGAGGAGTTCAATACAGAAATCATGCTCGCTTTAAAGGGACTTTCCATTTCCGGGATAGACAGTATCCTGCATAGGATTTTCAAGAATGACAGGACTGAACGGGAAGTCATCTTCAATGAAATATTCGACGAGAAGGAATCAATTGTCAAGAAGACCGGCTATCTGGAATTCATCCCCCCTCGCGAACTGCTGGGAAACGTAGGCGGACTCGGGAACCTCAAGGACTGGCTTATCAAGAGGGAAAAGGTTTTCACCAAGGAGGCTGTCGACGCAGGCATCTCCCCTCCAAAAGGACTTCTTGTAATGGGCGTGAGCGGATGCGGAAAAAGCCTGGCGGTGAAGACAGTTTCCTCTCTCTGGAAGCTTCCCCTGTTCAGGCTTGACATGAATCTGATTTTTTCCGGACTCTACGGCAACCCTGAAGCGACCTTCCACAAGGCCCTCCAGACATTGAACGCTGTCGCTCCGGTAATCCTCTGGATCGATGAGATAGAAAATGCTCTTGGACTGGAAGAGGCCGGCGGACTCAGCATAAGTTCCCACATCTTCTCCTCATTCCTCACCTGGATGCAGGAAAAGCCTCCATTGATCTTCATTGCCGCAACCGCCAACAAAATCCAGGCGCTGCCGGCTGAAATAATAAGAAAAGGCCGTTTCGACCAGGTATTTTTCGTCGATCTGCCAGACGAGCAGGAACGCAGGGAGATATTCACGATCTACCTTAAGAAATACTCGGACAACATTGCACAGTTCGATCTCAAAATGCTTTCAATCATGACCAACGGCTGGAACGGCGCCGAAATCGCCCAGATCGTCGCTGCGGCCCGTACCGACGCCCACTACGAAAAACGCCTCTTCACCCAGGGGGATATCACCGCAAACATCAATATCACAGTCCCCCTGTCCACGACGATGGAGCAGCAGATCAAGGCAATCCGCAACTGGGCCTTGTCGCGCGCCACTCCAGCATCCAGCAATGCACGCATACTGCGATTCTAAGGCGGGCTTGCCCACAAATGTCATTTTCCAAAATCCAAACTCCAAACAAATAAGACAAATAAAGCAAAAGAACAGCCCTCACGGGCTTAACTACAAACAAATGCTTTAATTCGTTGGTAGTCAATTCCGTAAGGCATGTCATTGGATTGTTTTATTCGTTTGAAAATTGGAATTTAAACTGAATAAAAACGCTAAATATTAAGGTATGGGGGAGCTATGAAGAACTTTTGTCTTGCATTCATTTTTTCTGTCGGGATGCTTTTCCTGTCCGGATGCTTTTCCTTCGACGAATCCATCTATGAATACCATCCTCAGGTATCGGCCGTTGACAAGCCTCTTGCCGACAACTGCTATGTCATGCCGATCCTCGACATAAGACCGGCCGCGCAAAGGGATCTTTCATATAATATCAGCGACGATCCCTATGTCAGCTACATACCTCTCTGGCCATATTCGAAATCCGAGATCAATCCACTGATGAAGTACGATTATTTCCGTCCCGATCTGCAGGACATGCTCCAGATCCTGATAGCCCGGGATCTGAGGTTCTCGGGAATATTCCAGAATGTGAAACCTGTGAGGTTCGATGAAAGCTCCGAAAAACCTGTCTTCGGATATGTGGTGAAGATCTGGATCAATGAAGCCGTCTGGAACAGATATCTGACCACCTACGGACTCGCCTTCCCCGGAACAATGCTCTGGAGCCTCGGGCTTCCGATGTCCTATGGCAGCGTCTCAATGGAAATAGAAGCTGATCTGATTGACGCCCAGACAAAGAACTCAATTGCAAAGGGCAAGTTCAGGGCAGAGACTTCATGCACGGAATTCTTGTTCGACCAGATGGACTACACCCCTTCAGTAGCCGAAGCCAAGCTCTGCGAAATCTTCCCAAAGATAGCATCCCAGCTCAGGGCATTCGTGCTGAAGAATATAACTGAAAAGAAATGATGCAATCCTGCGCATGATGCATATTCCTGCTTGATATAACTCATAAACACGAAATTTCTGAGTTATAAACGTTTCCGACGGGCTCAGCGCGGAAAAAATACATCAGCATTACAAAAACATCGCACGCAACTGCAACTTGACAATGACTATGATTCGGTCTTAATTATGGTCATATACAGAAGAAGCACCAAATAAATTACTTAAAGGGCATCCATGAAACTTCATAATACCGTCAAATCAATCAGTTACGTCAAATCCCATGCCTCTGAAATTCTAAACAAGATATCTGATTCGCATGCAACGTATGTGATTACTCAAAATGGAGAGGCTAAAGCAGTAATCCAGGATATCGAGGAATATGACAAGCTGCAGGAATCCCTCGCCATGCTTAAATTGATTGCCCAGGGGAGAAAAGACATTGATGCTAAACGAACAAGGCCTCTCAAGGAATCTTTTAAGCTTATCCGCGCAAAAATCGCTGGAAGATTCAATTAAATCCCTCGAAAGTTTCCCTCACAAGGGGCATATCCCTTCAGAACTGGAAAGAATCTCTGTCTTAAACTATCTTGAAGTCCATTTCAAGCCATATCGGATTATATACTCGGTTGAAGGAACGTTTGTACATGTCTTCTTTGTGATCGATGGCAGGAGAAATGTCCAATCCATTATGAACAGAAGATTCTTGCGGGTATAAGCAAAATGACAGCATAGTGCCGTTTTTACTGGAAAAAGTCGTTACAGTCTTTATAAGTAGGGCGGTTTTCAAACCGCCAACTTGTCGGATTAAAATCCGACATACTTTTAATTTCAAACTTCCGGAACGCCGACCCTGGTCGCCTATGGTGCCGCCAAAGGCGGGTAAACCTCCAAGTCGGCAAAAGCCGGTCTAGAGACCGGCTCCATCAAAACAAGAGTTTTGAAATTGTCTCATGGTAAGATTCATTCAATCAAACGATGATGAGTTCAATTTCATCTTTGCCGATACTTTCCAGATATTTCCTGGACTCTTTGCTGGAATCGGTTATAAGGGCGCCAATTTTTTCCAGGCCGCAGACCTTCACGAGGCCATGCTTGCCGATCTTGCTGTGGTCGGCCATGATGATTGTCCTGTCGGAATTGTTTATCATGACTCTTTCCATGTCTACAACCAGCTCGCTGTTGTTGTAGATGCCGTTCCCGTCAATCCCGCTTACAGAGAGGAATGCCAGGTTTGCATGGTACTGCGCAAGACTGCTCTGCGCGTTGGGTCCGAGCAGGATTCCGGATTTAGTGTAGAGGAAGCCGCCGGTAAGATAGATCTCCCAACCGGCATCTGATTTCTTCTCTTCAAGCACCGACGCAAGCCTGAGGGAGTTCGTTATTATCCTTATGTTGATATCGGGAAGATATGAAGCCATGTGGAAAGTCGTGGTTCCGCCATCAATAAAGACAACGTCCCCCGTCCTGATCATGGAAACTGCGGATTTCGCAATCGCCTCCTTCTCGGCATAATATTCCGATGCCCTGTCTGAGAACGGAAGCACGGCAGCGGCCTTCCTGGATCTTACACCTCCCCTCACCTTCAGCACCTGGTCTGATTCGGCAAGCTCCATGAAATCCCTCCGGATGGTCGCCGGACTGGACTTGAACAGCTTGACAGCCTCCTCGACGGAGAGATAGTCCCCGCCTGCAAGGCACTCCATTATCTTTTCCTGTCTCTGTTTCTGAAGCATTATAAATTTTCCTAAAAATTTATATTAATCATTTCCAATCATTTCGTTAATTGATTATTTTCTATCATAATTATAAATTTTCAAGTATGCTTGAAAATTTATTAATGATTATATTTGATTACTATTGACTGTTTATGATTTAATGATAGATTCGTCCCGAAAACAAATATATGGATTGCAGAATATTTTATGTCGATGTTCATTATGCGGTGTTTGTTCAATCAATAACATAAGCAGGTTTTCAAATGCGAATAGTAGTTCCAATAAAGCAGGTGCCGGAGACCAAGTCCGTCAAGATGGACGAGAAGACCGGCACGGTGATAAGGGAAGGTGTCGAGTCGATCATAAACCCCCTAGATCTCTACGCGATTGAAATAGCGGTGCAGCTGAAGGAGAGCAATGGAGGCGAAGTCATCGCCGTTTCCATGGGTCCTCCAAAGGCGATCGACGCACTCAAGGAGGCAATAGCAATGGGTGTTGACTCGGCGGTGCTTGTCAGCGACAGGGCCTTTGCGGGCTCCGACACCTGGGCGACTAGCTACGTTCTCGCCGAGGCAATAAGGAAGATAGGTGAATACGATCTCATCATCTGCGGCGAGCGCGCTACAGACGGCGATACCGGACAGGTCGGACCCGAAATTGCCGCTTATCTGCAACTGCCTGTCCTTTCATACGTGAACAAAGTGTGTGGAACTAAGGACGGCGACATTTCAGTACATAGGCTCGTTGAGGAAGGATCTGAAATACTCGAATCTGAAATGCCGTGCCTCCTGACGGTCGTCAAGGAGGTCAGCGACCCGCGTCTTCCAACCCTCCGTGGAAAGCAGAAGGCCAGGAAGGCCGTCATCCCGGTGTTTGGAATAAAGGAACTGGATCTTGATCCCAGGAAGGTAGGACTTGCCGGATCTCCGACAAAGGTCGTCAAGATCTTCAGGCCCAAGGTTGCAAGGGAATGCGAGAAGATCATCGCCCGCGACGAGGAGAAGATCAAGGAGGCGGCAGGCAAGCTTGAAGCATTCCTGAAAAAGAAGGAGATCCTATGAACTGTTCAGATGTATGGATATTGGCGGAGCAGGAGGATGGAAAAATCCTGCGGATCTCGCACGAATTGATAACCCGCGGCATAGCCTTGTCCCAGAAACGCGGATGCAAGCTATGTGCGATGGTCTTTGGCAACAATATAGATGAGGCGGATCTGCAGGATCTCGTCGACAGGGGAGTTGACAAGGTTGTCTCGGTAGAAGCTCCGGAACTGCAGCATTTCCTAATTGAGCCCTACTCCGCCTGCATGCACGACATACTTTCAAAATACAAGCCTGAGATCATCCTCGGCGGAGCTACTTCCACGGGAAGGACACTCCTTCCCTATGTCGCGATGACCGCATATACCGGACTCACTGCCGACTGTACCGGCCTTGATATCGAGGAAGGCACCAACAACCTCCTGCAGACCCGCCCGGCCATAGGTGGAAACATCATGGCAACGATCAAGACCCCGGATTTCCGTCCGCAGATGTCGACTGTCCGCCCGCGTTCGACCAAGCCGGCGCCAATCCTGCAGAAAGGACGTAAAGGGGAAATCATCCGCCTGAAACACAATCAAAAGCTCCTGAACAGCAGGATCCTGAAAACCGGTTTCATTCCAAACGAGGAGGAACAGTCCCTGCATGACGCAGAAATCGTCGTGGTCGCCGGACGTGGCATCAAGAAGGCGGAGAATGTCCAGCTCATCAGGGATCTCGCAAACGCGCTCGGTGGAACTCTTGCCGCGACAAGGGATGTCGTTGACAGGGGATGGCTCAGCTATTCGCACCAGGTAGGCCTGAGCGGCAAGACAATCAGCCCTAAACTCTATGTCGGTGTTGGCGTGTCAGGCGCAATACAGCACCTTGCCGGCATGCAGACTTCGGAAACCATAGTCGCCATAAACAACGATCCCGAGGCGCAGATCTTCAAAGTGGCCGACTTTGGAATCGTAGGGGATCTATTTGAAATAGTTCCGGCCCTGACAAAAATGATTAAAGAGGGGAAATTGAGTTTTGTAAAATAATGAACACAGGAACATGCCTTACGGCATTAACTACGAACAAATTCAATTCTTATTCGTTTGTAGTTAAGCTCGTAAGAGCTGTTCTTCATTCTAACAATCCAGGAGCTGATCGATGACAAAATACAATCCAGTTACAGATAAGACAGTGGACGAGCTGAAGAAGATCGTCGGGGAGAAATATGTGATCTTCAAGGATACGGAAAAGCTTGAGCCGTATTCTCATGACGAGATTCCCGGCAAGGATTACGCGCATATGCCGGAAGTCGTGGTCCGTCCGCGCACCAAGGAGGAGATCTCCTCAATAATGAAGCTTGCGAACAGGGAGATGATTCCTGTTACACCGCGCGGCGCCGGTTCAGGACTTTCAGGAGGGGCCGTACCAATAAAAGGTGGAATCGTACTGTCTGTCGACAGGATGAACAGCATTCTTGAGATTGACCGGGAAAACCTGATGATCGTCGTCGAACCAGGTGTCATAGCAAATGAAATCAATGAGAGCATCAGGGAGTTCGGTCTTTTCTACGCAGGATATCCGATGAGTCTTGAAACCTGTTTCATCGGCGGGAACGTAGCTGAGAACGCAGGCGGCGGAAAAGCTGTAAAGTACGGTGTTACTTCACGATATGTCCTTGGGCTTGAAACCGTAATGCCTACCGGTGAAATCGTTGAATTCGGAGGGAAGCTTGTCAAAGATGTGACCGGTTATAACATGGTCCAGCTGATGATAGGTTCGGAAGGTACTCTTGGTCTTTTCACTAAAATAGTATTGAAACTCGTACCTCTTCCAAAAGCGCAGGTGGATCTGCTGTGCCTGTTCAAGAGTTCAGAAGAGGCCATTGCTACTGTTCCAAAAATCATGACGACTGCTGGCATAACTCCGACATCCATCGAATACATGGACAAGGATTCCGTACAGGCGGCCTGCCAGTATCTCAATGAGAACATTCCTTACCAGAAGGCTGGAGCGATGCTTCTTATAACGGTTGACGGATCCGACAAAGAACAGGTGGAGAAGGATTACGAACTCGTCGGAGAACTGTGCATCAGGGAAGGGGCTATTGAGGTCTATGTTGCCGATAATCCTACGACTTCTGAAAGGATATGGAAAGTCAGAAGAAACATTCCCGAGGCGTTCAGTGTGTTCTCCAAGCGGCAGAGCGGTGAAGATATCGTGGTGCCTCCCGCGTCAATTCCAAAAATCGTCATCGAATTCAAAAAGCTGTCTGAAAAATTCGGAGTTGTGATTCCTTGCTACGGTCATGCCGGAGACGGCAACCTGCATTCAAGGATCTCCCCTCCTCCTGACTGGACCGATAAGAAATGGAAGGAGACCCTTCCATTGATTCTCGAGGAACTATACAAGGTCACAGCCAGCCTCGGCGGCAGAATTTCAGGCGAGCACGGCATCGGCCACAAGAGGAAGAAATATATGCGGACAGTTGTTTCCGAAGAATATATGAACGTGATCAAGACCATTAAGAAAGCCCTGGATCCGAACTACATACTGAATCCGGGAAAGATCTTCGATCTATAAATTTTTCCGGACGGAAAAATTTATTACCAAGAAAGGCATAAATACGGAGAAAACAATGAGGACAATGCAATTGACAGGAATACGTAAAATAGAAATGAGGGAGGTCCCTGTTCCCGAGATTAAGAATCCTACTGATGTTCTTATAAAGATGAAGGTCGTAGGAGTTTGCGGTTCAGATGTGCATTACTATGTAGAAGGTAAGATCGGAAGCCAGGTTGTCGAATATCCATTTACGGTCGGACATGAAGGTGCAGGCATCGTTGCAAAGATCGGACCGGCGGTGAAAAACGTAAAGCCCGGAGACAGGATTGCCGTCGAACCGGCAATGTCATGCTGGGCCTGCGACCAGTGCAAGGCCGGACGTCCGCACACATGCAGGAAGCTCCGTTTCCTCGGCTGTCCTAAACAGGCCGAAGGATGCCTTTCCGAATACATCGTCATGCCCGAGGAATGCTGTTTCAAGATAAAGGATTCGATGAGCTTCCAGGAAGCCGCAATATCCGAACCGCTGGCGATAGGCGTATACGCTGTAAAACAGTCCATTCCGATGAAAGGTGCAAAGATCGCAATTCTCGGTTCTGGCCCTATAGGGTTGAGCGTTCTCCTTCCGGCAAAGGGGCAGGGAGCAGAGAAAGTATATATGACCGACAAGATAGACGGCCGCATTCAGCTTGCCAAGAAAATGGGCGCGGACTGGACCGGCAATCCGTCCAGGGATGACATTGTGAAGACAATCATCAAGGAGGAACCTCTTCTTGTGGATGCAGTATTCGAGTGCTGCGGACAGCAGGAGGCGTTTGAACAGGCGGTTAAGATAGTTAAACCAGGCGGCAAGATCATGCTCATTGGTATTCCACCAGCCCTCGACAAATGGGCTTTCAGCGTTGACCTTGCACGGAGGAAGGAAATCTGTATCCAGAACGTAAGGAGGCAGAACCACTGCGTCCAGCCTGCCCTGGACATGATTGACAAGAAGTTGTTCGATGTCAACAAGATGGCGACACACCATTTCAAATTCAAGGATACCAAGAAGGCATTTGATCTTGTAGCCGACTACAAGGACGGCGTTGTTAAAGCCATGATCGAATTATAAATTTTCCATCGAAGCATGGAAAATTTATTTCGGGAAATTTTATTATGAAAGACATATTCACCCTCAAAGAGAAACTCAATTCCTTTGACTTGAAGGAACGTCATGAGGCACTCCGCCGGCTGATGCTGATAAGCCTGGGCCCGGAGAAGCAATCCGACAATGTAAACATGCATATCCACAGCTTCTTCTCGTTCAACGCGGAAGGCTGGTCTCCTACCCGGATTGCCTGGGAGGCCTATGAAAAAGGTCTTTATGCCGCCGCGATCATAGACTTCGATGTGCTTGACGGCATGCTGGAGTTCTATGAGGCAGGCGAGATTCTCGGCATCAGGACGAACGTAGGGATTGAAACCCGTGCATTCCTCAAGGAATATTCCGACAGGGAGATAGATTCACCCGGAGAGCCGGGTGTCAGCTATATCGGCGGATCAGGATTCACGAAGATACTTCCGAAGACCTTCCTTCAGTCTGCGAAACTCGCAGAATACAGGCAGACCGCCAGGGACAGGAACATCTCGCTGATTGCCAGGATAAATCCGCATGTCCCCGGGATTGCAATCGACTATGAAAATGACGTTCTTCCGCTGAGCCCTTCGGACTCAGCTACAGAACGTCATATTGTTTCCGCTTATCTTCGAAAAACGGAAACTGTCTTTCAGGACAGGCCGGTCTTAATAAATTTTCTGTCTCAAACCTTAGGAAAATTACAGGAAGAGACAGAAAATTTATTAAAAAGCAGGACTTCCCTAGAGGAAGTCATGCGTGCGAAATTCGCAAAACGCGGGGGATTCGGATATGTGCAGCCGACACCGGCGACCTTTCCAAAAGTTGAGGAGTTCTTTGCATGGGTCAAATCCTGCGGCGCCATTCCCATGGAATCCTGGCTTGACGGCACCAGTGCGGGCGAGTCGAACCCGAAGGAACTGCTGGAACTTTCCGTATCAAAAGGTGCTGCCGCCCTGAATCTGATTCCCGACCGCAACTGGAACATCAAGGATCCGGAAATCAGAGAGAAAAAGACTTCGAATCTCAGGGAGATCATAAAAGTCGCGGATTCAATGAACCTTCCTTTGAACATCGGAACGGAGATGAACAAGAAAGGACAGCCTTTCTGCGACGATTTGAACGGTTCAGTCCTCAAGGAATTCAAAGGAACGTTCCTCCGGGGTGCGAGGACGCTGGTCGGACATTCGATACTTGCGAGATTCGCAGATTTCGCCTATCTGGGAAGCAAGGCTGAAAATATTTTCGGAACCAGGATAGCCGATAAGAACAAGTTCTTTGAATCTGTCGGCGCCCTTCCACCGGTTACAAAATGCATTGCTGACAAGTTAAGGACCGCCGGCGAGGAAAAAGCCTATTCAATGATCTATGATTCTTTTAGAAATGAGAAATGGATGTGTTGAAGTAAGTAATTCAGCTTATAAATACCACGCTAAAGCTGTGAACTCCAACATAAAATATAATCACTTAGTGTCTTTGTGCCTTGGTGGTTAATCAAATAGGAGAAATAGATGAAAGCTGCTGTTATAAAGAAGCCGGGAGTAATTGTTGTTGAAGATGTTGCAACTCCTAAACCGGCTGACGGGGAAGTATTGCTGAAAGTTGAGGCGTGCGCACTTTGCGGCACCGACCAGAGAGTCCTGAAAGGCGAAAAACATGTTGATGTTCCTATTGTCGGACATGAGATAACCGGAACAGTTGTTGAAACTGGCAAGAGTGTAAAAGGGATAGATAAAGGCGAGCGTTATGCAGTCCAGACCGTGATCGGATGCGGGGAATGCCCTCTCTGCAAGGTTCATCAGGAGAATCTCTGCGAGAAGGGATTCAAGGCGATAGGATATCAGTGGAACGGAGGATTCGCGGAATACATGATCATGCCGAAGCTGGGAGTAGATCAGGGATGCCTCATACCCATCTCCAGGAAGATGTCCGCTGAGGCCGGAACCCTCATTGAACCGCTTAGCTGCTGTGTCAACGGAATGAGGTGCATTCCTTTTGAGAAAGGCGGACATGTAGTAGTGTTCGGCGGTGGGATAATTGGCGTCCTCAACGCGCTGGTCGCTAAGGCCCGTGGAGCAAAGGAAGTCACAATCATGGACGTCTCACAGGAGCGTCTTGACCTTCACAGGAAACTTAAGCTTCCCTTCGACAATCTTGTGAATACCGCTAAGACCAATCCGGTCGACTGGGTGAAGCAGAAGACAGGCGGACGCGGAGTAGATGCTGTAGTCGTAGCGGCATCTGTTAAATCAATAGTTCCCTTAGGATTCAAGATACTGGCACGTTCCGGTCATCTCTCGATCTTCGCTGGAATGCCGAAATCAGATCCTGTCGAACAAATCGATCTGAATCTCATCCATTATCTCGAGCTCCACGTGCATGGGGCGAACAGCTCTGTACAGAAGGACTATCTTGAAGCCAGGGATCTTATTGAATCCGGTAAAATCAACGCCGACGCTCTAGTGACGCACAAGTTCAGTCTTGATGATTTCAACAAGGCGGTGGACGTCCAAGGAAACCCGGCGTCTGGAGCAATGAAGGTTGTAATAAATTTTTCGGATAAAAATTTATAAAATGAAACTGTCAAAGAAATATTCAAACGAAGTGGCGTTGTTCGTCAAGGTCTGTGGAAGGCTTGCAAAGAACATGTACGTGACAGCGTTCGGCGGAAATCTCGCCTGGAAGCTGGAGGATGACGTAATTCTCATCACTCCCACACAGATGAACAAGGGCGATATAACTGGTGAGGACGTTGTCTTTATAAACCGTGAGGGCGACACCGTCGAAGGGAAAAGAAAACCTACAGGCGAAAAGCCGATGTACCTGAAATTCTTCGAGGAACGTCCGGACATCGTGTCCGTCCTGCACTGCCATCCGCCATGCGTCTGCGCTTTCGCGATCATGAAAGGGAAGAACTATCTGATGCGGCCGTATTATCCGGAAACCGCGACGGAAGTAGGTCCGGTACCGGTTGTCCCATACGCTGAACCCCTTACCCAGCAACTCGCCGCGAATTTCTCTCCGTTCCTGAAGCAGTACAACAGCTTTATCATGGAGAACCACGGGCTGGTGACAATGACAAGCGGCGACATCTATTGGACGCTGTTGACAGTTGAACTTCTGGAGAGCTCAGCGAATTCCATGCTGAAAGGTCTTTCCGCCGGAAGCCTTCAGGAACTCGACAAGAAGGCAGTCAAGAACCTCGGGAATGTAATGAAGACCAGGAATCTACCGCTTTTCGGCGCACCCGGTGTCAACAAGACCCTGGAAGACATGTATTTCTGAGCATTGAGCCAATTGCAAAGCTCCGGATGCGGCAAGCGCGTCCCTCCATTTTACTCCAGTTCTGGGCGTGGAGGGTCATGCTTGCCATGACCGTTTCTTGAGTTTTCAATTACTTCAGTTACCAGTAATTTGACCAAAATGGCAGGAATTATCTGGATTCATTTGCTGCCCATTGGACGATCAATCATCACTCCCTGCTTCAGCAGTTGTGCCTGAAGGTTTTGGATATTCACGTCCTTCAGATTTCCTTCCGTCTGGGAACAGGCGATTGCCGCGGCAGTCCCGGCGGCTTCGCCGGTCACAGCGCATGTCGGAATTACCCTGGTTACATCCCATGCCGCTCCGGCCGAGGAAATACAGCGGCCTGCTGTCACCAGATTTGAATTCATGACACCGGTCAGGCTCTTGTACGGTATGAAATATACCGGGCCGTTCTTTCTCCAGTTGCCGGTCATGCCCACGGCATCGTCGCAATACCTGTGGTCGTCCTTGTACTGGATCTCAACATCTCCAGCCAGCCGGCATGTCATCCGGAAGGATGGGACAAGCGGAAGAATTGCAGGATAGATCTCCGATTTGCCTTTGGTCTTAGCACGCAGGTCGCTGATCTTTTTTCTGATCATCTCGTGGGTGGCAAGGATGAATTCAGTGGTATCCCGGCCATCATCGCCGGCATAGCCCCTTATTCCGGAAGGAATTTTTCGCGGATCTTCAGGAAACGGCTTTGACATCGCATTGACGATCAAACGCATAGCCCCCTTCTTTGAAGATTTCGGGGTTTCCTCATTTCCAACATCCTCGCCCGAATCCTCGCCCTCCTTGGTTTCCACACCTGATTCGAGATGGTAGAACCAGCCGCATTCGACATTTGTGCGGAGTGATTCTGTCGGTTCGCCGGCACGCGTGCAGACATCGGCATCTCCAGACGCATCGACGACCGTGCGGCACTTCATGGCGACACGCCCGCTCTTGTTCTCAAGAAGCAGCGCAGACACCCTGCCTCCTTCGCGTACAACATCGCAGAAACGGGTGTCATACCAGATCCTCACGTTGCTCTTCAAGAGAAGCTCCTCCATGTCAAGCATGAAAGATGCGGGATTGAAATCCACACGGAAACGGGTCTTCTTGCGCTGCTCCGGATCCCCGCCCTTCTCCCAGCATGACGGGATCTTCCGGAATCCGTCGCGGACGGAAAGGCGCAGAAGCTCCTCTCCAATTCCTCCAATCACCTGCCGGCCCATGCCGTCGCAGAGGGGCAGATAAACTATCACGTTTCCAAGGGTGGCAAGCCCGCCTAGGGCTGTCTCCTTTTCAATCAGCGATGTTCGCGCACCGAGCCGTGCGGCTGCCAGAGCTGCGGCCACGCCTGCGATTCCACCACCGACAACTGCCACATCCGTATCTTCAATTACCGGGATGTTCTTCTGCATTTCCAAGAGTCTTTCACCTGAAACCCGAGGACGGGAAACCTTTGAATTTGACTCTTCTCCAGACACCGTCATAGGTGATGCAGCCGCAAGTACGGACATGCATCCAGCTGTATGTATTAAATCACGTCGATTCATTTTATAATTTCCTCCCCTATCTATGTTTACCCGGCATAAATTACTCTTCCAGCCAGAGGATGGAAGTGACGCCGCGTGGATAATATTTGCTTCCTTTTGCGATGCCGCTGATGATCTGGTCGCTCCAGGCCCAGTATCCTGATTCGCTGTTCACGAGCCATCTTATGTGGGCTGCATCGGCTTTTGCGCCTGCGCTCCCCCATTTGAATCCCAGTATTTCCCTGTATACGAACTGGCAGAGGTAGTTCTTGCTTAGCCAGGTATTGTTGCTTGTCGATGATATCTTCCATCCGCCGTCATCGCAGAGGCAGGTTCCAGGTACAAGGACGGTATGGATATGCTGCTTAAGTGCTTTAATTAGATCCGAATATTTTCCATTCTCCCTCAAAGCCTCGGGGCATCCTGTGAAAAGAGGGAACGCCAATCCTTCTATTCCGGGAATGATCTTTGAATCATTGCCCTTCTCGAATACTGCGGGAATATATCCCTTGGCTGTCTGTTTTGATGCGATTGTCCTTGCGCAGAGTCCGGCCTGGCGGGCTGCGATATTCGCAAGTTTTTTCCTGCCGGCGGAGGCGAAGATCCTTTCAAGCGCAACATACGATGCCCATGACTTCACAGCCAGATAAAGGTTGTTCCTGGACTGGCCAAGAGAGACGTCAAGGCTGTCATAGGTCGTAATTTCTGCGCCTTGCATTGTCCTGCTGCTGTCGAGGGCCATGACGCCGTCCCTCTTTTCAGGGTCAGGATTGTCGCGGTTCATGAGGCTTGCAAGGCATTTTTCAAATATTCCCATGTTCTTCTTAAGCCATTTCCCGTCCTTTGTACCGTCGTAGTAAACTGCCCCGCAGAGGATCCAGTTGACAAGCTGCTCATGGGTCATATGGGAGAAACATCCGTCCAGTCCATGCTTTTCATAGCAGGAATACTGTGGTCTGCTGAAGACGTTGTTGTTGCCCATGTCATGGGTGAAACTGATTCCGCCGGGATGGAGTTTTGCATCTCCATGATAATGCACTTTATCAAAATAGCTATATCTGGACACATAGAGGTCGAGTACGTTCTTCACGGTCCAGGGATTCATCTTCATCTCGAAGAAAACCTGGTCGACGGTGAGATCAAAGGTATTGAGCATCCTGTATTCGCCTTCGTTGACAACCCATACAGCCTTATTTCCGGACTGCAGGAGTTCGGTCGAACCATAGTAGCTCCTAACCGCGTGGGACATCATGAACTTCTGGTCGGCGGACAGACCGGATTTACCGACCACCGCATCTGCGAGATCCGCAGTTTTCCTGTATCTGGAGAAGTTTCCAAGTGCGAAATCCGCAACATCTTCTATATTCTTGAAATAGCGTGTGTATAGGTAGCTTGTCTTCATTCCGGTGGTTGCGACACCTCCCCTGTAGAAGCAGACTGCCACCTTGCAGGTTTTTTTCACACCTGCAGGAACAGTAAAGACCAATGCCCCCACCTGCCCTATGGAAAATCCGATGTTCTCCATGAAATCCGGGCTGATTACTTCCTCTATCGAGAAAGCAAGAGCTGAATAGGCATCCTTCTCGGCAGTTGCTATCGCGGTCAGAGAACCTTGTCCAACACCTTTAATCTTCCCGCCCGTGGTATCGTCGATCCTCCTCATTCCATAATAAGGATCCGTCCCCTGGTAGCCGAAATAGGCGCGGCGCGGAATTTTTCCTTTTGAATTGTCGACAGTTATTTCCACGAAAACAGCAGGTATCACGGCTTCCTTCACATCTGCGGATTTCGCGGAGTCAGGGTCGGGGATTGACTTGAACGGGGAATATATTTTGAAAGTCAGATCTCCCGCCGACCAAGTGTCGCTGGCGGCCTTGAAATCACGGCGGATCTTTTCCTGTTCAAACGGGATGACTTTGACCTTTCTTCCTCGCTCCGAGGAATTCTTTTCGACATCATATCTCGCCTTCTCATCGGCCGTTGATTCACTGAAAGGGAGGGCTTCAAAGATATTTTTCCGGTTTGATTCGAGTCCGATGAAAACGTTCTGGTCGGCTGGCCTGGTAAGTTCAAGGCCTAGTCCGCCTTTCGCACCTTTATATCCCAGCGTGAAGCTTGCAAAAGCGCCCATCGGGGAATGATGCGCGTTGAAAAAAATCTCTTTCATATAAAATTTCCTTTATAAATTTTATTATCCATATTTTCCGGCTGCTGGCATTTCACCCACGCCAAACACGGAGAAATCGACGACACCGATGCCGATGTTTTTTGGCGCCCCAAGGATGATAAGCCTCACATCCTTTGCTTTCTTCGGACTGAACGCAATGTAGTCAATATGCATGTCGATGGTATTGCGTGACTTGTCTACAAGAGTCTTCCATTTTCCGCCATCAGATTCCCTGTAATCGACTTTGAACTTGAAAGGTCCTGGAGGGGCAAGCTTATAATCGAGATTTGGTTCCGCCCAGATTATCCTCAGCGAGGAAATTGCGAAAGTCGCACCAAGTCCGATTTCGAGCCAGGGATTGGAATCCTTCTTGTCGGCCTCCCACCAGGTCCTCATCGAGTAATCGTTCGCGTAGGAACTTGGCCTTCCAGGGGCTTCGCTTGAAGCTTTTGCCGGAATGCATATGGAGACCGGCTTGAGTCCGGCATCATTTCCGTTCTGCGGATTTCGCAGGATTCCAGGAGCCAGCTGTGGGATGTCGGTCGCTGTCCGGACAAAAAGATTCCCCTCCGAATCAAATCCGGCCGGATCAAAACCTATCCTTCTTTCAAAGGCATGGTAGTAACAGCGCAGGCAGGTGTAGAAAGCCCAGATTGTCTTATTGGGTCCGCGGACAATACAGCCATGTCCGGGTCCCCTGACAAGTCCGTCGGTCCTGCTGAGGATTGGATTCAATTTCTGGTACTTGAACGGGCCGAGAGGGGATTTTGAAACGTAGCAACCCATTCCATACGTGGAGAACTGTGTGCCAGGAGCGCAGTATGTCAGATAGTAGGTGTCCTTGTTCTTGAACATCCACGCACCTTCAACCCAGCTGCGCGAGGGATCCTGATTGAATTCCCCGAACCTCTCCCATTCGTGCTCAGGGTTGTATGAGAACATTTTTTTAGGTTCGGATATGGCTAGGTTTGGCTTGTCCGGATCCATCTCAAGCCCCTTTATCGCGGGACCTCCGCAGCCGTAATAGAGATAAACTCTTCCGTCATCATCCGAAAAGAACATGGGATCCCAGTATCCTGGGGGAATTTTTCCGTCCAGTCCTGTTACAGGTCCGATTTCGCGCCATGGTCCGACTGGGCTTTTGGAGACGTACATTATGGATTTAGCTGAGTCGGAGGCGTTCAAATAGAAAAGCCCTCTGTGCTTCATAATCGTAGGCGCATAACCGATGTCATAGAGATTCATTTTCACGTGCTTCCACGTGACAAAATCTTCGCTCACCCATGCCATTCCAGCGGACGGATAGAGGAACCACTTGTTGTCATGGTAGAGGACGCTAGGATCGGCGGTCTCGCGGAAATCGTGCCAGGCTCCGTTATTCAGCCAACCGGATCCGGAATCAAGTTCAGGACGGCACAGTCTTCCCCTGGGATAATCCGGCAGGGGTATTGGATTGCAGTAAGTGAGGGAGAAATCTTTTTGTTTCATATATTATCTCTCATTAGTTTTATAATCTTTAACTCGCGGACTCGGCAAGCTCCGTCCCTCCATTCATAAAAAGGCATCATCATTTGAAGGTGCCGGACTTGAGGTTTTTCGCTTGTAGTAGCGCATGTTTGCGCGTTATTTGTCTTCTCAAGGGAGCGCCGGTATCCTCCCCCAGCTTCTTGCCGACCTGGAGGTCGGCGTTCCTTCAAGAACGCGCAAACATGCGCTACTACGAGCCAAATCCACTTATATCTTAACTCATTTCAAGTACGAAAGTCTCTTTAGGATAACTGCTACTTCAAACGATATTAGCCTATCGCCTGTTTCAGGAGCTTGTTTTTGCCGGCGACTTCCAAGTTTTTCTTTATCAGGCTGCAGCGCTGTTTGACGTTCGCCGCCGATCTGAGTCCGTCTTCCGGAGTGTTCTTCACATAGTCGAGGAGAATATCGGTATTCGTAGTAGCTACATGTATCCTCGTATCGGAAGAGGCGTAATAGATGAAAATGTCTCCATTCTTTTTCATGACTGCTCCATTGCAGAATGTGACATTTGAAACATCCCCCACCCTTTCCTTGCCCATCGGCGCGATGAAATATCCGCCTGGACGGCGGATGACTTTCTCCGGATGCTTGAGGTCGCATAGGAACGCATACAGGACATATCTGAGTCCGGCGGCAGTGTTCCTGACGCCGTGCGCGATATGCAGCCAGCCTTCCTTGGTCTTGAAAGGAACTGCGCCTGCGCCATTCTTTGATTCCTTGAGGGTATGGTAGACCTTCGGATCGACAATCTTCTCTTCTCCGACTACAGCGCCGTTGATCTTGTCTGAAAGCCCCCACCCGATTCCTCCGCCTTTTCCGGCTTCGATGAAACTGTCCTGAGGGCGTGTGTAGAAGGCGTACTTGCCGTTTACGAATTCAGGATGGAGGACGACATTCCTCTGCTGTGCGGAATTGGATTTCAGGTCGGGAAGGCGTTCCCAGTTTTTCAGATCCCTGGTCCGTACAATGCCGCTCTGGGCGACGGCGCTGGAACAGTCTCCAGGAGGGGCAGCAGGATCTTTTCTTTCAGTGCAGAAGGTACCATATACGCAGCCATCTTCATGTTTTGTCAGGCGCATGTCATAGACGTTGGTATCCGGATCATCTGTTTCCGGAATCACGCATGGGAAATCGAAGAACTTGAAGTTATCAATGCCGTTCCTGCTTTCAGCGACTGCGAAAAACGATTTCCTGTCGAATCCCTCGACGCGGCAGACGAGATATATCTTGCCATCAAGTTCAATAGCCCCTGGATTCAATACGGCGTTTATTCCAAGCCTTTCAAGGAGATAGGGATTTGTTTTGGGATCGAGGTCATAGCGCCAGTGGAGGGGTATATGCTCGCGGGTGACGACGGGGTTGACGTATCTGTTGAACCATCCGTTGTTCCAATGTTTGTTGGCACTGTTCTTCTTTGAGATGATCTTCTTATGGTTCTTTACGATTTCCGAGAGGCGTTTGTTGAAGACAGGTTGACTCATTACCGTACCCTTATGTTAATTAATAAACTTTAAAGCAAAATTTATACTTCAGAATTCGGCTGGCTTCTTCTGCTTTCCCCTTATGACTGAACTGGGATCCTCGTCGAGGTTGTTCACAAGTTCGGTGAAGGAATCGAGAGCCTCATCGAGTTTTTTCAGTGTTCCTGAAAGTTCGGAACTGACACCGTTGAAGGATTTTACGGCCTGTTTTGCATCATCCATGGTCACTCTGGCGGAAGAGGTGGTTTCCGCGATCTTCGCATCTTCGATCTGCTTCTGCAGGGTCTTTGACAGTTCGTTGATCGAAGCCAGGCTTTTTTTGACATCTTCTGAAAAATCCTTGAGCGTTGATTCCGTCATCACCTTGTTTATGTTCGTGGTGGTCGTCTCGAGCTGCGTGCTGATGCTGTCCATCTTCTGCATGACTGAATTAACCCTTGGATCGTTCAGGACGGATTTTATCGCCTTGAGGGAAGCTACAAGTTCGCTGGCTATCTCATCGAAATTGACATTTGCGATCCTCGCAAGAGCAGTCGTAATATTGGAACTCAGTCCTCTCAGGAATGATGGTGCAGAAGGAATATACCTGACACCTTTTGGCGGGATACTGTCAGAAACAGGAAATTTTACAGGGTCAAAATAGTTCATCTCCACATATTTCAATCCGGTTATGCCCATGAGATCAAGCCTGCACCGAAGTCCTTTCTCGACTTCTTTCTCCATCTTGTAGAAAAATTCCGCCTTCCTGGTGATGACGCTTATCTTCTCCTGTCCGCCGGCAGTGTCAATGGCTGAAAGTTCGGCCTCCATGTCGACACGGACAAGATTGTCGCTGGGCCTTACGGTGACGCTGGACACCTTGCCGATGGTGACTCCCCTGAACTTGACGGGGGCACCGGGTTCCAGACCCTGTACGGATTCGTCGAAAAGCGTCACGAACTGGACCTTTGGCTTGAATATGTCTGCAATTCCGAGCAGGAAAAGGACGAGGATCAGCAGGGATATTCCTGATATCACGAAAAGTCCGAGTTTATATTTATTTGCCTCAATCATCTTATTCCCTCTTAGATTATTTAATATAACGAGTTATGAGATAACGTCAACTTGCACAAAAATGCTCGAATATCCCGAAAAACAACTAATTCAATTCCTTTTTATTCCGTATATAAAAAAACAATTCCACCTGTTTTTTTATCAGTCCATTTTCCTGGAAAGCCCGGCGCGTTCCAGGAATTCCTTCACTGACGGCGGCGGATTGGATTTGCGGAGTTCGCTGGGTTTCCCCCTGGCCACGATCGTCTTTGTCGCCTTGTCGAGCATTATGACCCTGTCGGATATCGCGTAAATACTGTCAAGATCGTGCGTCACTATCACCATTGTCGTTCCAAGCCTGTCCCTGAGATCGATGATAAGCCTGTCCATCATGGCTGCAGTGACAGGATCAAGGCTTGTCGACGGTTCATCGAAGAAGAGTATCTCTGGATCCAGCGCCATGGCCCTTGCAAGAGCCGCGCGTTTTTTCATTCCTCCGCTCAGCTCGGACGGCATTTTCGGTCCCGCGCCTTCGAGTCCGACGAGTTTCAGCTTCTCGTTGACCCGCCGGAAGATCTCGTCTTCCGGATAATCCGTATATTCCTCAAGCTGCAGGGCTATGTTTTCAGTGATTGTCAGGGCGCTGAACAGGGCTCCTGACTGGTAGAGGACTCCGAACGATTTCATTATCCTCCTCTTCTCGTCCCAGTCAGCCTTGACGATGCTTTCGCCTTTTATGAGGATGTCGCCTTTAATGGGCTCATAAAGTCCGATCAGGTGCTTGAGGATGGTGCTTTTCCCGCAGCCTGATCCTCCGATTATCACAAAAATCTCACCCTTGTTGATGGTGAAATTAATATTTTCCAGTACGACAATATCCCCGTACCCGACTGTGAGGTCGATTGCCTGGATCATTGGAACTGCATTGTTTTCAGCCATTCAAAAATAAATCTTTCTGTTTGAATACTAGTTTTCAGGTGTCTGGTGTCAGTGTTCAGCGCTGGAATATGGAATTTCTAATTTGATACTGACACCTGAAACCTATGTTATCTTCAATTTTTCCCTATCAGAACCTGCTGAACAGATATGTCATCAGGGTATCTGCGATTATCACAAGGAAAATTCCGCTTACGACTGCGGAAGTTGCCGCGCTTCCGACGCCGTGGGTGTCGTTTTTCGCTTCCAATCCACGCAGGCATCCGACTGCGGCGATCAGAACTGCGAAGACCGCACTTTTTATGAGGCCTTCAGAGAATGTTCTCGGTGTGATGACTAGAACTGTCCTGTTGAAATAGGTTATAACCGGAAGTCCGAGGCTGAACACGCCGACAGTCATTCCTCCGATTATGCCGAGGACATTTCCGAAGACTGTCAGGACTGGCATGACCAGGATAAGTGCAAGGAGTTTCGGTATGATGAGGAACCGGCTTGGATTGAAGCCCATGGTGACCATCGCGTCAATTTCCTCGGAAACTTTCATCGTGCTTATTTCGGCGGCGAAAGCAGAGCCGGCCCTGCCGGTACAGATCATTGCCACCATTAGGGGACCCAGTTCCTTCACTATGGAAAGTCCGACCATGTCGGCGACATACAGGTCCGTTCCGAACTTGTGCATCTGGAGGGAGGCCTGGAATCCGAGGATGAGTCCCATGAGATAGCATATCATGCATGAGATCGGGAGGGCGTCGGCTCCGCAGATGTCCATATAGAAGAGAGTTTCCCTCCAACGGATCCTCCTGGGATTCCTTATGGCGAACCATGAGGCTTCGGCGATTTCCCCTATGATGGCGAGGATGTTTATTATGTCCTTCCAGAATTTCAACGAGGCTTCACCGGTATACTCGATGGCAGGACGTATCTGGGGCTCATGAAGCCTGAACTGCTTCTGAACTTCTGTTTCGATGATTCTGTCCTTTTCTTCAGCCATATTTCCGGGTATTTATTCCTTTTTTATATAACCTTTGAATTTATACTCATTTAACACTATTGACAAATTTTTTCAATATACCAGCATTATATGGGATAGATATGCTTTTACTGGTTTTAGACCGTTTCCCCTTTTGAAATATCCACCATGCCAGAGTATCTTCGCTAAATTATGAAAATCAAATATCCCATCAGTAGATGAAAAAACTAATTAAACTTCTCTTTTATATCATAACGATCGGCGGGTTTGTTTTATTCGTGTATTGGATTTCTGCCAAGGGTAGAATCCTTGAACCGGAAAAGCTTTCAGTTGCCGTTTCGCCGATTGGACAGTTAGCGCAGGCGGAAGAACCACATATTCTTCAAAACCTGCTGAATAACCTCAAGCATCCGCTCTCCAAACTGGTCTTACAAATAATAACCATTCTAATTGCCGCCAGGTTGTTCGGAATGTTTTTCCTGAAAATAGGACAACCTATGGTAGTTGGCGAAATTGTAGCAGGCATCGCACTTGGCCCTTCATTGCTGGGTTATTTATATCCTTCTGCTTCAATCTTCCTGTTTCCCCTGGAATCACTGCCAAGTCTTCAGCTTCTTAGCCAGATAGGCTTAATCCTCTTCATGTTTGTAATCGGAATGGACATCGATTTGTCGGCATTACGGAACAGGGCTTCCGATGCAATAATAATAAGTCATGCCAGCATAGTGATACCTTTTGCCATGGGGATGGGGCTTGCCTATTACATGTACCTTCAGTTTGCTCCCGCAAATATTCCGTTTCATTCATTTGGACTGTTTATGGGAATAGCCATGAGCATTACCGCCTTTCCGGTACTGGCACGGATAATACAGGAGAGAGGATGGACACGGACACGCATAGGAACCATGGCCATTACATGTGCTGCTGCCGACGATATAACAGCATGGTGCCTGCTGGCAGTAGTTATTGCAATAGCACAAGCCGGTTCGATTGCAGGCGCTTTAATGACAGTATGTATCGCCATATTATATGTCCTGTTCATGATACTTGTGTTAAAACCTTTTCTTCAAAGGATAGGAAATGCATATCCGACCCGCGAAACTTTAGGCAGGGGAAGCATGGCGTTTTTCTTCCTGGTCTTATTCTCCTCCGCTTATATTACAGAGCTGATAGGCATACACGCCTTGTTCGGAGCTTTCATAGCAGGTGTTTCAATGCCTTCAAATATGAATTTCAGAAAAATAATCATAGAAAAGATTGAAGATGTCAGCCTGGTACTGCTGCTTCCTTTATTTTTTGCTTATACAGGTCTTCGCACACAGGTTAACTCGCTCAACGAAGGCAACCTTTGGCTTTCATGCGGCATGGTCATATTAATTGCCGTTGCGGGTAAATTTATCGGCAGTGCGGCGGTGGCCCGGCTTGTGGGTCATAATTGGAAGGACAGCCTCTCTTTAGGCGCATTGATGAATACTCGGGGATTGATGGAACTGGTCGTACTCAACATAGGTTATGATATGGGGATTCTTACTCCTGAAGTATTTACCATGTTTGTATTGATGGCGCTGGTTACAACTTTCATGACCGGCCCCGCACTCAGCCTTATTGGCCGGATATTCCCGGAAATAACGGTAAAGCAAATTACCTCGCGTATTGTTGAAACCGGCAATAAAATATTGATTTCATTCGGACCCGCTCTGACCGGAGTCAGGTTATTACGGCTGGCCGGTGAAATTTCACCCAAGTCGGAGCACCAGGAAAACATTACTGCGCTTCATCTTACCCTTGGTACCGATATGCACCCTATTCATGCCGACAGCTATGCCCAGGAAAGTTTCCAGCCATTGCTGGATGAAGCCAAAGTCTCAGGCGTCAAAATAGAAACCTGCTACAAGGTAACTGATGACATCGAACAGGAAATATTAGAGATCGCCGATAGTCAGAATTACGATCTTATACTGATCGGGTCCGGCAAATCCATATATAAAGGGTCATTGCTGGGTTCTCTGATCGGCATGGTAAATATATTGTCGTTTAGAAACATCCTTCAGATGATTAAAGGCAGACCCCCTGTTATACAAAAAGACGATTTGATCCATGAAAAAGCAAGGCATCTTATTGAAAACGCTCCCTGCACAGTAGGTGTTTTCATCGATAAGGACTTCGAAAAGGCAGGTAGTATTTTTATACCTGTGTTAAACAAGAAAGATGCATTCATATTGACATTCATTAAGAAATTCATTAACAACAGCGACGCTGTCATAGAGATATTTGATAAAGAAGGTATCCTGGCAAATAATACGGCAGTAAATTCCGAAATTAACAGTATGAATGACCGTAAACCGAATACCATACGTTTTATCGGCAGCAGTGAAATTGAGCAAAATACATTCTTTGAAAAACACCAGCTGATTCTTGTAAGCTACGAAGGATGGGAATCTCTTGTGAAAAACCATAGGGCCTGGATCAAAAAAATACCTTCATCCCTTATCATTAAACCAGGCAAAGAGTTCATGCCGATATAGTCATAGAGAGGAGCATAAGTGGATATCTTTAAACTTCCAGTAACTGACCCGGTCGCGGTTTTCGCGCTTCTTGCCGTAATACTCCTGGTAGTTCCCCTGCTCTTCAAAAAATTCAAGATCCCGGCAATGGTCGGACTTATCCTGACAGGCGCAGTCATAGGTCCGAAAGGTTTCAATCTCCTGGGTTTTGACAGTGGAATGCAGCTGCTGTCGACCGTCGGACTCCTATATATAATGTTCATAGCCGGTCTGGAGATAGACCTTAACCAGTTCATGAACCAGCGATTGAAGGCTCTCGTGTTTGGAATCCTGATATTCGGGATCGCCATGTCCGGAGGTATTGGAATCGGCTACATGATACCTCATCCGGAAAAAGCTGATCAGTTCCTGTTCTGCATCCTCATTGGAGCCCTGATGTCCTCCCAGACACTTCTCACCTACCCTCTGGTAAGCAGGCTCGGCCTGTCAAAAAACCTGGCGGTGACCGTTTCGATCGGAGCCACTCTCCTTACCGACATCCTCGCCCTCATAGTCCTGGCCGTAGTGGCAAAAATACACAGCGGGGAAGCCCAGACCTTCTACTGGATAAGACTTGTATTGGGTTTTGCATGTCTCGCCGCAGTAAGCATTTATGTCCTTCCCAGAGCGGGCAGATGGTTCTACAGGAACCTCTCAAGCGACGACACTGCCGAATATCTCTTCCTTTTCTTCAGTCTTCTTATCGTCTCAACCATTTCAAAGCTTGCCGGGCTTGAACCCATCATCGGAGCATTCCTCGCAGGACTTTCGTTGAACTCCCTTGTCCCGGACCAGAGCCGTCTGATGAACCGCGTGCAGTTTGTCGGAAACACCCTTTTCATCCCAATATTCCTCATATCGGTGGGAATGCTTGTTGACTTCGGGATTTTCCTGACAGGAGCAAACGAATGGATTGTAATTTCACTGATGATAACGGTCGCACTGGGCACAAAGTTCATAGCCTCCCATCTCACAGGTTTCTTTTTCAAGTTCACAAGAGAACAGTCCTGGTTGATGTTTGGAATGGTCGTCAACAAGGCCGGTGTTACAATAGCCACGGCGATAGTCGGTTATAATATTGGTCTTTTCGGGCAGGACGTACTGAACGGAGCCATTGTAATAATTCTAGTGACATGCCTGATAGGTCCGTGGATCACCGAAAAGTACGGCAGGAGTTATGCTCTCACTCTTTCAACGTCTCCTGAAAACAGGACTATTTCAAATCAGAGCCAGAGGATAATGGTTCCTCTTTCAAATCCGACGACATCAAGGCTTCTCATGGATATCGCATTCATGATCAGGGACAAGAAACTGGGCCTTCCCATATATCCTGTTTCAATCGCCATCGACGGTCCGGGAGTGAAGGATGATGTGGCGCGAATCGAGAAAATGCTGAGCCAGATGATAGTGCATGCCGCCGCCGCAGACATCCCCGTACATCCTGAAACAAGGATCGACACCGACATTTCCTCCTGTGTTTCGAGGACCGCCGTTGAAATCCAGGCTTCATGCATCATCATCGGATGGAAAGGGGATGATCCGCTGCCAAAACTCATTTTCGGGCAGGTGCTGGACAGGCTTCTTGAACAGACTTCAGAGCTTGTGATGGTCTGCAAGATCGAACAGCCGGTGAATACTTTCCAGAAAATAATAATCGTAATTCCTCCAATGTCCCACAGGCAGAGCGGCTTCGAGGAGGCTATTTTCACCGCAAAAACCCTTTCTACGCAGTCCGGACTCAGGACAACTGTCTATGCATCAACGTTCGACATGGACAAGACATCCTCTCTTCTTGGATCAATGAAGACATCTTCTTCTGTGGCTTTCGTGACGGTTGAAGTATGGTCCGACATTTTTTCAATAATCGGAAAGGATGTCGGGGACAATGATCTTGTCGTGCTTCTCAGCTGCCGTCAGGGGAGCCTGGCCTGGCAGCCCGGACTTGATCAGCTTCCAAAACATTTCATCAGGCACTTCCCCAGGACAAGCCTCATTGTCGCATATCCTTCAGAATCAAGAAATATTTATGGAAGATACTCGATCAGCAATACAGATCCCATGTCTTCGACTGTCGGAAAGCTGATGAGTCCTGACAGGATGGTATTTGGGCTGGAATATGAAAACCCGGAAAAAGCTGTAAAAATAATCCTTTCGAATTTCCTGAAAGGCAGGTCAAGCGATCCTGAATCAACTGCTTCCATGCTTGCGGATGAGCTTCTTCCGACTGCACTTGAGATAATAGAGGGGACAGTGCTCCTCCATGTACACTGCGAGAACACAGATGAACCGACAGTCCTTCTCGGGACATGCAGCACCGGCATTCCTTTTTCTGGAATCGATAATCCTGCAAAATCCATATTCATACTGCTCAGTCCTGCATCAGACAATCCGGAAGAACATCTGCAGATCCTTTCCGACATTGCGAGATTCGCACTTTCCATGAAGAATTCGGATATCCTCCACAAGGCTAAAAACCTGCCTGAACTGGAAACCCTGTTAATGATACATAAGTCCATGACGTAGTAATTTCACAAATCGGCATTGGCTCCACCATGCTGGGCATCTGATTTTTTTATTCATAACTTTTACATTTATTTTTAATATTTTTCTATTTTTACTCTTGAATTTTCTATTGTATGACTTATAATTTATAGAAATTTAACTCATTTATCAATAATTATGAAATCAGAATTCATAGCAAAAGAAATAAGGCAGCAGATAGTCGAAGGGAAGTTGAAGCCCGGAGAAAGGATTCCGTGCCGCAGTGAACTTGTCTCCGGATACAGGGCGAGTCTTGGAACCATACAACGGGCAATAAACACATTGATAGACGATGGATTTCTTCTTTCGAAAGGAACGTATGGGACCCAGGTTTCAAAACTGCCTCCGCATCTTTGCACCTACGGCATAGCAATTCCCCATTCATCTTCTGATACATGGGACAGTTTCTGGCTGGCGATGGCGGAAGTCGCCGGAAAATATGACCCGGACGGAAATGTCAGATTCAACATTTACCGTGGTCTTGTGTCAGAGGGGAAGAACAGCGACTACCAGAAACTCGTATATGATATAGAATCCCACTGCATTTCCGGTCTTGTCATTCTTGGCGCCGGAAACATCAAGGACGGCAAGTTCATACAGAAGCCTGCCGTTCCGACAGTGATCTTTGAAGAGAATCTTTTTGACAAGGATCTTTCATCGGTCTGGTATGATTTTGATTCCCTTATCGACAAGGCGATTGATGAGCTTTCAGGCAAGGGAAGAAAAAATATCGCAGTTCTTGCCGATGCGCAATTCTCCGAAGCCAGGATTGAACATTTCCAGAGGCAGATCTCGAAGATGGGAATGAGTTCAAAAGCTCACTGGATCCAGGCCATGGGAACGAGCCGTCACCTCCTTCCGTGGACAAAAAACCTGCTGAATCTGATGCTCCAGAAGACTGGCGGCGAAAGGCCGGACGGATTGATAATCATGAATGAGAACCACCTCTTTCATGCTGCGGAGGGCATTGCCTGCTCCGGTCTTGCAATTGGAAAAGACATTGATGTCGTTTCACATGCCAATTTTCCATTGATACATCCCTCGCCGACGGGAGTGACAAGAATAGGATTTGACTGCAGGGCCCTCCTTTCCTCCTGCATTGAAAATATTACAGAAGTAAGAAACGGAAGGAAGACGGGGTTTGTAAGGAAAGTCCCTGCGGTATACGAAAAAGATCTTGCATCAGATATCAAATAGATGAATTTACGGAGGTTAAAATGTTCGCTTCCTCTTTCAAGATGATAACCAGAGCCGTTGCTCCGGCAATTGCCTGCTGCAGTTTTGCATGCCTGGCCCAGAATGATGCCAAGCCTGATCTGGCTGTTGAAGCAGCCTTGAAAATTGGGATTACAGTACCTGTCCAGGCACGCGAATGGCATATCTGGTGGGGCGCTCCGCTTGGCGCTGATCCTTCAATTCCGGCATGGGAACACTGGAAAGGACTTAAGAGGTTTGGCAAATTTGATCCTACTACAACCATAGAGGATACAGTTCCTGGATCGGCATGGCGCCGCTATTTGAACTGTGTCGGATATCCTTTGATCGGACCATATGATGCCGGGCAGGATGATGTGATCCGATGGCAGTTGGAGACAGCAAGGAATGCCGGACTCGACTGCCTGCACATCCATCTATGGCCTGCACTCTGGGACAATGGAACCGACATGACACCGCTTCCGATTTTCGACAAAGCTCTTTCAATCGCTGAAAAATTGAAATACCCAATCGCAGTACATGATGAGATCATGTTCCGCAAAATGTCACATACAAAGGCGCAGCAGTTGGAAAACACAATATCCAGGACTGCAACACTGGTTAAACAATATGGTTCGCACCCCGGCTGGAAAAAGATGGACGGATTGCCGGTCTATTACTTCCAGAATTCCAACAAGTGGCTCAGTGCTAAGGATATGGAGACATACATGTCCGAAGTTGAGAAAAAGGCCGGACCTGTCTATTGGATAGTTGAAATGGGGGCTTCTGATGAATATCTGCGAATTCCGCAGATCAAGATGCTCTTTGGACCTAATGTCAGCTGGTTCCTGCACACACCCCCTTTCGGGGTCGGCCCACATCCCTGGGAAGACGTACGGAAAGACCTGTTCAGAAGTAAGGAGCTTGCCAAGAAATACGGGAAAAAGTTCGGCATTCTCGTATATGCCAAGTTCAATAATAATAATGACAGGGGAGAGCCGGGTAAAGGACGGATGGATGCCGAAGACGGAAATTTCTATATAAAAAGCCTTTCCATGGCAAAGGAAGTCAATCCCGATCTTATTATCGTGACCCAGTGGAATGATTTTGAGGAAGGGGCCTTTATCGAACCTGCCTGGGATTATGACGGATTCAACGGGGATCCCTTCAGATATTGCCGGATCACTGCTTCGTCCATGGGTAAAACATTCTCTCCGGCACCTCTTCCAAAACGAGACCAGCTGGATCCGCTTATCCGTCATAAACTTTTTGGTGACACCGTGGCAGGCGATGCCGGACCAGTATTCCAGTCATCAAAGCTTGCTGACAGGAAACTTGAATGGAAGTGGTGCGAAGGATCTGGAGACCCTGTTGAAATGAGAATTATCCAATCAAATCTGCTCAGATGGACCCCCGACAGTCCGGCAATGGGTCCGATTCGTGTCAGCAATCTGTCCCAAATCGATGAAAAAGGAACTTTGAAGGACAAGATGGAGTTCAGGTTCTATGTTCCTGGCATGATCTGCGACAAGGCGGCAGACCTGTGGATAGGTGTCAGGGCGTCGTCAGCTGGATCCCTCAGGATACAGTACCGTTCTGAAATGGAGAACTACCGGGTGGATTCACGCTGGGAAAAACGCTATCTGGATACGGGAAGGAGCGCCTTCATTGAAGTCGGAGAAGCCGGAAAAGTCTATTGGATGCCGATGCGCGGAGTCAGATTTTCAGGATGGGAAGGAGACATGACTTTATCGGCGAATGGAAATCAGGCGTGCGAACTCATGGAAATATTGATATGGAATCCTTCGATGAAGGAGGTTTCGATTCCGGCATCATGGGATATTCAATCAGGAGAGCTCGCCAAGGAGATAAATCCCCTGAAACCCTTTGTTGCATGTGCGTATGACAAACTTGGGAATGCCGGGCTCCCGCGCCTTTTCCATAACGGAAAAACGACAATATCTTCTGCAAAGGATCCTATGGATCTGCTGAAAAAATAGGAGATGAATACAATGAATAAAGCGATGCTTGATACAAGATGCGTGATGCATGATTTTGGATTTAAGACATCTGACATCCGGAATCCAGCATCCAGCATCTGTTTTACATTAATCGAATTGCTGGTAGTGATCGCGATAATTGCGATACTCGCATCACTTCTCCTGCCGGCACTTGCAACAGCGAAGGAATCGGCGAGGACGGCAGTATGTTCAAACCAGCTGCGACAGAGCAACATTCTCTGCAGTTCCTATGAAGCCGACAACAACAACTGGCCCCCTTCCGCCAAGAGTGGGTATTTCTGGCCAAATCAGCTTTACCGCCAGGGATACATGTCAATGAAGCAGACAGATATTTTCATATGTCCTTCGGCAACCGACTACGCTCGTACCGGAACCTGGCAGCCTCCAACATCGCTTGACCACTGGTGGAGCATCCATTACGGAATGAATTTATTCTTTGGAGGCGACTCAGGGCTCCGTGGCAATCCAACGCCACCATATGGGATAACAAAGAGGGAACCATGCACAAATCCCGCCGCCACTGTCTTCCTGGCTGATTCTGCAAAAGCCGAATCATTATACATGAGTGATCCAGGAGTACCAGACACACCTCTGACCGGAGTCTCAACCCTTTCAAGATCAAAGAGCTCGCTTGGATTCCCCTACATCATAATGAGCCGCCATAACAGGTCTGCGAACATAATCTTCTGCGACGGCCATGTATCCCAGGAACATGATGCGTTCAATAATTTCCAGTATTTACCCAACGTGCCAGTGGCAGGAAAATATTTCGATCCGAAATACAATTACTAACATAAGGATTCAATAACATGATGTCTTTGAAAACAAAATTAGCCGTTGCAGGATTTTTCCTGGCGGCGCAGGGCCTGGATGCTGGAAGTGCGGTCATAGAATCAAATTTCGGGGATTCCGGCTCATACAAGGAAATCCCAAAGAAGGAATTTGTAAGCGGTTCACTGCCGGAAGGATGGAAGGACGAATCAGTTTTCACCAAGTCGAACTGTGTCTATTCCTATCAGACTGAGAATTCAACGGGCTTCTTCAGGATTGTATGCCCGGACAAAGGCAGGATACAGTTCTTCCATACCATGGATGAATTCGCCGCACGCAAGGCATTTAAGATATCGGTAAAGGCTAAAAGCCCTTCGAAATCGGCACTCAAATTCATGATACAGGCTATGGGGACTTCAAGATCTTTCGCTGTCGGCAACATACAGCTGTCCGAGGAATGGAAGGAATATTCGACAATCCTCGCCGGCGGGCCCACTGATGTCAAAAACGTCGGTTTTATAATCACCTCTCCCGGCCCATGCACAGTCGATATCGCAAACCTGAAATTGGAGGAAGCCCCTTTATCCGAATATGTTCCGTCGACAATGGTGCCAGTCACGCGTCCCGACAACTGGTGGATGCCGAGACATAAGAGAATGGTCGAGTCCATGGTCAAGGAAAAACCTGATTTCGTCATCATGGGCGATTCGATAACCGGCGCCTGGGAAAAGGAAGGCAAGGAGGCCTGGGACAAGAACATCGCTCCTCTCAAGGCATGTTCTTTCGGAAATGGAGGAGATGGAATTGAACACCTTCTCTGGAGGGTGAAGAATTCAGGGCTCGGCAAGGATTTCCAGCCCAGGCTCGTGACAGTCCTGGTAGGTGTCAACAACCTCTTCAACGCGGATCCTATGGATCTTGCCGCAGGAATGAAGAATCTCATAGACGAGATCCGGAAGATGTCTCCTACGACAAAGATCCTAGTCCTCGGAATTTTTCCTGTAGGGGAGAAATCTGACGACCAAAGGCGCCAGATGATCAAGAATGTAAATGCCCAGTATGAAAAGCTTGCCGACAACAAAGATATATTCTATCTCGACTTTGGCAGCTCGTTTGTTGAGTCTAATGGTTCATTGTCCAAGGATCTGATAAGGCCTGACAATGTGCACCTCACCGCCAAAGGATATGACATGTACGTGGAGAAACTCCTTCCCAAGGTGAAGGAAATTCTAGGAAAATAAAATTGGTGCCAGTCTACGTATAATATTGGATATTAGAATTTTATACATAAACTATTGCTGTTTTATGTTAGAATACCAATGGTTTAATCGTTCCTAATTTTCCATCAATTACTTCTTCAGACTGATACCGTTTTTCCTCTTCAATATCCTGCCGAACCGCCGGTGGCCGCCGGAGTTCCATCGCCTTTCAACGGAAGATGTATTGTGCCCTTGCTGTCGGCAAGCTTCTTCGCCTCCTCGAGCAGTTGCGTGGTCTGGCTTATGCCGATCCTCGTCACCCCGAGTTCCATCGCCCTGATGAAGGCCCTGACAGTCCTGATCCCACCGGCGGCCTTCACCTGCACCTTCGGCGAGCAGTGCCTGCGCATGAGCGCAAGATCGGGTTCTGTCGCGCCACGGTATGTAAAATGGCCGTCAGCGGCCTTGATGTAGTTGTAGCCTGTCGACGTCTTCGCAAAGTCGACTTCCGCCTTGTTGCAGAGATCGCAGAGCCTTAGCTTGTATTTGTCATCGGGCAGGAGATCGTTCTCGAAGATCACCTTCAGCAGCGCCTTGTTCCTCCGCGTGATCGCGACAAGCGTCTTCAGTTCGTCCAGGATGTAGTCCCAGTCCTCCTGGATCACCTTGCCGAGATTGACGACCATGTCCACTTCCACGGCTCCGTCCCTGATGACCTGCTCGGTCTCGAACGCCTTGACCTCGATCGCGCTGTTCCCGTGCGGGAATCCGATGACCGCGCAAACTCGCACGGCTGTCCCCTTGACGCATTCCGCCGCGAGTTTCGTGTGGTACGGCTTCACGCATACAGCCGCACATCCGGATTTCTTCGCGACCTCGCATCCGTCGACAAGCTGCTTGTCGGTGAGCGTCTGCGACAGGAGAGAGTGGTCGATCATCCCTGCGATTTCCGCAACTGTAACTGTGTCCTTCATGATATTCCTCCATGTTGTTGGTTCGTTCACTTCCCATATCCTAATCTAGGAGGATGCTTCATGCAAACCTGCTTTTAAGATTATACATTTGCCAAACTATTATTAATATTTGCTATAGTTTTAAATTGCATGTATAATAACTGGAATAGTATATTTGAAATAATATGGAATTAAATCAGAAAAAATGGCCCGACTATCTCCGGATCGGCAAAAACTGCATACAGCGGCGCGCCTATTCCGGGGAGCTCTCAACCCCGGTCGGCGAATATGACATGCACAAGGCCGGGTTCTCGGAACTCAGGGGTGACTACGACATAAGCAGGTCGGCTTATTTCTGCCATGTGATCTTCTTCACTGTCGGAGGCGCAGGCATCCTCGAGACCCCCTCCGGCTCCGTCCCCATGCGTGAAGGTTCCCTGATGATCGTGCCTGCCGGCTGTCCGGCACGCTATCATATCGCCGGAAAGACATGGCGGATACTCTGGTTCGACATCATGGATACGGAACGCTGGAGCTTCATCCGTACGCTGAAGCCATGCGTCAGGACCTATGGCGGGGAATTCAAATACATCGATTTCACGATGAGGTCTCTCCACAGGGAACTCCAGGGAAGGGCGCTCAGGAGCGGAGAAATGGCTGCAACCCTTGCGGAACAGCTGGTAATATATCTCGAAAGGGAGCTGAAGTTCGGAAAATCCTCGAAGGATGACGAGATGCTCGAGAAACTCAACATCCTGTTCAGGAAGGTGGAGAACAGGCTGCAGTTCGGATGGACGGTTGCGAAACTCGCAAACGAGGCCAACGTATCCTCCTCGCATTTCCACCTCCTATGCAGGAAGTATCTCAAAAGGAATCCATTGTCATACGTGACGTGGCTCAGGATGCAGAGGGCCTCCGAACTTCTCCTGCAGACCCGTGCATCAGTGTCGGACATCTCATATAGCGTAGGTTATGGGAGTCCGCTGAACTTCTCGACCGCCTTTCGAAGGAGCATGAAGATGTGCCCGCGGGAGTTCAGGGAGGTCAACAGGGGCTGAAGCAATGGCGCTGGAAACGGTTTCCCGCGCCTCAGGCTTATCGGCGACTACAGGCTTTCTGCGGAACACATAATGTAGAGGAGGCAATTTCAAAATTGCCTCATATGAGCTGATTTTTAAAGTTGGAGTTCACGGCTGTTAGCGTGCGTAACCTATTTAATACCAAGACACACTAACAGTTGTGAACTCCAACGGAGTATATTGCCGCAATAACCGTTTTCGGTAGTTTTGAAATCAGCTCAGAGCAGAAAACATATATCCGGGATGCAATACTATTTCTCATTCATTAATTCGGTTAAAGTATGTCGGGTTTTAACCCGACGTTTAATTTGCGGTTTAAAAACCGCCTTACTTTTTGAATACAACTCTATACAAGTTACTGCTTGCCCTTTTCAGACTGGTTTTCATTAGCGACCGGCAGTTCTGGACGGGCGGACCATTCTGTCCATCCCGCATCGTACCAGCGCACATTCGGATACCCAAGCAGGCGTTTCAGCACGAAAAAGGTCTGGCTGGCCTGATGTCCTGTACGGCAATGCACGATTATTTCGGTGTCCTTGGACGGGATTATCCGGCCGTATTCCGAGGCCAAGAGATCAGTCGGCTTGAATGTGGCAGTTTTGCCGGAACTTGTAATCACATCCTCGCTGAATGCTCGGTTTATTGCAGCGGGTATATGGCCGGCCCGGGCTTCATCTGATTTCTTTCCGGTGTAGAATTCTGGCGGCCTCACATCAATTATGACGCTTCCCGGCTTTCCGCTTGCGGCGAGCACATCCCTGAAATCCGCAGTAAAATCATCGTAATCTTTTTTTACCGGATATTTAGATTCAATTACGGCGGGCAATGCGGCGTCTGAGGGGCGGTTTTCCTGAATCCATTTTGCATAGCCTCCGTTCATGACGGCATAACTCATATGCCCAAGTCTCTCAAATGCCATGCCTGCCAATGTAGTGTCATATAGCTTGTCTCCGGACACGAGGACGACAGTGTCGGATGGTTGCAATCCCAAGAGTGAGAACTGGGCGGACAACATGGGTGATGGGAGGAGGATTGAAGGTACTCCTCCGATATTGCCGCGCAGACTTTCCACATTGAGGCCGAGGGCATTCGGAATGTGCGAGGCATTATATTCCGGCTGCGGCCGCAGGTCAATGACTTTTAGTCCTGGTGTGCCGAGCCGGGCCGCAAGCCAGTCGGTTTCGACGACGCGAGGAACTGATGAGGTTAACGCTGAGGCATGAACAGCAACTCCGGGCGCGATGGCTGGAACGCTGAAGAAAGCACGCCAGGCATTGACACGGGCGGTATCGGAAGCAGAAAGCGGTTCCGTCCGCAATGAGACCGGCTTTAGGCAGCGATCCCGGAAACCCTTTAGACCATCGGTCAGCATATAGACGTTGTCGAACCCCTGGCGCTGCAGCGAGTCCCGGGCTTGGGCTGGATGGGTCATGCCGTTGGAATATATGGCAATCAGGCCTTTGTTTTTATAGGGTTGAAGCGATACTGTCAACTGGGTGAGCGGTACGTTGATTGCACCGCGGATGTGGAAAGCGTTGAACTCTTCGGCCGGACGCAAGTCAACGACCACGAGATCAGGTTCACCTGACATCAGACGGTCGGCGAGTTCTTCCGGTTCGATATGGTCCAGTGCCTTCTCCACCTTTTGCATCAGGACTTTCTCTTCTGCTCCAGCTGCATCAACCCTGGCGGCGGGATTCAGCATGAATAATCCGCCTGCAAGCACCGCCAATGCCAGGCTGAAGGCTTTCAGGAACGGAGAACCCAGATACTGAGAGTGCCCGGTTCTCGCTTTTTCAGCCCACTCTGAAAACCAGAAGGCGGCCACGGCGGCCAATGTGAACGCGAAGATGAATGCGTTTCGCGGCACGCCCAGCATGTCATAGACCAGCTGCACTCCTTGGTTTCCGGCCGTGTACAGTGAACTGATTGACGGAAATACCTCATTGAACAGGATGCTTCCGCCGACGGCGCCAATCAGAAACATGAGCGCATCGATTCGTCCTGCGGCGAGCCCGGCAACTGCAGTGCCGGGACACCAGGCGCCCATGGCAAATCCGACACCGAACAGAAGTCCGCCCGCAATCTGGGCGCCGTAGATGCTGGGCATCAGGAATATCTGATCGAATTGGATCCAGCCGAACCCTATCATATAAGAAAGACCCAGGAGAGCTGTTATGAGAGCTGAGAACATTACCTTTACGACGGACATGTCGGTGAAGTAGAAGACTCCGGCCAGTCGGCGTGAACTGCTGAATCCTGCCCGTTCGAGCGCAAACCCGAAGCCGAAG
>MHBI01000119.1 GCA_001804815.1 Lentisphaerae bacterium GWF2_50_93
GCAAGACGGCCCTTGTTTGTCCTGGCATAGACATTCATTGTCAAAGACGGGTTGCTGTGCCTCGCCAGGCTCTGCGCCTCCTTTACCGTCGCTCCCGCGTTGAGAACAAAGGTCACATACGCCACCCGGCATCCATGGAAGTCTATCTTGCCTTCCTCAGTGTTCTTGGGAATGCCCGCCTCCTTCAAATCCTTGTCAAGTTCCCTTGAAGGATGGGATGAGACGTATAGCAGTGCGTTTTCCGGAGGTTCAATGGAAATATTCTTCTTGCTGTAGAATTCCCTGTATAGCTGGGCAGGTATTGATTTTTTTGCGTTTTCATCCAGACGCTGCGCCAGCTCCATCGGCAGAGGCTGAATTTCATTCTTCCGGTTCTTTGTCCATTCAGCCCTTAATTTCAATTCACAGTTCCCAACATCAAGATCGTTTATTGTAAGCGAGCGCAGTTCATTGGCTCTCAGCCCCGTGCAGAACGCAGTTTCATACAGCAGTCTCCTGTGAGAAGGCGCGACCGACAGGAGTTTCAATATCTCCTCGAGTGTTATAGCTCTCCGTATGGTCTTTGGAGTCGTGTCGAATTTCTTCAGCCGTTTGATGGGATTGTCAGAAAGGTAGTTTCTAACAACACACCATTGGCAGAAGCTGTGGAGCCCCTCGGCGTAGTGCTCTATGGTCTTGCCGCTCCTTTGAACCTGCTGGAGTTCCCGGAGTTTCATTTCAATCCGGGGAAGAGATCCTTCAAGATCCGCGAGCATTTGCAAATCCAGTTCCTTCTCCCACCAGGAAAGATATTTGATTCTTTTCCTTTCGTGGACATCACCCCATGCCCGTCCGCCCCTGCCCCCCTGGGACTTTCCCCATGCAATATATTCATCTGCAAACTTCCTGAAGCTTTCCCTCTTATGCTTGTCAGCCTTACTCGGCAGGGGACGGTAGCCCTTCCTGATTTCATCGTGCTCGGATTCAATTTTTGTCGCAAGTTTCTCGGTTTCTATCTTGGATGTCAAACCAGTTCCTGACCGTCTTTCCCCGGCATAATCCGTATATTGGAACCTCCACTTGCGGTGGGGCTTTCCTGTTTTTCTGTTTATGCTCTGGAATACATAGGGCATTTTTAGTCATCCTTCTGGCTTCGCCAAGGTTTCATAAGCAGGGCTGACCTTGATATCCCGCCTGCCTTCTTACATTCATCGTCAATTCTTTTCAGTTCAGCTGTTGTCATCCTGACGTTAATCTGCTCGACAAGGCAATCTGCAATTTTCTTTTTTGGCCTGCCCATTTTCTTTTTCATATGCCAATAGATACTTTGTGTATACTATTAAGTCAAGGGGAATATTTTGAAATTCTCTTGATTTGGTCAAGAGCCTCCTTTTCCGCCAGCTCAGCTGCCGTATTGAGATAAACAAGAATCCTGTCGGACAGCCAAACGGATCTGCCTCCCAAGAAAATGGGTGGCGGCAGTTCTGCGCGTTGAACCATACGCCTCAATGTCCGCGGCGTAATTTTCAGTATGCTGGCAAGTCTGCCCTCGTCCAGAATTGTCTTCTCGTGTAGTTTTGCCAACTCGTCAACGAGAATTCCTTTCTCTTTTTCATCTTCTGTTCCGATTACGTTCTCCACTTTTGCTACCTCCATATTCTGCAATTTGACACCTTCTAGCTTCTGGCTCAATTACCAGGCTGTTCATCGTACGCTTCCACTGGCAGGGTATTCATATCAACTGGAATAAATATAGCCTCGAGAAATTTGCCATTGCGTCTCCCCTGGCATCGTCGGACATAGCCTCGCCTGATCAGTTCATTGACAGCGGACATTGTTGATTTACTGCCGTCTCTTGAAGCACATAGAAGCCTGCTTTTGGCGACACAGCCACCTTTAGCCCTCGAGAAGAGCAGATATCCCATTACTCCTTTTGCCTTCAATGACAGGGTTCCATCATTCCAATAGATTTTTCCTGCCAGTTCAATATCCTCCATGTCATTTTTCATTTTATAGTTCCTCCTTTCTCCTCGTAAGTGAAATGGGAGCGTCGGTCGGTTACCTTCATTAGCTCCGTTCCTTTTCCGATAAAGACTATAAATTGGCATTGAATCATATAAAGCTATAATGCTAAGACAGTTGACTTATTGTTTATCAAGTTATCCAAAGTTTTCTTAAGTCGGCGGAGGCAATTGACTCGCAGGCCAGCCACCCTCATTTCTAACGGATAGATGGGATCAAAGGGGGATTTCGAATAATGGCAGACAGGTAGCTCAAAAATTCAACAGCCAAAAAGGAAGTGGTATGACAGGATGTCTTTCAATCTCCCCGAAAGACTTCTGTTTTGACAGAATGATGCCGCCTGGATACTTCAGCAGTTGTCCCAGTTCTGAACTTCTGATTTGATTTGTCCATTTGACCTCAGCCTGGTGAACTTTCCTGTCCTTTATGTAGGCAAGATCGACTTCTTTCTCTGCTTTGATATAGAAACAGCTGTATTTGCGACGGCAGAGGGCAATGGCTATTCCTTCAGCCAAGCTCCCCGCTTTCTCACTATCGGCAACAAAGGGAAGAACTGATTCTTCATATGGTTTTTTTACCGATTCAAGCCATGCCATTACGCTATGCATGATGAAAGGGGCAGTAAAAAATACTTTTCTTGCTTTTTTAGGAGCCGCACAGAGCTTGTGCTCCATGATTGCATGATTTACGAAAACGACCTCCATGTCGCAAAGAAGATCGATATAGTCTGAAACTGTCATATGGTGATCTATGCTTGTCATAGATGCAATCGAATGCAATGTGGCCTGGCTACCGTACTGCTTCACCAGTGCGGATAATATTTCATGAAGGAGATTTTCCTTCTTACCCCTCTTGAGCATATCGCCCCTGATCCAGTCTGAATACGTAGAGAAGGTAGCGGGCTGAATTCTTCCGTTCAGGGCAATATCGTTTATCGCTGTCATGTATCCGCCATGAATCATGTAATTTTCAAATTCAGAGAAGAGGGTATCCATCTTTTTAGCACTGACATCCTGGGATTGGGCAAGATCCTCGAGTTCGGAGGTAGAAAATATCTTCTTCACTGCAAGGGTCTCCCGGAACGAAAGAGGGTAAAGAAGGAATTCAGGAGAATCCGCGGCACCGTGCCGTCCGGGGAAGCGTTTTCTCGCTTCCTTTATGAAACTCAAGTCAGATCCTGTAAGTATGACGACTGCCTTCTCAAAGATACCGCTGTCCGCAAGATATTTGATGCCTTTATCCCAGTCCCTTATGTATGTAACCTCGTCAATAAGCAGGTAAAAGATCGGAGATTTTTTCCTGTCCTCGGAAAACTGACTTGCCATCCTGACAAGCTGGTGATGGTCGTTGATCAGCTCCCCTGTAATATACCAGATGTCTGAAGGATCCTTCCCCGCGTCAAGAAGCTTCAGCATCCATTGTTTCAAAAGGGTGGTCTTTCCGACCTGCCTGCCTCCCCCTACCGTATAAATTCCCGGAATATCTGATGGAATTTCGTCTATCAGTTCGCTCATATGTACAAAAGGGCATGACACAAGCTTCCTCAACTGAGGATCCCTCTTCCTGAAAAGCTCAACGCTTTCATGATGAAGATTGTTTGGTGTGAATACAGTATCGTCCATTGCATTTCCCTTGCTTTTATGGATATAAAATAGCACTTTTTCAAATTTGGTCAATGGCCAATGACCAAATTTGGTCATTATTGGCATTTAGCCTCATTTATTCAGTCAAAACAACCCTGATTTATGCAGAATGGCAAGACAGTTTCGAGCAAGTTTTCTTTTTCCCGGACAGGCTGTCCAATGGTGGGAGGGGATTATCTTTCATGATCCTGTCAAGGCTTGTAGAGATATCCTTGGACATTTTCCTTAGTGCAGATGCGCCTGAGGCCTTCCGGTCCGAGCTTCCTGTTCGGGTTGAGGTTGAGGCCGCAGATTTCTCCCGCTGTGAAGTATTCGATTTCATTGCCGGTAATCTCCTTAACGTTTTCGTTGGTTATTCTATACTCGTTCCTGAACTTTTCAATCAATCCATCTGAAGGTTTTATCTGGTGTGTATAGCGGGATGCGAGGGTGGTCACCAGGACGACGTTCCCTCCTTGCGCAACAATGTGCTCCATGAGCGACATCACGGTTCTCCCGAATGTGTACGTATCGTCGACAAGAATATACTTTGAGTTCCTATCCGGAATCTTCCCGTCGTAGACGACCTTGTTGGCAAGGCGGAATGAATGCCCAAGCCCGGTGTTAGGAGAACTCACCTTGACAATGTCGTCAAGAACTCTGACGGATGAACCAGAGATTTCCGAATAATAGCTGCTGAGGATTTTAGCATAGGCCAGAGGCAGTGCGTTGATGCTCCATTTCTTCTCGGAATTGATCACTGGGACAAAACAGACCGGCTCGTTGTTATTCAGCCATGAGAATATCTCAAGAATCCTCTCCCTGCCGGTATCATTGCACGTGACCTTCCTGACGACATCATATGCGGCCTCGGCATCACCATCATACTTCGCCTTGTAATATCCCGGAATGCCTTTCAGGTTCAGGAGACTTGTCCTGGCAAAGTTCTTATGCAATGACGGTGGCAGTTCAGTGGTCTTGATAGTCCTTTTATCCATAGTGGCCTCATATCACGTTTGAATATGCCGACTGCTGCTGCGCCGGTATAGGATGGATGTACTTGCTAGCGTCAATGACATTCCGTTTGTCCTGCGTATTCCTGATATCTTCGACGATCTGCTCAAGCTCCAAATGTTTTACCGCGAACTGTATTCCGGAAGAGATGGCCTCCATCTTCTCCTTGATGTCCTTGCCTGAGTTGCCCCATTTCTTAAGATAGAGCTCGGACTTATTCTCGATCCCAAACATGGAGGACAAAGCGTATGAGAAAGCTTCCGCCTCACCTTCAATGAAACCGCGCTGGTTATGCTCGCTGACATACTGGATTTCATTGTTGATGAGTTTTTTTCCATGTAGAACATGGTGCCCGTATTCATGGAACAATGATGAGAGCTGCATCGCAGAAGTGCGAAGTGGAGAACAGTTGATGCAGATTTCAGCGGTTTTATGATCGTACCTACCCCCAACATCCGGCCTTAGCTCGATGCTAAAAAGCACCTCTATGCCCTTGCTCCTGATCTTAGTTGCGATTTTCTCGAGAACCCTGCTGTCGATTACGGCGGACACATCCCTGTACTGAGGCCTTTCCTTGAAGGCACCGACCTCGATGGCGTTCGTCTGCCTGACATCAAATACCGTTCCTGTGGTGAACGCCATCTTTTTGACGGGCTTTCCGTTTTCACCTATAAGGGGAATTTTCTCCCCTTTCTCATCAAGGCGGAAAGCTCCGTCTTCTTTTCTCTGGTAGACATTGAGAGCCAGGGGGACAAGGATGGTAAAACCCTTTTCGCCCCGCTTTACATGGACGTTCTCGCCACTTTTCCCCTTGAGCCCTGCCCATGTCCTGAATCCTGCAACCTGTTCGACCGGATAGTTCCTCCTCATGGCCTCGGTATAAATCAAAAGTTGGTTGCATAGCGAATAAGTATAGAACTTGGTCGAAAACTTCAAATATTCCCTTATCTGTCTTTCTGTCTCCTCGGAATCTAGATTCTTAGACAACGTCTCAAGCTTATCGTTGATCTTCTTCAGGAGCGAGCTGTCATCCTTTTTAATTGCATAAGCCTCCTTGTTTTCCCTCAGCCCCATATTCTGCACATTGCTGCGCAGGCTGAGATTGTTTTCGGTGAAACTGAAATACCTGTCAAACTTTCCGACAATCAGATGGTCTAGCACCTTCATGTCAAAGAAAGAGAGGCAGTCCGCAATCGCCTGGGTAAGCTTGATATCGTCATTTGAAGGGGCGCAGATTCCGCTCGGATGGTTGTGTCCGATTATAACGGACGATGCGTTCAGATCCAGGGCCTTCCTCATGACTTCACGGGGATAGATTATGGAACGATCGACAGTACCGGACGCGATTGTCTCGCTTTTTATGAGATGGTTCTTTGAATCGAGGAACATGACTTCCAGCTTCTCGACTTCAGAATCCTGGTGTTTCAACCGGAAATAGTCCGCCGCCTTCTGCGGTGAGGAATATGCCTCGGAGCTCCGCATGTCCTCTTCAAGATATGACTTGCTCAGAGCCTGGATTGCTCCGATGCGTTTCCTCTCCTCGTCAGTGAAAATGCCGGATACCTTGTCCGACTGGAGGAAGACATCCGCCAATGATATGGTCTGCTCATTTATCATCTTCATCTTCTGCGGGATGTTCCTGCAGTCGGCAAGGGTGAGCAGCAGCCTTATCCTGTCCTCCTTCGCCAGCGCATCATATCCGGTCTCGCTGAGTCTTTCAGAGATGTTCATTTTTTCATCTCCTCGACGGTTATGACGAACATTTCGAGGGACTCGGAGAATTTCCTTAAGATGTCCTCTCTCGGTTTCTTGTTTCCAAAGGTTCCATCGTTCATCACGAGCAGGATTGCGGACATGGCCTCTATCTGGCTTGCCGCCTCAAGATAGAGCGCGTCCGTCCCATGAAGTTCATTAGTAATAGCCCTGCCTTCCGGATCAACTCCGGATATCTCATGCCATCTCCTTCCTATCTTCGCACAGGCTGATTCCGCTGGAGCAGAATTCTGATGCATTCCAGCCTGATCCCTGAACTCATTGCCATAGGCCCCGGCAATATCGCCTTCTGAAAGTTCGTCCATAGAAACAATTTTCCCTTCCTCGTCCTCGATATGCCATCCCGGAACAGGCGTCCCATGGAAGAACGCATGTTCGTCGAGCGGCCTGCCATACATTGATTTTATAAGTTCTGTCATTTGTGTTCCTGAAATTAAAATCCTTCCAGTATTTTCCGGGATTCCCCTGCCGGCATGGCCCCACTTCCGCTTTTCGGCGAAAATGTCCTGCGCAGTTCGCCCTTCTGCCTCCTGGACAGGGCGAAAACAACCATTGCGAGGATGATTATTATCGAAAGCAATACCGTGCTTATTCTTAGAAACTGACGTGTGCTCATCTCCATTTGAATGTCCATCCTGATTTATAGGGGAACGGACGGCGGCCGATGCCACAAGGTGAGAAAAAACGGCCGCCGTCCGGGGTGGGTTGCGATTCCTGCCTCCCGCAAGGTCTACTGGGCGGGGACAAATGTCAAAAACGAATACTGGCGTCGACATCGGCGACAGGCATGTTCCCGGACACCGCCGCCTGGATCTCCTTGTTCGTCCTGATGGAGCGGAACGGCTCGATCACATTGGCATTCTTCTCCCTGATCTTCTCAATCAGGGCATGGTTCTCCTTTTCGACCTTCGCGATTATCCCCTGCATGAACTTCCCGTTCAGCCGCAAGGATGATTTCATCCTCCTCATCGTGACGACATTTTCGACGGCTGCCCGGTTGAGCCGGTTCAGCCATTCCACATGCCGGGGATGCGTCCTGCGGTATTCTGCGACATCATCCTTTGTTATCTTCACAAAGGGAATGCTGACCTTGACATCATCAAGCTTGCCGTCCGGCATAACCTGCTTCACTCCCTTCAGGTAGTTCTGCCTCCTGCGCATCTCCCTTATGTCGCCCTTGGTAACCTCGCTCATCAGCGCGTTCGTGGTGACGGACGAGATGTTCTTGTCGTCGACGGGGTTTTCACCCCTCCACTGCTTCGCGTGATCGTAGGTGAGCGCTCCGAATTTCACCTTTGAATAGTGCTCGACCTCCTTTTTCGGCTGGTTCTGCTTTTCTATCTGCGGATCCATGCCAGTCTTCGGAGCACCCTCCGTCATGCCGTTCTGTTCCGCCGGTTTCTTCCTGATTGCCATGTTTTCCTCCATGGAGGGGTCAAAACCCCTCCCGTTTTTATTTAAGTTTATTTTCCCGCTGCAGCCGGGCTGCCGTTCTCCGCAGAGCTTTTGCGTTTCTTCCTGAAATCGCTCATCGCCCTGTTGAAGTCCTCGACGATCTCGTCCACGCTCTCCTTGGAAAGGGACATGATCATCAATGCCTCGTTGCCCGGCGCAAACCCGCACATCTCCTGGATTTCGCCGTTGGCCTCCGCGAACATGTCTTCCAACTCCGATGGAATTGACAGTTTCACCGTCTTCTCACTCATCTTCCGCCTCCTTTTTAAGGTTTTTGATATTTCTTTCCGTCTCATAGTCTTTTATTTTCACCTCCATGTTCCTTATCATTTTATCCTGTTCGCCCAGTTTTTTAAGAATCAGTGAATTCTGTTCCTCCATCTGTCTTGACTTGGCGATTGATTTTTCAATTGCGTCCACAGCTCTTTTTGTCTGGGCGAGAAGGCTCTCCGAAAACCTCCTCTGGTTGTCAACCTCGTTCTTAAGCTCGGTGTCGAAGAGTTTCTGAAGAGATGGGGATTCCCTATGACTTTTGCCCACTGGCGGACGGATTTCAGTGTTCGGCCTCAGATTCCACTGCGGGGACTCCTCGACACGGTAGAGGACGTTTTTCTCATACATGATGCCGCTGTTGTTCGGATCGACATAGCGTCCTATCGTATACGCCTTCAAGTCTTCGCCATACCTTACCCGGTCAAGATCCTCCTCAGGTATGTTGCTGCCCGCGACCGCCGCAGGCATCACGATCTGCTGTTCTATCTGCCTTGCAGGCGGCTGCGCAGTCGACATGCATCCTCCGCAGAGAAGAAGTCCGGACAAAAGTAAAAAAGTCCTCATTTATTATTTCTCCTGGGTTCTCGGCTGCCTCTCGATGAACTTCGATCCGGCAGCCATCGCATATTTCAAATCGATCGTCTGGGTCACATAAAGGTAGAACTGCGTACCGGCCGGAACCCGGACAAAGGATCCGTCCCTTGAAATCGCCTGGAGCATCCTTTTCGCATAAAGATCCGCAGCCTTCTTCAAACCTTCAGACAAGGCGTCCTTCACAGTCCCGCCCTTTTCCTGTGTCGTGTATCCGGTCCCGTATGTGGTGGTCGACGATGCATATCCCTCACCGGCCCCCGAGAGGAATTCAGCGGCTACTGCAATCAGTTCCTGCATGTCCCTGGTATTTATCACATATCCCCTGATCCCCGCAGAGCCGTCGGAGATGTCCCAGTAGTCGCCATAGGGTGATTTCCGCTTATCAAGCGCGATTCCCGAAAGCCTGAGCTCCTTCCCGTTGTCATTATCGAGCGTCCTCCAGACCACAACCCATGTCCCATTGGATGAAATGCGGTCGCGCATGTCGTCCCTCGATGCAGTTCCATGAATCTCGGCACCTGCGGGAATTATCAGCCTCCCGTCATGATACAAACCCTCAGTGACAAGCGCGACGATCGGAGTATTGAGGCTCGATGAATCTACTGTTGAAACAAGCTCGCAGGATACAAGCCTTCCGAATGGCGCGTAAAGTTCCGAGACGTTCACTTCGTTATGGACAGGTTCGCAGTAGATTGAAATCGGGGGGATCATTGGCTTTGATTCCTTAGCTGATACTGCCTGGACAGGATTATTATTACCTGCAGGTGAATTTCCATTTTTTATGGGAGATGTTCCCTTTACGGATTTACCGCTCCTGTCCTCGCCGATCTGATGTGGATTGAAAGGCACCACCTCATTCACAGTCCTTGTCTCAGGATAGGATGATTTGAAGATGCCTGATTTGTTTTCTGATTTGCTTTTTTTTTCACGGTACTGATTGTAAGCGTAGACAAGGGAAAGCCCTATCCCTGTAAAGACGACGAAAAGAACCGTCCTGCCGACTGAGGTCTTGAAGAAATCAAGGATCTTTCTTGCGTCAGTCATTCTTCTCCTCCTTGTCTTTCTTTTCTTCCTCCTTCTTATTGTTCTTGTCTGCCTTTTCCAGATCATCTGGAGAGACGATAATGCTCCACCTGTTGTCTGCGGAAAGATTGTTCCAGCCTCCGGTCGGAGTTCCAGTTATTGCGAAATACGCGGGAATTGATGAATTGGGCGGTATGATTCCGGATGCGTCGGTGATGGATGCGTAATAGATCGTCTCACCGAGCCTCGCCGCCATCATTCTCGGATCATAGACGATCTGCGTGCCCGATCCATTGTTAAGCAGAATTCTGAATACAACCGTATCCTCGCCGTCGAACCTGAATATCTCGTCAATCGTTATCGAGAACCTGTCATAGAGGATCTTCTGGCCCGACTTGACATATTGGACGTCGGCAATCGCTTCTGGATGGTGTTTTTTGAAAAGCGCATACGCCTTCGCCTTGTCGAGAAGTGAAAGCAGGACGCTTGACGTCACTGATTTTTTTCTGTTCCTGCTTGAACTCTTGGAGGAAATAAAAGTGACCGAGCCGGACGGCTCCTCCGCCGACTCTTCAAGTTCAATGACGTATGTCTTCCTGTTATAGACTATGTTCAGCGAACCTCTTGCATTCTTCTTCAGTGCCCTTATCGAAAAGAAATAGTTCCCCGGCAGATAGCTCAAAAGGAAATCTCCGGAAGCTGTAGCGGAATCCGTCACAACGTTCGCTCCGGCTATCGCGCTCAACGCAGACGGGAACATCACCGTCGTAACAGATTTGTCGAACCCGACCTTTATCCTGTGGACGCTGTATTCGTCAAGTTCAATCTGCCTTGTCTGCTGTGCCGAAAGCTCATAACCAGAAAGACAGAAGATTAATAAAAAAGAAGCAAGGAACTTAGTTCCCATTTTTGACCGCCTTGTATTTGAGGTTCCAGACGGCCAGAGGCAGCCGTCCATTTGTTGAAAGATTCGGGTTCCTGACAAGCGTCAGGACGATTTCAAAGAGGTAAGATTCGGAGAATGTCTGTCCGCTGAATACTCCCGTCCTCACGATCTGCCCCTTGACCTGGGAGATGATCTTGTTGCTGTTTGTCTGGATCGTGTTTATCTCGGAGATTTCCGCCTTCTGGTGGATGTTCTTCTTACTGAACTCGGCGGATTCGCCTTCGATGATTTTCAGCGCATGCGAGTATGCCGGTTCGATATAGAGCTGTTTAAGAAGCACATTGTTGTCCGAACCTGCCGGAGACCGGTTGAGAAAGGCGTCCGCCGCCAGGGTGGATATGTACCCGTGGAGCTTTTCAGATTCCTCAAGGCCCTTCACCGGAGCCACGTGGAACACACCCGATTCGTCCATGACTATGACCTTCTCATGTGTTCTTGCGATATTGAAGAGAACAATCGGCTGGACTACGGAAATGACCATGAGGACGAACGCGACTACAAACCAGAATCTCGCCGCAAGGAGATTGTTTGAAAATAGTCTTACTGGATTAATCATCTGGAACCTCCCGGTTTTACCGGTCTTGGGATAGGCTGCTGTATTCCGCCGTTCTGCGTACGGATTGGATTTGCAAATCCGGAAATCGGTCTGCCATCGATTCCAAGCGGGACTTTCAGCTGCGAATTCGCTCCTCCCATTCCACCGGATGAACCCATGTTCGCCGGAAGCGAACTCATCATGGCTCCGAGCTGGGTTGAGATGTTCTGGAGTGATTTCGCGGCCGGTGCCTCGTTCGGCTTCACCATCGACCTTGTGCTGTCACCTGCGGCCGTGATCGCTGGCGCTCTCTGGAACATGGAGCCGGAAAAGACTCCGTACATGGTTCCAAGTTTTATCGCGGCTCCTTCCACATCCCCGCCCTTTAGAAGGAGCGAAAGAAGCATTGGGCCTCCGCAGTAGAATATGCATATTCCCAGAAAGAAGTACCAGGCGAGCGCAAGAGCGGCCAGGATTCCGACGACCGCCACCTGTCCCGCCGTCGCGCCTATCGCGACCGCAGCGGCCACCGTGACACCGCCGGACAATGTTCCGCCAATTGCGTATTCCGCAATCAGTACTGAAATGAGCTGCCAGCCCGAAATCACGGCAAGGTCCGCAAGGTTGAACCCGATGCTCCACATCGTAATCGAAAGTGTCGTCACAAGGAACTTGACTCCCGTTCCTTCAAGATTAGGAACGGCAAGGAACGACAGGATCAGGGGAGACACCGCGATAAGAAGGTATATCACGACCATCTGGACAAGTACGGCTATCTTCCTGATGAGGTACGAAATCCAGAAAAGCGTGTTGTAGACGTACCTGGCCAGGGTCGGGACTGGATTAGCAACACTGTCCTCCCCCTCGATCCTGACGTTCACGACCGCGTTCTGGAGCATCACATCGATGTCCTGGTTCACCTTGACCGACACTCCTTCGAATATCTTCCTCGCCTTCAGCGAAATGTCCGGATAATAGCTTATCAGCGCGGCTATGCACAGGAAATAGACGATGATTCTGAAACCGTCCGAAATGTCCGATTTCACATGCTTCGCCCTCATGAGCCAGCCAAGCACGCAGAACGCACCTCCCAGCGGAAGCAGCGCCTCCCTTATCAGCATCGCAAACTGGAGTCCCGGACTGTCCATGTCAGAATTTCTCCAGTATCTTTTTGGCCTCTCCCGAATCCATCACGCCTTTCGAGCTGTCCGCGTTGAGCGTCTTCTTAAGAGTCTTCCTCTCCTCCTCTTCCCTCTTGCTCTTCTCGTTCTCCGCCTTGATGTATCCGCCGAGAAGCCGGTTCATGGCCTGCTGCTCCCGGTTCTGCTCCGCCGAAATCACTGAATTGACAGCAGACAGCGCCGCATCGGCCTTCTGTACCTCCGCTTCCGTTTTTGCTGCGTTCACTCTGTTCCCGAGATTTTTAACTTCAGCTACAAGAACGGACTTCCTGTCTCTGGTTTCCCTGTCAATCGAACTATGTTCATCAAGAAGGGTGTCGACAGCGGCAAGGAAATCCTCTGGTTTCTCATCCCCTGTCAGGGGATTTTCAGCCAAAACATCCTTCTTCACATCGAGAAGATCCGTGTTCACAGCCTTCTGGAAAGCAGCCGGTTCTCCGTTCCTGTTTTTGATAAGCTCAACATCGCCGGATGTCTTCCGTTCAGTGTCGAGGATTGAGGAAAGCCTGTTCAACTGTTCATTCAGCTGGCTTATCTGGTAGTCCATCCTGTTAAGCTTCGCCTTGTCTCCCTCCACTATCTGCCCCTTCACAGTGTACGTCGCCCGCTCCACCGCCGGATCGTAGACATAGTACTGCGCAAAGATGTCCGGGATGGAAATTAAAGCGAAAAAAATCATCATCAGAATTCTTATCATGTTAAATCCCTCCTATTCTTCCGTTCTAATAACAACTTTATGCGGTGCATAGTTGACTCCGTCCTTCTCCTCGGTCCCTGGAAACTCGTAGTATCTGCTGTCCGCCTGCAGCCGGGACTCATCCTCCCTCTGCCGGTTCTGGATTATCCAGTACTGGGTCTTGACCGTATCTCCGGCACCAAGATCGTAACCCGCGCGGAACTCCTCCCTGCTTTCATCCTTTATATTCGCGCGTATGATCTCCGCCGCCGTATACCCGCCTACAGCCGAAGCCCCTGCAATCAGGTCCTGGTGCTTCTGCCCCTCTGTCGCCTTGTATCCTATGTATCCAGTCCCCAGCGCCGTCAGCACCGAAAGCAGCTGCCCCTTCTCAAAGCCCGAAAAGGAGGCGCAGCCGGAACATGAAATGACCATCGTAAGCAGCAGGAAATAAATTGTTGTTTTTTTCATTTTGTGAAATAAATCCTTTTTGACCATGAGTCATTGCCATTTTTATCCTCATCGGAAGCACCTCCGCCATTGATGGACGGATGAGTTTCCTGCTTCATCAGGAACGGGAATATTCCTACTAAACCAATTGCGCCAAGGCTCAGGTAATCGGTGTCCCCGCTAGTGTTGTCATAGCTGTTGTAAGTGTTCAAGGTGCTGTAATAGTTGCTGTCGCCCTCGTTGGTCGTAGATGTCGAAGTCCCGCCGGATGTTCCTCCGCTGTCACCGGTTCCAGATCCACTCCCGTCTGTTCCTCCGTCACCATCCCCAGTTCCTCCGCCGGTGTCTCCGCCATCCGTATCACCGGTACCAGTGTCATCGCCTCCGCTGGTCCACTCATCGTCGAGATCAATAATTTCATCAAGGATTCCATCATCCTGGAGTGTTTCAAACTGGTCGAAAAGCCCGTTCCTTGCGTCCAAGTAGTCGTTGTATGCGTCATTTGTCCCGTCTCCCTGCGGGAGGGGGTAGTCGAGTATGTATGCGCGGCTGACCTTGTCGCTGTTGCCCATGCCCGCTTTCACCGCAAACGCCTTGACTCGGCAGGAACCGGCAAGAGTTATAGATCCGGAATAGACAGGACTTGTCTTGGAAGGTTCGGTTCCATTGGTCGTGTAATAGATGGTTGCTCCCTGCGTGGTGCAGGTGATTTCAACGGCGGGAAGTTCCGTGAAAGCCCCGCCGGTCGGCGAGATCACAGGAGTTGTGACTTTTTCCAGGACAAACTCGTATACTGCGGATACTACATCGCTTTCTCCATCGGTCCCCACGACTTTCGCTTCAATCGTCGATGTCTCGGTCACTATTATCGGGTTGACGTATTCAGTCCATGATGTCTGGCCTGGCCCGTAGCTGTATCTGAAAAGAATTGTCCCTTCACCATTGTTGTTAGGGGAGTTTGAGATAGTCACCTCCACCTCGTCTCCCACCTGGAATCCGGCACCCGGCGGGAATATCTCCGGGGGATCCCAGCCTATCTGGAAGGTCTTGGTATTCACATTTGATTTCAGTCCGCCATAGAAGGCGACAGCCTTGACGGTCATATCGCTGGATACTGTGAAAGGATAGAGATAGGGCGTGGAACTTGCCGTAGGCGCGGTTCCGTCCGTAGTATAGTAAATCTGCGAATTCGGGAATCCGTCGGGAGGCAGGATGCACACTATCGTGTCAGGTCTTACAATGCCTCCCGGCGGACTTATAGCTGGAACATCCATCGAGCGGATTGTCACTTCATATGTTGCAGAACCGGATACCGGGGACGAACCGCCTATCCACATCCCGAACTGGTCGCCGGCCGATCCCAAAATAGTGTTTTCAGCCGCGCCGTTGTCCAGAATCCACATATACGGCACCCCGTTCTTATACAGGTACATGTTATGGTTGGTTCCGTAGTTCCCTGAAGACCAGAATCCGTCGATCCACCTGAAGGTGAGCGAAGCGTCCGCTGACAGGGTGAATTTCGTGGAATTGATCCAGTCCTGGGTGTTCGACACCGTGACAACTGGGTTCATTTCATACCTCAGCGCCTGCTGGGAGAAAAGGCCCTGCTGCATCAGCAGCAGACATGTGAGAACCATGAGCTTTTTCATGCGGAACCTCCTGTCTTTTTATATTTGAACTGTGTTTTCCATGTCGATTTCCAAATCTTCATCTTGTAAAATAAATGATCTTGGAATAACTCCCCTCGTCGTCTTCTTCGCCAGAGCCTCTTCCGTCAAAAATAGTCGGCGCGGATTCGGACTTCATCAGGAACGGGAGCACTCCTGCCAAACCAATTGCGCCAAGGCTCAGGTAATCGGTGCTCCCGCTGCCGTTGTCATACGTGTTGTACGTGTTCGAGGTGCTGTAATAGTTGCTGTCTCCCTCGTTGGTCGTAGATGTCGAAGTTCCGCCGGATGTTCCTCCGTTGTCACCGGTTCCAGATCCACTCCCTTCTGTTCCTCCGTCGTCATCCCCGTTCCCTCCACCGGTGTCTCCGCCATCCGTATCACCGGTACCAGTGTCACCCCCTCCATTCGTCCAGTCATCGTCGAGATCAATGATGTCATCGAGGATTCCGTCGTCCTGGAGGGTCTCATACTGGTCGAAAAGTCCGTTCCTTGTGTCCAGGTAGTCGTTGTATGCGTCATTTGTCCCGTCTCCCTGTGGAAGGGGATCATCGAGTATGTATGCGCGGCTGACCTTGTCGCTGTCGCCCATGTTCGCCTTCACAGCGAATGCCTTGACACGGCAGGAGCCTGTAAGAGTTATAGCTCCCGCATAGACGAAACTTGTCTTGGATGGTTCGGTTCCATTGGTCGTGTAATAGATTGTCGCACCCTGAGTGGAGCAGGTGATTTCAACGGCTGGAAGTTCCGTGAAAGCCCCACCAGTCGGCGAGATCACGGGAGTTGCGACCTTTTCCAGGACAAACTCATAAGTCGCCGATACGACATCGCTTTCCCCGTCCGTTCCTACCACCTTTGCCTCAATCGTAGAAGTTTCGACAACAGTTATCGGATTGACATATTCCGTCCATGGTGTCTGTCCCGGACCATAGTTGTACCTGAAGAGGATCGTGCCTTCACCATTGTTGTTCGGGGAGTTTGTTACTGTAACTTCAACCTCGTCCCCGACCTGGAATCCGCTGCTTGCTGGAAATATCTCAGGGGGCGACCAGCCGATCTGGAAGGTCTTTGCGGAAATTTTAGATGTCACTCCTTCATATACGGCAATAGCCTTTACGGTAGCTGAAGAACTCAGGGCAAATGGATATTCGTAGTATATCGAGCTTGTCGTCGGATCAGTCCCATCGACCGTGTAGTAGACAAGCGGTGTGTCGACGGTTGAAGAGGTTATGCTTATTGGCGTACTTGGCCTGATTATCCCTCCTGAAGGCGATATGACAGGCCCTTCGAATGGCACGCTCGTGTATATCTCGAAAGTCATCGTAGCCCAGCCGACCCAGACGGCGTAATTGTGCGGATAGTTGATCAAAGGAGAATCGACAATCCTCGGCGACGTGTAATATCCTCCCCGGGTTCCAATGTCGGTTAGGCTGCCGTAATTCGCCTGTGCCGGTGGAAACGTGCCCTGGCAGATGTTCGCCCCCGAACCTGATATGCATACGAATTTGACCGGAAAGGAGGGGATTTCAATAGAATGCCAGATCCCGTCAGGATCGAATGTATACGTGTTCCTCTTTATCCATATCTCCTGTGAACCGGCACAGAACATGAAACAAAATCCTGCAATCAATAGAGCAAATATTTTCCTCATGTCTTTTCAACCTCCCTCTTCCTATTTGAAAAATGCTTTATCGCCTCTGTAATATCTCCATCCTTGAAGTCTTTCAGTTCCTTCGCCCTCTTCTCGAAATGCGCCCCGTCCGTCGAACTGCAGTAGAGCATCTCTGGCGAACAGAAGTTCCTGACCGTCCCGCAGACTGGACTGCCGCTGTCGAGATGGTAGTATGTGAGCGATGAAAATCTGTTCTCCCTGGAGAGGTTCTCGGGATTCGGATAGTTCATTATCTGCTCGCGTGTGATTTCAGGAAGGCCTATGTCCTCTGAAATGTCCTCCAGGTCGCCCCTGTCGTTCTGCTTCATCAGGAAGAACTGTTTGCTGTTCCCCATCACTATCGGTCGTATCCCCGTGTCCTTGAACCTCGAATACTGCTGGACGATCGAGACGATCCATGTCCCATACTTCCTCATCTGCGCATATCCTTCGGAAATTATCTTCTCTCCGCCATCGATGTCCAGAATCCTTCCGGCCTCCTCGAAGACATACCTCTTCCTCGAACTTCTCGGCAGCGTCATTATGTGGTTCCGGGTGAAGTTGTGGATGAGAAAGCCTGTCATCCTCTTCAGATCCTCCGCCGCATCGGGAATGCCGCCAAGCTCGAAATGCACTATCTTCCCATCGAGCCTTATGTTCGTAGTACCGTCGAATATCTTTCCATGCGTCCCGTAGAAGCTCCATGAGGAAAGGAGCGTGGCAAGATTCTTTATCTCGTCTTTGCCGTGCTGCCTGAACGGGGATGTCAGCATCAGTTCCACAAGCACCGAATGCGTCGGATACTGCTCCGGCTTGAAATATGAAAACGCCATGTCCCTGACAAGCTTCGCCGATGATGGTTCGGAAAGGAATTCCGTGATTTCCTTCTCCGATATCCTGCTGAACTCCTCAAGTATCCGTCCGTCTCCCTTCAAAAGAAGGTTCCGAACTTCCGTGAACGCGTCAATGACCGTGCTCCCAGGAGGAAGGACCGTCTCCTTATATTTCTTTACGCAGATCGCCTTCCTTACAATCTCTTCTTGCAGTCCGGTATTAGCCCTTGTCCAATCTTCATAGACATCCGTATACAGCTGGTCTATGTACTGCATTATCTGCGAAGTCCGCAGATTCTGCCTGTCCTCGTCTCCGACGGCACCGGCCATCTTCGCCGCCAGCGCCGTCGCGGTGGCCAGATGCAGGGGGCTCAACGGGAGCCCGTGCGTGTCAAGATAGTTTATCGTGTATTCGCTGTCGGGATGGATTATCATTGGAGCCGAGTCCTGCGTCTGCGTATAGATCCCATAGCTCAGACCTTCCTCCATGATGCACGTGAAGTCATAGAAGCATTCCGTCTGGGAGAGAAGATCGGTCATGAACGCCGACTTGCCGGTCCCGCTCATCCCGAAGACCGCAGCGTGCTGGGGAACTCCGTCCGTAAAGTTTTTAATCCCGACAAGGTTGAAACAGCTCCCCTCGTAGATGGATTCGGCATCATCTAGGTTTCCTGTAAAGGTCGCGCTTATGGGAAGCATGTCCGCAAGATACTGGTTCTCGGCATATATCGCATGGCCGGAATATTTCCCGAAAATCCAGCCAGGCCAGGTCTGGAAGAAAAGATTCATAGCGGTCGTCGGAAGCGAACTCTCCCAGTATCCGGCCCCGTTCATCATGTTCACGGCTGATTTTATGGCGGAGCATCTGCCCGACAGCTCCTCCTTTGTCTGCGCGCTTATCCTGATTATGAATTCCGCCTTGAACGGGCACGTAAACCCTCCGGCAAGAGCGTCCACCTTCCTCCGCTTCTTGTCAAGCGCCGTCAGCAGCGAATGCTTCTTCTCGCTCTGGTAGTCACCCGCAATCCTCTCAATCGCCTTCTCCTCCCTGCCGATCTCATCCTCTATCTTCAGCGGATGGACGTTAACCGTTATCGCATAGCCAAGAATAGGAAGCCCGGTGAGATGCCCGATTATCCCCGGATATGTAGTCTGCGGCCATCTGTCCATGACTATCATGCCGTGATAGAATCCGTCCATGAAGAATCCAAAATCATTCTCCCCTCCGGATGCTCTTTTATGATTGCCATGGATTCCGGAATGCCAGCAGTTCTCCTGCAGCGTCAACTCTGGATTGAAGGTGCTCATTGGATCGTAGTCGTTCCTGATCCCGTAGTCGGGATTCAGGAACTCCGCATAGTGAAGATAATGCATCTGGTCCGTCATCGGAGTCAATCTCGCCCCGCTTCCTCCAAGAAAGCAATTCAGAAGTTCGCCCTGCCTATCAAAGAATGATGAAAGTGATTCAAGAAGGTTCTGGTAAAAGCCATCCTCTCCGTTACCAGGAACAGGGGATTTCGTCTTCGTCTGTATCGGAACTGAAAGATAGATTTTAAGCTTTTCCCTCCTCAGCTTCCGGTTCAGCATCCTGTCCATGTACCTGCTAAACCTTTCCTTCCTTACCGAATATGTCCACTTGTTCCTGGCAAGCCGTTCCGTGGCCGAATCGTATTTCTGAAGCTCGTGCCTGTAGTCCGAATCCACAGACCACTGGAACTGTATCTTCAACGGCGGACGGAGCGTTCCAAGATAGAGGAAGATCTTCGTATGCCACTCGTTTTTCAAGTCGTTCGAGGCATTCCTAAGATCGGGAACTTCAACTAAAAACCCTTTCGACGCCCAGCCGCGCTCGTCGGGTTCGTTGAAGATTATCATGTTGTTCACAAACCAGCCGTCCGGAATCTTCATATGCTCCTCCGGATGGTAAAGTTTCTTCTCTCATGCCCTGTTCCGCTGATCCAGAGTTCAAAGAGGTCTTCCTGGTAGTGCGGAGGCTTCCTGTGCTTGAATATTTTCAGGTAAGCCAGGGTGAGTACGACTGGAACGGTTCCAAGGGCAAGAGCGATTATCGCGGAAACCCCGAAAACCGAAATCATCAGCGTCACCCCGAGTATTGAGACAATGATGCTTCCAAGAAGGTATATGAAAAGGTTTCCGGAAAGGCCGAACGCCATCCCCTCCGAGTCTGTCGCCGAGTTCGTGTTCGTTATAATCAGGTCTGCCATCAGCTTATTCCTTGTATTTAGAAAGTCGGGGTCCCGACAGCTCCATTGAGGTTGAAGGCCGCAAAAATCACCGCGATTATCACTGCCGCCCCTGCTATCCAGAGTCCTGCGATGATCGAGTTGTACGCCTCCGGATCTCCCCTCTTCTTCATCTGCGCGCCCTGCCAGATTGTGACCACCGCCCATGGAAATGATATCAGGAACATCACCCCAAGCACCGCGTTTATCGCCGTCTTCAGCGTCTGCAGCTGGTTCCCGCTGCTTCCCGCATCCTGCCCCATGACCAGGCTGTCCGCCATCATCACAAGAAGCAGCATGAATACCGTCTTCCAGAACTTTTTATCAATCTTCATCCATATCCTCCTTGATAAAGCTATCTATGATAGCTAATTTATCTACAAATAGGAGGTGTTATGAATGTTGTCAATACGATCAATGGAAATAATTGCGCTATTTTTGATAGATGCCTGATGGAGAGGCTGAAACAAATGGAAAAAGAACTGAAGAAGCACATAATAGGGCAGGATCATGCAGTGGAAAGGGTGGTTTCGGTACTCCAGCGCGGAGAGCTGGGACTGACCTCGGAGAAAAGGCCGAAGGGGAGTTTCATCTTCCTTGGACCTACTGGTGTCGGCAAGACAGAGATTTCACTCACATTTACAAAGTATCTTTTCGGGGAGGAAAGACTTTTCAGGTTCGACATGTCGGAGTTCATGCACTTCGACAGTGTCAAGGAATTGCGAGGAGATGAATATGGAAATCCAGGGAGGCTCGGTCAGGTATTGGAAAGTCATAAAGGAGGAACACTTCTCTTTGATGAAGTCGAAAAGGCAAACAGCCAGATACTGATGCTGTTCCTCCAGATGCTCGATACGGCGAAGATTACACTGTCCAATAACAGAACTTATGACCTGTCGGGATTCTATATCGTCTTCACGTCGAACATCGGGACGGGAAACATCCTGAACTCTTCAAAGGTTCCGTTCAAGACCATTGAGCGGTCTGTCCTGAACCAGTTGCAGATGGAGTTCCGTCCGGAACTGGTCGCAAGGATAGACGAGAAGATTGTGTTCAACAGGCTGGATTACGGTTCGCAGAGGAAAATCACGGAGATTCTGCTGGAAAGGGAGGTTGCAAGGCTGAGGGAGAAGGGATTTGAGTTTGAATACAATGAGAAGGTTCTAGAACTGATGATAAGGGATGGATTCAGCAGGAGTTCAGGGGCGAGGAATTTGAGAAGGACGGTGGAAAATTACGTACAGGGGGAGATTTCAGGAGGAATTCTTGCTTAAAAGTTCAATGGAATGGCAATCAATGCGCTGGATAGCATACGGTTTTATGCTAATTTATCTGGTTGACATTATTGGATTAATGCTCAACGTGTCGTCCTTTCGATGTTATGATTCATTCAAATCTTTCGACCGGGGTATGCCGATGGCAAAAACAAATTTGACAAAAGAGGACATATCCGTTTCCGATAAATTCATCTGCAAGTTTTCTGAAATGTATATCAGACAGAGAGCAGAGACGCGCTTTGATTACAAATCCGTTGACATGGGGCTTCTCTTTAAAAAACACGGTTTTCAAAGCGAAACACTGGAAAAAATCATAACCAGGAACTCGGTATCCGCAGATATCGTGAGGGAGGCAGGGGAAAAGCCAGCAATAATAAACGACATCTACAGGAGTGATCTGGGAGAGCTGCTGCTTACATATTACTTTGAAGAGAAAATCCCGGAAGGGGAACGGTTCAAAATACCCTGCAAAAACATAACAAACAGGGAGCTTGCCTCCCTGCCAGGCAGAGGGCTGGATGCGATCGGGTACAGGGAGAAAGACGGAAGAATGGAACTCCTGGTCGGAGAGGCGAAAGTTTCCGAGCAGAAGAAAAATCCGCCGGACGTTGTCGACTACAGGAAGGATTCGATATATGAAACTCAGAAGAAATTCAAGGACAGCAGGGACCGGCTTGTCCAGAGGCTTTCCGACCATTGCAGGAAATTATCCGACCACGACGCCTCCAGGCTCGGGCTTCTGATCCTGCTTATGGAGTCCGACAGGAAGAATGACTATGACATTGTCTTCGGCTGTTCACTGGTGCGTGACATATCCTGCATCAGACTGAACGACGACTTCGGGAAATTTCATACCCGGAAGACAGACTTCGAGCCTCATCAGGTCAGCTTCTGTATAATGAACTTCGACAAGAATATCGGCGAAACCGTGGATTTGTTCTATAAGAAAGTCCAGGAACTCTGTTCTCCAAAATGAAAAGTTTCATAGACATAATTCTGGAAGACAAAGACATAAAATCCTTCGTCGAGGAAAGGGAGAGCCTGTATTTTGAAAATGAACTCGGTTACAAGTATATAGACGACAACGAAGGCAAAAATGAAAAAATCCTTCGGATGGAATATCTGCTTTTGAACGAGCTTCTGGGAACACAGACGCAATCCCCGGATAGATGCATCCTTCTTGACAAGGCCTATTCAATACTGAAGTCCTATGACATATCAGAGGAGCATTCTTCACGATCCTTTTCGAAGATAATGGGTATAGACGGTCTCCGGAACCAGAACCTTTATTGCTTCTATCTGGCCTCCATCGCCCTGTGTTCCGACAAGACCGTACGCATTAGGTTGGACTTGAAGGACTACGGACCCCATGAACCGCGTGAAACCGGTTCCGATTGGAACCTGAGGGTTTTGAACGGGATATTTGAGGCGTTCATACTTCTCGTGAGGAAGCAGGATGGCTTCAAGGACATAGCCAATGCCATAAGGATCATATCGCAGCTTAAGGAAGAGCAGAAGGCCTACGAGGAGTCTTATCTTGATAAAATCCCTGATGAACGCTCCAAGACGGAAAACGCCCTGTCTCTTCTTGGGCTGTATCATCTGTCCAAGACCATAACTGAAACAGCCGAATACCTTGTGCAAGGATACAATTATGCCGGCTCCCTCGAGAGTGAAATCCGGATACATTCGGAACTGGCGAGAAAAATATTCAGGAGCCAGCCAAGGCTTCAGAGTATCACCGACATCCTCGAAGCCAACCTGGGCAGGCTCCAGCGCAATTCCATATGGTATTCGACAAGCGCAATACAGTCGAAAAAGCTAAAGGAATTCTGCACCTTTAAGAGCAAGGCCGAAAAATCCCTGGTCGAACTGTTGCCTTCCCAGAGGAATGCCTTAAATGAAAACCTTCTGAATATTGCTTCAAACGTGACAGTCGTGGAGATGCCGACCAGTTCAGGGAAGACATTGCTTGCTGAGTTCAACATCATCGTCACCAAGGCGCTGGATGCCGATTCTAAAATCATATACATAGTCCCTTCAAGGGCCTTGGTGAACCAGGTTTATTCCGACCTGAAGACAGACTTTGAAGACATAGGATTCTCCGTCGAAAAGACTTCCGGTGCAATAGAACTCGACCCGTCGGAAGACATCATGCTCCATGAGAAGATCGACATACTCGTATCGACTCCGGAAAAAATCGACCTGCTCATAAGACGGGACCATCCTTCCGTAAAGGACGTATCATTGTTCGTGGTCGACGAGGCGCACATGATACAGAACGGTGAGAGAGGGGCGAAGCTTGAACTTCTGCTTTCAATATTGAAAAGGGAAAGACCCAATTCAAAATTCATGTTCCTCTCCCCCTTCCTGAGAGATTCGGCAAATATTATTGCGGACTGGATAGGTGGCAACAAAATCAAGACATCCATTAAAATCGACTGGAGACCTTCGGAAAAAATCCTGATAGGCCTTTCAGGTCTGAAGAAATTCAAGGAGTTTTCATACACGCTTCTCCCTTCCGCATACTCATTGATACCGGAAGAGAAAATACTGGAGCCTCCTTTTGCCGTTGACAAACCCTTGAGCGGTAAACCAAGACAGAGGTATATTGAATTTGCCGCCCGGAATTTCGGCATGGACGGAAAATCGGTCCTCTATCTCTGCCAGGGGCCCGGAAAGGTCGATAATAACGCAAAATTCCTGGGAGGCGTCCTGGAAAGCGAGATAGAATCTGAGAACATAAGGCTCGTCAAGAATTTTATTACCGACGAGGTAGGAAGGGAAACCGTGCTGTCGTCTGTCCTCGACAAGAGGATCGCACTGCATCATGCAGGATTGTCGGATGAGACTAAAATGCTCGTGGAATACCTTATCCGGGCTAAGGAGATCAAGTATGTTTTCGCAACAAGCACCGTTGCTGAAGGCGTCAACTTTCCAGTTTCAGCAGTATATTTTGATTCATACAGGAAGGGTGACAACAATCTGACTTCAAATGACTTCTGGAATATTGCTGGCAGGGCTGGAAGGACAATGGTCGACAACTATGGGAAGTTGATTTTCCCTTTCGACAGCAAGGACAATATCCACAGGGCCAAGTCACTGATCGGCAAAAGCTCCGAAAATATCGCCAGCGTCCTGCTCAAATTCATCGATGACGCAGACCAGATAATCAATACGATAGAAAACTCCCCGAAAAATGCAGTGTCCAGCCTTTCTGAGAAATACAGGGAATCATTGGCTCCCCTGATCCAGTACCTTATCCATCTTCTTAACACCTCTGGCAACGGCAGCTACATTGAAATTGAGGATCTGTTCAAGGACAGCCTTGGATACTACCAGATTCAAAGCAAGGATCAGAAAGACAAGTTCATTGAGATATGCCGTCGGATTTATCTGCTTCTCCAGAAGAACTTCCAGAAAGGCTGGCTGGTCTATGCCGACAAGACGGGATTCTCAGTCCCTTCTGTTCTGGAAATCATGAGATCTGAAAACAGGAAAAATCCTTCCATAGCATCGCCGGAAAGCTGGGAGCCTCAGAATCTGTTCAATCCGGACAGCGGTTTCTTGTCCGAGAAGATAAAGGTTATTGCAAGATTAAGGGAGACACAACTTGGAACAGATTCCAGGAAGAATGAATTCAACCCTGAGGCAGTCGCCAGAGTCCTCATCGGCTGGGTCAAGGGTGAACAGCTCTTCGACATATCATCTTCCCATCCGGCATTCGCGAACAAGGACGATGCAGATAGGATAAATGACTTCGTAAAATACATCAATTCCGCAAGGTTCAAGGCTTCCTGGGGGCTGGGTGCCCTGGAAGGGATAATCAACGCCTCTGAAAGCGACATCAAGGAAAATTCCTACATCCCTTCTTTTGTATATTTCGGTGTTGATACAAAAGAAGCATTGCTGATGAGAATGGCGGGAATTCCAAGACGGCTCGCAAAACCTATGTCACAGATAATTTCGAACGAGAAGAGCATATCCCTGAGCCAGATAAGAAAAAGGATTAATGGCCTCACAGGCAATGACTGGGATTCAATTGCCCCGAAAGATTCAAAATTGTCCGGCCAGGAATGGAAAAGAATATCCGAAATAATGGTTAAATAGTCCCCCCTTAGAGATATCCCTGACGTTCATCCATGTGTACCTTGGCTTTTTTCAAACAAAGATCGGTCATCTATTACCGTTATTTCACTCAAGCATGGGGTAATCCGAAAATATCTTTTCGCCGACTGTCTTCATGTCCCTCTCCTGATTTTTCTGACGGACTATCTCCAGTTGTAGAATCAGGGACATTCGGCTTGCAAGAAATCTGCTTGATAATCAATATCGGTTCACCTGATGCTCCAATTGCCTTTCTCGTCGTAATTATAACTCCTGGCATAACCACAGGCATTCCATACGGCATCAAAAACAGGTTGAAGAAGCTTTGCTACATCTGCATGACCCACGATAGAACTATAATCTTCGACAATGACATCGGGAAGGCTCAAAACATCCCTGTCTACAGGATTTATGGCATGTCTATGTCTGTATCCTTGTGAAATACAGGCACCGGCGACACCAGTCATAGCCAGGAAAATTGAAACAGGAGCGGGAATTTCAAGAATTCTCATAAGGGCAAGGTATTTGCTTACAGCGTCTATGACATCCCTTTCATGAGCTGAAATTGAAATATGTGGAACCTTCTCTATCTCATATAGTGTCTCAGAGGATACGGCTTCGATTTGCCCGGTGCGGAAAATCTGACAATATGCCCGCATCTTTCCATTCCCGTCTCCTCTCGAGTATGTTGCAAAACCATCGAGATTGAATCGGTCATTCCATCCGTTTGTTCCGATAGGAGGCATATTCACAACATTCTCCTTAAAGAGGGCAACGTCCATCCTTAAGCCGGATGAGAACGAAGCGACAGGCAGTATGTGCAGGATAAGGCGCGCCTTATTCTGCAACGGCAAAGGTGTCTCATCCGCTATTATCCTGCCTATGCGCTCATCACGGAATTGCCTCATCCTTTCCGGCAGGGCTCCGGAATGCAGGAAGACTGAGCGTATTTCCGTGATATCCATAGGATATTTTCCGTTGCTGGAGCGTGTAAAGAAGCGGGAGGGGCTCTTAAATGTGATCATATGCGGAGCAGACCAACTCCTCGGGACGCGGATAAATATCACATCTCCCGACGGGAAGCCTTTCACGGCCCGCACATGTATTCCCTGGATTCTCGGTTCAACACCGTCGCGGATAATGCTTTCCAGACGCAATATTTCCGCATCGCAATTGACGGACATACCATCGGCTTTTTGTGGAATCCCATCTACCGCTGAAACTCCAAAAATGATGTCTCCGCCGGAACCGTTTGCAAACGAGGTCACGTCGGCGAGGAACTCCTTCTTTTCCTCATCGGAGTTTCCCGGCAGGAGTTTTTTATATTCAATCGTACGACCTTCGCGAACTTGGTTCGCGACAAGTGAATCAATGTCCACCTTGGAAACCGCATCAAGATTTTTCTGTATCATAAAACACCGACTGTCATAATATCCTATCCAAAGAACGCTCGTTGTAGATCCTTTTGTATAATTACCGTGAAATCCTTAAAATACAACGATAAAGTTCGCTCTTTCTTTGGAAGGAAATGAGTTTTATTATTTTCACTGCATAATATGATAATTGATCTGTTCGGTCAGTTTTTTTGCATTGTGGATGTAAAACTGCGTGGAAAACGATGTGGTCCCCATGGAGTCGGTCAGCGTGATGTGGCCGTAGTTGAACAGCCATCCGAAGAAACTATGGCAATACGAAGCGCGGAAAAGCTGGCTATATGTCCAGGAATATTCCTGTTTTTTCCAAGGGAGGAGCCCAGCCCTGAAAATAACGCCGTTCTCATTCATCTGAAAACTGACACTTTTCAAAAGGGCGATCTGATAGATAAAACTTCCAAGAAAATACAGCATCAGCAATCCGCATGCCGGAATAAGATATGAATCAACATCAACTTTGCGGTTCAAGCCACCGCTTAGAAAATCATATATGCGACGCCTGAGACATAGCAAAGCCGTAAGAGCTGCAATCTCAATCATGAATTTGAATGCAAGAAGAAAATAAACAACCCAGCTTTTCCCTGTTGTCATAAGCCACCTTCCCGATGGCATCTTCTATTGCTGGGAACGGATTCATATCCTGTCAGGCATGCCGCCGCACAATGAATATTTTTCTGGTTTCCCCTGAAACACCAGGTCTGGCAGGTGTCGTAGATGACCTGTGAACTATTTACTGGAACATGGTGGTGCAGTTCCACATGGCTGGCATCGCCATCGGAAACGATCCGGCATTGGACCGCGTATCCGGGTTTTCCAGACGCTCCGATCATGCAGTTCAAGTATTCGCCGGAAGGGTTGACATGGAAGCTCCGGACGACAAGAGTCCACTCCTTTCCGGCCTGACGGACGTAGCCAATTCTGCCGGTGGACATCTGCGGAGGAATTGAAATCATGCAGTTCTTTTTCCCATCCGCCCTGAGAATAATTCCAGCATCCTCAATTCTCACCAAGTTCCTGCTGTTCATTCCAAGGCATGCACGAGGGATTGACTTTCCATTATAGGCCGGAATGAACACTTCACCGCCAGTTGGAACCTGGAGGATGTTCCATATCGAGAGATTGTTCCTGTTGCATGAAAGGCTTTCCAGCCTTGTCTTCTGGGAGTAGCCCGCATAGAAAAGCCTCCCGACCCAGTCCTCCTCCATGTGGCAGAGCGGATTTTCAGCCCATGAGACATATCTTTCAAGGGCGAATGTATCTTTCTTCCCGGCCTTACGCAGAAATATTTTCCCCACGTTGCAAAGGCGCATCATTCCGCCCTTCCATCTCTCCATGTCGTGGTATCCGGGATCTATTCTCTCGGGAATCTGATATCGAGCATGGTCGCCGTTCTGATCCAGATGAATCCCGCATGCTGGGGAAAGCCAGCAGCGGTCGCCTCCGGGATTGGGCCATTTCGCCTTCCATACCGACTGCGCATCACCATAAATGCGCGGGTTGACCCAGAAGAAGTTCTCCTTTGAATCCGGCGCGTATAGTCCGAGAAGCCGTCCTCCGTCCTTCAAAACCAGTATCCTCATCCCATTCCTGCTCCAGACACGAGTCTCACGTCCAGCCTTCTTGAGCCTCCTCAAAAGTCTTCTGTCCATTTCCTCCTCCTTCAAATATTTTATATCAACTTTATAAAACTTTGTTCTGTTCCAGTTTTCATAGAGGGATAATTTATTGACTAAAATAATTAAATTTACTTGATTTAATGAATTTAGCAATTATAATAATTAAGACAGACTCAATATTCATGGAAAAGTAATGTTGTTTTCTCAGTTAAAACTTGGCAAGACTTACGCTAAGACCACTGATGTCCAGGGGGCATAATAGACATGATGAAAATTCATATTGGCAGGAAGGATTGTGTTGACAGCCCCCTCGGCCCTTCTTTCCAAGAGTATTTTGGTACCTGTCTGGAAGCTTCATTCCAAGTAGATGCCGTGAATGAACTGTGTGGTATTTCAGATGGCAATTAATCATGTTGCCGGTGTTGCAGAAACCATAGCAGGGAATCGATGGGAATGAGTCAATGAGGGCGAAAAACATGGTTCTTCTGTTGTCCATGGGGGGCTGAGATTATGAAAACTATAAATGACATGCGGGATCTTGCCAGGGAGATTGAAGTCAAGCGCAAGCTGAACGAGAAGGCGAAAGAAGAGCAGAAACAAAGGGAAAACAAGTCTCTTTACAGCGCGGCTGAAGATAAGAGAAGGAGGATCCTGCAGGACATTCATTCCTCAAGGCGTGTCAAGGTGGAAAATTTCTTCAGTGTCATAAGATATGACTTTGCCATCGTCTTCATATGTGTGTCCGCTATGATTGCATCCATCTGGATGTGCAGGGATCTCATTCCTGGTTCAGGTAGTTTCTTCAACCAGCCACGGACAAAGATACTCCAGGCCGAATCACAGGATTCCACGGAAGTCAATGAACAGCTTCATAGGTTGCTTGCCGGTAATTCCATCTCCACGCTCGTTGATTCAGGAAAGCTTGCCCTGGGAAATGTCTCCGGCCGGCGCAAAGATGAAATCTATTGGAACCTGAGCCTGCTTTCAGGAAAGGAGTTCGAGGTGAATACAATAATTGCAAGGAGCAATCCTGAAGGCTATTCGGCATTCTGCAGCTTTGACAAAGCTGGCGGATATATCATAGAACTCGCCAGATCCGGCAATGGATTTTCAATAACTAAAATCGATTCGGACAACTAAATGATCTAACACAATAAGATTTGGAGTAAAAATGAAATCGCGGAAAATCTTCACCCTTATTGAATTGCTGGTGGTTATTGCAATAATAGGCATTCTCGCCGCAATCCTCCTGCCGGTGCTGAGCAAGGCCAAGGCCAAGGGCAAGGCCACTGTCTGCATGTCCAACCTCAAGCAGACCGGGATAGCTCTTGTTTCCTACCAACACGACAACAACGACAGAATAGTTCCTTCCTACAACATGAGCGGAACTTCTTTTACCGTCGCCGACGGCTGGGCACCGATACTCGACCGCGACAACTATGTCACCGGCGAGAAGGACAGGCCTGACAGCAACGTCTTCTACTGCCCTGACGCAGTTGATGTGAACGGCTGGCTTACTGGCAACACCGGGCTGAACAATGGGACATCCAATAATGCCGATGGCTGGTGTCCATGGCCTCTGGGTAAATCAGGCTCAACCAATGTCGGTGTGACAATTCCTTCACTCAAATTCAACAGGATAATCAACGTCACATATTGGATGAACGCCAGCAATCCCACAGGAACTTCGAGCACTGGCGACTACCAGGACATCTATTATTCCGGTTCCGTCGGCTGGACGGGAACCTGCACCGGAATGACACCGAGCGCAACTATCACAATTGTCCCGACAAGAGGTTCCGCCTTCAAGGCACCCTCAAAATTGATTGCCTTGGCGGATGGAATATATGCCGGACGCCAGAACAGATCATGCTATGGAGTACAGTACCGCAGGGTCGGGTTCAGGCATCCGGGCGGCCCCAGCAAGTCAACAAATGTACTATGCGCGGACGGACATGCCGACACAATCAGGAGCGGTAATTTTCCTGTTACGGCAGGGGCGGTCAATCCTGACGGAAGCTCGCTCTCCAATGCGGAAATTAAAAGCCTGAATGAAAATTTTTCCTGTTATGCCAATCCGGACGCGGAAATGGCAAAACTTCCTTAATCATCGCCACAGATGCAAGATGAAGTGAATATAAGCTCCGAAAGGATGAAATGTTTTTGAGAAAAATTAAAGAATTTTTCCGGACATTTATATTTCTTCCTGCGTTGGCGCTTCTTGCATCTGGGTTAGTCTCCTATTGCACTGCTGACGACAGCAAAGCTTCTTCAGGAAAGGTGAAATTTGGATTTATCGGTCTGCATGGCGGCATGTTTGAGACCTTTTCCGAAAACGCAGGGAAGCTTAACCTGCAGATTGAATACATAAATGACGAAGATATCGTTTCCGGGAAGGCAGACCTGTCGTCTCTGGATGCCGTGTTCCTGCAGCATTCCCGGCCGGATGCCAGGGACAAATACACGGTTCTTCTGAAATCCGCGCGTGCCAAGAACTCCAAGTTCAGGGCCTATCCATGCTCCGGAGACGGTTCGTGGGTGGCTCTGGTGCCGGAGATGGCGAAGGACGGAACATTTGTCAATGACGAAGAGTTGAAGAAATACTACAACTCAAACAAGGAGAACCTCCGCAGGTTCCTGATCTATGCCCTGGTGAAATACTGTGGCAGGGATATGAAGATCGAACCTCCTGCCGATCCCGGGGCGCCTCTTGTATATCATCCTGACAAGCCGGATGGATTCCCTGACATCAGGAGTTTCCTTGAATGGTCATCGGCGAAACGCGATATTTCCAAGTCGGGCCGCGTGATTGTGGTGGCCCACTCGAATCATCTGATGTTCCAGCAACCGAAAGTTGTGGATGCGCTCATCCGGGAATTTGAGAAGCGCGGGATTCTGGCGGTTTGCCTGACGGACGGGAATAACGGTTATGAGCAGAGGGAGCTGGAGTTCAAGCCGGGACTTGTCATCCACACCTGCCACGGCGGAGAGTCAGTTGATGCCAGGAAGAAGCTTGATGTCCCTCATATCTCATCTCTCTACAACAAGGGGCAGTCCATTGACGAATATCTCGATCCTGCGAACATGCTCGGGCTCAACAGCGGACGCGCCCACCAGATCATTACTCAGGAATGCATGGGCGGTACACAGCCGCTCTTCGTTTCCGCGACCATAAAGGGCGGAGGAAGCGAGGAAGCGCTCACACCTGTTCCGGAGCGTGTGGAGCATCTGGTTGACAGGTCATGTGCATTGCTGAAGTTGCGAAACTCGCAGCCGGATTCACGAAAAGTGGCGATCATATATTATGACCGTGATATGGGGAAGACTGAACTTATGCGAGGTACTCCGACCGGAATGAACATGAATGCGCCGCGCAGCATGGTTGAAGTCCTCAAGAGGCTTTCGGCGGAAGGCTACGGCGTCAAGGATGCTCCAATGAACGAAGATGAACTTCTTTCAATGATGAAGGACCACGGACGCCAGGTCGGCGTCTGGAATCCGGCTGTCCTCGACAAGCTCGCACGCAGCGGTAAAGCTATTCTGATACCTGAGGAAACCTATATGAAGTGGTATGAGGAGAAAGTGCCTGAAGTCAGACGCAGGGAGATTGAGCACCAATGGGGGCCGCCGCCTGGAAAGTTCCTGGTCTGGGAGAAAGAAGGGAGGAAATTCATAGTCATACCGCGTCTCGACATGGGAAATGTCGTGCTCCTGCCTCAGCCTTTGAGGGGAGAAGCGCAGTCTGCGACATCTCTGGCCGCGCAGACACACGACAAGCTCATTCCACCGCCGCACAATTATCTTGCCACTTACTTCTGGCTGCAGGAAGGTTTTCCTGCGGATGCAATAATCCATTTTGGAACGCATGGTTCGGAATTCTTCCTCCCCGGAAAAGCCGATGCCCTTGTCAGGTCCGACTGGTGCGACATCATCCTTGGACGCCTTCCTAACATCGGTGTCTGGATCATCAACAACCTTGGCGAATCAGTCCCGGCGAAACGCCGCACGTACTCGACGATAGTCGACCATCTGACGCCTCCGCTGGTGGAGGCTGAACTTTCTGATGACCTTAAAAACCTTCAATCCGACATTGAGAAATGGACACGTGTTGAAGAGGGGGCCCTGAAGGACAAGTTTGCGAAATCAATTGGCGAGCAGGTCGTGAAGCTTGACCTGGCAAAAGATCTCAAACTCGACTTTTCAGGCCGTCTGCCGACCGAAAAGGAGATATCAACAGTCGAAACACATCTGGAGACAATAGCCAATGAATCCGTTCCGATATCACTCCATGTTTTCGGACAGGTCCCTTCCAAAGAGCAGCTAATTCCATATTATGTCCGCTGCGCAGGTAAGAAATTCCTTGACGCGATAGGCATGATGCTCCCCAAGGGTGAGGGGCTTGACCGCGAGATGGACGTGAGGAAAAAGGCGGAGAGCGCCATCCGTCTTGTCGTCGAAAGGAAACTTCCACCCGAAGAAACACTGAAATCCGTTGGTGCAGCGATACCTGCTGACGGAGTCCCGAAGATCGTTGCAGAATCTTTCGCAATGCTTGTCCAGCTTGACTCGGATATGAAGGAAACTGGCAATGAGTTCTCAGGGCTTCTTGCCGCTCTTGGAGGACGCTTTGTACCGCCTGGCCCTGGCAACAGCCCCGATCGCAATCCAGGTTCAGTTCCGACGGGACGTAACATGTTCGTCGTGAATCCGGAGGAAATCCCGTCACCGCAGTCATGGGAGATAGGCAAACAGCTTGTTGATGATCTGCTGAAGTCGGAATTCGAGAAGAATGGCAGATATCCTAACAAGGTTGCATTCAGTCTCGGTCCGATGTCCACGTACAGGGACTTTGGCGTGATCGAATCGCAGATACTCTATCTCATGGGAGTCAGGCCGGTCTGGGATGCCAAGAGGCTTGTCGGTTCAGTTGAATTGATTCCGGCAAAGGAGCTTGGACGTCCACGCGTAGATGTCTTCATCCAGCTAAGGGGGCTCTACCGCGACCAGCTGCCGACGAGGATGCAGTTGATCGACAAGGCGATACGTTTGATCTCAGATATTGATGAGCCCGGCAATACATTAAGGAAAAATACGCTCAAGGTGAAAAACGAGCTTGTCCAGAGTGGAATGGAGCCGTCCAAGGCTGAATATTCGTCTGTTGCCAGGATGTTCGGTATGCCGCCGGGACAGGCAGGTTCGAGCTGGTACTATTACCTTGTGCAGAAGACCGGAGAGTGGAATTCACGCGAAGATTTGATGCGCACATATCTCGAGCACAGCCGCAGCCTTTATACCGAGAACCATTGGGGCGAGGAGGCCCCGGAGGCATACAAGCAGGCAATCCAGGGGGCCGAGATAGTAATCAGAAGCTGGGCAGACAGCGTATCGAGCCCGCTTTCCAACAAATACACTTGGTATATCGACGGCAGCCTGTCAATGGCGATCAAGCATCTCACCGGCAGGGAGCCGAAATATTATTTTGCCGATGTCAGGGATCCTTCAGGCGTGAAAATGATAACGGCAGAGGATGCGATCAACACCGATTTCCATGTCCGCCTCTTCAACCGCAAATGGATCGAAGGCATGATGAAGGAGGGATATGCTGGCGCGGACCAGGTCAAGACGAACGTCTCGAACATGCTTGGATGGAAGATAATGCGTGAAGATTCCATAAGGGACGATCAGTGGAACGAAGTCGTGGAAGTATATGTGCGCGACAGCAGAAAACTCCATGTAAGGGAATGGTTCGACAAGGAAAACCCGCATGCGTTCCAGACGCTTGTGCATATGATGATGGAAGCTGCGCGGAAGGAGTACTGGAAGGCGGACGAGGCGACACTGAAGGAGCTTGCGAGCGAATACGCGAAATCCGTCGTGAAGTACGGCCCGGATGGTGGAATAAGGACAGGAGGCAACAGCTTCTTCGAGAAATTCCTTTCAGACAAGCTTTCGACGCCGGGCGATGCAAAACTTTTGGCGGACTACAAGGCGACGATGGAGAAGGAGACAGCTGTCCAGAACCAGCAGACAGGCGCACCTGCCTCGAATCAGCTCCAGCCTGCCCCTGGCGCTGTGAAAAAGACAGAGCAGAATCCTTCACAGGTCCAGGAAAAGCCAAAAGCGGAACAGGTGAAGGGCAAGGAGCTTGCACATGTCCACGAGCAGAAGGAAAATTCTTTATTTGAGAAGATTGCTTCGATGAAGAATCTGATAATCGTCGGATTGATAGGTGTGCTGGTGTTCTATCTGGGATTTTGTACGCGCAAGGGTATGCCCGGAAAATAGATTGGCGCGCCGGCGTCTCGCCGGCATTGAACAAGGAAGTTTTAAATGCAGTTTTCAGTACAGTTCCAATATTTATTGTCGCAGATACTGGTTGTTCCTGTGATGGTGACCCTTTTATTTCTGCTGTTCTGGTCCCTTCTTGAACTCGGTGGTTTTGCACGTGAATCTCAGGACAGGCGCAGGAAGACCGGCAACTGGAAGAGGTTTGTCGACGGAATACAGGGATTGAAGCAGGATGAGGTCCCTCAGGCGGCTTCACGCTTTTTCAACAGTTCAGACTATCCGGGTTTCGTTGCGATCTTCGCAGTGCGGGGGAAAACTCTCTTCTCCAATCCAGTGCATCTTGGCAAGCTCGTGTCCGAACTCGAGATAGAGGCGACGCATGGTCAGTCCAGGATGAACCTGGGAGTCCGTCTCGGTCCTGCGCTCGGACTGATTGGTACCCTGATCCCTATGGGGCCTGCGCTTCTCGGTCTTTCCGCAGGGAACATACAGGCTATATCCGGCAATCTGGCGGTCGCGTTCAGCTCCACAATCCTCGGACTTTTTGCAAGTGCGATTTGCTATTTCATCGCGATCGGCAGGCGCCACTGGTATGCGCGAGACGTCTCGGACATCGAATATGTCTGCCACCTTCTATATATGGACAAGGACATTGAAAAGGAGTTCCACCATGAAAAGCAATCCGTTTAACAGGTTCCGCAAGGACAATTCACGTTTCAAGAAAATACTCGATGGACGCGAGGAGGATCCTCTGACAGGTGTCGCGAATCTATTTGATGTCGCAATGGTCCTGACAGCCGCACTGATTCTTGCGCTCGCTGCCGCCTGGAAGAACTACATGCCTCCTGCGAATCTCGCAGAACAGGCCAGGAAGGATCCGGTGCTTGAGAAACTCGACAGCGAAGGGTTCAGGCTGGAGAAATACCGACCGACCGACCGTGAACTTGGAGGCGAAGGGCAGCGGCTTGGAACAGCCTACCAGCTCAAGAACGGCGATGTAGTATATGTGCCTGATGATACGGAAGCAAAGCCTGCGGAATAATACTTGGAATTTCCAGGCAAGACATAAGCTTTGATTTTAACTTTAATCCATCTGATTTCCCGCACATTGTCCCTCCCCTCCCCCTCCAGCTTCACTCGACTCCGGATGAAAATACCGTTCAAACAAAACAACCGAGTAAAAGCAAGGAAGCGGTAGAGAAAGGCAGGAAATTCATACTTGCGTTTGTACAGAAAGACGGATCGATCTGGCTTGCGGGAGGACAAAGGGAGTTCCCTGCTTATACGACAGCCATAGTGCTCACTTTCCTTGCCATAAACAACAATCCCGAAGATGCAAGGAAAAGCGATCTCGCATGGAAGAACGCGGTCGAATTCATGAGCAGCCTCCAGCACATTCCGGAATCGAACGACCAGGTGTGGGTCTGGTAAAGGACAAGAACGATCCGAACTAGGAGGATTCATCTACAAGCCGGAAGGACAACAAGACAGACGAAAAGTTCAAGGAACAGGGACTTCGCGCCTATGGAAGCATGACTTATGCCGGACTCAAAAGCATGATCTACGCAAAACTGAAGAAGGACGATCCCCGTGTCAAGGCCGTGGCAGAGTGGGCAAGCAAGAACTACACACTTGATGAAAATCCCGGAATGGGACTGGCAGGTCACTACTATTACATGGTTGCTTTCGCCAAGGCGCATGCAGTACTCGGGGAAGAAATCGTGGAGACCCCGGACAAACAGAAGCACCAGTGGAGAACCGATCTGATAAAGAAACTGATTTCACTTCAGCAGGACAAGGGCGAATGGTACAACGACAAGCACGGACGGTATATGGAGTCGATACCTGAACTCGTGACTTCATATTCACTCATTTCGATGGAATCAGCACTCCAACCGTATTTGACCGGTAGATAAATTATCGTTGAATTAGTTAGTGAAAAGCAGAAAATAATTAGCACTATATTTGTAACTAAAGAATGGAAGTTTGCGGAAAAATACGGTTCTCCCCGGAAATGACGCATCTTCCATTCTCTTTAAATGTTTTTCAAAGCAAGAGATGCCTTCCGTAGGAATCATCCCTATGGAATACCTTGCCGCTATGTTGATGTCATGGGAAATCAGGATATTTGCGAGGTGTCTTTCCTTGTTCGATCCGCACAGGATATTCATAATCATATGGCGGGAACTGTGACCGATGTCGAGGTGTGAAGTTGGTTCGTCGAGGAGAAGAATTTCAGGCTCCTGGACCAGCCGCCACGAGCATGTCTCAGCCATTTCCAAATACGAGAACAGCTGACATTGGAGAAGCTCGATTTGCCGGGGAATTTAATTTTCATGTTGTTGGAAAGGGGTCTACCGGCAGGAAATTTGATTTTCATAATTCGCGAAAATAGTCCTGTAACTGGGGAAATCAAGGTTTTCCGGAAAGAATCCAGTTGGTGGACAGATATTGTTATGCATGATACAACCTTGTCATTTGAATGATATAAATGTAAATCATTTTTTTAATTGTTTCTAAAATTTCCTAAAAAACATTGGGGGAATTGATAAATTTGAAAGTACTCTTGTTTGTCCTTCGCAGGAGCTTCTTAAACTGAAGCCCATATTAACTGGACAGCAGCGATTAGTATTAGAAAATTCCGTGAATCGCGTCCATAAGGACTGTTATCTTTAACCTGACTACTAAAGTCTGCGAGTCGTGGCTGTCTTGCTGATTGGAACCTGCAGGATATTTTTTAGTCTTGGAAGACATCCAGTGACTCCAAGCTTTACATTAAGCAAACGAATTGTAACCGCTGGAAATTTCAAAGAATGCCCCGCCGGTTCAAACGGCGGCTTTACAGGCTCTTCAAGATTTCTTTTCCTGAAGATTCCGGGTTTTCCTCTTTTATCCGCATGTATTTATCAAACGAGGAGCGAATCAAGAAAGCTGTCAGATGGATAGAAAAAGCTCCTAAAATGTCAAAAGCCTATACAAGAGTAAATTAAAGGAAATTCTTAAGCCGAACCTGTGAAGAGAGAACGAAGCATAATTTAAAAAGGGAATGAAATTGGCATTGGAGAATGCTGATAAACCTGTTTATTTCTCAGTATCCATTTGACAAAACAATTCTGCGATGTAAACGTAAATACAGTCTCATCTTTATCGGGGATAAAATAATTACTTTAAAGGGTTATTTTATGGATAGACGCCTCTTCACAGCTTTTCTAAGCCTGTATCTTCTAACCCAATACGCGAGCTTATCCGCTACCGAGCCGACAGAAATTTCCGGTCTCCAAGTCTGGCTCAGGGCAGACAACATTGAAAAAGATGATAATGACAGAGTAAATATCTGGAATGACTCATCCGGCAAAGGAAACAATTTTTCCCAGCCAAGCTCCTTGCGCCAGCCGACAATCATTGAAGACTCAATAAACAGATTCCCAGCAATTCGATTCATGGGAAATGATTTCATTGACAGTTCTAGCATTTCTGCACTGAGCAGTTCAAAGATCACATCTTTTATTGTTTTTAAGATGAAAGTTACCCCGATACGACAGGATGTAATGACAAGCGATTATAGGTCAGGCGCCGGGAAGGCGAGTGATGAACTGTGGGGTTTTCATGGACAGTTTCCCGACTTCGGTGCCTTCACCCACAAGACCGACGGTAAAATAATTAGCGTGATGAAGAAGTCGGAAAGGCACTGGAATATCTGCTCGATGGTCTGGAATTCCTCTTCAGGATTCAATGTCTGGCTCGATGGAGTATCAGGGAAATCACTTTCAGGTGCAAATGCCAATCCTTCAGGCCATCTAAAGACTAGAATAGGCGCTGGCACCGACGATCCGAAACATTTTTCAAGGGTTGACATATCCGAGATACTAATATACAACAGGGCTCTTTCGGAAGCCGAACGGATCAATGTTGAAACTTATCTGCAGGACAAGTATTTCGGTGACCATGAAGGCCCGAAACTTACTGCTGTTGCAGCCATGGGCGATCCGAAAAGAATTGTCATCACCTTCAATGAGGGAGTTGATGAGGTGGAGGCCGGGACCGCTACAAACTACATCGTGGACAATGGAATTAAAGTCTCCGGATCTGTCCTGATAGGCGATGAGAACAGAGTGGAGCTGGCACTTTCGAGTCCTCTCCAGAAGGGCACCAAATACCTCCTGAAGATTAATAATATCAAGGATCTCGCCGGCAATCTGATAATGGAAAACACGGAAGCATCGTTTGAATTTGCCGACATCCCTGCGGATGACTTGATTCTCTGGCTGCGCGGAGATTCTTTTGTTACAACCGATGATGAAGGAGGAGTACTTTCCTGGGAGGACCAGAGCGGTAATTCAAACAGGGCGACAGTTCCAAAACCTGAGAAGGACAAGCCGTTAATTTCCGGGTCGGCGCTCAACGGCAAGGCTGCAATAAGTTTCAGCGGGAAAAAATGCGCAATGAAGTGCGCCGCGATCCCCGAGCTTGATACTGACAAGATCACATGGTTCATAGTCCTTAAGACAATATCCCCTGACAAGAACTAGGGCGTCATTACAAGCAATTATTCCTGCGGTGCCAGAAACAGTTCCGATGAAATGTGGGGCTCCCTTATCCGAGACAATGAACTTTTCGCCTATGCCAATTCGAGGAAAGGGCATCTGGCATATTCAAAACATCCGATTGACAGCTCATGGCACGTCCAATCGGCCGTCTGGAAATCTGATGACGCAATAGACTCATATCTGGACGGGATAAATAAAACAACTTCATCCGGTGCCAATGCTGAACCGGACAGGCATAATTTCCTGTTGATAGGAGGAAGGGATTTGAAAGGTACTCATCCATTTACGGGGGAGATAGCTGAAATAATTATCTACTCAAGGGAACTCTCAGATACCGATAGGCAGAAGGTGGAAGCCTACTTCAATTTAAAGTATTTCTCTCCTGAGCAGGAGGAGGACTCTGATCATGACGGTCTCCTGGACTCATGGGAAATGAAGTATTTCGGCAATCTCAACCAGGGGGCGCACGACGATCCCGATGGAGACGGAATTGACAATATAACCGAGTTCAAGCAGGGCAGACATCCGAACGCAGGCTCTAGGACAGATACTGAAAACAGGCTCCAGATGGAAGCAGTTTTACCTACAAGATGACAGGAGAATAGAAACATGAAACGCCTCATATTTCCGGCAGTTTTAGTTATAATGGCATTTTTCGCATATGCCGCCCCGCTCCCTCCCTCAAAAGAAGATGCGGTTTCCCTTGTTGCTCTGACCGTTTCAGATATAGAGCAGGATGCTCCAGGTACAATCAAGAGGATAATCAAAGGGGAGGATACCTACTGGGACAGGGAGAACAGGGAATTTCTCGTCTTTGTCATGAACGAGGAAGTCAGAGTTGTTGCACATCCTCTTAAAATGCATCTGATGAAAATGTATTCTGAAGAAAAGGACAACGAGGGCAAGACCTACAGGAAAGACGCCGTCGTGAATGCCATGGCAAGCGGATCGGGCTGGGTATCCTTTTCTATCAACACAAAAGACGGGAAGAAGACAATGGAATCCTTCTACAAGATTGTAAAGGGAAGCGACAAGAAAAATTATATTGTATGCTGTGACATAGAAAAAACTGCGGAGAGCAAGCAGTGAAAAAAATCATTTTACTATTCATTTTCATGGCTTCTGCTATTCATGCTATGAATGCACAGGAAATGAAAAGCTACCTTTCCACATGCAAAACTCAGTATTGGTACAATGTCTATAACGATTTGGCGGGAAAAATACGCTATCTTCAGGTTCTATCCGCCGCCGGCGACAGGTATGGTGGTGGTTTGATACAGTGCAGCGGCTATCTCAGTTCCCAGGACACTCCGATTAAAAATTTCTATTACATGTGGGACATAGAGAATTATGAACCCATGAAAAAAGGCATTAACAACGGGTTCTATTCCAAGCTATGCACTGTTATCTATACTGGCAACAATATATGGCCAATTCCAATTTGGCAGGACAGGGATGGAGGAAGAAACGGTGTCTATGATGCCGGTATAGATGTCATTGTTTATGCAGGTTATCCCGAAAACGCCCTCCAGGACGGTGACAAAGGATATAGCAACGGATCGATATATTATTATGACAGGAATTCCAATGGACTATGGGATTCAACAGAAGAAGTGTGGGAGGATTCAGTCTGCAAAATTGAGATTCCAGTACTTGCAGCCGGACTCAGCGATGCAATCTACGCGCTGTGTGAGACATCTTATGTCGATCCGAACTTCCAATCCGGTGATTTTTCAGGGATAGGCTCTGAATCCATACCTTACTTGTTAAAAGTTGACGCCGATGGAAATTACGCCCCGTTGTCAAGGATAAAGCTGTTCGAGCGCGACGGGGAAGATGCCTACCTCTTCACAATAATTCCATCACATCTGTCTGACGGTACGAAAATAACGGATAATCCTGTATATGGCCGCTTTGACTGGTACAGCCTTCCCAAAAACATTTTCCCTGTCTTTTTTGAAGAAGTCAGAAGCCTGTTGAACAGAAATATATTCAAATCGGCCTGGCTCTCCGAAAGTGAGACGGGCGCAGCGTGGAGCTCCAACGGAGAGAACAATGGGAAATACGGGGTGGGGCAAGGAAGCTCAATGTCCGCCGCATTTGCATCGGCGCTGGCCCAGTATAATTCAAGTTCCTATCAGGTGAGCTATCCGTATGCCTGTATTGGATATGAGAAAGTATCAAACAAATATTATTGTACGCTAATCAGATATTATGCTTATCTTGGGATAGGGCCAAATTCACTGCTGAGAAAGACAGGACTTCCGCCTTTTCAAACTGATTTTTATGTATTTGCGACATCTCCTGGAAAATTCAATGGCAACGGTGAAGGGGTTCAATGCGACAAGTGGAGCCGATTTGGCCAGGAACCACAGGGGACTGATATTAATGTAAATAGAAAGCTTGGAAGTTTTGATGCCCCCGCATACACGGGAAACTTACCCGGAAACTACGAAGGGTATTCGGTGACCATGGGTGCTATTCTCATGAATTATAACATTGAATTTAACATCGCTTCTTTTGAAACCGGGATGAATTCCTCAAAAGACACAAATTTGGACGATCTGTTCGATGTTGGAGTTGATCTGCATTCCATTGAAAATGAGACAGGAACAATATTCCATCTTCCAGACACGGATGAACCGCAGGTCATACTGCCGCTCAGGTGGAATGTCACATATACCGATACCCTTCAATATCCTGAGTATATTGCCGCAGGAGGCATCAAAAACCAGCGGATAGAGGAACTGCCGGGATATTCCACTCCTTTTATCCAGGCATATCAGGCGGTTTCTTCCCAGCGTCTTGACGACCTGAACGTGCCTCTTTTTCGCTCATCCATGACTTTCCTTTTCAACGATGTCTATATCAACATGGCAGACGATGATCCTGAAGACAATATCGACAAGAGCATTCATATTAAAAGGGTCGCCCTTGTGCGTCCCAAGGGGCAGGTGGTTGTTTTCGATTTTCCATGGGATTCTTCAGTAAACAAGTTTAAAGATGTTGGTGTCCCGACTGGAATTCATTCAGGGAGGACATACAGGCTTGTAAGCAACATTAAGCCTTACGCCTCACCCGAAGGTCGCTATTATTCCCTTCATTTTGATTCCGGTATCGTGCATAATTTCTCTTTCTATTATGTGACCTCTGAGAACAATGGCCCCAGGTTCTTTACAGGCCTTTCCCAGGCCAGCAAGTCAAGGGACTGCATTTGGAATGCTGCGGACAGATGGAACAATATTGACATGATTGACGCTTCAAAAATTTCCCCTTATCCCATCCAAGGATTCCATTATGACGTCACCTGCGAATGGAATGGAGACGGATTGCTTTCAAAGCTGTTCTACAGGACAAAAAACGGAACAGAAACCATAGAGGTCAGTCTTGAATATGATGCGAACAGGAAAATAGCCAGGATGACCAAGAAAGTTCCCCCGAGCCTGGCGATCAATGGGATGACAACATGTGAAATATCAGTAAATGGCAATACGATCACCTATCCCGACGGCTCTACATCGGTAAGAAGTATTGAGTCCGAGGGATCATCCAATGTTGCAATATCAAGGACAATACCCGGTGCTGGAACAGTGACAAACGTTTATGAATATGGAGCAAATGAGCTCGTATCGAAAATAAGGACAAGTGCGAACAATGATGAAAAGGCGACAGGTTTCTCCTATCATTCCGGAAATGCGGAATATACAAATACTTCCAAGCTAACTCAGAAGCTGAAATCCATCATATATCCGGACGGTTCCTGGAAGTATTTCGAATACGACTCAAATGGATGGCTCTCCAAGGCATATTCCCCTTTTAAGAACGAGCCGTTTCCATCTTCCGAAAGCGGCCCCGTCCCGGGCAATTGCAGGATTGAAGAGTACCAGTATGTTTCCCATGATACAAGAGATGTCGTGGACAGCAGGAAGATATGGGAATTTCCAAGGACAAGGATTTCATATGTAAAGAATATCGAGACATCAAGAACACTCTTTTCAGAGTATAGCGGTGAAACTGTGCAGCAAAGTTGTTCGATACCGGGAGCACAGTGGAATGATCAGTCCAATCTCAGGATCTCCGGCAAATTTTCGAATGGAAGCAGTTCCGGTCTGGGAATTTTTGTCTTTGAGTCGGTAAATCCTTCTGAGAAGACTCAACGGCTCAACTGGGTTGACGGTAATCTAAACACCGACTGCAAATTATATGGCGCAGTTATTAATCCGAAAATCACCGATTCCCGGATAAGTTTCAAGGATCGCCGGACTGACATAAGGAATACATATCAGACCTATTCCCAGGAAGGCACGGCCCTGTATAAGATCGAAACCATCAGGAACTCAAGAGGAACTGAATATTCCAGGAAAGTCAATGACAGCTCTTCAGGAGAGCTTGTCTCCTCAGCTGTCTCCGAGACAGATGCCTTTGGAAGGATAACAAAGACGACATATCTCGACGGTTCAACAGAGGAATTCAACGCCTATTCCATGCATGGACCGCAAATTTACAAGGACAGGACTGGCAATGTTTTCATCTATGAATACTATCCGAACGGTCAAGTCCAGAGCGTTTCCAGTCCTACAGGAACGACTTCCTTCATGTATGATGCAATAGGAAATACTGAAACCAGCATTACGACGCCTTTTGACGGTAATGTGATTGTCAGGACATCCCTCCATGACGCGCTTGGGAGAGTCATTGAATCATCTGACGATTTTGGAACTGCAAGGCATCAATATTCCGGTTCCAGCGTGTCAACATCCTATCCGGATGGCACCGACGAAAGTATCATATGCAACCTTGACGGCACCACCGCTTCCATTGGCGGAACCGCTGTCCATCCAGTTGAATATGATTATGGTACCGGGGCCGATGGATACTGGATGCGGAGCGGAACGCCGGGCGGGCCAAGTACGACAGCCTATTTCAATATGCTCGGACAGGCATGGAAGACGAAAACCTCATCCGGCTATGAACAGACGACGATATTTGATTCAAAGGGAAGGCCGTCCGTCGTCGCAGACGGACAGCACAGCAGGAGCATATCCTATAATTCGAAGAACGAAGTCTCTCAGGTCATGGAAGACGGCGTGACTACCACTAATGAGAACAGCACAGGCAGCGGAAAATATACCACCACTGCAACCACGTCCAAGGATTCTGAAACTTTTACCAGAAAGAGCGAAGTCCTCTTCACCGGGCTGGAGTCATGGGAAACCGTCAACGGACGAACCATGCATACGTTGACAGAATTCCTCGGAAATGGAAGTGTCAGGACAACTGTCAAGGATCCTGCGGAAAAAGTCCTCACCAGCACCTCGGCTCCTCTATCCACAGGCTTTACCCTGTCTAAAGACTCTTCTATATTTGCCAGTGCATCAAACACCTTTGACGGTGCGGGCCGCGTCAGGAAATCCACTTCGCGTGAGGGAACTGCGGAATTCGATTACTGGGGAGGCACAGCCCAGCCCAGCAGCATCAAATCTCCAGACAACAGAACTACCTCATTTGCTCATTCCCCGGGCAATTTCAATCCAACTTCCATAACAACTCCCTACTGAGTGACAGTCACTCCAAGATTTGAGCTCACCGGCGAACTCAAGGGATTCGACGGTGAAGCCCATGGCGTATTCAGCGCCAGCACAAGTTACAATGAAAGGGGTATGCCGGCATCCTTGTCTACATCAGGTGCCGCAGGCAATGCTACGACCTCCTGGGAATATGATCCGAATATTGACGGAATAAAGGCCAAATCAATTGCGGGCACCCAGGACTACTCTGCATCCTATCATCCTGACGGCAGGACTAACACTGTCACGAGGGCTCTCAATGCCGTGAACGTCCTAATGACTTGTAAATACACCGATGATTCGCGGAAGCTTCCAGCGGGTTTGAAATGGGAAGGGGATGACGGTGTTACCCCGGAGGTCACAATATCCGACCATAAGATGTTCGGCGAACCTGGAATAATAGATACGGCCGGGATTTCCACTCTCACATTCGGGTATAATCCCAACCGACAGATATCCGGGGTGGCCCTTGCCTCTGCGCTTATCACTCCTTCGAACTTCTCATATTCATATGACAATCCCCATGCCCTCAGATCCCAGCTTGATATAGAGGGAAGGCAAATCTCCTATACCTACGACGATGCAGGAAGATTGAAGACAGTGGCACAGGGGGATATCGAGACGGCATATGCATACATTTCCAGTTCATTGAACCTGATCGATACAATCACTGTTTCAAAAGGCGGTTCGACAGTTCTTGTGCGAGATTTCGATTATGCTCCGAATTCCAGCATGATTTCATCCGTGGTAAACAAGTCCAGCTCCGGTTCGGCTTACAACTCTTTTGCTTACACCTATTATCCCAACACCGATAAGATCGCCACGATTGCCCTCAAGGACGGCTCTAAGTGGAGCTATTCGTATGACGGGCGCGGGCAGCTCACCGGCTCGATCAAGCTGGCTCCGGACAATGCCGGGATTTTCGGTTCGGAATTCACCTACGCTGGCGATTCCATCGCGAACGTACTGAAAAGCGGGCGCAAGCTCTTCGGCGGAGATCCCGAGGCCACGGTCTCGCCCAGCATCTTCAACAGCATATCGATCAGGACCGTCGGGACAAAGCTCCAGGTTCTCGGGAACGCCCTCGAGGACGCGAATGTCAGCGTGAACAACCTGATGGCCACGCGAGACGGGAAGAAGTTCTTCCTCAACATCGACGCAAACAACCAGGATTCGGCGGTGATCCTGCCGGTAAGCATTGTCGGAGCCCTTTTTGATCCGCTTGCCGTTCCGATGGCTGGCGGAGGCAGGGCCGGGAATGTCCCCGGAGCCGATCTCATCGTGGAAATAAAGGGCGATGTATATATTCCGAAGGCCTCGGAGAATCCCGTCTATGACAGCGCTGGACGGCTGGCCGAGGACAGCGGCCAGCGCTATTTCTGGGATGCGGAGGACCGTCTGCTGAGGGTGGAATCCAAGATCCTGACTCCTTCCGGGAAATCCATCCAGGTTAAAAACTGCTACGACTATGCAGGCAGAAGAATCAAAAAGACGGTCTCCGAGAACGGAGTCATCGTCAGGGAACATGATTTCTACTATGATCAGGTTTTACTTGACGGGAGCCATGCGGACCACGGGGTAATGGTCGCTGAAAAAGTTGTTTCCGGCGGCGCGACAACCGAATATGAATATGTCTGGGGACTGGATATAAACGGTGCCTATCAGGGCCTCGGCGGAGTCGGCGGACTGCTTGCTGTAGTCGACAAGACGAACCTGAAAACATACCTGCCAACCTCTGATGCAAGGGGCACCATCCATTCCCTGATTGACGCTGCAACAGGCTCTGTGGTGGCTGAATTTTCATATGATCCGTACGGAAGGCAGCTGTGCTCCACAAAGAGCAGCAGTAGCGGTATCCATATGCCGTTCAAGTTCCAGTCGAAGTATTATGACCAGGAATTCGGACTGTATAATTTCGGCTTGCGCTTCTACGATCCTTCGACCTGCAAGTGGCTGAACCGCGACCCAATTGCCGAGGATGGCGGTTTAAATTTGTACGCCTTCGCGAACGGAGATCCAATTAACAACTGGGATTATCTCGGATGCAGGGCATATGGAAAAGATTTTGTTGGTCCGCTGGACTGGATGGATTGGCAGGAAAGCGGATACACTCAAGCTGAAGTTGACAAGGTCTATGCCATCCTTGCCGAAAGGGATCGTCACATCTACAACACGGGATTAGCCAACACCTGGTCTGACCGTGAAGAAAGCCGATTGCTTCTGGAGAAAACTCTTGGCGTGCCTGTCAAGAACGCATGGAATCCAACATTCACTGAACTCGGCAGAGGCATCCAGTACGGCGGGGAATCCATAGGCCGCAACGGCTGGACGTGGAACCCCATCAAGATGACAGGCAACCTTTTAGGGGCTGTCCTTGAAGGAACAGGCCTTGTCCTAAATGTTACCGGTGTTGTCGCAGATGTTGGTGTTGCGGGCGTGGAAAAAGTCCCCTTAGCCCGCAAAGCCGAGCCCACCTACATTCACAGCATGATCCTATACAATGATGCCCTCGAACATGTGATGAATCATACGGATCCCAAGGCAATGGTCTATGGTTGGATGCACAGCGAGGGTGCCATCCATGGTAGCAATATTATGGATACGCTGACAGAAAAGGAGTTGAAAAGAGTAACAGCTCGGACATTCGGTGCTGGAGGGTATATGTTCAGTGAAAAGGCATATGTTGAGCATTACGGAAATAAAAATTCAACAAATCGGTGGATGCCTAAAGAAGATTTCGTTCCGGGGCTTGCAGGCATGAATTACGCAAGGAACAAGGGTGACATAAAATGGGAAGAAGCCCCGGACAGCTGGTATGTCCACGCATTCCCGACATACGTGAAATACCACATCATCGGGATTTCAAAGGAATATTTCAAAGAGAATGCCGTGAGAATTATTGGCAGATAAAAGGAGGGACTAAGATGTTTCGTTTAATCATGTCAGTGTTGGTTATATTTTTATTTGGTGGATGCATGTCTCCTATAGAAGAATTTACTGATAAATATTACGTGCTGAGAGAGAAAGACGCCAATAAGTTGGAAGGGCCTTACAAAGTCAAGGATATTGTCTCTTCAAACACCATTCTGTTAGTCGACAAAGATTCCCGAGAAATTAAAGCAATTTTCCGAGGTTGCATTACCACTGATGACTCTAAAATGAACATAGAAGCAATGAGAGGACTTGGTCCGCTCTTGGATCGCGATATATATATGCTCAAGGACAGCGTTGTTTGGATAAACGCCAAAGAAGCTAAGGCAATTTTATACCAGCCTGCAAATAGAATCTGGGTTGGGCATGATGAAAACGGGAAAAGTGCTTTTAGAAATTTAACGTATATAATGCCGCAGCTTTTATCGATCATAGAGGGCGAGATAATTGTGGATCACTCTGACACAGGCTATCCTCTCTATGAGGTGTTCAAGGAGGCGGAGAGACTGGCGAAGGAAAACAAGAAAGGCTACTGGGCGACGCATTCGGAATGAGAGAAACCAAGACCAGCTCGTCGGGAAGGGAATGAGACTTCCGGAGAAGACCGATGAGAAAGCTCCGGCTTTCGGAATGCCATCTGCGAAAAACATCCGTTTTTTCGCTATCCTGCCTCCGTAAAGCTTCCGGAAACGGCAGCCTTTCCCCGGTAGAGAGCATCGCAGAATCTGCGGGCTTTCCGGAGACTGCCCATGCGTCAAATTTGAAGAAGGCGGACAGAGCCGGTATCTTACCGCAAAACAGCCAGGGAGGGTGTAGGGATTCAGCGAGTTCAGGTTGAAAATGACGGCTTGTAGAAGGGTAGCGGGAAATAAAATATAATGAGGCTGAATATAGCATGGAAGCCGAG
>MHBI01000120.1 GCA_001804815.1 Lentisphaerae bacterium GWF2_50_93
CCGGATATCTCCGATGACATTGTCTGGCGGAAATTCTTTTGCGAGATGACGGCGCAGTCCGGATCCGCGGACACAAGTGAAAGCGCCTTTGCATTGGCATGATCCAGATCCGGGAAGAATATCATCATGGAATTCCACTCTCCGTTACAGGTGATCGTGCGTGAGAGCATCGGCAGGAAAAGTTCAGGCGCGGTATCCGGCGGTTCTTTGATGCCATCGATCAGAGTTTCAAAAAATGGATTGAAGAACTCCGGCGCAAAACCCTTTTCAACGGCCTTCTCCCGCATCGATTCTGAGATCTGCCGGAGGCGTCCCGACTCCTCCAGCCGCCGCCATTTCAACAGGCGTTCGGATGCTTTTCCAGCGGAAGGAGAAATGTCGGTCGGTGAAAAACAGTCTGTTCCAGGCAGGGCCTGGCGCAGTTGCGCTGCCAATGACTCGCCCCGTTTCAACACGCTGTCCTTGGATTTGCCGGTTACGATCAGCATGGCCGGGCGGGGGCCGGTCTGCCAGTTCCTGTCGTAGCTTGCCTCTGACTTGAGTGTCATTTCAGAAGTCATGTCAAATTGCCGGATGTCGTCATTGAATTTTATTTTTGCAATGACCGGTATTGCCAGGATCAGCAAGGCTGCCCAGACGGAGATGACAAGCGGGTATCGGCTGGTCGAAAGCCTCGGAATTGCAACATGGTATGGCCGTCTCCTTTTGTTTGAGAACAGCGGTGCGAGCAGGAAAATGGTCAGCAGCAGGCTGAGAAGAAGGCTTAATCCGGCATAAAATCCTATCTGCCTGAAAGCTTCGATGTCTGAAATCAGGAAGAGCAGGAATGCTCCCACGGTGGTGAGGCATGTGACCAGAAGCGGCAGGAACAGTCTTGCAACGCTGCGCAATCCGAATGTGCCGGAAGATGCGGCATAGACGTGTGTACCGTAATCGCCTACGGCAAGGCCGATTATCAGGCCGCCCATTCCGATGACGAAGAAAAGGGAATCCTTGAAGACAAGCGGCATGATTGCCATGACAATTACCGAGGCCAGGGCCGGCATCGCCGGGATCAGAAGGCTGCGGAGATCGCAATGGTAGAATATGATGAACAGCAATGTGAAAACTATGAACGACGTAATTGCAACTATTTTCACATCGGCTTTAATGATTGCTTCATTGTCGACGGAATGCTGGTTTGGGCTGATGATATCGAAGGTAATGCCGGACGGGCAATCGCGGAGTGACTCTCCCATCATTGCCAGGAGGCTGCGGCTGCCGGCGGTATCAGCCGCGGAAATGTTTGATTCGAACAACAGGAGGGCCTTCCGCTCGTCCAGGGAGACTATATATGAATGCACAGGGGAAATCCGGATGCCGGAAAGTTTCTGGAAGTCATTGAGTTTCTCCAGCTGCTGCATGCGCAGGTTGAAGGGATCCATCCGGAGCCGATCCGTTGTTCCGAATCCGCCAAGCAGGAAAAGTTGGCGGTATGCCTGGTTGACGGTGGTGGCAATGCCGTCATTGGAGGCGAGGCGATCAAAGTCTTCGGAGTCAATTAATTGAGGGAGATAACGTGAAAGATTATTTAAGGAGGATGTCAGCGACTTTGGAATGAATTGATAATCGACGCGGGTAATCATCGGCGAAGTCCTGAGACGGGCTCCGAGGATCTCCAGATAGCCGGGCAGGGGCGATTCGGAGAAGGACTTGCCGCCGGTGTCAAAGGAGATCACGCCTCTGCTGGAAAGTCCGTTCCGCCCCATGATTTCCAGCGTGCGCGCCGACTCGGATGAATCCGGCAGCATTTTTGAGATATTGTTGCTGTACTGTCCGTGATAGATCCCGTATGCGCTCAGCAGGAGCAGGGTTGCGGCTATGGCATACAATATCAGGCGATGCCTGGATGAGGCGATCAGCAAGCGGAGGATGAACCTGTCTAGTTTGGCTTTACGTTCCATTTTTCCGGGGGTATTGCCTGGTTGATCTTGATGTTTTTAAATATAATGTCCGTCGTGTCTCCATTGATTTCAGTGAAGATGACCCGCGAGACGCTGGAACTGTCATCGGCAAAGTGGAATTTGATTGATTTAATATATTCGGCAATGCGGTTGTCGGGACGCGGTGTCATGAGCATTTCATTTTTCCCGGCAGTCTCCGAGGTGAATCCCGAGGACATGTTCTTGAAGTTCCCGGAAAACCAGTCCTTCAGGTTCTGAGACAGGACCTTGAGCCATGGGTAGCGGTCGACGGAAAGTGTGACCTGCTGGTTTGAATCAATATCCCATTGCGTCAGCGACTGGTCGGTGATTACGCAGGAATATCGGATCGGTGAGGCGACATGCCAGGCCAGGCGCCCATTCTTCTTCTCCATGTACAGTTCGCCGGCAATGACAACGCTGTGGCGCAACAGGGCGATCTGCTTGGTCTGGGTGAATTCAGCCTGCAACGTGTCGATGTTTTGAAGTCCAGTCCGTGTGTCAATGGGCGGAGCATTTTCCTTTTCAGCGCTGGTGGCGACAGTGGATGACAGCAAAAACACGCAGAAAACAGAAGCTAATCTTCTTTGGGTCAAACTCCACGACCCTTTGGTCGGCTTTGATTTTCTTTTGTTATAAAGAATCTCCGTTCCGTCGAGAGGCGATGGAGGCCGTCCGTAATACCCCGTTGCTTGCGGCGGGGGCAGGATGAACGCCAGGAGATTCTTTATTTTTCGAAAACGCATGTGTTCAATTCCCCTTCGCAAATTAGCCGGCCATCTACTGAAATGCTGACCTCGATGGTGTGCAATGGGCCGAATTCGGCAATGAACTTTATGGAAATGGCCATCAGGTCACCGGAACGTGCATCGCTTAGGAAACGGAAAGATTTGGCTCCGACAAGCATGCCGGGCAAAACGCGTCCGTCATTCATAAAACTGTTGATGGCCGCAGCCGACTGTGACGCCACTTCGATAAGGGCAGGGCGTGACAATATTCCATTCCCGTCAAGAAAAATATTGCCGGGCGCCACAAGGGATTCGCACTCTGCAGTATTGTCTCCTACTTTCATTATCCTACTGACCATGCTTATGGGAGGCTGGTGCGGAATAAACGGTGCGGCATCAACTGGCAATGCCTTGATCTGATCGAGCTTGTCCGCATTGAACCAGCAGGTCGGGTCGGCGGCAAGAAAATCACCTGTCAGTTGGTATGCGGCGCCGCGGCAGCCGTAGCAATGCTCGGCCTTGCTGCAGTCCGCACAAGGTTTCTTTATGTATTTCCGGAAGTTCTTGAGCCGTGAGATAATACTGCTTTCAGAAAGGATGTCCTTTAGCCTCTTAGAACGGATGCTGCCGATGACGACAGTCAGGCCGACGCATGGCATGACGTCGCCGGTGCTGTTGACAAGGCATGAATATGTGTGTCGGAAGCATTTGCGGCCCACGAGCGGCGGCTGGGGATCCCATTGGTATCCGAAATCGGCATCGATGGCTGCAATTTCAGAGAAGACTCGCTGGAGCTGCTGCCCGTCGACCATGAGATGGCGGTTGCCCAGCACGCGCCCCTGCGGGGTGATTATTTCAAAATAGGGAGTTATGTGCTCCTCACGGAGCCAGCGCCAGAGGGAGGCTATGCCTCCGATGTTCCGGCTGCTGATGATCGAACTGGCGGCAAGCATGCCGCCGTCGTTTTTCCCATAGCCCGCATTCTTCAGTATTGCAATCGCCCGCAGAGCGGTGTTCATGGAATCTCTTTCGCCGGTCAGTTCATCGTGGATGTCCGGATCAAGCGAATTGAGCTTTATGGATATGTGGACACCTGCATTGAAGAAACGTGCGGCATTTTCCGGATTGATCAGGGATCCGTTGGTGAAGACCTCCGATATCATGCCAAGCGAATTGATGTGGTCTATCATCTCGAACAGCTGCGGGTACAGAAGTGGTTCGCCGCCGAGGATCACGATTTTCCTGGCGCCAAGTCCGGATGCCTGGGACAGTACGGAACGTATCTCGTCCGGAGTCATTTCATCCTGCAGGCCGGCCGTGCCAGGCAAATAGCAGTATGGACAGCAGTAGTTGCAGGCGCGGCTGAACTCGATTTCCATGGACAGCAGGCGGCCTCCAGCTACAGCTGAGCTTATTTCAGCATCGGTAAAATCAAAATTTGAAGTTTTATTCATTTGTTCGTCTGTTCGATATTCTATTGTTCAGAGTTGCGACTCATAACCATCAAATTCAATTGAATGGGAAATTGTATTTTCGGATCGCTGGCAACTTGCCGGCATCTTCCTTCTTTTCCCTGCACTTCACTAGATATAATGCCACCAAGTTGGTGGCGTTCCATCAAATCCAGACGTAGCCGGTTAAGCTTTGCGCAAGTCGAAAAAACGTACCGGCTTGCGGGAAGTGGAAAAAACCTTTTTCCTTACGTCCTCCATGGGCAGTTCCCTCATGGGAACAGAAAGACGGCTTCTTGCCTGAATTCTTTTTGCTACGTGGTCGAGTCGGATTCCCTGCTTTTTGAGTGCGACGAATATTTCAACCCTGTCTGACAGCCCGTCTCCAGACGCCTCCAGATAATATTCGGCAATCTCAGGAGAAGAATCAAGCACTGTGAAAAAAGCAGTGGGGAATATCGTGGTCCCCTTGATCTTGAGCATATGCGCCTTGCGGCCGATAATTGGTCCAATGCGCGGGGAGGACCTACCGCATCTGCAAGGTTTGTCGATCATGAAGCCGATGTCTCCGGTCCGGAACCGGATCAGCGGCATGCCGGTAACCTGCAACGGGGTGACGGTTACTTCTCCAATGGCGCCCGAGGGCAGGGGATTGCCGGATTCATCAACTATTTCAAGGATGGCCAGGTCTGGCGGCAGGTGTCCGCCGCATTGGGCGGAACACTCGGTGAAGCTGGTGACAATTTCCGACGATGCATAAGTGGAGAATATCTGCGCCGACCATGCCTGCAGCAGTTGTTTTCCGAGGGAGGAGGTCTCCATGTTTTCATCACGCAGCGGTTCCCCTATGCAAATCAGGCGTCTGACGCAGGTGGAATCGATTTTATTTTCTTTCAGGAAAATTCCGAGATGGCGCAAAAAGGAAGGGACTCCGACTATGCTGCTTGGTTTCAGCTGCGTTATGATATCGGCGTGGCTCTCAAGGGAGTTGATTCCGTTGCGGATGGCGGTGGCACCGAGTTTGCGTACTCCCATATAATAGGCCAATCCTGCTATAAAACAGCGGTCGATTGTACAGGTGAGCAGGACGCGGTCGCCACGTCCAATCCCGGCACTGGCAAATCCGACTGCATCGTTATAGGCCAGCCTGTCAAGATCATTTTCAGTATAGTTTATGCGGCATGCAGCGCCGGTTGTACCGGAAGAAAAGGAAATATCCCTTATTTCATCTTCAGGAACGGCGGTGAACAGATCGTTTTTTTCCGAGAGGATTGCCTTGTCGGTAGTGGGTATTCTTGCCAGGTCTCCGATCTTGAAACCTGAAAAATCAAAATCTCCCAGCAGATTGTGGTAATAAGGAGAATGTTCCCGGCAGAGCTTCAGGTGCCTGCGTAAAAGCCGTGTCTGAAGCTGGCGGATGGCTTCGACGCCCAGAAAGGAGCATGCCTGATTCGTGTCAAACCGTGACGCATTCCTGTTCACTGTATTGCATCCATTTTGGAGGTTTCGTCCACTATTATGTCGCGGACATGTGTTTTCAGGGTGAACGGCGTGAAGCCGGCAATTATTTCAGGCCTGAGGGATGGAAGCTTGCGGATTCTGATATGGCCGCAGGAGAGCCTGAAATTACGTGATGGGATATTCTGATTGCCTGTAATGCACACTGGTGTGACGGTAGCCTTGAGTTCATGCGCCACCCTGAAAATGCTGCCGTGAAATTGATTCATAGTGAGGTTCCCTGAACGTGTGCCTTCAGGAAATGTGACAACGGAAACTCCTTTCAGCAGAAGGTATTCGACATGGCGGCGAAGTTCATCGTAAGGTGTCCGGGTGATGTCGATATACTCGGCGTGCCGGGCAAAAAAACCGAAAAACGGGAGGCGCATAGGCCAGCCGTTCACCATTTGAATGATTTCCCGGTCCAGGAATGCCACCAGGAAAGGGTCGGAAGCAGAACGGTGGTTTACAATAATTATGCCGGGCTCCATTTCGTCCGGAGCCGTGTCTTCATATGTGACGCGGATAAATGGGAACCCTGCAAAACGAATGATGAACTTGCCATACCAGACAATGAAGAATCTCAGCCAGTGCGCAATTTTCTGGCGGTTGAACCGGAGGATTATGACAATTGTCATGAATGGCAGCATGGCGAACAGGCAGTACAGCGCTGAAAGAATCAGGATATTGAAGTAAATAATAAAGGAAACGAGCATAGTTTGATAATCAAGTTTTAGGGTTGTTGCGTTTGGCCTCAAGACGTACAAAGAACTCATAAACATCACCGAGTGTGACGACTTTACGAATTTCCTCATTTTCACGCAAGGATATCCCAAAACGACGTTGCAATCCAACCATCAGGTCGACGATGTCCAGGCTGTCCAGTCCGAGATCATTGAAGATCTGCTTGTCTGGCGTAAGCTTGTCCTCCGATATCTCAAACTGCTCGATGAAGGTTGAGTTTATCGCGGCTATGATTTCTTCCCTAGTCATGATTCCATCATTATGATTAAAATACTGGTTAAAAAAACACCCTCAAACTCTGCGACATATTAAGGTTGCATTGATGCCACCAAAAGCAAAACAGTTTTTCACAAAAATGCTGATTTTCTGCTCCCTGACGGAGCGGACATGGTCCAGTCCGGCGCAATCGTCGGCGACATGTTCCAGATTGAGGGTTGGAAGAAGGCGCTCCCTCCGCATCATCTCCAGGGAGGCGATTAGTTCAATTGCCCCGGACGCCCCGAGCGTATGTCCGAGATGTCCCTTGAGGCTGCTGACCGGTGTTTGAGATCCGAAAAACTCGCGGATTGCCATCGCTTCCTCGGCATCGCCGTGCAGCGTGGCTGTTGCATGGGCGCTGATATAGTCGGCCTGGCCGGGGGAGACGGCGGCGTCACGGAAAGCCAGATCCATGCAGCGGACGATGCTGCTGTGATTCGACTGGCTGACATGCGAACCGCATCCGCAGGTTGCATATCCGATTATTTCACCGTAGATATTTGCACCTCGTTTGACAGCATGCTCATATTCTTCAAGAACTACGAGTCCTGCGCCTTCGCCGCAGACAAGGCCAACGCGGTCGGCTGCAAAAGGACGGGAACTGTATTCCGGCGGGCCGGAAAACCCCCTGGCCGCGGCGAACATCAGCTCAAATGAAGCTGTCACTTCCGGTGTGACTTCTTCGGCTCCACCGCAGATAGCGGCATCCTGTGCGCCGGATTGGATCAGGTCACGTCCCAGGCCGATTGCCTGGAGTCCCGAAGCGCATGCGGCCGCAGGAGCAAGGACGCAGCCCGTGAGCCCCAGAAAGTTAGCCGTGTTGAACGCGGCCGAATGGGAGGCGCATTTAAAAAATTGTAAAGCCGGCATGTTCTCGCTGTCGTTTAAAATGACGATACGGGATGCTTCCATGATGCTTTCGCCGCTGCCCATGGTGGAGCCGATGACGCAGGCACAGCGTCCTGAAGCTGTGAATTCACGGGTGAGGCCGGATGCATGCAGGGCCTTTTCAGCTGCAAGCGCGGAATAAATGCTCATGCGGCCCATGGAACGGCGGAAATTGCGGGGTATTGTTTTTTCGAGCCCTTCAGGAAGGACGACAGGTGCCGCAATCCGGTTGATCTTCAGTTTGTCGCTCCAGCCTTCCATCACCCGTACTGCGGAATTGCCTGCTTCAAGCCGGTCATAAAAAACGCCGACATCCAGGCCAAGTGAGGAAGTCAGCCCGGATCCGGTTATTACAACCCTGCGTTTTTCCATAAGGTACCTCAATTCGTCCTGCGAACTACGCAGGACGCGTCGGATTTCGAGTTTGTTTTGCGGCGGCACATAAATCCCGGCGAAGATTCCAATCCCCCTTGTCCGAGAAAGAGAAAATTACACCGCTGCGCAGTGAAAAACAAATAAATGCACGATTTCTTTGAGCCTATTCAAGGTTGACGGAGGGTGGACTTTCTGACATGCCGTGGCATAGCTCTTCAGTGCTAATTCTGGTCAGCCTTGAGTTAAGATTTGGCGGGTAATCCTCGAGGAACCTGAGCCTCCCGGATGTCTTTTGCTGAAATGGAATATAGATGCCTTCATTTACCATAAAAGCCTTATTTGCATATTTCAGGTAAACGTTTAGCTTGGTTTTTTAGGCTGTTTTTCCAAGAAAGTATGTCGGGTTTTAACCCGACAATTAGTTGGCGGTTTAAAAACCGCCCTACTTATGAGGCTAAAAGACCAACTTAACGGTTACCTGTTTTTGTAAGCGTTAAGCTGGATGAAGTGAGGCTGTTTTTCCAAGAAAGTATGTCGGGTTTTAACCCGACGATTAGTTGGCGGTTTAAAAACCGCCCTGCTTATGAGGCTAAAAG